>JBBQEV010000006.1:0-65953 GCA_038321325.1 Solirubrobacterales bacterium
GTTCGCGGCCCGAGCCGCGGCGCGCCCCGCCGAGGCGGCGGCGCGGCGGGGGGATCGCGGGGGCGGTGCCTCCGCCCGCGCCGGATCGCCGGCGGCCCGCGAGTTCGCTCTCGACCTACCGGGCGGGGGAGGGGCGGCGCGTACGCCCGCCACCCCGCCGCGGCGCCCTCGCGCCGTGATGGCCTCCGCCGCGCGCGCCGGCCGGGTATCGGGACCGCCGACCGCCGCGGCGACGCGTGGCCCCACGGCAGCGCGTTCCCCGGGCGCGGCCCCCGCTCCCGCGGCGGGACGTGGCTCGGGGACGTCGCCCGGCACGGCGACTGCCGGGGACTTCGAGCGGACGGCGGCCGTGGCCACGCGCGTTCGTCGCGCGGTACCGGCATCTGAGGTCTCGGAGTTCGCCCCGTGATCGACCGCGGCCGAGACGTCCGAGGCCGTCCGTACGGTTCGTCGCGTCCCTGCCCCTCCTCCGGGAGAAGCGATGCCTCTCTGCTTCATCGAACCCCAAGACGCAATCCGGGTCATCGCCGAGTCCGTGGGCCGCGAGGCGCGCCGCCAGCTCGTCGGTGAGCTCGTGCGCGCGTGGGTCGACGAGATCCCGGAACACGAGCTCAACACGCACTACGCCAAGGCGATCGCCGACCTCGACGAGCACGACCTGTCGATGCTCGCGGCGTGGCACGCCTCCCTCGAGGTCGGCCAGCCCATCGCCAACCGCGACTTCCTGGTCGGCGTCTTCCCCACCCTCGGCGAGAACAAGCGCGAGGCGCTGAAGATCGCCGCCGGCTTCCGCGGCGAGGAGGCCTTCGACGCGGGCGTGGCCGAGGAGCAGGCGCTCGAGACCGTCCTGCCGCGCCTCTCCCCGGAGCGCTCGCGCGAGCTCGCGAAGGAGTGCCTCGAGCTCTACCTCTGGGATCGCCTGGGCTGCGACAACTAGGCTGGCGCGCCGCGGCCGTCGACCCATCCGCTCAGCGGCGGCCGGCGTACCCCGGGTCGGTCAGCGAGCCGCCGCGGCGACGGCGCACGAAGTAGACCAGCGCGGTCGTGACGAGGACGGAGAGGACGATGCCCGCCGAGCTCGTGCCTCCGGTGACCGCGTAGACGACGAGCCCCGCGATGAAGCTGCCCACGATGCCGAGGCCGATCGTCTGCGGGATCGTCATCGGGTCCCGGCCGGGCAGCGCCAGGCGCGCGAGGGCGCCCACGATCAGGCCGGAGAGCGCGAGCAGGATGAGGTAGGTGAGCAGTCCCATGGCGTGCGACTTACCCGGTCGCTGCCGCGGCCACGCCCGGAGGGGCGCCGCGGGCGCCGAGCACCGCGTCGAGCGCGGCGATCGCCTGCGCGGTGCCCTCGAAGCGCACCGCCGTCCAGCCCGCCGCGCGTGCGGCGGCGCAGTTCGGCTCGACGTCGTCGAGGAACGCGATCTGTGTTCCGGGGACGCCGAGGCGCTCGGCGGTCAGCGCGTAGATCGCCGGGTCGGGCTTGCGCAGCCCGACGTGGGCGGAGTCGACGACGTCGTCGAACAGCTCCTCGATCGGCAGCATCCCGCGCCACCGGTGCTCCCACTCGCGGACGTTGTTCGTCAGCAGGCCCATCCGGTAGCCGCGGCGCCGCACGGCGCGCAGGTGCTCGATGAGCTCGGCGTTGGGCGCCAGCGCGGCCCAATACCGCTCCGCGAAGTCGCGCAGGACGATCTCGCGCCCGAGCTCCGCCGTCAGCCGCTCCCCGAGCAGAGCGAAGAACTCCGCCTCGGGCAGCTCCCCGAGCTCGAGCTCGTGCAGTGGATGGGCGCCGCGCGCCGCCGCGACGGCGGCCATGGCCCGGCCGAGCGCCGCGGACGGCAGCCCCAGGTGCTCCTGCACCGCACCGAACGCGGACGCCAGTGGCGTGGTCAGCACACCGCCGACGTCGGCGACGATCGTCGTGATCGGCCCGTCGCTCACGCTGCGCGGCGCAGCACGTCGTAGCGTCCGACTCCCGTCAGGCCACCCATGCGCCACAGGAAGAACGCGCAGTCCAGCCGCAGGCGCCCGAGGTCGAGCGAGGTGCCGCAGAGCACCTCGCCGGCGGCGCGGTGACCGGCGTCCTCCTCGTCGAGGAAGAGCTCGATGCCCGCCCGGCGCTGGCGGCCCTCGGCGTCACTGGTCGTGGAGAGGCGGACCTCGGGAACCGCGACGGCGGCGACGGTCCCGTCCTCGTCGAGGGTCGTGAACAGCGAGGCGCCGAGCGCCTCGTCGGCGTGCGACTTCGCCTTGACGGGCCGGACCGCCGTGACCGTCACCGCGAGGTCCTCGTGCAGCCAGGCCGAGACGGTGCGGGCGAGCGCGACGCGCTCCCAGTCCGGTGCGCCCCACGCGTGGCCGCGCTGCCCGAGGCAGCTCACCGCGCGCTCCTCCCCGTCGACGGTCGCGACGCCCGTCGCGCGGCAGAGCTGCTCGTAGCCCTCCAAGCCGCCGGCGACGGCGGCCGGCGCCTCGGCGCCGAGCGCGCCGGCGGGGGAGAGCGCCTCGAAGCGCAGCCGGAAGCCGCTGTGCCCGTCGTCGCTGGTGAACGACACGTCCCACGCCTCGAGCGGGGAGCGCGTCACGGTCTGCACCCCCGCGGCGTCGACGGCGTCCCAGCCGGCGGCGGGATCGGCGGCCAGTCCGCCCGCGGCGCGCACCGTGACGGGCTCGAAGCCGGCGAAGAGGATCGCGAGGCCGCTGGCCTGCGTCGCGCCGTCCTCGCCGGGGGAGAGTCCCACGCGCGCGAGGCCGAAGAGCTGCGCGTCGAGGTCGCCGAAAGCGTAGGTGATCGTGTCGCCGAACCCGGGGCCGGTGCTCGCTCGTGGCGCCTCGTCGGCGCGGGTGACGCTCACGGCAGCCGGCGAGCGTCGACGTCGTGGGCGGTGCCGTCGACCACGTCGTCGCCCGGGCGGCCGGAGGCATCGCCGCGCCCGCGGCGCGTCGCGCCCGTCGCGCCCGGCCGCGAGTCGCCGGGCCGCGAGGCGAAGCCGAACGCCGGGCCGGCCGCCAGCCCGTCGGGACCCATCATCCGCTTGGCCACGCCGCCGACGAGCATGCGCCGCACGATCGCCCGGGTCGGCGGGAGCAGGAGCGCCAGCCCCAGCACGTCGGTCACGAACCCCGGCGTGAGCAGCAGCGCCCCGCCGAAGATGACCAGGCCGCCGTCGAGCACCTCGCGCGCCGGCACCTGCCCGGCGGCCGTCGCCGCCTGGAAGCTCCGCCACGCCGCGCGGCCCTGCGAGCGCATGAGCATCGAGCCGAGGATCGAGTCGGCGACGAGCAGGCCGATCGTCGGCAGCACGCCGATCGCGCCGCCCACCTGGATGATCACGAACAGCTCGATGATCGGCGCGACGATGAAGAGCAGGACGAGCAGGGGCACTGCGTCTCAGCCTACGCGGTCGCTGCCGGCGCCGATCGGGCGGACGCGAGCACGCCCCGCAGGCGGCGCGCGGTGCGCTCCGCCTCGTCGGTGCAGGCCGTCGCCGCCGAGCCGACGCTCCCGCCCCGGGGCGCCGAAGCTGGCGCGCGGGCGCTAGGCGAACTCGACGGTGACGCCGGGCATGCGGTGCAGGCCCACGAGCTCGATGAGCGTGGCGATCTGCGGCGCGGCGCCGCGCACGAGCATCCGGCGGCCCGCGTGGCGCAGGCGGCGGGCGACGAGCGCCAGGTCGAGCATCACCGAGGTGTCGGCGAACGAGAGGCCGGAGAGGTCGACGAGCAGGTCCGTCTTGACCGCGAGCGCTCGGGACATCGCGCGCCGCCGGCGGCTCTGGGTGGTGCGGTCCTCGTCCCCGGTCACACGGAGCACCGGCGGACTGTCCTCGAACGCGACGATGGTCCGAACCTACCCGCATCGCGCCCCGGGGCGCGAGAAACCTTCGGGCTACACTCGGCCCATGGCCACCGTGGACGATGTCGAAGCCGCCCTGACGAACGTGATCGACCCCGAGCTGGGACTCGACTTCGTCGAGCTCGGCCTGATCTACGAGATCGCCGTCGACGGCGCGGAGGTTCACGTCACCTACACCCTCACCTCGCAGGGCTGCCCGATCGGGCCGCAGGTCGAGGAGCAGATCGACGAGTTCGTCTCCGAGCTCGAGGGCGTCGACAACGTCAGCGTCGCCGCGACCTTCGTGCCGCCGTGGACCCCGGAGCGCATGTCCGAGGACGCGAAGTTCGCGCTGGGCTACTAGCCCAGGACGATCGCGCCCGCGACGACGACGGTGAGCAGGGCGAGGGCCACGGCGGCGATGTTCGCCCCGCGGCCGTAGCGCCGTTCGACCCCGTCCATCGCCTCGGGCCCGATTCGTCGCTGCAGCTTCGCGTTCCACGCCCGGCCCGCCACGACGGCGGCGAAGGCGACCAGCAGAACCACGACGACATCGCCCGTCGTGACGGCGGTGACGACGATGATCGCCGCGAGGGCAAGCAGACCCATGGCGTGGACGCCCAAGGCTTGCTTGTCGGCGGTGGAGCCCGTCATCGCTCGAACGTCATCGCGGCTTGATCACCAGGCGAGGCCGGCATGGATCGGGTAGGACGGGGACGTTGTAGCACCAGAGTCCCGCGTCGAAGCGCACCCCGCGGCCCTTGGCGTCCTCTCGGGCGTCGCTGACCCGGTTGGCGAGCGCGTTCGTCCCGTAGGCCTGCACGATGCCGACGGCGGCAACGGTGACGTTCGCCCCCGGCACGAGGCCCAGCACCCCGCTGATGGCTGCGGCGACCGCGGCGGTGTCACGCAGCTGACGCGACTTCTGCTTCGCGGTCCGATCGGACCACTTGCGCGTGATGTGCACCCAGCCCCACTTGCCGTCGAGCACGGCGCGCGGCGTCGCGCGCCCGCTGCGCGGCGCCACCACCTCGGGCTTGCGGTCCTTGAAGTAGGACGGGGGGTAGGCCTCCTGGGACCCGCTCGGGTCGCCCTGCTGCGCCTGGGCAGCCGCGGGCATCGCCGTGGTGACGAGCACCGTGCACGCGAGGGTCAGGATCGTTCGGTTCGTCATGCGTTCTCCTCGTAAGGCCAGCCGGATCGTGATCGCCACTCGATCACGGCGCGCTCCGATGCCGTACCCCGCTGCTCCTGCTACATAACCTGGCGATGACGACGTCCGCAGGACCCCAACGCGCCCGCTTCGCAGTCCGACCCGGCGCGGTCGCCGCGGCCCTGGCGCTGACTGCCGCCGGGCTGGCCCCTGCCGGCGCCTGGGGCGCGTCGAGCTGGTCCCCGCCGGTCGATGTGCCAGGCAGTGCCGGTGCCGCCACACCCGTTGTGGACGGCACGGGGGACGGCTCGGCCGCCGCGCTCTTCACCCGGCCTTCCGACGCAGAGGGCGACGGTCCCGTCCCGGTGCTGCTCAGCCGACGCGCCGGGACGGGCGGCTTCGCGACCGTCGGGGTGTCCGGCGGCTCCACGGTCGCGGCCGTCGATCCCTCCCTGTCCGTCGCTTCCGACGGCGCCTTGCTCGGGGCGTGGCCGACACGGGCGACGGGCGACGCCCGCGGGATCGACGTCATCGCCACGGGGGTGGCGGGCGGCGAGCCCGCCCGCGTAGGCCTGAGCGCAGCCGCGGCCGGGAGCGCCGTCCGCGACGTGACCGTCGCTGCTGCCCCGGGCGCCGGCGGCTTTCTGCTCTGGACGGCGGTCGATGACCGGGGGACCGCCGCGGACGGAGACGACGTGCGGCGCGCCTACGGGGCGGCCCTCGCGCCAGGGCGGACGATCGGTCCGCGCGTCCCGTTGTCGCGTGTCGAAGACGGGGACGCGGCAGATCTCGTGGCCGGGACCGCGGGTGGGCTGCTGCTTGCGGCGTGGGTCACGACGATGTCCACGGAGTCGTCCTCGGCCGGGGCGAGGACCACGACGTCGACGCGGGTCGTGCGCGGCGTTCGCGGCGCGCTCGCAGCACCCGTGGCCTTCGCGCTGACCGATCCCGTGGAGCGGACGACCATCGACGTCGACGACGCCGACACCTCGACGGAGCGCGGCCAGCTCTACGCGAACCTGGACCTCGCGGTCGCACCGGACGGCGCCGCGTTGCTGGGCCTCGCGCGTGACGAGGCCGACGACCGCGACGACCCAGATCGCCCGACGGACCGCACTGCGTTCACCGTCATGCGCAGCCGCGGCAGCGTCGCCGCCGGCCTCGCGCCCGCAACGGACGTCCCGGGCGGCGCTGTGGCACGCCCTGACGACAGCGAGCCGGAAGCGGCCGCGGTCCGCGTGGGGTTGGCGGACGATGGTCTGGGGGCGCTCGCGTGGATCGTCAACGCCGCGACGCTCGCGCTCCGCGGTGTCGGGCCGGACGGTGCCGTGTCCGTCGCCGCCGACGGCGTGCCGGCCTTCGACGTCGCCGCGGACGTCGCGGCGGGCCAGCCCGCCGCGCTCATCACGGGCGGGCCGGTCGCCGGCGTCCTCGGCGCCGCGACGACGCAGCTCGCCGGGGGCGCACCGCCACCCGCGGTGCCACAGCTGATCGGACGAAGCGCCGGGGCGCTCGGCCTGTGGCAGACGGACCCGGATCCCTTCGGAGTGGGCACGGAGATCCTCCGCTACTCCGACCTGTCCGTCGTGGCGGATCCCGTGCCCGGGGCCCCGGCCCCCACCGCGCCGGCCCCAGCGCCGCCCGAGCCCGCCGCCCCGGCACCGGCCTCGGCGCCTGCTCCGACCCCGTCGCCCCCGCCCGCGCCGCCGGTCGACGACGTCGCGCCGGTTCTCACCGGGCTGCGCGTCGCGCCGAGCCCGCTCCGGGTGGGTTCGGCGCCGAGCGCGTTCCGCGCCGTCCGCTTCCCGTCGCCTACCGCGCTGATCACCTTCTCGCTGTCCGAGCCCGCCCGCGTGCAGCTGACCCTCTCGCGGCTGAAGACCCTGCGCGGGGGGCCGTTGCGGTGCCCGCGACCAGCCCGCAGGCCGGGGCCCACGAGGGTCAGGCGGGTCGGCCTGCTGACCCGTGATCTCCCGTCGGGCGCAGCGCGGATCGCTTTCAGCGGGCGTGTCGGCTCTCGGGCGCTGCCGCGTGGTCGCTACGTCGTCCGCGCCCGCGCGGCCGACCGGGCGGCGAACCTCTCGGTCATCTCGAGCGCCACGTTCTCCGTGTGCTAGGCCGCGCCGCATCGGTCGTCGGCCTCGCCGTGGCGGCAGGATGGCCGGCCGCCGCACATGCCGAGCCCGTGGCGGGGTCCGACCGGGGTGTCCGCCTCGCCGTGGGCCCTGACCATGCGAGCTTCGTGTTCGCCCCCGCCTCGGCCCGGCGCTACGCGGGCGTGGCGGGACGACTGGTCGTGGTGGCCTGCGTGACGACACGGATGGGCCTGACGGGGCCCACGGTCGCATCGGACGTCCTCTACGTCCGGCGGGCTCCGGCCCGGCGAGGGCGGCTGCGCGTGCCTGCCTCCGTCGTCGCCGGAGCCGACTTCTGCAGCGTGCACCGGCGCGGCAGCAGCGACACGGACCTCGAGGCGGAGGTTGCGGTGGTGTCCCGCACGGCGGCAGGGCGCAGCTACCAGGAGGAACGTCGTCTCGCCTTCGGGATGCAGGCGGTGCTCGAGCGGGCGGGGAGCTTGGCGGCGACACGCTCCTCGCTGCGCTGGCCCGCGCCGTCCGAACTCGTAGCCGTGGCCCGCAGGACCACCGTCGTGGCGCTCGACGGCCCCGATGCGACCGCTCCTGCCGGTCGCGTCGGGTATTGGTCCGAGGGCGGGTCGCGCGTCGTCATCACGGGGACCACCAGCGCCGGGCGCCGTCTTGTCCTCGGCTACGACCGCGACGTGCTGCAGAGCAACGTCATCGGCTACCTGTCGCTCGGCTGAGACCGCGCGGTAGCCTCCGGTGGCTGTCGGCCGCGTCGTTCGGGCCTCGCGGCGGTTGGAACCGGCACATGCGTCCCTCGCTCCTCACGCTTGCGGCGGTCCTCGCCACGCTCCTCGCGGCGGCGGAGCCTGCCGCGGCCGCGCCGACGGGGCGGCTAGTGGTCACCGCGACGCAGTCTGCGACGCAGCGCTCGGTCACGGGAACGGCCGCGCGGCTCGACGTCCGCGCGGGAACGGTCATCCCCGAGCTCGGCGTCGTGGTCGTCCGGCCCGGGCCGGACGAGTCGCCCGCCCGCCTCGCCGCCCGGCTGCGCTCGGCACCCGGCGTCGAGCGGGTCGAGTCCGAGCAGCGCGCGACGCTGCGCGTCGTCCCGAACGACCCGGCGCTCACGACGCCCGAGCCCGCCGCCGGCACGCCGGCCGGGACGCCCGTCCAGTGGTGGGCGCAGCGTCAGGGCCTCTTCGCCGCCTGGGACGTGCCGCAAGCGCGCGGCGCGACCGTCGCCGTCATCGACACGGGCGTCGACGGCGGGCACCCGGAGTTCGCGGGCCGCATCGCCGGCGCCTTCGACAACGACTCGGCCGGCAGCCGCCCGGCCACCGTCGACGCCAACGGGCACGGCACCCACGTCGCGTCCTTGGCCTGCGCGGAGGCCAATAACGGCATCGGGATCGCGGGAGCCGGCTACGACTGCAAGCTGCTCATCTACAAGAGCGATCTCTCCGACGGCTCCGTCGCCGCCTCGATCGTCCAGGCCACCGACGCCGGAGCCGACGCGATCAACATGTCCTTCGGGACGAACGGCGAGGTGCCCGCATCGTCCGTGGTCCGCGCGGCGATCCGCTACGCCTACGACCGCGACGTGATCCTCGTAGCGGCTGCCGCCGACCAGCCGACCGACCAGCAGGGCTACCCCTCCGACGAGCTGCAGCCGACGGGCACCGGCGCGGACATCGCCCAGGGCATTGGGCTGAGCGTCACGGCCGCGAACTTCGCCGACCACAAGGCGAGCTTCGCCGGCTTCGGCTCGCAGGTCTCCCTCGCTGCCTACGGCGCCTACGACGCCGGGCGCGGCCCGAAGGGGCTGCTCGGAACCTTCCCCGCGGGGGAGGTCGCGCTGGAGCGCCTCGATCCCGGCCCGCCGGCCGTCAAGGCCTGCGAATGCCGCACGACGTTTGGTGGCGACAGCCGCTACGCCTACGTGCAGGGCACCTCCATGGCCAGCCCCATCGTCGCGGCGACCGCCGCGATGGTCCGTCGGTTGAACCCGGACCTCAAGGCCGCGGACGTCATCCGCCTGCTGAAGGCCACCGCCCGGCGGGCGCCCGGCGCGGGCTGGGCGCCCGACCTCGGCTGGGGCATCCTCGACGCCGGGGCCGCCGTCAACGCCGCCCGGCTGATCGACCGCCGCGCGCCGGCCACCAAGGTCCGTGTCTCCAAGCCGCGGACCTCGACGCTCACGCTGCGCCTCGTCGGTGTCGACAGCGCGCCGGCCGGCGTGCTGGCCAGCGGCATCGCCTCCTTCGACGTCCTGCGCTCGATCGACGGCCGCAGAGCCAAGCGCATCGCGCGGACGGCCCGGCGCACGCTGCGCCTGAAGGTCCGCCGGGGCCCGCGCTACGCGTTCTGGGCCGTGGCGACCGACCGGGCGGGCAACCGCGAGGCCGAGCCGCGGCGGCCCGACGCCCGCATCCGGCTCACGCCGGGGTGAGCGGACGCTCCCGGGCGGCGTCGTCGGCCCGGCCGCCCTGCTTCTTGGCCAGCGCGACGAGCTCGGCGAGCGACTGCTCGATGCCGTCGGCGATCGCCTGGATGTCCCCCAGCGCGTCGTAGTCCCCGAGCAGCCCGAAGTTCACCTTGCCGTTGTAGGACATGATCGCGATCGCGAGCGCGTGGTCCTCGGGCAGGAACGCGACGGGGAAGACATCCTGCATCTCGCGGCCGCGCGTGTAGAGCGGGAACTGCGGCCCGGGCACGTTGGTGACGATGAGGTTGAACAGGCGCGTGGAGAAGTTGAGCCGCGAGGCCTGGGCGAGCACCGTCGGCGGCGCGAAGTTCTGGACGTTGGCGAGCGCCTCGGCGCCGATCGCCATCTTGGACTCCTTGAGGTCGTCCATCGCCGCCTTCACCGTCCGCAGGCGGGCGACCGGATCCTCGACGTAGACCGGCAGCGGGCCGCGCATCGCCGCGATCCGGTTGCCGAACTGCCCGTGCTCGTGCTCGGCGCGGATCGAGACGGGGACGAGCGCGCGCAGCTCGAGGCCCTCGGTGCGGATGCCGCGCAGGCGCAGGAACTGGCGCAGCGAGCCCGAGACGGCGGTGAGCAGGACGTCGTTGACCGTGCCGCCGAACGTGTCCTTGACGAGCTTGAAGTCGCGCAGCTCGGAGCGCACGCCGACGAAGCGGCGGTGCGGTCCGATCGGCACGTTCAGCGGCGTGGGGGGCGCCGGGTTCATGCCCGCCCAGACGATCTCGCCGAGGCCCTCCGCGGCCTCGCGCAGCTCCCCGAGCACCGTTGCCGGCCTCGCGACGACGCCGAGCGCGCGCGTCGCGCCGCCGATGCCCGCCCGCAGCGCGCCGACGGCGCCCGAGGCGAGCACCTGGGCCGCGCTGGGGACGGGCTCGGGGTTCCACGCCTCGTCGGGGTGCGCGGTCTCCGGCGGGACGGGGGAGAGGTCGAAGAGCACCGTGGCCAGGTCGATCCCCGAGACGCCGTCGATCAGCGCGTGATGGGATTTCGAGATGAGCGCGAAGCGGTGCGCGTCGCCGGATGAGGCGGGCTCGACGCCCTCGATCATCCAGAGCTCCCACAGCGGCTTGCTGCGGTCGAGGCGCTGGGAGAAGATCCGGGCGGCCAGCCGCATGAGCTGGCCCTCGGCCCCGGGGCGCGGCAGCGCGGTCTGGCGCACATGGAACTCGAGGTTGAACGAGGGGTCGTCGACCCACAGCGGGCGGCCGGTCTCAAAGCGCGGGAACGTCAGCTTCTGGCGGTAGCGGGGGACGAGGTGCAGGCGCCCGCGGATCGAGTCGAGGAACTCCCCATAGCCCGGCGGCGGCCCCTCGAAGATCGTCACCGCGCCGACGTGCATGTGCGAGTTCGCGCCCTCCTGGTGCAGGAACGAGGCGTCGATCGCGCTCAGGCGGTCGAAGTGCTGCTGGGCCATGCGAACTCTCCTCTGACTCGCGAGCGCGAACCGTAGCGCTACGGTCCGCGGGCATGTTCTCCGCAGAGCTCCGTGCGGCCGCCGCCGACGTGTGGGAGGCGCAGCACGCGCACCCGTTCGTGACCGGCCTCGGCGACGGGTCCCTGAGCGGCGACCGCTTCGCCGACTGGGTCCGCCAGGACCACCTCTTCCTCGTCGACTACGCGCGGCTGCTCGCCCTGGGCGCCGCCCGCGCGCCGGACCTGGCGACGATGCGCCGCTTCGCCGACCTCACCCAGGCCGTCCTCGGCGAGGAGATGGAGCTGCACCGCACGCTGGCCGCGGAGCTCGGCATCCCCGCCGCCGCGCTGGAGGCCGAGGCGGCCGCCCCGGCCACCGCCGCGTACACCGACTTCCTCCTGCGCACTGCGGCCCTCGGCGACTTCGCCGAGCTCGCCGCCGCGCTGTTGCCCTGCATGTGGGGCTACGCCGAGGTCGGGGAGCGCCTCGCGGCCCGCGGCCGGCCGGGCCACCGACACTACGACGCGTGGATCGACGCGTACGCGGCGCCCGAGTTCGCCGCGCTCGCCGCGTGGTGCCGCGCGCTGGTCGACGACCTCGCCGCGGACGCCGGCCCCGCGCTGCGGGCGAGGATGCAGCGGGCGTTCGTCACCTGCTCGCGCCACGAGCTGGCGTTCTGGGACGTGGGCTGGGACCTCGGACGACGGGAGGTGTGAGCGATGGCCTGGGACTTCTCCACCGAGCCCGAGTTCGCCGAGCACCTCGACTGGATGCGCGCGTTCGTCCGCGAGGAGATCTGGCCGCTCGAGGCGATCTTCCCCGAGCTCAGCCAGCGCGAGGTCGAGCGGATCTACGCGCCGCTGCGCGCGCGCGTCAAGGAGCGCGGGCTGTGGGCGCCGCACCTCGAGCCGGCGCTCGGCGGGCAGGGCTTCGGCCAGGTCAAGCTCGGGCTGATGCACGAGCTCCTCGGCTCGAGCCTGTTCGCCCCGAACGCGTTCGGCTGCCAGGCCCCCGACTCGGGCAACGCGGAGATCCTCGCGCGGGCGGGAACGGCCGAGCAGAAGGAGCGCTACCTGCACCCGCTCCTGGCCGGCGACCGCCGCTCCGCGTTCTCGATGACCGAGCCGGACACCGCGGGCTCGGACCCGACGCTGCTGGCGACGCGCGCGGTGCAGGACAGCGACGGCTGGGTCCTCGACGGGCACAAGTGGTTCTCCACCAACGCGTCGATCGCCGACTTCCTGATCGTCATGGCGGTCACCGACCCCGACGCCCGCGCGCACCAGCGCGCCTCGATGTTCCTCGTCGAGGTCGAAGCGCCCGGGGTGACGATCGTCCGCGACGTCGGCACCATGGAGCACCCCGAGCAGCGCTTCTCCGGGGGCGACGCCGGCGGCGCCGGGGCGGCCGGCAAGCTCGGCGGCCACGCGGAGATCCGCTACGACGGCGTGCGGCTCGGAGCCGAGGCGCTGCTCGGCGGGCGGGGCGAGGGCTTCCTGATCGCCCAGCACCGCCTCGGGCCCGGGCGCATCCACCACTGCATGCGCTGGCTCGGGGTGAGCGCGCGCGCGTTCGACATGCTCTGCGAGCGCGCGCAGACGCGCTACGCCCACGGCTCGCTCCTCGCGGAGAAGCAGACCGTGCAGAACTGGATCGCGGACTCCGCGGCGCAGATGCACGCCGCGCGGCTGATGACGCTGCACGCCGCGTGGGTCATGGACACCCAGGGCGCCGCGGCCGCGCGGAAGGAGATCGCGCTGATCAAGTTCTTCGGCGCCGGCGTCATGCACGACGTGGTCGACCGGGCGCTCCAGCTCCACGGCTCGCTGGGGTACTCGACCGACCTCCCGCTGGAGGCGATGTACCGCTACGCGCGCGGCGCCCGCCTCTACGACGGGCCCGACGAGGTGCACCGCCAGTCGGTCGCCCGCCAGATCCTGCGCGGGCACCCGGCGCCCGAGGAGGGCGCGCCGCCGACCGAGCACCTCCCGGCGCGGCGGGCGCAGGCGCGGGAGAAGTTCGCCGCCCTGCTGGAGACGGTGACCTCCAACGACTGACGCGGACGACACCCGCTCGGCGCTCTCCGTGCGCGTCCTGGTCGTCGCGGGCGTGGCGCAGCTCGCGCTGTTCGGCGTCCTGCTGTTCTTCGTGCTCCACGGCTTCCCGGGCTTCGGAGGCCCCCCGCCCGAGCGCGCGAGCCAGGCCCGCGCCGCCCCGCCCCCGGCGCTGCCGGGCGCCACCCGCCAGGCCCGCGCCGCCATGGCCCCGGCGCTGCCGGTCGCGACCGTCGATCGCTTCGACGCCCCCGCGGCGCTGCGGCTCGTCAAGCGCCAGATCGCCTACGGCCAGCGCCCCGCGGGCTCGCCGCAGCTCAGGCGCGTGGCCGGTGTGCTGCGCAGGCTGTTGCCCAACGGCCGCTTCGAGCCGCTGCCGGGCGCGGTGGGGCGGCGCGGCGCCGGGCTGCGCAACGTCGTCGGGACGCTGCCCGGGCGCCTGCCCGCCCTGGTCATCGGCGCCCACTACGACACCGAGTCGCACCCCAAGGGCTTCGTCGGCGCCAACGACTCCGCGGCGGGGACCGCGGCGCTCGTCGGCATCGCGCGGGCGCTCCGCGGCGTGCGGCGTCCCGCGGGCGCGCGCGAGCTGCGCTTCGTGCTCTTCGACGGCGAGGAGGAGCCGAAGGCCGCCGACAACGCGGAGTTCTACCGCCACGCCCTGCGCGGATCGAAGGCCTACGTCGCCGCGCACGGCGGGGAGGTCTCAGCGCTCGTGCTGCTCGACTACATCGCCAACCGGGGGCTGCGGCTCCCGCGCGAGGGCACCAGCGATCCCGGGCTGTGGGCGGTGCTGCGGGAGTCCGCGCGCACCGTCGGGGTCGGCTCGGTCTTCGGTGACGGCGTGGGGACGCCCGTGCTCGACGACCACACGCCGTTCCTGCGCGCCGGCATCCCGGCGATCGACCTGATCGACTTCACCTACCGCTGGGCCGACGGGCGGCAGGACACCGCCGACAAGCTCGACGTGCGCGCGCTCGACGCGACGGGGGAGAGCGTCGTGGAGCTCGTCCGCGAGCTCGACCGCGCGGGCGCCTGACGCGGCGGCCGGCCCTCCTACACTCAGGCCATGGCCGTCGAGAAGCTCCTGCTCGCCGCCCCGCGCGGCTACTGCGCCGGCGTCGACCGTGCGGTGCAGACCGTCGAGCGGGCGCTCGAGCTCTACGGCGCGCCCGTGTACGTGCGCAAGGAGATCGTCCACAACAAGCACGTCGTGGCGCAGCTGCGCGACCGCGGGGCGATCTTCGTCGACGAGCTCTCGGGGGAGATCCCGGAGGGCGCGATCACGGTCTTCTCCGCCCACGGCGTCTCGCCGACGGTGCACGCGGACGCCGAGCGCCGCCACCTGCGGACGATCGACGCGACCTGCCCGCTCGTGACCAAGGTCCACCGCGAGGCGCTCAAGTTCGCCTCCGAGGGCTACACGATCGTCCTCATCGGCCACGCCGGCCACGAGGAGGTCGAGGGGACGATGGGCGAGGCGCCCGACCGCATCGTCCTGGTCGAGACCGAGGCCGACGTCGAGGCACTCGAGGTCGAGGATCCCGAGCGGCTCGCCTACGTCTCGCAGACCACCCTCTCGGTCGACGAGACGCGCAACATCATCAACCGCCTGCGCGAGCGCTTCCCGGCGATCACGGGCCCGCGCACCGACGACATCTGCTACGCCACGACCAACCGCCAGGCGGCGGTCAAGCAGATGGCCGAGCAGTGCGACCTCGTGCTCGTCATCGGCTCGAAGAACTCCTCGAACTCCGTGCGCCTCGTGCAGGTGGCGCGCGAGCACGGCGCCGCCGCGCACCTCATCGACAACGCCTCCGAGCTGCAGGACGCGTGGCTGGAGAGCGTCAGCGTCGTCGGGATCTCCTCGGGCGCGAGCGCCCCGGAGGAGCTCGTCGGCGCGCTCGTGCAGTCCTTCCGCGACCGCGGCGTCGAGGAGGTCTCGGAGTTCGAGGTCATGCGCGAGGACGTCCGCTTCATGCTGCCGAAGTCGATCCGCCAGGCGATGTCCGCCGCGGAGGCCTGAAGCAGCGGGGGTCCTGCATCAGGGCTCGGATATGGAGCCGTAGTGCAGGACCCCCCCACCGCCAGCCCTAGCCTCCGGGGCGGTGCGCACCCTCGTCGTCTCCGATCTGCACCTGGGCGTCGCGCGCGGGCGTGACGCGCTGCGGCGCCCGGGGCCGCTCGCCGCGCTCGCCGACGCCGTGCGCGGCGTGGACCGCCTCGTGCTGCTCGGCGACACGCTCGAGCTGCGCCACGGGCCGCTGTCCGACGCGCTCGCGGCGGCGGCGCCGGTGCTCGCCGCGCTCGGGGCGGCGCTCGGGCCGGAGGGGAAGCTCGTGCTCGTCCCCGGCAACCACGACCACGCCCTCCTCGCGCCGTGGCTCGAGCGGCGCACCGGCGGCGGAGCCCCGCTCGCGCTGGAGGAGCGCGCCGGGCCCGACCCGACCTGGGCGCTCGCCCACCTCGCGGCGGCCGCCGCACCGGCGCGCTTCGACGTCGCCTACCCGGGGCTGTGGCTGCGCCCCGACGTCTACGCCACCCACGGCCACTACCTCGACCGCCTCACCACGACGCCCACGTTCGAGCGCCTCGCCGCCGGGGCGATGGCCCGCGTGGTCGGCCCGCTGCCGGTCGAGCGGGCGACCCCGGAGGACTTCGAGGCGGGGCTCGCGCCGCTCTACGCATGGCTGCACGCGGTGGCGCAGACCCGGAGCTCGGACTGGACGGTCGCCCGGCAGTCCGGCTCCGCCGGCACCTGGCGGGCGCTCACCGGAACGGGTCCCCGCGGACTTCGGTCGCGCGCGCTCGCCGCGGCGTTCCCCCTCGCGGTGGCGGGGGCCAACCGCGCGGGCCTCGGCCCCGTCCGGCCGCAGCTCTCCGGCGAGCACCTGCGCAGCGCCGGTCTCGCGGCGATGGGGGAGGTCGTGCGGCTGCTCGGCGTCGGCGCGCAGCACGTCGTCTTCGGCCACACGCACCGCGCCGGCCCGCTGCCGGGCGACGACCCCGCGGAGTGGCGCACGCCGACGGGGGCGCTGCTGCACAACCCCGGCTGCTGGATCGACGAGCCGACCTTCGCGGTGGGCGGGCCGGCCAGCCCCTACTGGGCGGGACGGGCGGTGGCGCTCGAGGACGAGGGCCCGCCGCGGCTCGAGCGGGTGGTCACCGACCTGGCGTGAGCGCCGCGCCGAGGACGGCGTTCGTGAACGGGCTCGCCGCGCGAGCCCGATGACGAACGCTCCGCCTCCGCCTCACGCTTCGCCGTCCAGTCCCGGCGTGAACTGCGTCGCGTGGACCGTCACGCCGGCCCCCGCCTCGAGCTCGAGCACCGCCTCGGTGTGGACGGGGTGCTCGACCAAGGTGACGACGCCCGCGTGCTCCACGGCGAACGCCTCACCGCCGACGCGCAGCTCGCCGTGGCCGCTGACGACGGCGTGGACGCCGCCGGCGCCGTAGGGCCCGCAGTAGGCGCCGAGCTGCTCACGGGTCGGCTCGACGAGCACCGCGCCAGGCGCGTCCTCGGGACGCAGCGGCGCCAGCGGCTCGACAGCGAGGCCGAGCAGGTCGCCGATCGCCCGCTCGGTCTCCGCGTAGGCGCCCTCGCCGTGGTGGTACTCGAAGAGCCGCAGGCGTGCGTCGAAGAGGTAGCGGGCGGGCCAGCCCGGAACGTCGAACTGTCGCCAGGCCCGGAACTCGACGTCGAGGCCCACCGCGTAGGTGAGCCCCAGGCGCGCGACGGCCTCGCGCACGACCGTGGGATCCTCGGACGGCGGGTAGGCGCCGCAGTGCAGGCCGATGACCCGCAGGCCCGCAGCGGAGTACCGCGTGTGCCAGGCCTGCACGTAGGGGAGCGTGCGCAACGAGTTGCTGCGGCAGGAGTCCCAGAACTCGACGAGGACGGGGTGGCCGACCTGCTGGTCCATCCGCAGCATCGCGACGTTCACCCACTCGAGCACCGGCAGCGGCGGGGCGGCGATCGAGTCGGACGGCGCGCGCATCGAAGGCGGCCAAGCTAGCACCGCACTCGTCTCCCGCAGGACACGCGACGGCCCGCGGTCCCGGCCGACGACGGCGGCGCGCCACGCCTGACCGCATCACGTGAACCAGCCGCGGGTTCTGATCGAACAACTGTCGACCGGGTTTGCTCGGCGACTCGCGACGGGAAAGGCTCGGCAGGCGATGACCACGAAGGATCTCCACCCACTGCTCGACGAACTCTCCGACACGAGTGAGGTCGTCATCCGGCGGGTCGTCGGCGGCGACGGCCTGGTCGCCGTCTGGCGCGCGGCGGCGCAGGACGCGCGGGTGGCCTACGCCGCCTGGTGCGCGTCGCCGGGCGCGCGCACGCACGTCGCCTACCTCGCGGCCGAGGACCAGTCCGACGCGGCGTTGGCGTCGCTGCGCGTGCAGGCCGAGCCGCACGCCCTCGTGCCCGCCTGAGCGCCCGGCGGTGAGGCAGTCGACGCCCGGGGGCTTGGGTCTCAGCGGCCCGGATCGGCGACCGTCAGGCCCGAACCCCGGCGGTTATCGGCTCGTGGTCGCCGGCTTGTAGCGTCCGCTGCCATGGACGTCAAGCAGGGCGCTCTCGTCGCCGCGATCCTCGGCTCGACGGTCGTCTCGGTCGACGCGACGGTCGTCAACGTCGCGCTGCCGGCGATCGGCGACGACCTCGGCGGCGGCCTGGCCGGCCAGCAGTGGGTCGCCAACGCCTACCTGCTCACGCTCGCGGCGCTGATCCTCGTCTCGGGCTCGCTGGCCGACCTCTTCGGGGAGCGGCGGGTCTTCTCGCTCGGGGTCGCCGCCTTCGGAGTGACGAGCGTGCTCTGCGCGGTCGCGCCCACGATCGAGGTACTCGTCGCCGCCCGCGCGCTGCAGGGCGTCTCGGGCGCGCTGCTGACCCCCGCCGCCCTCGCGATCATCATCGCCGTGTTCCCCACCGCCGAGCGCGGCAAGGCGATCGGGACGTGGACCGCGTGGAGCGGCATCGGCATCCTGCTCGGCCCGCTGCTCGGCGGGCAGATCGTCGACTCGACGTCGTGGCGCGTCGTCTTCGCGATCAACGTTCCGCTCGTGCTGGGGACGCTCGCGCTGGCCGGGCGCTACGTCCCGCAGGGCGGCCGCCGGAGCGCCGACGGCCGCCGCCCCCACGTGGACGTTCGCGGCGCGGTGCTCTGCGCGCTCGGGCTCGCCGGCCCGACGTTCGCGCTCATCGAGCAGCCCGCGTACGGGTGGGCGAGCCTGGCGGTGCTGGTGCCCCTGATCGGCGGGGCCGGGCTGTTCGCGGCGTTCCTGCGCCACGAGGCACGCGCGCCCGAGCCGATGCTGCCGCTGGGGCTGTTCTCCCGGTCGAACTTCCGCTGGGGCAACGTGGAGACGTTCTCGATGTACGGCGGCCTGGCGATCTTCGGCTTCTTCGTCGGGCTCTTCCTGCAGCAGGTCGCGGGGTACTCGGCGCTCGAGGCGGGGACGATCGGCCTCGTCCCGACCGGCACGATGTTCGTGCTCTCGCGCCGCTTCGGCGCGCTGGCCGACCGCTACGGCCCGCGCCTGTTCATGGGTGTCGGGCCGCTGGTGGTGGCGGCGGGCTTCATCGCGATGCTGCGCCTGGACGCCGACGTCTCGTTCGCCGGTGACCTGCTCCCGGCCCTGGCGCTGTTCTCGCTCGGCATCGCGATCACCGTCGCCCCGCTGACCGCGGCCGTGCTCGCGGACGCCGACGAGTCCAACGCCGGGATCGCCTCCGCGGTCAACAACGCCGTCGCGCGGACGGCCGGCCTGCTGACCACGGCGGCCGTGGGCGCCGCGCTCGCCGCCTCCTACGCGACGAACGTCGAGGGGAACCTCGCGGGCGCGCGCATCTCGCCGCAGGCGGCGGGGGTGGTGGAGCGGGCCAAGGACCGGGCGCTCGACGTCCCCGATTCCAGGACGCTGCCCGCCGCCGACCGGCGCGTGGTCGTGCAGGCCACCCAGGACGCCGCGATCGGGGCGTTCCACCTCGGCATGCTGATCGCCGCCGGGCTGCTGGCGGCCGGCGGGCTGATCGGCCTGGGGAAGATCCGCAACCCCGGCGCCGGCGACGTGCGGTGTGCGGACTGCCCGGGGGGCCAATTCGCGGGCGCGCCGCTCGAGGTCGCCGAGGTCCCGCGGCGGGCGCCGGCGCCGGCAGGGGCCGGTTGAGGATTCCGCAACCGGCTCCTCATCGGGGCCGGAAGGTCCCAGGGCGCGTAAGGTGCAGGCATGAGACTCGCCATCGCCGGTAAGGGCGGATCGGGAAAGACGTCGATCTCCGGGACGATGGCCCGTCTGCTCGCGCGCAGCGGCCGGGACGTCCTCGCGATCGACGCGGACGCGAACCCGAACCTCGCGCTCACGCTCGGCGTGCCCGCCCAGCGCATGAGCGACGTGCCGCTCCTGTCCGCCGATCTGCTGACCTGGGGCCACGGCGCCGTGCTGACGCGGTCGCTCGACGAGATCAAGGAGGACCACGGGCTCATCGGCTCCGACGGCGTGCGGCTGCTGACGATGGCGCTGCCGCAGACCACGAACACGGGCTGCATCTCCGGTCTCCACGCCACGGTGCGCAAGATCATCGACGCGATGCCCACGGGCGAGAACGACGTCTGCATCCTCGACACCGACGCGTCGCCGGAGATCTTCCTCCGGGGGGTGCCGATGTACGTCGACGCGATCCTGCTCGTCGTCGAGCCCTACTTCAAGTCGCTGGAGACCGGGCGCCGGATGGCCGCGCTGGCGACCGACCTCGGCCTCGACCGCGTGGCGCTGCTGGCCAACAAGCTGCGCGACGAGGACGACCTCGAGGCCGTCCGGGCCTACGCCGAGCGCCACGGGCTCGAGTTCGGAGGCGGCGTGCCGTTCGACGCCGGCTTCCCGGCCGCCGAGCACGCCGGGCTGGCCCCGCTGGACCACATGCCCGACTCGCCGGCGATCCGGGCCATCGGCGAGATCGGCCGGCGCTGGGCGGACATCTCGAACCGCCGCATCCCGACGGCTACCGGCGGCTGAGGGCTGGCCCTACGCGCAGGCCCCCTCGTGCTCCGGGTGCCCGCAGGCCCGGCAGCGCGCGTTCGGGCAGCCCCAGTGGTGGAACTGGCCGGTCACCACGTTGCACTCCGCGCAGGAGGGAGCGACCGCCACGCCGGACTCGGGGTGCTCGTACCCGAACGCGACGCGCCAGCGCCCCTCCACCACCTGGCCGAATGCGCAGCCCGAGGCCAGGCGCTTGAGGCGCCCGCAGGCGGAGCAGGTGTCGAACTCGGTCATCGGCGACGAGCTTGCCAGACGCGGCCGGGACGCAGGGAAGTGCTTCCGCGCCTTCAGAGCCGCGGGCGGGCCACCGCAATGACGTGGTCTCCCCGGTTCGGGCATGCTGCTCGGCATGCGACTGGCCGTGGTGGGCAAGGGTGGAGTGGGAAAGTCGGTGATCGCCGGCACGCTCGCGCGCGTGCTCGCCCGCCGGGGGCACCGGGTGCTCGCCCTGGACTCCGATCCGCTGCCGGGCCTGACGTTCAGCCTCGGCGCCGACGCCCCCGCCGAGCCTCCGTTGATGGCGGCGGCCGAGCGGGACGAGAAGAAGCGCTGGCGCCTGGTCAAGGGCGTGGGCGCCGTGCGGGCCGTGCAGCGCTACGCGACCGACGCGCCCGACGGGATCCGGCTGCTGCAGATCGGCAAGGTGACCCGTGAGGGGATGTCGCCGTTCATGGCGGCCAACCAGGCCTTCTGGATCATCATCCGCCGGCTCGACCGGGCGGCCACCTTCCGAGACTGGGTGATCCTCGGCGACCTTCCGGCCGGCCCCCGGCAGACCGCCTTCGGCTGGGCGCCCTACGCCGACCGCTTCCTGCTCGTCGTCGAGCCCACGTGGCAGTCGATGCTGACCGCGCGGCGCATCATCAAGATCACCGACGCCGACGACGACGCCGACGTCGAGATGCTGCTCGTCGTCAACAAGGTGACGGGCGACGCGGACGCGAAGCGCGTCGGGGATTTCCTCAAGCTTCCCGTCTTCGCCACCGTCCCGGTCGACGAGGGCGTCCGCTCCTCCGAGCGGGCCGGCGCCGCGTTGATCGACCACGCGCCGGACTCCGCGGCGGTCGCCGCGGTCGAGCGGTTGGCTGATCGCCTGGAGGGGAGTACCATCGACCGATGAAGATCGTCGTGGCAGGCAAGGGAGGCGTCGGCAAGACGACCGTCTCCGGGACCATGGCCCGAGCGCTCGCTCGTTCGGGCCACAACGTGCTCGCGCTGGACGCCGACACGAACCCCATGCTCGGGGTGTCGCTGGGGGTCGGGCCGGAGCAGACCGACCTGCTGTCCGCCGTCCGGCAGGGCCTCGCGACCGGCGAGACCGAGCACGAGCGCTCGACCGAGGGCTTCGTCGAGCGCTTCGGCACCGACGCGCCCGACGGCGTGCGGCTCGTGGTCGCCTCCCGCATCGACATGCCCAACCCCGGCTGCACCTGCTGCGGCGTCTCGGCCGAGCAGCTCCTCGGCGAGGTCGAGGGCGACGACAAGATCGTCGTCGGTGACCTCGAGGCCGGGATCGGCACCGTCCTGCGCCTCAAGGAGGGCCAGGCCGACGTCGTGGTCATCGTCGCGCAGCCCACCGCGAAGTCGCTGGAGGTCGCCCGCCGGTGCCTCGAGGTCGCTCCGGAGCGCGCGCCGAGGGTCGTCGTGGTCGCTAACCGCATCCGCGACGACGAGGACCTCGCAGCCGTCTACGCCGTGCTCGGCGAGGACCACGAGTACGTGATCGTCCCCGACGAGCCCGCAATCGCGGAAGCTGACCGTGACGGCCGCGCGGCGATCGACGTCGACGAGGACGCCCCGGGCGTCCGCGCGCTCATCGACCTCGCCGACCGCCTCGCCGGCATCGGCGTCGCCGCCTGAGCGGCGTCGGCCGGCGTCCGCCGCGCACGGCGCGGCGGAGGCGGTCCTGAGCCGCGTCGCTCAGGCCGCCTGAGCGGCCAGCTGCTCGCCGAGGGCGACGAGCGCCACGACCCCGGGAGCGGTGTCGTCGAGGTCGATCGGCGCGACGCCCTCCGCGTCGGCGGCGCTGATCACCGGGTCCTCGGGGATGACGATGATCTCGTGGGCGCCGAGCACCGCGCGGATCGCCTGGAGGTCGGCGTCGTCGCGGACCCGGTTGGCGACGACCACGACCCGGCTGTCGCGGGCGACCGCGGTCTCGATCGCCCGGCGGGCGACCTCGATCGACTTCGGGGTCGGGTTGGCGACGACAAGCACGACGTCGAGGCTTCCGGGCTGCATCCGGGCGAGGACGTTGATGCCGGCCTCCAGGTCGCCGAGCACCGTCCGCCCCTCACCCTCGAGGCGGGCGAGCACCCGGTCGGCGGTGACGTGGCCGCAGCATCCGCAGCCCGAGTCCGGCCGGTCGACCCGCGAGGCGACGACCACCCGGACCCCGTCGGGCGCGTCAGCGCCGTAGCGCTCGAGCATGGCCTCGACCGTCGCGACGTGCTCGGCGTTGCCGTAGTCGAGGTCCTGGCGCAGGGCGGCCAGGTGCTCCGTGCCGTCCATGCCGAGCCCGAGCGAGATGCCGAGCATCGGGTTGACGTCGGCGTCCACGGCGATCACGGAGTGCCCGGCGCGCGCGAACGCCCGCGCGACCGTCCCCGAGACCGTGGTCTTGCCCGCTCCGCCCTTGCCCGCTACCGCGATCTTCATGGCGTCAGCCTACGCGCTTCGAGGCGATCGGCAAGGGCTTCGACCGCGCGGACGACGGCGGAGTCCGGCGCCGCGTCGATGAGCGCCACGCCGCGCCGCTCGGCGTCGGGCACCGCGGCGTCGGCCGGGATCACGAGGTCCACGGGCTCGCCGAGCAGGCCCTCGACCCGCCGGCGCCCGTCGGCGTCGGCGATCTGGCTCGCAACCACGAGGACGTCGGCCCCGAGGTGCTCGCGGGCGAGGCGCAGGATGCGGCGGCCGGCCAGGGCGGACTGGCTCGTGGGCTGCACGACGACGACGTACAGGCGCGCGTAGGCGGAGAAGCCGGCGCCCGGATGGCGCGGGCCGGCGGGCAGATCGCCGACGACCGTCCAGCCGTACAGCGAGGGCGTGTCGCCCATCCGGTGCACGACCTGCAGGAACGCGTTGACCGCGGTCACATCCGGCGTCAGCCCGTCCGGACCGGACTTGCCGAGCTGCAGCAGGCGCACGCCGTCAGGTGCCGGGGTGGTGAAGTCGCGGACGACGCGGGCGGGCCCGATGCCGCGGCGCAGCTGCCAGCGCCCGCCCTCGGGCTTCTCGCCCGCGGCCCGCAGCGCGGTCACCGCGGGCTCGGCCACCCCGAGGGAGTGCGCCATCCCCGGCATCGGATCGGAGTCCACGGCCAGGACGCGGTGGCCGCGCCGGGCCAGCACGCGGGCCAGCGTGCCGCTGAGCACCGACTTGCCCGCGCCGCCCTTGCCCGCGACCGCCAGCCACAGCGGCAGCGGAGTCCCGGCCGCGCGCAGGGCGGCGTCGACCGCAAGCGTCCGGGCGACGAGGTCCGGCGTGTCCAGGACCTTCGCGCGCGGCGGCGGGCGTTTGCGCGTCGTGGTGCTCGGGGGCTCGGGCACGGGGCCGTGAGCCTACGGGACATAGACTTCGAGGATGAGGCGACGGGCTGATCGGGGCGGTGAAGCTTCGGGCAACCGTCGCGCCACCCGCTGCCGCACGAGACCGCGGCGGGCCGATCCGTGCGGCATAGGATGAGCCATGCTCATTGACCTCATCGTCGGCGCGGTGATCGTCGCCGCCGCGATCTACGGCTGGGGCGCGGGCCTCGGGCGTGCGCTGCCGGTGGCGGGCTTCGCCGCCGGAGCCGTGCTCGGCTCGCGGCTGCCGGTGCTCGTGGGCACGAAGCTCGAGTCTTCGTCCGCGCTGCTGATCGCGCTGCCCGCGGCACTGGTCGTCGGCGGGATCGTCGGTGCGCTGGCGGAGCGGCTGGCCCCGTCGGCGGAGCGCCTCGTGCGCCGTCTGGGCCCTGTCGACGGTCTCGCCGGGGCGCTCCTCGTCGGGGCATCGGCGGCCGTGGCCGCCTGGGCGCTCGCGCCGGCCGTGTCCCAGGGCCGCGTCATCCGCGACGGTGTCCGGCGCTCGGAGGTCCTGGCGCGCTTCGACGCCGTGCTCACGCCCGCCGGTCCGTCGCCCGGGAGCCAGTCGCGGGCGTCAGACCTCCCGCAGTCCGCCGAGCGCCGGCCGAGGGCCCCGGTACGCGCTCCGGGGCTGCGCTCCATTCCCGCCGTCAAACGCGCCGACCGCAGCCTCGTGAAGATCGTGATCACCCGCTGCAACGGCGCGTATCAGGGCAGCGGCTGGATCGCGGGCCACGGGGTCGTGGTGACGAACGCGCACGTCGTGACCACCGCGAAGAAGGTCGTCGTCACGAGGGAAGGCAAGGGGGCGTCGCTCCCGGCCACCGTGATCTGGTTCGACGGCATCCACGACCTCGCGCTGCTGCGCGTCCCGCGGCTGGGTGCCGCGCCGGGGCTTCCGTTGGTCGACGATCCGCGACCGCAGACGCGTGGTTTCTCGCTCGGCTTTCCCAGCGGCAGCGAGGCGGTCCGCCGCGCGCGGCTGCAGCGGACGACGACGCAACTGAAGCTCCCCACCGAGAAGCTCGAGAACAACGCGGGCGTCTCGCTGACGATGAAGGAGCGGCTGGTGGCGGTGTTCCGCGGCGTCAACGGGCCCGGCGGCTCGGGCGGGCCGATCATCGACCGTCGCGGGCGCGTGCTGGCCACCGTGTTTGCCGGCATCCCGAGGAAATTCGTGTTCGAGGGCATCACGAACGGCGTCACGTTGGCCGTCCCCAACCGCATCGTCCGCTCGGCGATCCGGCGCGCCCGCGGCCGCGTCCGGGTGCCCGCCTGCGGCGCTCCCCCGCTCCAGCCCACGGCCAAGGAGTCCATCGCCGCGCGCAACGCGTGAGTGCGATCGCCGACGCTCGCGGGACGCGACGCTCGCCCTGCTCCTCAGGGCTCGATGAGCCCGCGACGGATCGCGTAGCGCACGAGCTCGACGCGGTCGCGCATGCCGAGCTTGCGCAGGAGGTTGCCGCGGTGGGATTCGACGGTCTTCTCCGAGAGGTGCAGCACCTCGCCGATCTCCCGGTTGGTGTGCGCCTCGGCGATCAGCTTCAGGACCTCCTGCTCGCGCGGGGTCAGCGGCTCCGAGGGGCCGGTCGCGGTGTCGCTCATCCACTCGCGGATGTAGCGCTCCTCCGCGGCGTTCGTCAGGAACGGCTCGCCGCGCAGGACGGCGCGGACGGCGTCGACGAGCGCGGTGTCGGCCTCCATCTTCAGGACGTAGCCGCCCGCCCCGGCCTTGAGCGCCTCGAAGAGGTAGCGCTCGTCGTCGTGCATGGAGAGCATGAGCACCGCGATGTTCGGGTCCTGGGCGCGGATCTCGCGCGCCGCCTGGAGCCCGGTGAGCTTCGGCATCGACACGTCGAGGATGCACAGGTCGGGGCGCTCGCGCAGCGCGACGGCCACCGCCTCCGCGCCGTCGGCGGCCTCGGCGACGACCTCCATGTCGGGCTGCTTGTCGAGCAGGAGCCGCAGCCCGGAGCGCACGACGCCGTGGTCGTCGGCGATCAGCAGGCGCGCGCTCACGACGCGAGCGCCTCGACGACCAGCGGGTGCCGGGGGGCGACCGGCGGCGGGACGCTCGGCCGCGTCTCGCCGATCGTCAGCTCGACGGTGGTGCCGCGGCCCGGCGCGGAGACCACGCTCAGGTTCCCGCCCGCGAGCAGCGCGCGCTCGCGCATGCCCATCAGGCCGAGCCCCTGCCCGGAGCGCGCGTCGATGCCGCGGCCGTCGTCGGCGATCCGCACGACCGCGCGCCCGTTGCGGCGGCGGACCTCGACGTGGACCGTGCTCGCCTGGGCGTGGCGCGCGACGTTCGACAGCGACTCCTGGACGACGCGATAGGTGACGAGCTGCCCGTCGGCGTCCATCGCGTCGTCGAGCCCCGCGGCGAGGTCGAGGGTGGCCGCGACGCCCGTCTGGCGCCCGAAGCGCTCGATCTGCGTGCGCAGAGCGGCCTCCAGGCCGTGGTCGTCCAGCGCGGTCGGGCGCAGCTCGCGGGCGAGCTGCAGCAGCTCGTGCATCGCCTGGGTGGCGAGCTCCTGGGTCTCGCGCAGCTCCGCGGCCAGCGCGGGCGGCGCGCCGTGCGCGCTGGCCTGCAGGCGCAGCAGCACGCCGGTGAGCGCCTGGTTGGCCTCGTCGTGCAGGTCGCGTGCGAGCCGGGCGCGCTCCGCCTCCTGGGCGCGCAGCACGGCGCTGGCGCCGGCGGAGCGCTCGTGCTCGAGGCGGTCGAGCATGCCGTTGAACGCGTCGCGAAGCCGCACCACGTCCTCCGAGTCGGCGGCCATCGGGGTCGCGCGGACGCCCGGGGTGGCGAAGTCGACGCGCTCCATCGTCGCGAGCAGCGCCTCCAGGGGCGCGAAGCGGCGGCGGAGCACGAACCCGTTGACGAGCACCGTCGTGAGGATCGCGGCGACGAGGACGAGGAACTGCCGGCTCTCGGGAAGCCGGGAGAGATCGAGGCGCGCCGCGACGCTCGCGGCGAGGACGGCGGTTACGACGAGGGCCGCATTGACCGCGAGGATCTGGTGGTGGAGGGCCCGCCCGCGCATGCTCACCTGGGTACATCGGCGTCTTCGGGGCGGACCAGTAGCCTCGCTATACTTTGTGAAGCAAACCCGATCAGCATTAGGTGGTTTTCCATGAGCCCTTCCGGCGCGGAGTTCATCAAGCAGGTCAAGAGCAACGTAGAGGAGGTCGACCCCTCCGACGTCAAGCCCCTGCTCGGAAACGGGGTGGCGATCATCGACGTGCGCGAGAGCGACGAGGTGAGCTCCGGCAAGCTGCCGGGGGCGATCGCCATCCCGCGTGGCTTCCTGGAGAGCCGCATCGAGGCGACCGTCCCGGACCGCGCGCAGAAGGTGGTCATCTACTGCGCGTCGGGCGTGCGCTCGGCCCTGGCCGCCAACACGCTGGCCCGCGACCTCGGCTACGAGGACGTCGTCTCGATGAAGGGCGGCATCACGCTCTGGAAGGACCGCGGCTACGAGGTCGACGTCCCGTTCGCCTTCAGCCCCGAGCAGCGCCAGCGCTACTCCCGCCACTTCCTGCTGCCCGAGGTGGGGGAGGAGGGCCAGCGCAAGCTGCTCGAGGCAAAGGTGCTGCTGCTCGGCGCCGGCGGGCTGGGCTCGCCCACCGCGCTCTACCTCGCCGCGGCCGGCGTCGGGACGCTCGGGATCGTCGACGACGACACCGTCGACGTCTCCAACCTCCAGCGTCAGGTCATCCACAAGACATCCACGGTCGGCGTCGCGAAGGTCGACTCCGCCGAGGCGGCGATCCACGACCTCAACCCCGACGTCGAAGTCGTCAAGTACCAGACGCGCCTGGACGCCTCGAACATCATGGAGATCATCGAGGGCTACGACCTCATCGTCGACGGCGTCGACAACTTCCCGACGCGCTACCTGCTCAACGACGCCTCCGTCCGCCTGAAGATCCCGGTCGTGAGCGCGGCCATCCTCGGCTTCGAGGGCCAGCTCTCGATCTTCGCGCCGTACGACGGCCCGTGCTACCGCTGCCTGTTCCCCGTCCCGCCGCCCGCGGAGCTCGCGCCCTCCTGCGGCGCCAACGGCGTCCTCGGCGTGCTGCCCGGGACGATGGGGCTCCTGCAGGCGACCGAGGTCGTCAAGCTCATCATCGGCGCGGGCACGCCGCTCATCGGTCGCCTGCTCATGTACGACGCGCTCGACGCGACCACGACCGAGCTCAAGGTCCGCCGTGACCCCGAGTGCCCGATCTGCTCGCGGCCGCCCGAGGAGATCACCGCGGACGAGATGGGCGTCTTCCCCGACTACGAGGCGTTCTGCGCCGCCGCGGGCTAGCCCGCCAACCGAGAACCGGAGACCTGAGAAATGGCCACTGTCCGCATCCCCCCCGTCCTGCGCCCCTCCGTCGGCGGCGAGCGGGAGGTCACCGCCGAGGGCGACAGCGTCGGCGACGTGCTGCGCGCGCTGACGACGACGCACCCCGACACCTCGGCGCAGATCTTCGGGCCCGGGGGTGACCTCAACCGCTACGTCAACGTCTATCTCAACGACGAGGACGTGCGGGTGCTCGACGGCCTCGACACCGCGGTCGCGGGCTCGGACGTCCTGGTGATCCTTCCCGCCATGGCCGGCGGGGCGTAGCCCCGGTCGCCAGGCCACGCCGAAGGCGGGAGGTGCAGGCGGGGCGTAGCCGCCGTCGCTCAGCTCGAGTCCGCGCCCAGCGCCGCCCGGGCCAGGCGCCGCCGCAGGGTGACGGCGCCGCCCATCGGCCCGCCGAGGTCGACCCGTGCGTCGTCCATCAGCGCGCTCATGAGCTGGATCCCCCGGCCCCGGTCGGGATCGGGGCGGCGCGATCCGTCGTGCCCGAGGTCGCGGACGACGACGACGACGTCGCCGCCCCGGAGGTCGAGCGTGACCGTGATCGGCGCGATCGCGTAGGCGTTGCCGTGCTCGATCGCGTTCTGCATCGCCTCGTTGACGGCCATCGTGATCTCCGCCGCCTCGGCCGCGTCCGCTCCGGTCTCGGTCAGCCACCGGCGCAGCTGGCGGCGCATCGCGGCGAGCGCCTCGGCCTCCGGGGTGAGCGTGTACGCGGCGGGGCTGCCGAGCTGCTCCTCCGCGCGCACGAACACGACGGTGACGTCGTCGTCCTCCGCGCCGTCGGCCTCCAGGCAGGCGTCGAGGGCCTGCGTGCGCGCGGCGTGCACATCCCGCGGGGCGTCGCCGGCCAACGCGCCGCGCAGCCGCTCGAGGCCGAGGTCGAGCACCTCGCCGCGGCGCTCGACGAGGCCGTCGGTGTAGAGCGCGAGCATCGCCCCGGGCGGCAGCGCCACCTCGCGCTCCTCGTAGTTGCCGACCTCCAAGACGCCGAGCGGCGGGCCGACCGCGTCGAGGAAGTGCGGCTCGGTACCGGTGTCGGGGGCGGGGACGAGCAGCGGCGGCATGTGGCCCGCGCTCGCGAACCGCGCGTGGCCGCGGTCGGGCTCGACGACCGCGACGACCAGCGTGGTCATCGTGTCCGAGCCCATCACGAGGTGGTAGGCGTTCATCCGCCGCAGCAGTTCCGCCGGCCCGTGGCCCTCCAGCGCGTAGGCCCGGGCGACGGAGCGCAGCTCGCCCATCCGCGCGGCGGCGGCCACGCCGTGTCCCGCCACGTCGCCGACCACCAGCCCGAGGCGGCCGCCCGAGAGCGCGAGCGCGTCGTACCAGTCGCCGCCCACGCGGACGCCGTCGCCGCCGGAGGAGAAGTAGGCGCTGACGGCGATCCCGGGGACCTTGGGCAGGGTCTCGGGCAGCAGGTCGCGCTGCAGCGTCGCGGCGATCGTGCGCTCCCGCTCGAAGAGCCGCGCGCGCTCGAGCATGAGCGCGGCACGCTCGACCGCGTTGCGCAGGAGCGCCAGCGTGCGCACGTGGCCCGGATCGCTCGGGTCGAGGCCGGCGACCGCTACCGCGCCCAGCAGCCGCCCGCCGGCGCGCATCGGGATGACCCTCGTGTCGCTCGCCGGCGCCGCGTCGCGCGCGACGCCGCGGGCCAGCGCGGCGTCGAGCGCCGCCGCGTCGATCTCCGTGCCCAGACCGGCCTCGGCGACCGGGCGCTGATCCTCGCCCAGCACCCGTACCGCCACGCCGCCGAGCCGCAGGACGCGCAGCAGCCGGGCGCACAGCTCGGGAAGGAGCTCGGCCGTCGTGTGCCCCTCGAGCCCTTCGGTGATCGCGGCGATCGCCCCCAGCCGGTCGGCGATCTCGTCGGCCTCGGCGCGCGCGGCCTGCTCGTGCATGAGCGCGGCGCTCGCCTCCTGCGCGCGCAGCCGCTCGCGGAGGTCGGAGACCTGCAGCATCAGCGTCCGCAGCGCGCCGTCGGCGGCGGGGACCGCGGAAGCCAGGACGGCGACGGGGATCTCCTCGCCGTTGCGGGTCTCCAGGCGCAGCTCCACCGCGGCGGCACCGTCGGCGCCCGAGGCGACGCGCTCGCGCAGCGCGGCGAGCGCCGGCCGGTCGGCGGTGGTCACGAGCGCGTCGACGTGCGCGGGCAGGTCGTCCCCCGCCCGGCCGGTCAGGTGCAGAAGCGCCGGGTTGGCCTGCGCGATCGTCCCGTCCGGGTCGACGAGCGCCATGCCGTTCGGGGCGCCCTCCCACGCCGCGCGCAGCAGCCGGTCGGCCTGCTCGCGGGCGGTCCGCTGGCGGGCCAGGTCGCAGAAGACCGCGACCTTCGACTTGAGCACGAGCGGGTCGAACGGCTTGACGACGAAGTCCACCGCGCCCGCCTCGTAGCCGCGCGCGATGTTCTTCACGTCGGTCGACAGCGCGGTGAGGAAGATGATCGGGGTGTGCGCCGAGCGCTCGCGCCTGCGGATCAGCGCGGCGGTCTCGAAGCCGTCCATCCCGGGCATCTGGACGTCGAGGAGGATCGCCGCGAACTCGCCCGCCAGCACCGCGCGCAGCGCCTCCTCCCCCGAGCCCGCGCGGGTGATCTTCGCGCCGAGCGGCGCGAGGACGGCCTCGAGCGCGAAGAGGTTCTCCGGGCGGTCGTCGACGATCAGGACGGCGGGGGTCATCAGGCCTCGCGGAGCCGAGGGAGGGGACGGGCGATCGCCGACACCGCTAGCGGTGCAGCCACACGCGCATGAGCGACAGGAGCTGACCCATGTCCACGGGCTTGGTGATGTAGTCCGACGCGCCCGCCGCGAGCGACTTGTCGCGGTCGCCGCGCATCGCCTTGGCGGTCAGGGAGATGATCGGCAGATCTGCGAACTGCGGCATCGTCCGGATCGTGCGGGCGGTCTCGTAGCCGTCCATCTCGGGCATCATCACGTCCAGGAGGACGAGATCCACGTCGGGATGCTCGCGCAGGCGCGTGATGCCCTCGCGGCCGTCCTCGGCGTAGACGACGCGCATGCCGCGGGTCTCCAGCGCCGAGGTGAGCGCGAAGACGTTGCGGATGTCGTCGTCGACGATGAGGATCCGCTTGCCGAGGAAGACGGCGTCGGCGGTCCGTCGCTGTTCGAGCACGCGCCGGGTCGCCGCCGGGAGCTTCGCCTCGGTGCGGTGCAGGAACAGCGCGCTCTCGTCGACGAGCGAGTCGGGGGTGGAGGTCGAGACGAGGTTCTGCCGCGCGCCTAGCGCCTCCAGGCGCTCACGCGCCTTCGCGTCGAGCGCCACCGGGGCGTAAGCGATCACGGGACGCAGGCGGAGCGTCGCGTCGGCGCCGAGCGCCTCGAGCAGCGCGAACGTCGCCGGGCCACCCATCGTCAGCACGGTGCAGTCCGCCGGCGTCTCGCGCAGCGCCGCGAGCGCCTCCTCGGGGGCGATCTCCACGACGTCGACGTCCGCCCCGGCGCCGAGGAGCGTGAGGGTCGCAGGGTCCAGTCGGGTGGTGTCCTGCACGAGCGCCAGGCGGCGGACCGGGCGTGCCGCGCGCGCGTCGAGGTCGGCGAGGGCGAGCTCGACCGTCTCTCGGCCGTCGTCGGTGTCGAAGTGGCCCGCGGCCCCGATGCGCAGCGCGGAGAGGCGTCCGGCCTCCGGCCCGGCGACGTAGACCGGACGGTGGCGCGTGTCGGGGTGCTGCTTGAGCCGGCCGAGCAGCACGTCGGAGCTCGGGTCGAGCAGGACGATCGCTTCGGGTCGCAGCTCCCGGGCGAGCGCGAGCCCGGTGGGTGCGCGCCGCGCGACCAGTCCCTTGGCTCCCACGGCGCGCACGGCCTCCAGCGCGGCAGCGGCGCGCTGCGCGTCGTGACCGATGAGCAGCAGCAGCCGGTCGCCGGGCGCGATGAGCGAGCGGTCGTCCGGGATGCCGTCGTGGGGGAGCGCCGAGGTCTCGGGCTCGCTCGGCGCGGAGACGGGCTCGACCAGCGTGGGGGTCGTGGAGGCGCCGGGCTCGACCGCCGGGGTGGGCGCCGTGATGGCCAGGGGGAGGATGAGCGTGAACGTCGAGCCGGAATCCCGCCCGCCGGCGGAGGAGGCCGCTCGAAGCTCGCCGCCGAGCAGTCGCGAGAAGTCGCGCGAGATCGAGAGCCCCAGGCCCGTGCCGCCGTACCGGCGCGACGTCGTGCCGTCGGCCTGCTGGAAGGCCTCGAAGATGAGGCCGAGCTTGTCGTCGGGGATGCCGATGCCGGTGTCGCTCACCGAGAGGGTGATGCGCTGGGGGTGCTCGTCGGTCGGCCGCAGGGTGAGGGAGACCGTCCCGTGATCGGTGAACTTGAACGCGTTGGACAGCAGGTTGCCCAGGATCTGGCCGAGGCGCTGCTCGTCGGTGACGATCGTGGGCGGGAGCGTCGGATCGACCTCGATCGTGAAGGCGAGCCCCTTCTCCTCGGCCATCGGCCGGAAGGCGCGCTCGAGATCCTCGCGCAGGTCTCCGAGGCTGACCGGCGCGAGGTTGACCTCCAGCTTGCCCGCCTCGATCTTGGAGTGGTCGAGGATGTCGTTGATCAGCGCGAGCAGCTCCTGGCCGGCGGAGTGGATCGTCTCGGCGGATTCGACCTGCGTCGGCTCCAGGTTGCCCCCCTGGTTCTCGGCGAGCAGGCGGCTGAGGATCAGCAGCGAGTTCAGCGGGTTGCGCAGCTCGTGGCTCATGTTGGCCAGGAACTCCGACTTGTACTTCGAGGAGAGCGCGAGCTGCTCCGCCTTCTCCTCGAGCCCTGCTCGGGCGAGCTCGATCTCGGCGTTCTTGATCTCGATGTCGCGGTTCTGCGCCGACAGGAGAATCGCCTTGTCCTGCAGCTCGTCGTTGGTCTGGCGCAGCTCCTCGGACTGCTTCTGCAGCTCGGAGGTCAGCGCCTCGGACTGCACGAGCAGCTCCTCGGTGCTCATGTTCGCCTGGATCGTGTTGATGACGATGCCGAGGGTCTCGGCGAGCTGGTCGAGGAACGCCTCGTTGACCTCGGTGAACGGGCGCAGCGCGGCGAGCTCGAGTACGCCGAGGACCTGCTCCTCGAACATGATCGGCATGACCAGGAGGGTCGCGGGGCTCGCCTCGCCGAGGCCCGACCCGACGGTGATGTACCCCGGCGGCACATCGGTCAGGCGGATCGGCTTGGCCTCCATCGCGGCCTGGCCCACGAGGCCTTCACCGAGCGCGAAGACTCCCTCGGAGCCTGTGCGCGGCTTGTAGCCGTACCCCGCGTAGGGGCGCAGCTCGATCTCTGAGTTGGGGTCGATCTGCTCGGCGAGGAAGAGCGCCCCGTGCTGGGCGGCGACGACGGGGGTGACCTCGCTCATGATGAGCTGCGTGACGGCCTTCAGGTCGCGCTGACCCTGCAGGAGGCCCGAGATCCGCGCGAGGTTCGTCTTCAGCCAGTCCTGCTCGGCGTTGACCCGCGTGCTCTCACGCAGTTTCCCGATCATCTGGTTGATGTTGTCGGAGAGCTCGGCGACCTCGCCCTGGGCCTCGACGGTGATCGAGCGCGTGAGGTCACCCTGGGTGACCGCGGTGGAGACCTCCGCGATCGCCCGGACCTGGGTGGTGAGGTTCGCCGCGAGCTGGTTGACGTTCTGCGTGAGCGCCTTCCAGGTGCCGCTGACGCCCTCCACCTCGGCCTGGCCGCCGAGCTTGCCCTCCGTGCCGACCTCGCGCGCGACGCGGGTGACCTCGTCGGCGAAGGAGCGCAGCTGGTGGACCATCGTGTTGATCGTCGACTTGAGCTCGAGGATCTCGCCCTTGGCGTCGACGGTGATGTTCTGGGACAGGTCGCCGTTGGCCACCGCGGTGGTGACGAGCGCGATGCCGCGGACCTGGCCGGTGAGGTTCTCGGCCATGAAGTTCACGTTCTCGGTGAGGTCCTTCCAGGTGCCGGCGACGCCGAGCACCTTCGCCTGGCCGCCGAGCTGACCCTCGGTGCCGACCTCGCGGGCGACCCGGGTGACCTCGTCGGCGAACGCTCGCAGCTGGTCGACCATCGTGTTGATGGTGTCCTTGAGCTCGCGGACCTCGCCGCGGACGTCGACGGTGATCTTCTGGCTGAGGTCGCCCTGGGCCACCGCGGTGGTGACGTCGGCGATGTTGCGCACCTGGGAGGTCAGGTTCGCCGCCATGCGGTTGACGTTCTCGGTGAGGTCCTTCCAGGTCCCCGCGACGCCCGGCACGTCGGCCTGGCCGCCGAGCTTGCCCTCCGTGCCGACCTCACGGGCGACGCGGGTGACCTCGTCGGCGAACGCGGAGAGCTGCGTGACCATCGTGTTGATCGTGTCCGCGAGCGCGGCGACCTCGCCCTTGGCCTCGACGGTGATCTTCTGCGACAGGTCGCCCTCGGCCACCGCGGTGGTCACGTGCGCGATCCCGCGGACCTGGTAGGTGAGGTTGGAGGCCATGACGTTGACGTTCTCGGTCAGGTCCTTCCAGGTGCCGGCGACGCCGGGCACCTCGGCCTGGCCGCCGAGCTGGCCCGCGGTGCCGACCTCGCGGGCGACGCGGGTGACCTCGGCGGCGAACGCGGAGAGCTGCGTGACCATCGTGTTGATCGTGTCCGCGAGCGCGGCGACCTCGCCCTTGGCCTCGACGGTGATCGTCTCGGAGAGGTCGCCCTGGGCGACCGCGGTGGTGACGAGCGCGATGCCGCGCACCTGGTCGGTCAGGTTGCGCGCCATGACGTTGACGTTGTCGGTGAGGTCCTTCCAGGTGCCGGCGACGCCGGGCACCTCGGCCTGGCCGCCGAGCTGGCCCTCGGTGCCGACCTCGCGCGCGACGCGCGTGACCTCTGAGGAGAACGCGGAGAGCTGGTCGACCATCGCGTTGACCGTGGTGCCGATGCGCGCGTACTCGCCCTTGAGCGGCTGCCCCTCGATCGTCAGCGCCATCTTCTGCGACAGATCGCCGTCGGCCACCGCGACGATCACGCGCGCGACCTCCGTGGTCGGGCGCACGAGGTCGTCGACCAGGCCGTTGACCGCGGCGAGCGCCTCGCCCCACTGGCCCTGGGCACCGTGCAGCGACGCGCGCTCGTTCATCCGTCCGTCGCGACCGATGACCCGACCCATGCGGGCCAGCTCGGCGGTGAGCTGCGCGTTGCGCTCGACCAGCGCGTTGAGCGCGCGCTCCGCCTCGCCCGCGGAGCCCTTGCGGCGCCCCGGCAGGCGGACGGTGAAGTCCCCGGCCCCCGCGGCCAGCAGGGCGTCGCGGAGCCGCTCGACGGTGGGATCGGCGCCGTCGCCTTCACCGCTGCCGTGATGTGCGGTCGCCGCGCGGGCGGCCTGGGATGCCATCGTGCTCGTCCTCCCATCGTTCTTCTCGGGCGCATCGTCGCCAACCGGCAGAGCGTACCCCCGCCGGGGATGATCCGCAGCAATGAGGTTCGATGTGCGACGGCGTCCGCGTCGGCCGGTGACACTCCGTCGGGTGAGCACGCACGCGCCGGGCCCCCAGGCCCGCGAGGACGACGCGCGGTGGCGCTTCGGCCTCTTCTCCGGTCTGCTCGCCGTCGCGCTGCTGCTCCACCAGCTCTGGTGGGACGGCTTCGAGGTCGCATCCGTCCACTTCGTCGTCGTCCTCGCCGCCTTCGCGGCGCTGCTGCGTCCGACGTCGGTGCGGCGCTTGGTGGCGATGGTCGCCCTCGAGGTGCTGGCCGTGGCGCGCGACATGCCCGGCGCGGGCAGCCACACCCTGCTCGTCGGGGTCTGCGGCGCGACGGTGCTGGTCTACACGGCCTCGGTCGCGGTCCCGGCCCGGCGGCTCCCGGAGGGCGGCGCGCTGTTCGAGCGGATCGCGCCGTTCCTGCGGCTCTCGCTGCTCGTCCTCTACGCGGCGGCGGCGCTCGCCAAGATGAACGGCGGGTTCTTCGATCCGGCGGTGAGCTGCGCGGCGGCGCTGGCCCCGAGGATCGCGTGGTTCGACCCGTCGCTGCTCGACGCCGGGTGGCTGGCCTGGCCCGCCATCTACGGCACGGTGCTCGTGGAGGCCGCGCTTCCTGCGCTGCTCTGCGTGCGGCGGACCCGGCTCGCCGGGCTCGCGCTCGGCACGGCGTTCCACCTCGTGCTCGCGCTGGCGGGCAACGTCCCGTTCTCGTCGCTCGTGCTGGCGCTCTACGTGGCGTTCCTCCCGGCGGGGGTGGTGAGCCGGGCCGGCGCCGCCGTGTCGCGCGTGTCCCCCGCCGGCGCGACCACGGCCTGGGTCCGCCGCGAGCGACGGTGGGTCGAGCCCGTCGCGTTCGCCCTCCTCACGGCCGCCTGGGCGCTTGGGGCGGTGGCCGCCGAGGGCAGCTCCCCTCCCGGGCAGGGGGCGATCGGCGACGGCACGCGCTTGGTCGTCGCCGCCGTGGTGGCGGGTGCCGCGGTGCTCGCCGTGGCGGTCCGGCGCGCTCCGGCCTGGCCCGTGGGCGCCGGGGTGCCGCGCCGGCGCCTCGGGCATCCGGTGCTCGCCGTCGGGATCGCCGTGCTGGTCGCCAACGCGCTCACGCCCTATCTCGGGCTCAAGACCGAGAGCTCGTTCACCATGTTCTCCAACCTCCAGACCGAGGCCGGCTCCTGGAACCACGCGTTCGTCCCGGAGGCGGTGCGCGTCTTCTCACCGCAGGACCGCCTGGTCACCGTCACCGCCTCCGACGACCCGTCGCTCCTCCGGCGTACCCGCCACGGCACCCGGATGGTGCGCTTCGAGCTCGAGCGCTACCTGCGGCGCAACCCGGGCGTGCACGCGACGTTCACCCCGGGGCCGGCGGCCGCCGTCACCTCCGCCGGGGCGACCCCGGTGGAGGCGGTCGTCGACAAGGTCGCGAAGTTCCGCGACGTGCGGGCGGCGGGGCGGCGGGGCTGCTGACCGAGCGGCTCAGAGCTCCCGGAGGGCCTCCACGACGGGGCGACGACGGATCGCCCTCACCGTTCCCGCCGACGCCACGCCGATCGCGCCGACCGAGGCGACGAGCACGCCGCCGAGGTAGAGCACCGGAACGGCCGCGGCCGCGGGCGGCGGGTCGAAGACCCCGGTGAGGACCTTGACGAGCATGAACGAGATCCAGGTGCCGCCGATCGCGCCGATGGCCAGTCCGCCGACGATCACCAGCAGCGCCTCGCTGTAGACGAAGGCGCCCATCGCGGGGCTGCGGGCGCCGAGGGCGCGGGCGATCGCGAAGGTCCGGCGGCGCTCGGCGAACCCGAGCCCGAGGACCAGGCCGCCGGCGGCCGCGGCGAGCGCGAGGGCGAAGCCGAGCTCGACCTTCGTGAGCCCCCCGAGCTCCACGGCGGTCAGCGAGGAGCCGATGATCTTCCGGTCCGTCGCGATGTCGGTGACCGTCGCGCTGGTGGCGAGTTTGGTGCGCAGCGCGGCAGCCGTCTGCTTCGGTGTGTCGGTCTGCACGAGGAAGGAGCCGACGGCGTTGGAGCCGGTCATCTTGGTGATGTAGTCGGCGTTGGCGACGAGGAATGCGTCGCGAGGAGCGGTGGGGAACTCCTTGGCGATGCCGATGTAGTGGAACGGGACGTTCGCGAACTTCTTGGTCACGCCGTTCTGCAAGCGGAGCATCACGCGGTCGCCCTGGTGCAGCTGGAAGTCCTTGACGGTCTCGTCGTTGACGAGCAGCGCGTCGGGCTGCCGGGCGAGCTGGGCGACGAGCTGCGCGGCGGTCCCGCCTTGGAAGTAGTTGTCCTGCAGGCGCCCGGCGTCCACGATGGTCGAGGTGCGCACGCCGAAGAGGTCCTGCAGGTCGGCGCCGACGTAGGCGTAGCGGTGCTGCAGCGGCTCGATCGACGACACCCCGGCGACCGTGCTCAGGCGCTTGGCGCCGTCGGGCCCGACGACGACGCCGGGAGACTCGGCGACCTGGACCGGCGCGCCGTTGGTGAGCACCGCGTCGACCTCGGCCGGGTGCTTGTAGGTGGCGTTGAAGACCGCGGTGGAGCCGGCGAACGCGACGGTGACGGCGACGAGCATCACCGCCCAGCCGAGCGGGCGTCGCCCACGGACCATGCTCGCGGCGACGGTGCCGGCCAGCGGACCGGCGGCGGGCCGTAGGAGACGGCGCACGAGTCCGCCGCCCCGGGTGAGGAACAGGTCGGTGAGGCGTAGGGTCAGCAGCCCGAGGCCCAGCCAGGCGGTGGCCGGGGCCAGGAAGGCGTAGTAGTTGACGGAGATCTGCGGGATGCCCTCGGGGGCCAGGACGAGCTGGTAGCCGTCCTTGCTCGTGTAATAGAAGAGGATGCCGCTGACCGCGAGCAGGATGAGGTCGAGGCCGTAGCGCGACCACCGCGGGCGCGCTTGGCGCCCGACCGTCTGGCGGGCCGCGGCCACCGTCAGCTCCCGGGCATCGCGACGGGCGGGCAGCGCGATCGCGACCGCGGCGACCAGCAGCCCGGCGAGCGCGGCGCCGCCGCCCCACTGCAGCGCGCTGGTCGTCGAGCTTCCGAAGCTCGCGGCGCCGAAGGCGAGGCGCCCGACGAGCGCGGCCGTCCCCAGGCCCAGCACGACGCCGCCGAGCGCGACGACGCCCGTCTCGGCCAGCGCGACGCGGACGAGCTGCTGCTGCGCGGCGCCCCGGGTGCGCAGCAGCGCCTGGTCGCGGCGCCGGCGGCCGGCCGAGGCGCCGGCGACCGCCTGGGTCAGCAGGCCGGCCAGGACGGCTCCGGGCACGCCGAGGAAGAGGAACAGGATGTTGGCGTACAGCGCGTCGGAGCGGGCCTTGTCCAGGGCGGCGCCGAGGTTGTCGCCGACCTTGCCGGTGCCCGCGAGCTTGGTCTCAAGGTTCTTGACCTGGCCGCTGACCGAGGTGAAGGCGTCGGCGGGGCTGTTCGGGAGGGCGTGGTCGATGCGCACGTGGATCTGGGTGCGCACAGCGGCGGGGTCGGCCTTGGCCAGCGCGGTGAAGTTCGGCGTGAACTGGGCCTGGGGGATCAGGACGACGTTGTCCGGCGGGGCTTGGGGCTGCGCGCCGGCGGGGGCGCCGACGTCCTGGAAGAGCGAGTCGGCGTTGGGGAGCTCCACCACCCCTCCGACCTTCAGCTTCAGCGGAGGGAGGTTGGCGCGGCCGACCGAGATCGTGTCACCGGGCTTGGCGCGGAGGTTGGCGGCGGTCTGCTGGGCCAGGAGCACGCCGCTGCCGGCGCCCGAGAGGGTGCGCAGCTGGCCGGGGAACGTCTTCGCGTAGCCGGGCGGCAGGCCGACGACGACGCCGGCGCCGGTCTTCTGCACCGAGCCGCCGACGCTCGTGCTCAGCGCGGTGGTGTCAGCGATCGAGAACGGCAACGCGTCGCGCACCCCGCGCTGGGCCTTGACGGCGCTAAGGAGCGTGGCGGGGTCGGCGCCCTTCTCGGCCTGCACCTGCCAGTCGACGGGCACGCGGGTGATCGCGCGCTGGGTCATCTTCGCGCTCGAGGAGGACAAGAACGCCCCGATCGACGCGAGTAGGGCGACGGCGACGGCGACGCCGGCCGCGGTCGCGACCAGTCGCCCACCGCGTCGCAGGATCAGGCCGCGCAACCAGGTGACGATCATCGGATGACCTCTGTGTCGGGGGAGAGGCGGCCGTCGGCGACCGACCACCGGGTGGAGAAGCGCTCGGCGACGTGCGGGTCGTGGGTCGAGACGACCAGGGCGGCGCCGTGCTCGGCGGCCACCTCGACGAGGGTGTCGACGACGGCGTCGGCGTTGCGCCGGTCCAGCTGGCCGGTCGGCTCGTCGGCGAGGATCAGCTGCGGCGTTCCCGCCAGGACGCGGGCCACGGCCACGCGCTGCGCCTGCCCGCCGGAGAGCTCCTCCGGGAGCTTCTCGCTCAGCTCCTCGAGCTGCAGTCGAGCCAATGCCGCGTGAGCCGCGACGCGGGCGTCGGACTCGAGGACGCCCTCCAGCTGGAGGGGCAGCGCGACGTTCTCCAGGACGGTGAGCGGCGGCAGCAGGCTGGGGCCCTGGAAGACCATCGCCAGCGGCCCGGGGCGCAGCGCGCGGCGATCGCCGATCGCGGGCCAGGAGACGGTGCCGACGGTCGGGTCGTCCAGGCCGGCCATGAGGTGCAGCAGCGTCGACTTTCCCGAGCCCGACGGCCCGGTGATCGCGATCTGCGCCCCGGCCTCCACCGAGCAGGTGGTCCCGTGCAGGGCGACGGTCGCGGTCGGGCCGCTGCCGTAGGTGCGGGCGACGTCCTCGCAGCGCACGAGTGTCGAGTCGGGAGCGGTCATGACCGCACCCGGCCGTCGGCCAGCGTGATCTCGCGGTCGGCGTCGTCGGCGACCGCCGGGTTGTGGGTCACGATCACCACTGCGGCGCCGGCGCGGGCCCGGGCGCGGAGCAGCTCGACGACCCGCTGGGCGGTGACGCCGTCGAGCTCGCCGGTGGGCTCGTCGGCGAGGATGACCTTCGGGTCGTTGGCCAGCGCGACGGCCAGGCCGGCCCGGGCGGACTCGCCGCCGGACAACTGCGACGGCCGCGCGTGGGCGCGGGCGCCGAGGCCGACGTCCTCGATCACCTGCATCGTGCGGTCGCGGTCGCGGTGCCCGGCGACGCGCTGGGCGAGCTGCACGTTCTCGGAGACGGTGAGGTGCTCGACGAGGTTCGCGCTCTGGAAGAGCATGCCGATGCTGCTCGCCCGAATCGCAGCGCGCTCGGCCTCGGGGCGGCGCGAGAGGCGCTGCCCGTCGACGCTGACCATGCCGGCGGTCGGCTCGTCCAGGCCGGCCAGGCAACCGAGCAGCGTCGACTTCCCCGAGCCGGACGGGCCGGTGACAGCCACCATCTCCCCGGCCTCGACGCCGAACGACACGCCCTGCAGCGCGAGCGTCTCGTCGTCCCCGGCGTGGTAGAAGCGGTACAGGCTCTCGGCCTGAAGCAGCGGGCTCATCGCCCCCACCTGAACGCGTCGGTCACGATCTTCCACGGGTCCACGTTGTCCGCACCGACCGGCCCGGTGAGCGTGAGGACCGCGACCTTGCCGCTCCTGGTGAACTCGTAGCGCTCCACGGCGTTGCGATGGGTCTTGCCCGTCACCTCGTCGGGCTTGCTCGTCGCCTGGTAGGTCGCCTTGACCGCCGGGCCCGCGGTGCGCGTGACGGTGGTGACCTTCCCGGGCGCGTAGCCGGGCACGGTCTTGGCCAGCTGCGGCAGGACCGTCCTCGTGACCGAGGCCGCGGTGGCCGCCTTCTCCGTGGGGGAGAGCTCCATGCGCACCGAGTTCAGCTTGTCGGTGAACGTCGTCGCCCCACCGCCGCCGGTGCGTGACCAGCCCTCCGGGACCTTGACCGTGAAGCCCGAACCCGGCGGGGAGTAGGCGACGAACACCTGGGTGTCGGGGATGTCCCCCGCGGGGGTGACCTCCTGCTTCGGCGGGGCCAGCCCGCCCTGGGCCGCGGGCTGACCGGCCCCGGCGCCGGGAGCGCCGGACGCGGGAGCCGAGGACGAGGAGCCGCAGCCGGCGGCCGTGAGGCTCAGCGCTGCGGCCCCGGTGGCGAGGACGACGGGAAGGCGCTTCATCGGGGCTCCAGACGGAAGGCGGAACATGTCCGGTCACCGTAAGGAGCCCCGCGTCATCCGCCGGTGCGCTGGACGTCAACGCCACGCAAACGTTTCGGCGAACGGGGGCGCGACGGCCCGGGGCCGTCGGCCAGGAGCGGTCTAGGCTCTGAGGAGGTGAGTGACCCGGCCGCCATCCTGTTGATCGAGGACGACGAGGACATCGCGGCGTCGCTGGTGGCGTTGCTGACCGGCGAGGGCCACGCCGTCTCCTGGAAGGCTTCGGGACGCGCCGGGCTCGACGCCGCCCGAGCGCATCCGCCGGACCTGGTGCTCCTGGACCTGGGGTTGCCGGACATGGACGGCGTGCAGGTCTGCCGGGAGCTGCGGCAGTCGCGGAGGCCGCCTGTCGTCGTGATGCTGACGGCCCGCGCCCAGGAGATGGACGTCGTCCTGGGCTTGGACGCCGGCGCCGACGACTACCTGACCAAGCCCTTCCGGCTGTCCGAGCTGCTCGCCCGCGTGCGTGCTCATCTTCGACGGCATGCGGTGGTCGACGTGCCTTCGCGGGTGCGCAGCGGCCGGTTGGTCGTCGACGTGCGGGCGCGCCGGGCGTGGTGCGCGGAGCAGGAGCTGGTGCTGCGCCCGAAAGAGCTCGACCTGCTCGCTTTGCTCGTGGCCGAGGCGGGCAACGCCGTGACGCGCGAGCGGATCATGAGCGAGGTGTGGGACGAGAACTGGTTCGGCTCCACGCGGACCCTGGACCAGCACGTCCTCTGGCTGCGCCAGAAGCTCGCGACGGCCGGCCTGAAGGACGCCATCGTCACGCTGCGCGGCGTGGGGTACCGGCTCGAGCCGTCGTGAGGCATCGGCTGGCGGCGGCGATCGTCGGCGTGACCGCGGGCGCCCTGCTGCTGTTCGGGCTCCCGCTGGCCTTCGCCGCCACGCGGATCTACCGCGACGAGGAGCTCATCCGCGTCCAGCGGTTGGCCACCACCGCCACTCAGGTGGTCGGTCCGCGGATCGACCGCGCCGACCCCCCCGAGCTGCCGCGCGGCGGTGCCGTGGCGCTCGGCCTGTACGACCTTCGGGGGATCCGCGCGGACGGGCAGGGTCCCGCGACGGCCGACGGCGCGGTGCGTCAGGCGCTGCGCGGGCGGGTCGGGCAGTCGACCGGGGGCGGGCGCCTCGTCGTCGCGGTTCCCGTCGCGCGCAGCGAGCGCGTGATCGGGGTCATCCGCGCCGACCGCAGCACCGCGGTCGTCCGCGGTCGGGTGCGTGAGGCGTGGCTGATCATGGCGGCGATCGCCGCCGGGGTGCTCGCCGTGGTCACGGTCATCGCGGCGCTCCTCGCGCGGCGGTTGACGCGTCCGGTCGAGACGCTGACGACGGCCGTCCGCCGGCTCGGCGACGGGGACTTCGCCACCCGGGCCGATCGCAGCGGTGTCCCCGAGCTCGACGGCGCCGCCGCCGCGCTGGACGTCACCGCGCGCCGGCTCGGCGCGCTGGTCGACCGCGAGCGGGCGTTCAGCGCCGACGCCTCCCACCAGCTCCGCACGCCGCTGACGGCGCTCAGGCTCGACCTCGAGGCCGGTGACACCGTGCGCGCCCTGCGGCAGGTCGACCGGTTGCAGGAGACGGTGGCGACCCTGCTCGACGCCGCCCGGGACGGCATCGACGCCCGGCGGCGGGTCGCGCTGCCCGCGCTGCTCGACGAGGTGCAGGCCGAGTGGTCCGGCCGGCTGGCCTCGGCCGGCCGCCCGCTGCGTCTCGACGTCCCGGACGATCTGCCGCCCGCCGCCGCGGCCGAGGGCGCCGTCCGCCAGATCCTCCAGGTGCTCACCGAGAACGCGATCGTCCACGGCGCCGGTCCGGTCCACGTCACCGCCCGCGCCGTCGGAGGCGCGGTCGCGATCGACGTCAGCGACGAGGGACTCGGCATCGACGGAGACCTCGATGCGATCTTCGAGCGCCGCAGCGCGTCGTCCCACGGCAGCGGGATCGGCCTGCACCTCGCCCGGTCCCTGGCCACCGCCGGGGGCGGACGCCTCGTCGTCCAGCGCAGCGGCCCGTCGCCGACGTTCACGCTGCTGCTCGCGGTCGCGTCCCCGGACCCCGGCGCGACGGGCGGGGATCACCCGCCGCGACCGGCGTGAACGGTTGACGAGCGTCCCGGGCCGACCGTGTACCGTCGGCGTGCGCGTGCCGGCGGCACCGCGGCACAGACCGGTTCTTCAAGAGCGAGTCGGAGGCTCAATGTTCACCTACATCATCTTCATCCTGCTCGTGTTGGCCACTGCAGGACTCATCGTCTACATGATCCGCGAAGGCGGGGAGTCCTAGGCGGCCAGTGCTCGGCCACCTCTCGGACGCGTCGTGGGGCGTGATCGCGCCCGCGCCTCGGTCTCGGGTTCGCTGCGAGCGACGATTTGGGCTGACAGGCTCCAATATGGAGCCTGTGGCTCCAATGTGCGCGCCTGCGAAATCGCCGGGGTGCAGGAGCACCGCGATGGGACGAACCATCCAGGCGGCAGCTCTCGCCTACGCCGGCGGGACGTGACCGCCGGGGCGTAAGGGGGGTGAGCGCCCCGGCGGCCGTTGATGCCACCGTCCTTGGGAGGTGAGAAGCGCGGACCGACGTGGCCGCATACGGCGCCTCTCACCGGACGGGCTACCCCCCGGTCGCCACGCCAAACTGCTTTGTCGAGCGGTCCGCGCGCCCGTGTGCGAACTTGGCGCGCCGAGCTTCCGCGACGCCCATCGCGGCCGGCGAACGGCACCCGGGTCGCGGCGCGCGTCCGTTTGACGCCCCGCGCAGCGGAGACCCTCTGGCCATGCCTTCTTCCGCCGACAAGGTCCTCGAGTACTTGGAGGAGATCCGCGCCCTCGAGACGCATCTGGTCTCCACGCTGAGCGCGCACATCGCGATGACGCCGCGCTCGGGGTACCGCGACCTCCTCGAGCGCCACCGCTACGAGACGCGCATCCAGGTGCAGCGCATCGAGCAGCGCCTCGCCGAGCTCGGCCAGTCCCGATCCCTCTTCCACGTCGTCTACGGGACCGCCCAGGCCGCCGTCGGGCAGGGCATCTCGCTCGTCCTCGCGCCGCTCGACCTGATTCGCGGCACGGGCGGGGAGGAGAAGCTGCTCAAGAACGCCAAGGACGAGGCCGCCTCCGAGGCGCTGGAGATCGCCAGCTACGACGCCCTGGAGGCCGTCGCCGAAGCCGTCGGCGACCCCAAGACGGCCGTGCTCGCGCGTGAGCACCGCACCCAGGAGCAGTCGTTCCTCGATGACCTCCGCGCGCTCATCCCGGGGCTCGCGACCGACGTGCTCGACGCCGAGGTGGGAGGGCAGTCCCGCTTCGACCCGATGACCACGGGCGCCGCCGACAGCGTGCGGGAGGCGACCCGGATGGCCAAGGGCACGGCCCGCAAGGCGCGCGGGCAGGCCGAGACCGCCGCCGACCGGGCCGCTGCGGCCACCAGCGCGGCGGCGGAGGACGTCGCCGACGCCGCGCGGGAAACCGCGGTCACGGCGGCCAGCCGCATCGGGGAGGTCGTCGTGGAGGCCGAGGACGCCGCCGCGGGCGACACCGCCGCGCCCGCCGCGATCCCGGGAGTGGACGAGGCCGAGCTGGAGGCCGAGCACCGCGGCGCGACCGCCGGCTCCGACGACGAGATCGCCATCGCCGGCTACGACAGGCTCACCGTCGATCAGGTGCTGCCCAAGCTCGCGGCGCTCACCCCTGAGCAGCTCGCCGGCATCGACGGCTACGAGCGCATGGGGCGCAGCCGCAAGCGCGTCCTGGGCCGCATCGCAGCGCTGCGGGCCAACAAGGTCGACGAGCAGCCCGCCGGGCACTGAGCGTGGCGGGTCGCGACCCGCCCGCCGGGCGTCAGGTCACGAGCGGGCGGCGAGGTGCGCGAGCGCTTCGTCGCGCGTCTCGACGATCGTGAAGATCTGGTCGAGCCCCGTGATCTCGAACGTCTTGGCCGTGCTCGGCTCGGTGTTGACGATCACCAGGCGGCCTTCGAGGGGCCGCAGCCGCTTGACGGCGCCGATCAGCACGCCGAGCGCGGTCGAGTCGAGGAAGCGCGTCTCGGTCAGGTCGACGACCAGCTCGCGCGCGCCGCCGTCGATGGCACCGCCGATCGCGCGCTTGAGCTCGGGCGCGGTGAAGATGTCCACCTCTCCGGCGACGGCGATGACGTGGGCACCCGACGCGGGCCGGTCCTCGGTCAGCGAGAAGTCGAACGTCATAAGCGGGGTCCTACCTCCAACGGGGGGTTTGAACGACGATCAGGCCATCTTGACGGATGTGTGCGGCCGAGGTGGTCACGACCCGCCGCCGGGTGGTCCGCCGAGCTTCTCGGAGAGGCCATCCGCCAGCTGCCCCGCGTCGATGCGGATGACGAGGTACTCACCGCCTCCGGCCCCGTCACGGACCCGGACGCTGTCGGCCAAGCGCTCGATGACCGCCCCGATGCTCGGCAGCGAGGTGGCCTCGAGCACGCGCCGGCCGCCTCCGGGCCGCAGCGGACCGACGCGGAGCTCCAGGCGGCCGTGCCCGGACTGCAGGCTGATGGGCAGGCGGTCGCCCGCGGTGAACTCCGGCGCGTGGGCGGCGATCGCGTCGGCGACGAGCACGGCGTCGTTGAGCCGGTCGAGCGGGAACTCCGCGCGCGCAGCGTGGATGCCGACGACGCGCGAGAGCACGGGGCCCAGGAGCGGGCCGACCGCGACGGTGACCCGGGTGCGGTCGAAGCGGTCCGGCGCTTGATGCGCGTCGCCGTCGACGGCGTGCATCAGCGCACGCTCCCGGCCATCACGAGGAGCCCCGAGGCGGAAGGGCCCGCTCGGCCCCGCGTTCGACGTTCCCGGCGCGGCTCGGGGCGGAGCGCAGGACGCCGGCGTCGTCCCGGCCGAAGCTCATCCGCACCTCGGTGCCTCCGTCGGACCGGTTGGTCAGTTCGAGCGACGCGGCGAGGCTGGCCATCAAGGGCAGCCCGACGCCGAGGCCGGGCGAGTCGGCGCGCGGCACCATCCCGCCGCCGTGATCGCGTACGACCACGTCGATCGCGGCTGGCCCGGCGGAGATCTCGACGTCGAGGAGTCCAGGCTCGCCGCCGTCGTAGGCGTGGACCACGGCGTTCGCGCACGCCTCGCTGACGGCGAGCCGGAGGTCGGCGAGGACATCGGGATGGAGGCGAAGGGCGTCACCGATGCCGCCGAGCACGTGCCGGATCACCGCGACGTTCTCCGCGCGGGCGGGCAGAGAGATCTCGAGGTGGGGAACGTTCATCGGGTCAGCCGCAAAAAGAGTTCTTTGGGGTTGCCCATCCCCCTGACGTTGCAAACGGTTTCGACTGGCGGCGGTGCGCCCCGGACTTGACCGGGTCTGTTCACCTGCCGATGCGACCAAGGCGAGCGCTTCGCGTTTGTTGCCCGGCCTTGACCGCCTTGTCCGCGCAGCGCAACCGACGAAGGTTGTCCACATGAGCCCGACCGAAACCTCCATCGCCGCGCCGCGCACGTCGATCGCCAGCGACGAGGTCGCCCTGCTCGAGCGCTACCACCGCGACGGCGACCTGCGCGCCCGCACGATGCTGATCGAGCGCATGATGCCGCTGGTACGCCACATCGCGCGGCGCTACGCCAATCGCGGCGAGCCGCTCGACGACCTCGTGCAGGTCGGCGCCGTAGGCCTCATCAAGGCCGTCGACCGCTTCGACCTCGAGCGCGGGGTCAAGCTCTCGACCTTCGCCGCGCCGAACATCGCCGGCGAGATCAAGCGCCACTTCCGCGACCGCGGCTGGTCCATCCGCGTTCCCCGCGACATCCAGGAGCTCAACGCGAAGCTCACGCAAGCCACGGATCGCCTGACCACGAAGCTGTCGCGGTCGCCGACGATCGCCGAGCTCGCCGTGGCCGTGAAGGCGACCGAGGAGGAGGTCCTCGACGCGCTGCAGGGCGCCCAGTCCTACTCGACGGTCTCCTTCGAGGAGCCGATCGGCGAGAACCGCACGGCGCTCGAGCTGCTCGGCGACGAGGATCCCGAGTTCATGACCGCCGAGCGCCGCGTCCTGCTCGCGAACGGCATGCGCGTCCTGGCCGACCGCGAGCAGGAGATCATGCGCCTGCGCTTCTTCGCGGGCCTCACGCAGCGCGAGATCGCCGAGCAGGTCGGGATCTCGCAGATGCACGTGTCCCGCCTCATCCGCCGCTCGCTGGAGGACATGCGCCAGCAGATGGCCGACAGCACCGAGGTCGCCCCGACGCGCCGCCTCCGCGCGGCCTAGCCGGCTTGCCGCGGCTGCGACGCGCCGATCCCGGCTCGCCGGGACTCACGCGCCGCCGCCACGGCAAGGGCTGGAGGATCCTCGACGCGGCGGGCGGGAGCGTCGGCGACAAGGAGACGGTCGCCCGCGTCAAGGCGCTGGTCATCCCGCCCGCCTGGGAGGACGTGTGGATCTGCCCCGATCCCCGCGGACACGTCCAGGCCGTCGGCACGGACGCGCGGGGACGCCGACAGTACGTCTACCACCCCGACTGGCACCTCCAGCGCGCCCGGCGCAAGTTCGACGACATGCTCGCCTTCGCGCGGGTCCTGCCCGTCCTGCGCGAGCGCGTGGCCGAGGACCTCGCTCGCGAGCCGCTCTCCTCACAGCAGGTGCTCGCCGTGACCGTCCGGCTGCTCGACCGGGGCTTCTTCCGGATCGGCTCGGAGGGCTACGCGGCCGAGAACGGCACCTACGGCCTGGCGACGATGCACAAGAAGCACGTCCGGGTCACCGAGGGCGCCGTCCTCTTCGACTTCCCGGCCAAGCACGGCCTGCGCCGCGTGCAGCACGTCATCGACCCGGCGTCGGCCGAGATCGTCGCTCGGCTCAAGCAGCGCCGCGGTGGCAGCCCGGAGCTCCTGGCCTACAAGGACGGCGGCCGCTGGCTCGACGTGCGCTCCGAGCACATCAACGCCTACCTCAAGGACCGCACGGGCCTCGACGTCTCCGCGAAGGACTTCCGCACCTGGAACGCCACGGTCCTCGCGGCGATCGCCCTCTCGATCACGGGGGCCGCGCGGCCGTCGGCGACGGCGCGCAAGCGCGTCGAGGTGCGCGCGGTCAAGGAGGTCGCGCAGTACCTCGGGAACACCCCGGCCGTCGCGCGCTCGGCCTACATCGACCCGCGCGTCTTCGATCGCTTCCGGTCCGGCCTGACGATCGGGGCGGCGCTCGCCGACGGACTCGCGCTCGCCGACGGCGCGCCCGCGCCGACGCAGGGCCCGTACGCCGACGGGGTGGAGAGCGCCGTGCTCGACCTCATCGACGCGCGCGAGGGCGCACCGGCGCTCGGCGCGGAACTGCTCGCCGCGTAGCCCCCGGCGCGTTGGGTAGACCGCGAGCATGAGCGACGAGCCCAGCGGCCCGCAGACCCCGGTGCACGACGACAAGGCCAACGAGGAGTTCGGCCCGACCGAGACGATCGGCGGGGGCGGGTATCCCGAGGAGGGCCCGGCCGACACCGGGGAGGACGGCGAGGCCGACGAGGGCCGCCCCGAGCAACCCCAGCGCGACGAGGGCTGAGCCGGGCGCTCAGTAAGCGCTCAGCACCCCAGGCGCGCGCCGCGGGCGTCCCCGCGCCGCGCGCGACGCAGCCTGACGACGAGCTCGAGTGGCGCGCGGTCGTCCGCGCTCAGGAAGAGGCGGACGGTGTAGCGGCGACCCGCGCGCAGCGGCCCCGTCGGCACGCGCGCGCCGTAGCAGCGGCTCCCCTCGGCGCCCACAGGGTACAGCGACGCCGAGCGCCGGGAGATCCGGGCGCTGCCAAGCACCTCGCCGTCGAAGCGCCGGGCCAGCGGGGCGTCGAGGCGGAAGGTCAGCTGCACGCGGTCGGGCCGCTGCAGCGTGAGCAACGGCGCGCGGCGCAGGGCGGGCTCCGCGGCCGGCGGGTCCGCGCGGGCCGCGGGGGCGCCGAGCGCGAGAGCGCCCAGAAGGAGGCAGAGCCGGCAGGATGGGCGCACAGGCCTCCAACGCCTCCCGCCGGCCCGGGGTAACGTCGCGGGCATGAAGATCCGCGCCGCAGTGCTGGAGGAGTTCGGAGCCCCGCTCGTCGTGCAGGAGGTCGACCTGGCCGGGCCGCAGGCCGGGGAGGTGCTCGTCCGGCTGCACGCCTGCGGCGTCTGCCACACCGACATGTACACCGCCTCGGGCGTCGACCCGTCGGGGTACGCGCCCACCGTGCTCGGCCACGAGGGCGCGGGGGTCGTCGAGGCCGTCGGCGAGGGGGTGACGTCGCTCCGGGTCGGTGACCACGTCGTCACGCTGTTCTCCCCGCAGTGCCGCGAGTGCGTCCACTGCCGCTCGGACAAGACGAACATCTGCCTGGCGATCCGCGACCAGCAGGGCCAGGGCCATCTCCCCGACGGCACGACGCGGCTCTCCCGGGACGGCGAGCCGATCCGCCACTTCATGGGCACGAGCACCTTCGCCGAGGCGACGGTCATGCCCGAGATCGCGCTCGCGAAGATCAACCCGGAGGCCCCGCTGGACCGCGCGTGCCTGTTCGCCTGCGGGCTGTCGACGGGCCTCGGGGCGGCGATGAACACCGCGAAGGTCGAGGCGGGGTCGTTCTGCGTGGTCTTCGGCGCCGGGATGGTGGGCCTGGGCGCCGTGGCCGGCGCCCGGCTCATGGGCGCCGAGCGGATCGTGTGCGTCGACCTCTCCGAGGACCGCCTCACGCTCGCCCGCGGACAGGGCGCCACGGACGTGCTCGTCGGCGGGCCCGACGCGGTCGCGCAGATCCTCGAGCTGACCGACGGGTTCGGGGCCGACTACACCTTCGAGGCGACCGGGAACGTGAAGGTCATGGCCCAGGCCGTCGAGGCGGCGCGCATGGGCTGGGGGCTGTGCACCGTCACCGGCGTCGCCGGCAAGGGGGAGACCCTCGACGTGATCCCCCGCTGGCTCATCACCGGCCGCCGGGTCGCGGGCTCGAGCTTCGGCGGCGTCAAAGGGCGCGACCAGGTGCCGCAGCTCGTCCAGCGCTACCTCGACGGTGAGATCGACGTCGACGCGTTCCTCTCCCACCGCGTCACGCTCGACGAGGTCAACCGGGGCTTCGACCTCATGCACGCGCAGGACGGGATCCGCACGGTCATCGCGTTCTGACGGCCGGCGACCGTCGCCCGGAGCCGGCCACCCGAGTAGGTTCGCCGGCTCATGCGCATCCTCGCCAAGCTGTTCGCCGGCCCGATCATGATGGCCGCCGGCGTCAACCACTTCGTCATGCCGAGGCCGTACGAGTCGATCATGCCGGGCTACCTCCCGGCCCACCGCGAGCTCGTCTACGCCTCGGGGGTGGCGGAGTTCGCGGCGGCGGCGCTGACGCTGCACCCCGCCACCCGGAGGGTGGGGGGATGGGCGCTGGTCGCGACGCTCGTGGGCGTCCTCCCGGCCAACGCCGAGATGGCGCTGCACCCCGAGCGCTTCGACCAGTTCCCGCCGGCAGCGCTCTGGGCCCGCCTGCCGCTGCAGCTCGGACTGATCTACCTCGTGTGGCTGGCGGCGCTGAAGCGCGAGGCCTGACGGCGGCGTCCGCGGCAAGCCGACAGTGGGCGGTCTCGGCGGGTTCGGACGCAGCTGGCGGTCGCGTCGAGGCCCAGCGCGTCCAGGGCCTCGGGAGCCGAGGGGCGCGGCATCCCGTCACCCCGACGGCACCCGCCGGTCAGCAGGCCAACCGGGCTCCCGCTCGAACTGCTCCTCCCCGAGGACGACGACGAGCGCGTCCTCGCCGCCCCGCGCGGAGATCGAGAGCGGCACGTCGGGCGTCGTGGACTCCCACGTGACCAGCGCGACGTTCCCCTCACCGAGGAGCTGCGCGAGATGGCGGACCGCGATGGCGTAGTGCTCGAGCCCGCCGAGCGGCGAGCCGACCTCGCCCGTGGCGGGATCGACGTCGAACGGCGGAAGCTGCTTGACCTCCGGGACCACGAGCAGCGCTGCATCGAGCTCCAAGGCGTGCGGCAACTGCACGACGCGCCCGCCGACCGCGACGACGATCGGCTCCAGCCGTTCGACGTGGATGACGGCGTCGCCGTCCTCGAGCCCGACGACGGCGATGGCCCGGAGCGCGCCCGAGCGGTGCAGGAACTCGCGCAGGAGCATGACGGTCGGATCGAGCGCTCCGACGGTCGCGACCACGTTCAGCGGCGCGGTGTCGGGCTCTGCGGCGTCCTCGGGACCGGCCATCGGGCGACGCTAGCAACGCCCGCCCTTGCGAACGTCCGCCGATGCGCCGAAGATCAGGGGGTGCCGGACCCCAGTGCGACCCCTCCCGCCGACGGCGACTCGGTCGCGGCGTTGCGCGCGCGCGTGGCCGCGCTGGAGGCCGAGGTCCAGGAGCTCTTCTACGTCGCCTCCCACGACCTCAACGAGCCCCTGCGGATGGTCACGAGCTATCTCGGCCTGCTGGAGCGCCGCTACGGTTCCGCACTCGACGACACGGCCAAGGAGTTCATCCACTACGCCGTCGACGGCGCGGAGCGCATGCGCGCGCTGCTCGACGATCTCCTGCACTACTCCCGCGCCGGCGGCGAGGAGCCCGCCCGCGAGCCGGTCGCCGTCGCCGAGGTGCTCGACGGCGTGCTGCAGTCGCTGGAGAACGCGATCGTGGAGGCGGGGGCGACGGTCGTGGTGCCCGAGCCGCTGCCGGTCGTCCAGGCGGATGCGGTCCTGCTCGGCCAGCTGCTCCAGAACCTCATCGCCAACGCCGTGAAGTTCCACGCGCCCGGCGCCGGTAACCGGGTGACGGTGAGCGCGCGGCGCGACGCGCAGGACTCGGGCTGGCTGCTGTCGATCGCCGACGACGGCATCGGCATCGATCGCGGCCAGCAGGAGCGGATCTTCCAGGTCTTCCAGCGGCTCCACGCGCGCGAGACGTTCGAGGGCACGGGGATCGGCCTCGCGATCTGCCGGCGCATCGCCGAGCGCCTCGGCGGGTCGATCGCGGTCGAGTCCGCGCCCGGGGAGGGCACCACGTTCACGGTGGCCATCCCGGACGCGGCGGAGGTCGCGCCGTGACCGCCGAGGAGCGGCCCGACCCGAAGCCGGGCAGGCGCCACGAGCTGCTCCGGCTCCTCGTCGTGGAGGACAACCCGGGCGACGCGGCACTCGTGGCGACGATGCTCGAGGACGTCGTGCCCAGGGCGCACGAGGTGCACCATGCGCGCTCGGCGGCCGAGGGCGTCGACCGGCTGCGGGCCGACGCGTTCGACTGCGTGCTCCTCGACCTCTCCCTGCCGGACGCGCGTGGGCTCGAGGCGCTCGGCGAGGTGCGCAACGCCGCGGCGGACGTCCCGATCGTCGTACTGTCCGGGCGCCGCGACGAGGAGGCCGCCGTCGGGGCGGTGGGGGACGGGGCCCAGGACTACCTGCTCAAGGGGGAGGTCGACGGCCGGCTGCTCGCGCGCTCGATCGCCTACGCCATGGAGCGCAAGCGGACCGAGGTCGAGCTCGCCCGCCAGGGGCTGCACGACGCCCTCACGGGGCTGCCGAACCGGGTGCTGTTCGTGGACCGCCTCGGCCAGGCGATCACCCGGCTCAAGCGCCGTCCGTCGGCGCTCGCCGTGCTCTTCTGCGACCTCGACGGCTTCAAGGGCGTCAACGACTCGCTCGGCCACGGTGCGGGGGACCGGCTGCTCGCCGCGGTCGCCGAGCGCGTCGGCGGTGTGCTGCGCGCCGGTGACACGGCGGCGCGCTTCGGCGGGGACGAGTTCGTCGTGCTCTGCGAGGACGTCGCCGGCGAGGCCCACGCCGCACTCATCGCCGGGCGCATCGGGGAGGCGCTCGCGCGCCCCTTCGCGCTCGGTGGCGACCCGGTTCACGTGACCGTCTCCGTCGGCATCGCGGTCACCGACGCGGCGCAGACGCGGACGGAGGCGCTCATCCACGACGCGGACACCGCGATGTACCGCGCCAAGGAGCGCGGGGGCGCCGTGTCCGAGGTCTTCGACGCGGGGATGCGCGAAGGAGTGGTCCGGCGCGTCGCGACCGAGACGGCGTTGCACCACGCGCTGAGCCGCGACGAGCTGCGGCTGCACTTCCAGCCCCAGGTGCAGCTGGCGACGGGGGCGCTGGTCGGCGTCGAGTCGCTCGTGCGCTGGGAGCATCCCGAGCGGGGGCTCGTCTACCCGGCGGAGCTGATCCCCGCCGCCGAGGAGACCGGGCTCATCCACCACCTCGGCGCCTGGGTGCTCGAGCAGGCCTGCCGTCAGTCGGTCGCCTGGGGCGGGCGGCTGACGGTGTCGGTGAACCTCGGCGCGCGGCAGCTGCTCCATCCCGAGCTGCCGGCGACGGTGAGCCGGATCCTGCGCGAGACGGGCTGCGATCCGGCGACGCTCTGCCTCGAGATCGCCGAGACTGCCGCGCTGGACGGCGTGGAGTCGATCGGCGACGTGTTCGGGGCCCTCCGCGCGCTCGGCGCGACGCTGGCCCTCGACGACTTCGGGACCGGTCGAGCGTCGCTGACGGCGCTGCGGCGGTTCCCTGCCACGGTGGTCAAGATCGATCGGGCGTCCGTCGCGCAGATCGCGACTTCCGATCAGGAGGCCGCGATCTGCGCGGCGGTGATCGCGCTCTCCCACGCGCTGGGACGCAAGACGCTGGCCGAGGGCATCGAGACCGCCGCGCAGCGCGATTGCCTGCGGGCGCTGGGCTGCGACGTCGGCCAGGGGTTCCTCTTCGCGCGGCCGGGTCCGGCCGCGGGGATCACGCTCCCGGCCTGAACGGCTCGGGCCCTTGTCGGATCTGTGGGACGCTGCCCGGGTGCGCCCCACCTTGTTCGAGTTCGCCGGAGGCGAGCCTGCGTTCCTTGCCCTCGCCGCCGCGCACCACGCGCGCTGCCTCGAGGATCCCGAGCTCAACCACCCGTTCTCGCATGAGGACCAGCATCCGCAGCACGTCGAGCGGCTGGCGGCCTACTGGGCGGAGGTGATGGGCGGGCCGCCTGAGTACTCGCGCTCGTGCGGCGACGAGTCGGGCGTGCTGCGGATGCACGCGGGCAACGGCGACATGAGCGACCTCGGCGAGCGCTTCGTCGTCTGCTTCGGCAGGGCGCTCGACGACGCCGGGCTCCCGGAGGACCCCGCGTTCCGCGCGGCCGTGGGCGCGTACATGCGCTGGGCGGTCGACGTCGTGCTCTCATCCGACGAGGCGGCCGTCGTCGCCCCGGGGGCCGCGATGCCGCGGTGGGGGTGGGACGGCCTGGAGACGTGAGTCTCGACGCGTCCGCGTGGCGATTGGCGACGATTGAGCGGATCGGCTCCAATATGGAGCCCGTGAGTCCAACCCTGCGGCGAACATGAGCCTGCTCGACGCCCTTCCCGCCGAGCCCACCGCCGACGCGCTCTACGACGCGTTTGAGGACTGGACGACGGAGCAGGGCCTGAGCCTCTACCCGCACCAGGAGGAGGCGGCGATCGAGCTGTTCAGCGGGAGCAACGTCGTGCTCGCCACGCCGACGGGCTCGGGGAAGTCGCTGGTTGCCGTGGCCGCGCACTTCGCGGCGCTGGCCGAGGGGCGCTCCACGTTCTACACCGCGCCGATCAAGGCGCTCGTGTCGGAGAAGTTCTTCGCGCTGTGCGCGATCTTCGGCGCCGACAACGTGGGGATGCTGACCGGCGACGCGTCGGTCAACTCCGGTGCGCCGATCGTCTGCTGCACGGCGGAGGTCCTGGCGAACATCGCGCTGCGCGAGGGCGCCGGCGCGGACGTCGGCCAGGTCGTCATGGACGAGTTCCACTTCTACGCCGACGGGCAGCGCGGCTGGGCGTGGCAGGTGCCGCTGCTCGCGCTGCCCGGCGCGCAGTTCGTGCTCATGTCCGCCACGCTCGGGGACGTCTCCCGGATCGCCGACGACCTGTCGGCGCGGACGGGCCGCGAGACGACCGTCATCGACGACGCCGAGCGGCCGGTCCCGCTCACCCACTCCTGGTCGGTGCAGCCGCTGCACGAGCTGCTCGAAGAGCTCGTCGCCGCCGACCAGGCGCCGATCTACGTCGTCCACTTCACTCAAGGCTCAGCGCTGGAGCGGGCCCAGTCGCTGCTGTCGGCGAAGCTCTGCACCCGCGAGGAGCGCGAGGCCATCGCCGACGAGATCGGCGCGTTTCGCTTCACCGCCGGGTTCGGGCGAACGCTCTCCAAGCTCGTCCGGGGCGGCGTCGGCGTCCACCACGCCGGGATGCTGCCGCGCTACCGGCGCCTGGTCGAGCAGCTCGCCCAGACCGGCCGGCTGAAGGTGATCTGCGGGACCGACACGCTCGGCGTCGGGATCAACGTCCCGATCCGCACCGTCGTCTTCACGGGCCTGGCGAAGTACGACGGCAGCCGCACCCGGCTGCTGAAGGTGCGCGAGTTCCACCAGATCGCCGGGCGCGCCGGGCGCGCCGGGTTCGACACGTCCGGGAGCGTCGTCGTGCAGGCGCCCGATCACGTCATCGAGCGCACGCGCGCGCTGGAGAAGGCGGGCGACGACCCCAAGAAGCGCCGCAAGGTCCAGACCAAGAAGCCGGTCGACGGCGCGGTGAGCTGGACAGAGGAGACGTTCGCGCGCCTCCGCGACGCGGTGCCCGAGCCGCTCGTGTCGAAGATGCGCGTCGACCACGCGATGATCCTCAACGTCGTCAATCAGCCCGCGGACCCCGTCGCGGTGATGCGGGCGCTGATGGAGGACAACCACGAGGACGAGCGCGGACGCCGGCGCCTCTCCGAGCAGGCGCAAGCGCTCGGGGACGAGCTCGTGGGTGCGGGCGTCCTGGAGTGGCTGGACGCCCCGGACCCGGAGGGCCGGACGCTGCAGCTCGCGCTCGCGCTCCAGGACGACTTCGCGCTCAACCAGCCGCTGGCCTCCTTCGCGCTCGTCGCCTTCGCCCTGCTCGACCCGGAGACCGAGACCTACACCCTGGACGTGCTCTCGGTCCTCGAGGCGATCCTCGACGACCCCGCCCCCGTCCTGCGGGCCCAGGCTCACAAGGAGCGCGGCGAGGCGGTCGCGGAGATGAAGGCCGAGGGCATCGAGTACGACGAGCGCATGGCGCTGCTCGAGGAGGTCACCCACCCGATGCCGCTCTCCGAGCCGCTGCGGTTCGCGCTGCGGACCTACCGCGAGACCCATCCGTGGGTGCGCGAGTCCGACCTCTCCCCGAAGTCGATCGTGCGCGACATGTACGAGTGGGGGCGCACGTTCACCGAGTTCGTCGCGTTCTACGGCCTGGCCCGCTCGGAGGGCGTCGTGCTGCGCTACTTGTCAGGCGCCTACCGGGCGCTGCGCCAGACGGTGCCCGACGACATCAAGACGGCCGAGCTCGACGAGATCATCGAGTGGCTCGGCGAGACGGTACGCCAGACCGACTCCAGCCTGCTGGACGAGTGGGAGGCGCTCACCGACCCGGAGTCGGTCGCCCGCGCGGCGGCGAGCCTCGCGGCCGGCGAGGCGCCGGCGCCGCCGCGGCCGATCACCGCCAACGCGCGCGCCTTCACGGTGATGGTCCGCAACGCGATGTTCCAGAAGGTCCTGCTCGCGTCGCGCGACCGGGCCGCTGAGCTCGCGCAGCTCGAGGCCGCCTCCGCGGCGCTCACCGACCCGCCGGGGAAGGTCGCGATGGGCGCGCCGGCGTGGGAGGCCGCGCTGAGCGCCTACTGGGACGAGTACGACGCGATGGGTAGCGGACCCGACGCGCGGTCACCCTCGCTGCTGATGATCGACCGGGCGCCCGTCGGCGTCGAGACCCGCACCTGGACGGCGCGCCAGATCATCGCGGACCCCGCGGAGCACCACGACTTCGCGATCGTCGCGACGGTCGACCTCGACGCCTCCGACGCGGCCGGCGAGCCGGTGATCCGGACGGTGTCGTTCGGAGTTGCCGGGATCGGGTCCTGAACGCGCTCAGCGCCCCCACCACCCACCAAGGAGCCCCCATGCAGATCACCCGCAGCTCTCTGCCCACCGCCCGCGGTCCCGCCGACTGGTTCACGGGCGCGGTGTTCATCGACACCGTCGCCGAGGCGACCGACGACTCGCGCCTCGCCGCCGCGTCGGTCCACTTCACGCCGGGCGCCCGCACGGCGTGGCACACGCACCCGTTCGGGCAGACGATCTTCGTCACCGAGGGCGTCGGCCGCTGCCGGCGCCGCGGCGGCCCGCTCGAGACCCTCCGGCCCGGCGACCGGGTCTTCTTCGAGCCCGGCGAGGACCACTGGCACGGCGCCGCGCCGGACCGGTTCATGGTGCACACCGCGATGCAACAGGTCGACGAGAACGGCAGCCCCGTCACCTGGGGCGCGCACGTCACCGACGCCGAGTACCAGGGGCCCGCGTAGGCGGTATCTTCGCGGTGTGAGCGTGCGCGTCGCCTCTGTCTCGATGATGGCCCTGTCGCCAGGGTCTCTCGACGCGTTGTAGTTCCCACCGTCGACACCGCCCCAGATGCTCGGGGTCGGCGCGCTCATCGGATGCCGGCCCCAGGGCCAGAGAGGAAGGCACCCGATGATCAAGGAACGTTTCTACATCACGACGGCGATCCCGTACGTGAACGGGGAGCCGCACCTGGGCTTCGCGCTCGAGTGCGTGCAGGCAGACGTGCTCGCGCGCCACCGGCGGCTGCGCGGGGAGCAGGTGCGCTTCCTGAGCGGAACCGACGACCACGCGGTCAAGAACGTCGAGGCGGCCGCGGTGGCGGGCGCGCCGGTCGCGGAGTTCGTAGCGGCGAACGCGGGGCGGTTCGCCGCGCTCCGGGACCCGCTCGAGCTCTCCTACGACGACTTCATCCAGACGAGCCGTGACCCGCGCCACAGGCCGGGGGTGGAGCGTCTCTGGCGCGCCTGCGCGGCCCGCGGGGACCTCTACGAGCGCGAGTACGAGGGTCTCTACTGCGCCGGCTGTGAGGCGTTCGTCGCTCCCGCCGAGCTGGTCGACGGCCTCTGCGCCGAGCACCGCCGGGCGCCCGAGCGGATCTCCGAGCGCAACTGGTTCTTCCGTCTTTCGCGCTATGAGGATCAGCTGCTCGCGCTGATCGAGCGCGGACGCCTGCGCATCGAGCCGGAACCGCGGCGCAACGAGGTGCTCGGCTTCATCCGCGGCGGACTGCTGGACTTCAGCGTCTCGCGGTCGCGGGAGCGAGCCCACGGCTGGGGCATCCCGGTGCCCGGTGATCTCAGTCAGGTGGTCTACGTCTGGTTCGACGCTCTGGGCAACTACGTCAGCGCGCTGGGGTACGGGGCCGGCGACGCGACCTACGGGGAGTGGTGGGTCGGCTCGGACGAGCGTGTGCACGTGATCGGCAAGGGGATCATCCGCTTCCACGCCGTCCACTGGCCGGCGATCCTGCTCTCCGCCGGTGAGCCGCTCCCGACGGCGATCTTCGTCCACGACTACCTGACCGTCGACGGGCGCAAGCTCTCGAAGTCGCTCGGCGTCACGGTCGATCCCGGTGTGGTCGCCCTCCGCTACGGGAGCACCGCCCTGCGGTGGTGGCTGGTGCGCGACGTTCCGCGCGCTCAAGACGCGGACTTCCGCGAGGACCTGCTCGCCGCGCGCGCGAACGAGCTGGCCGACGGGCTCGGCAACCTGGTCAACCGCACCATCACCCTGATCGCACGCCATCGACCTGACGGCGTCGCGCCCGTCGACCCGCGAACCGACGCGTCGCTCGTTCTGCAGGCGACCGTCGCCGGCGTCCCCGGCAGGATCGACGACGCGCTGACCCGCTTCGACATCCGAGGAGCCGCCACCGCACTCTGGCACCTGGTCGACGAGGCCAATCGCTTCGTCACCGCCACGCGGCCGTGGGAGCTGGCGCGGGCGGAGATCGGTCGGGGCGCGGGCCACGAAGCCGACCTCGACGAGGTGTTGAGCGTCCTTCTCACCGCCTGCCGCCTCCTCGCGCGGGAGTTTCGGCCGTTCCGGCCCGCGGCGAGCGAGCGGCTCGAACGCGCGCTCGACGCAAACGATCCCGAGCTCGGCCGTCGGCTGTTCACGAAGGTCCCGCCGCGGGAGTGATCAGGGTGAGCTCTCCGGTGCTCGGCTGCCGTATCATCTTCGACCGCTCATGGCTGACATCGGCAAGCCTGTACGTGAGACCGAACGACCGGCACCGGTCCGCACTCCCGTGCCCGACCCTGATCGCGAGCGCGAGCCGGCGCCACCGGAGCGCGAGCCTGAGCCGGTCGAGGCCAGGGGGACGTGAGCGCCGAGCCGGTCGCGCAGCCGCTCGTGGGCTTCCGGCGCTGGGGCTGCCGGCGGGGCGGTCTGTACTCCGGGATCTTCGTCGCCGGGCGCTTCGTGCCCAATCCCGCGCTCGGGATGGTCGCCCCGCGCGTGCGCCAAGCACCATGGCCGATCGACGGCGACCGGGTCGCGAAGTGCTTCGCGATACGCGGTCATCACGCGCCGTATCGCGACTGCAACTGCGGCTTTTCGGCCTACTACGCACTCGCAGCGGAGCCGGAGCTCCCGGCCCCCGAGTGCGTCTGGGGCGCCGTGGTGGCCTGGGGCACGATCATCGAGTGCGAGACCGGGTTCCGCGCGCAGTTCGCGCGCCCGCTGGCGCTGCTCGACCGCCGTCACCCCGACGACATCCGCGAGCACGGCCGGCGCGCGGCGATCGCGGCGGAGGCCTACGGCATCCCGCTGCTCGGGCGCGAGGAGCTGATCGCGTACGCGGGCTGGCACGGGGAGGTGCGTGCGGACGCCGCGTAGCGCTTCAGCCCGAAGCGGTAGGCGAGCACGATCAGCTGGACGCGATCGTGCGCCTCGCGCATGCGCAGCAGCCAGCGAACGTGGTCTTGGCGGTCGGCTCGGAGAGAACATCGCTTCGCCGATGGCCGTGGTGGAGCGACCGTCGGCGAGGACGCCGAACGGCCGGATGCGCTCAGATCACCGGGGAACCTCCGCGTCGAGGGCGTCGAAAAGGGGCTCGCGCTTCTCATCCCGGTGGCCCGCGACCGCCGGCCACCGGTGTCGGGGGCTGGGGTCTGCGCCTCCTCGAGACGCTCTCCGGCCGCTGGGGCGTCCGCGAGAGCAGGCACGTCTGGTTCGAGATCGAGCGCCGTAGCATCCGCGGCGTGAGCCGTGCTGCCGAGGAGGCCAATCGCCGGCTGCTTCGCGTCCGCGACGCGATGGACCGCGCGTACGCGCAGCCGCTGGACATCCCGGCCCTCGCACGGATCGCGTTCGTCTCGGAGGCGCACTTGATCCGCACGTTCCGCGCAACCTTCGGCGAGACGCCGCACCGCTATCTGCAGCGCCGCCGTGTCGAGCGCGCGATGTTCCTGCTTCGTCAGACCGACCGCAGCGTCACCGAGATCTGCCTCGACGTCGGCTTCGCGAGCCTGGGCACGTTCAGCCGGACCTTCAAGGTGATCGTCGGGCAGTCGCCCCGCGAGTACCGGCGCTCGGCGGGCCCTCCGCAGGCCGTGCCCAACTGCTTCGCGATGAGCGTCACGCGACCGAGCAGTTTCGGAGAAGACAGCGGCGCCGCGCGCGGTTAGCGTCGCGTCCATGTTCAACGCCATCACCCACTCCGCCATCTTCGTCCTCGACCAGGACGAGGCCCTCGACTTCTACGTCGGCAAGCTGGGCCTCGAGGTCGTCGCCGACGTCGACATGGGCTTCATGCGCTGGCTGACCGTCTGCGTTGCGGGGCAGCCCGAGCGCGAGATCCTCCTGGAGGTCCCGGGCCCGCCGGCCATGGATCCCGAGACGGCCGCCGAGGTCCGCGAGCTCGTCACCAAGGGCGCGACCGGCCTCGGGTTCATCCTGACCACCGGCGACTGCCGCCGCACGTACGCCGAGCTGCGGGCCAAGGGCGTCGAGTTCATCGACGAGCCGGTCGACCGGTTCTACGGCACCGACGTCGGTCTGCGCGACCCGTTCGGCAACAATCTGCGCATCACCCAGCCCGCGCCCAAGCCCTACGACGTTCCCGAGTCGTTGGGGGCGCCGGCGACGGCCTGATCCCCACCGTTGCGCCCGAGGCGTCTGGCTCTTGTCGTGTTCGTGCCCGACGCCGTCACCCCTGTGACGGTGCGTCGCTCAGGCCATCTCCACCGCGGGCTGTGCCGCCATCGGCTGCGCGGGCCGGACGTTGCGGGGCAGCACGACGGCGGCGACGAGCAGCCCGATCGCGAAGAGCACCGCGGCGTAGTAGAACGCCGTGGTGTAGCCGTGCACCTCGGCGGCGGAAGCAAGGTCCGACGTCCGGGCGTGGCTTGACTGATAGCTCGAAGCCGAGTTCGCGAAGATCGTCGAGAGCACCGCGGTGCCGACCGCCCCGCCGACCTGCTGGCAGGTGTTGACCATCGCCGACGCGACTCCGGCCTCGTTGCGGGCGACCCCGAGCGTCGCGGTCGCGAACGACGGCGCGAAGATGCAGGGCATCCCGACGCCGATCATCAGCAGTCCGGGGAGGACGTGGCTGGTGTAGGTGGAGGTCGGCGTCAGCTGCGAGAAGAACAGCAGCATCGACAGCGCCCCGAGGGTCATGCCCGTGAGCACGATGGGCCGCGGGCCGACGCGCGGGAGGACCTTCGTCTGCACCGTCGGTGCCACGAGGAAGATCATCAGGGTCATCGGCAGGAAGGCGACGCCGGTCCGCAGGGGCGAGTAGCCCAGGGTCTGCTGCATGAAGAAGGTCAGGAACAAGAAGACGGCGAAGATGCTCGCGCCCGCGATCATGATCGAGGCGAAGGCGCCTCCGCGGGCTCGGTCCCAGACGATGTGCAACGGCAGCAGCGGGTGCGCGACGCGGCGCTGGCTGAGGACGAAGGCGACGAGCAGCACGACCCCGGCGGCCAGCGACACCACGGTCGTCGTCGCTGCCCAAGACTCCGTCTCGGCCCTGGAGAAGCCAAAGACGATCGCGAACAGGCCGGTGCAGGCGAGTCCGACGCCGACGACGTCGACGCGCGGGCGCTCCGGCTGGCGCTCGTTGACGAGCAGCTTCAACGCGACGAGGGCCGCAGGGATCGCGATGAGCAAGTTCACGTATAGGCACCAGCGCCAAGAGAGCGCGTCGGTGAGCGCTCCACCGAGAAGCAGCCCGACCGATGCGCCGGCGGTTGCGACGGCGGCGAAGATGCCGAACGCCTTCGGCCGCTCCGGGGAGTCGGCGAACGTGACGGTGAGCAGCGAGAGCGCGGACGGCGCCAGCAGCGCGCCGAAGACGCCTTGCAGGGCGCGGGCGGAGACGAGGACGCCGAAGGACGGGGCGAGTCCACCGAGGACGGAGGCGACCGAGAACCCGATGAGGCCCCCGATGAAGGTCCACTTGCGCCCGAACAGGTCGCCGAGCTTGCCGCCGATGAGCAGGAGGCTGCCGAAGGCCAACGCGTAGGCCGTGACGATCCACTGGCGGTTGCCGGTCGAGAAGCCGAGGTCTCGCTGCGCGGACGGCAGCGCGATGTTCACGATGGTCGAGTCGAGGACGACCATCAGCTGGGCAACGCCCAGGAGGGCGAGGATGGCCCAGCGGTTCGGTTCGCGGGCGAGGCCGGCTGCTTCGGGCATGGTGTTGAAGGTAGTGAGCGCAAGACGCCGGGGCTCGGGCGCTGACGGATCCGAGCCGACGCTCACGCAGACCACCGTGCGCCTGGTCGCCGGTGGGCCGCTCGTGCCCGCGTCGAACGCGACGCTCGGCCGAGCGGAGTCGCCCACCGCACGCTCGCCGGCGCAGTCAGCGAGGAAGCGTGCTCATCGCCGTTCGGCGCCCCGAGCGGACCTCGCCGGCCCGCGATGACGCCAGCAACGCGGCGATGAGCATGGTTGCTTCGGACGACATGCGGACATTCGTGGACCGCTCCGTTCCCGTGTCCGAGGGTAGGCTAGGGACGCTTGAGAGAAGTGGCAACCAGACGAGGAGCCCTGCCGTGGCCCAGCCGGCGATCGATCCCACCTTCTACCGCAGCGCTGCGGAGGCTGCGGCCGCTCCCGGCGAGGAGCTGGCCTACGTGGTGGCCTTCGACCGTGCCGCGCAGAAACACGACGCGATGACGGTCGTCGACGTCAACCCGGCCTCGGACACCTACGGGCAGGTCGTCGGATGGACCGACGTCCCCGGCTTCGGTGACGAGCTGCATCACTTCGGCTGGAACGCCTGCAGCAGCGCGCTCAAGCACGAGGGCCACGACATGGAGGGGCTCGCCCGCCGCTACCTGCTGGTGCCGGGCCTGCGCTCTTCCAACATCTATGTGCTGGACATCGCATCAGACCCCCGCAACCCGACCCTCGTCAAGACGATCGATGCCAAGACGCTTTCTGAGAAGGCCGGTTACTCGCGTCCACACACCCTGCACTGCGGCCCCGACGGGGTGTTTCTCACCTGCCTCGGCGGTGGCGAGGGCGACGACGACGGACCCGGCGGGATCGCCCTGCTCGACCACGAGAGCTTCGAGGTCGTGCGCGCCTGGGAGACCGACCGCGGACCGCAGCAGTTCCACTACGACGCCTGGTGGCATCTGAACCAGAATGTGCTGATCTCCAGCGAGTGGGGCAGCCCCTCGATGATCGAGGACGGCGTCGTGCCCGAACTGCTGCTGGGGCAGAAGTACGGTCACGCCCTGCACTTCTGGGACCTCGCCGCGGGCAAGCATGTGCAGCGCGTCGACCTCGGCGCCCAGCACCAGATGGCGCTCGAGGTCCGCCCCTCACACGACCCCGAGGCGACCTGGGGCCTCGTCGGGGTGGTGATCAGCACCGAGGATCTCTCCGGGTCGGTGTGGCGCTGGTTCCGCGAGGAAGATGAGTGGAAGGCCGAGAAGGTCATCACCATTCCCGCCGAACCTGCGGACCCCGATCTGCTGCCGCCCGCCCTGAAGCCCTTCGCCGCCGTGCCGCCGCTGATCACCGATATCGATCTCTCCGTCGACGACCGCTTCCTCTACGTCTCCTGTTGGGGGACCGGCGAGCTCAAGCAGTTCGACGTCTCAGATCCCGCGCACCCCGAGCAGGTGGGATCGGTGCGTCTCGGCGGGATCGTCGATCGCGCCGCGCACCCGGCCAGGCCGGATATGCCGCTGGCGGGCGGACCGCAGATGGTCGAGGTCAGCCGCGACGGCCGGCGCGTCTATTTCACCAACTCGCTGTACGGGTCCTGGGATGACCAGTTCTTCCCCGACGGCGTCGGCGCCTGGATGGCCAAGCTCGACGTCGCCCCCGACGGCGGGCTGAGCATCGACGAGGGCTTCTTTCCGCACGGCGACGACTTCCGTGGCCTGCGCGTGCACCAGATTCGCCTGCAGGGCGGCGACGCCTCCTCGGACTCCTACTGCTACAGCTGATCAGGGCGACGAGGAAAGCGTGATGGTCCGGCAGCTTCTTCTGGGAGCGTGTGCAGGCGCTGGATCGTTCGCACACCTGCGACCGCGCATCTCCACCTCCAATGTATACCGGATCAGACGCGCTCATGAGGCCCTGACCGGTACCGCATAATCGCCCGCCGCACGCCGGAATAACCCAAAGAGGAGCAGCGGACATGGGCAAGCGCGAGCATGAAGTGGTCATCGTCGGTGGAGGGCCGGCCGGGATGATGCTGGCGGCGGAGCTGGCACTGGCGAACGTCGACGTCACGGTGCTCGAGCGGCGCCCCGATCACGGACTCGTCGGCTCGCGGGCCGGGGGGTTCCACGCGCGCACGATCGAGGTGCTCGATCAGCGCGGAGTCGCGGATCGGTTCATCGCGGAGGGCAAGGTCGCCCAGGTCTCGACGTTCGCGGCGACCTCGTTGGACATGAGCGACTTCCCGACGCGTCATCCGTACTCGCTCGGGATCTGGCAGAACCAGATCGAGCGGATCATGGGCGCCTGGATCGCCGAGCTGCCGGTGCGCATCTATTACGGGTGTGAGGTGACGGGCTTCGCGCAGGACGACACCGGGGTCGACGTCGGGCTGTCCGACGGCGAGCCGCTGCGGGCGCAGTATCTCGTCGGGTGCGATGGAGGACGCAGTCTGATCCGCAAAGCGGCCGGGATCGAGTTCCCGGGGTGGGATCCGACGAGGAGCAACCTGATCGCCGAGGTCGAGCTGACCGAGGAGCCGCCGCCGGGCATCCGTCACGACGCCACCGGCGTCCACGCCCTCCACAGGATGGAGGACGGGAGGACGGTGCGGGTCATCGTGACCGAGCAGCACCTCGGACCTGGCAGCGAGCCCACCCTGCGTGATCTGAGCGAGGCGCTCATCACCGTGTACGGCACCGACTTCGGGATCCACAATCCGACGTGGATCTCCAGGTTCACCGATACGACTCGCCAGGCCGCGGCCTACCGCGACAAACGGGTCCTGCTTGCCGGCGACTCGGCGCACGTGCATTACCCAGCTGGCGGACAGGGCCTCAGCCTCGGCGTGGGAGATGCGGTGAACCTGGGATGGAAGCTTGCGCAGGTGGTCAAGGGGACCTCCCCCGAGAGCCTC
>JBBQEV010000007.1:0-64765 GCA_038321325.1 Solirubrobacterales bacterium
TGCCCGCGACGCGAAGAGCGCCGCCAAGCACGCCGAGAAGGCCGCTGACTCGGCCGTCGACGTCGTCGTCGTCTACGCCGAGAAGGCCGTCCTGATCCCGGTCGGCGCGGTGCTCGTCGCTCGCGACACGCTCGTGTCCACCGTCACGGACCTGCGCTCGTACGCCGACCGCACCTCGGTCGACAAGGAGCTCAAGCGCTTCGAGAAGCGCGGCACCACCGCCCGTCGCTCGCTCGAGCGTGAGGTCAAGAAGGCCCGGACCAAGGCCGAGCGCGGGCTGCGCACGCGCCGTCGCAACGTCGAGCGCCAGGTCGAGGGCGTCCAGAAGGACTTCTCCGCCCTCCGCTCGGACCTCGACAAGTCCGCCTCGACGCTCGGTAGCGACGTCACCCGCCTGACCAAGGACGTCGCCTCGCAGGCCGACCGTGTCTCCACGACCGCGTCGCGCGTCGCCACTGACGTCGTCGAGCGCGTCGCCGCGCTGGCCTAGTCCCACCCCGCATCCCGCAGTGCCCGTCCGGCCCGCCACGTGCGGGCCGGACGTGCGTCCGGGCCGGCTCAGCCCTGCCCGCACACCTTCAGGCCGAGCGCCTTGGCCTTCGCGGTCGCCTGGCCGCTGAGCTTCGTCGCGTCGGTGACGATCGCCTGCAGCTTCTTCGTGTCGTTCGCCTTCGCCGCCGCGCCGAGCTGGTCGATCAGCGGGATCTGCCGGTCGAGCAGGTCGTAGGCCGAGGTGCTCGTGTCCTTGAGCGAGTCCGGTGGGGCCAGCGCCCGCAGGCGCTTGATCTCGTCCTTGATGATCGGCTTGGTCTTGTCGGCCAGCTTCGCGATGTCGGCGGCGGAGTTCGGCGTGCCGAGCTTGCGCTGCTTTGCCTTCGTGTCGGTGCAGATCGCGTCGGCCTGCTTGGCGTACTCGGCCTTGGTCAGCGGCTTGTCGCCGCCACCACCGCAGCCCGCTGCCACGAGCAGGGTGGCCGTGCAGCTGAAGGCGGTCAGGAGGCGCATCGGATGGGGCAAACGGAGCCTTTCGGAGGAGGGCAGGGCCCAACCTACAATGGGGCGATGCCCACGCGTGAGCAGGTCCTCGAGGCCCTGAAAGCCGTCATCGACCCCGAGCTGCGCAAGAGCGTCGTCGAGCTCGGCATGGTCCGCTCGATCGAGCTGCGCGACGGGGGTGCGGTCGACGTGATGATCTCGCTGACCACGCCGGGCTGCCCGATCCGCAGCCACTTCGTCGACGCCGTCACCGAGTCCGTCTCCGCCCTGAGCGGCGTCACGGGGGTCGCTGTCACCTTCGACGTGCTGAGCGACCAGGAGAAGGGCGTCCTCCAGGGCAAGCTCGGCCGCGCCTCGCTGCCCGAGGGCGCGCTGGCGGCCGTCTCCAACGTCATCTGCGTCGGCTCGGGCAAGGGCGGCGTCGGCAAGTCCTCGCTCACCTCGAACCTCGCCGCCGCGCTGGCCTCCGAGGGCAAGCGCGTCGGCATCCTCGACGCCGACGTGTGGGGCTACTCGATTCCCCGCATGTTCGGCCTCGGCGCCACGCGCCCGCCCGTCTCGGCAGCGCGCAAGATCCTGCCCCTGGAGTCCTTCGGCGTGAAGGTGATGTCGATCGGCTTCTTCGTCGAGGAGGACGCCGCCGTCGTCTGGCGCGGGCCCATGCTCCACAAGGCGCTGACCCAGTTCCTCGAGGACGTCGAGTGGGGTGAGCTCGACTACCTGCTCGTCGACCTGCCCCCGGGCACCGGCGACGTTTCGATGACCCTGTCGCAGCTCCTGCCGCAGGCGAAGTTCGTCATCGTCACCACGCCGCAGGACACCGCGCAGAAGGTCGCCCGCCGAGCGGCCGAGATGGCCCACAAGGTCAACCTCGAGGTCATCGGGGTCGTCGAGAACATGGCCGGCTTCACCACCCCCTCCGGCGAGCGCTTCCCGATCTTCGGCGAGGGCGGCGGCGAGGCGCTGGCCGACGAGCTCGACGTTCCGCTGCTCGGCAAGGTGCCGATCACGATGCCGCTGCGCGCCCAGGCCGACGCCGGCCAGCCGCTCGTCTTCGAGGATCCGGACGACCCGGCCGCGCAGGCGATCCGCCGCGCCGCGCGCGGGCTCATCGCGCTGACGCCGAGCGCGCTGCCGATGCTCCAGCCCGTAGTGCCAGAGGCCCCGCCGCTGCAGGTCATCAAGCCGGCGGGCATGTCGCTGCCGATGGCCTGAGGCGCCTCAAACGCAGGCCGGCGCGGCCCCGGACAGCGAGGCGGGCAGGCGCGGCAGCAGGTCCTGCAGGTCCAGCAGCGCCGCCGTGGCCGCGTCCGTGTCCCCGGCCCGCGCGAGCTGCGCGCCGGTGTCCAGGCGGTCCGCCGCCTCGCGGCCCTGGGCGATGACGAGCTGGTGCTGCCCGCGCAGCGACGCGGGCGGGGTCAGGCGCCCGAGCCGCTCGACCCCGCTGCGCAGGTCGCGGGCGAGCGCCGCGACGGGCGCCGCCGGATCACGCCGGCTCGCCTGGCTGCCCGCGAGCCGGCGCAGTGCCCGTGTCGTCTGGGCGCAGTAGGCGTCGAGCGCGCGGATGTAGCGGCCGGGCGTGACCGCGGGCGTCGTGGGCGGCGGCGGCGTCGCCGGCCGCGCGGTCAGCCCGGGGTCGGCCCTGGCGCTCCTCGGGGCGGCACGGTCGCGGGCCGCGCCACCGCCGCAGCCCGCGAGGGCGATGGTCGCCAGGACGAGTGCGGCGGGCGCCGGGCACGGCACGACGCGCCACGATGCCGGTCTCGGCCTGGATGTGCGCCTACTTGTTCGCGAAGTAGTCCGCGTTGATCTGGATGAAGCCCGTCCACTCCTCCGGGAGCTGATCCTCGGCGAAACACGCATCCACCGGGCAGGCCTCGACGCAGGCGTCGCAGTCGATGCACTCCTCCGGGTCGATGTAGAGCATCGTGACCTTGTCGTAGTCGGGCTCGTCGGGCGTGGGGTGGATGCAGTCGACGGGACAGACCTCCACACAGGAGTTGTCCTTCGTGCCGACACACGGCTCGGCGATCACGTAGGCCATTGGTCTTCGCTACCTCATGGAAGTCGTTGGGGCGGTGCTCAGGCGGGTCATACTACGAGGCGATGGCGATCACCTCCAAGATCCTCGGCGAGCGCGGTCGCCGCCAGGGCGAAGCGCTCGGTCTCGATCCGGCCCGGATCCCGCCGGGCCAGTACCTCACCTCGAAGTTCCCGGTCCTCACCTACGGCCGCAATCCGCCGGTCGATCTGGCGTCGTGGTCGCTGTCGGTGGACGGCGCGGTCGAGGCGCCGTTCTCGGTCACGTGGGCGCAGCTCATGGCGCTCGAGCAGGTCACGCTGACGGCCGACATCCACTGCGTCACGCGCTGGAGCAAGCTCGACACGACCTGGACGGGCGTCCGCGTCCGCACCCTCCTCGAGCGGGCGCAGGTCACGCCCCAGGGCAAGTTCGTCCTCGCGCACTCCGACGGCGGCTACGCGACGAACCTGCCCCTCGAGCTCCTCTACGCCGACGACGTGCTCGTCGCGCACACCTACGAGGGCGCGCCGCTCGAGCCCGACCACGGCGCGCCGCTGCGCCTGCTCGTCCCGAAGCGCTACTTCTGGAAGAGCGCGAAGTTCCTGCGCCGGCTCGAAGTCCTCAGCGAGGAGCGCCAGGGGTTCTGGGAGCTCAACGGGTATCACAACGACGGTGACCCGTTCACCGAGCAGCGGCACTGGTTCTGAGTGAGGTCGCGAGGCGATCCGCCGCTCGGTTCGAAGCCGCGCGTGACGGCCATGACGCGCGGGGAATCCCGCAGAACTTCTGGCCGCGTCCACTAGCGTGCTCCTGCTCACCGGCGCCACCGGCCGCGTCGGCTCGGCGCTGCTGCGCCGGCTGACCGCGGCCCGGGTCCCGGTCCGCTGCCTCGTGCGCGACCCCCGCCGCCTCGGCACCGAGCGCGTGCGGGTGCAGATCGCCCTCGGCGACCTCGCCGACCCCCCCTCGTTCCGCAACGCGCTGCGCGGCGTGACGACCGTCGTGCACCTCGCCGCCTCGATCCGCGACCAGCCCCAGGGCTCGATCGAGGAGCTCAACGGGATCGCGACCTGGCGCCTGGTGCAGGCGGCCGAGCGTGCGGGCGTGGAGCACTTCGTGTTCACGAGCGCGCTCGGCGCCAGCGCGCACAATCGCACCCGGTTCCTGCGCGCCAAGGCGCTGGCCGAGCAGGCGGTCGTGGAGAGCGGCCTGCGCCACACGATCGCCGCGCCGTCGATCGTCTACGCGCCCGGCGACCGCCTACTCACCCTCCTCGGCCGGCTCGCGCTCCTGCCGGCGGTGCCGGTGAGCGGTCGTGGCCGGGCGCAGTTCGCGCCGATCTGGGCCGACGACGTCGCCGAGTGCCTCCTGGCCGCGCTCGACCGTCCCGTCGACCCCGCCGCGCCCGACCTGCGCGTCGAGCTCGCCGGCCCCGAGGTCCAGACCTACGCGGAGTTCGTCCGCACGGTGCTGGCCGCCGCGGGCCGCCCGCGCCCGCTCCTGCCGGTGCCGCTCGGGATCGCGGCGCGCGGCCTGCGCGTGGCGGAGGCGCTGATGAAGTCGGCGGCGCCGGTCACCTGGGACGAGGCGGAACTGCTCGAGGTCTCGATGACCTCTCGCCACGGCACCGCCGACGCGCAGGGCTTGGGGGTGACGCCAAAGCGGGCGGCGGCGGTGCTGGGCGCGCCGTTTTAGGAGGCTGGTGTCAAAGTCTCGTGGCGTGAGGAAACCACCTCGCGCGCACCAGGCGCCACCCGATGACTCATCAATCCAACCAGGATTGATCACGTCATCGGTCGCCCCCTGGCACGGGCGATGCGGCTCCCTCACACGACGACCCTGATTGACACCAACTTCCTAGAAGACGAAGATCACGAGGAGGAGGATGATCACGATGAGGGTGCCGATGCCGATGTACATTGCTGTCTCCCTGAGGTTGAGTGGAGATCTGTTCCTACCCCGCCCGGCCTGATTGAAGCCGAACGTCCGTCTACCGGCGGCTCAGCATCGGCCGGCCGGTCGGTCGCAGCTCCGCGTCGAGCTCGAGCTGCTCGTAGAAGCGCGTGAAATAGCGGCCCGCCAGGTACTCGCCGACGTGCGGCGCGATTCGCTCCCCTGCGGCCATCCGGGCGATCAGCTCAGGGTAGGTGCGGCCGGGCAGCGCGGCGTACACCGGGGCGGGGAAGGCGCCGCCGAAACGCGGGTTGACGTCGGTGATGGCGAGGCCGATCTCGGGGTCGCGGAAGGCCTGGACGGTGCTCGGCCCGCGGAAGCCGAGCGCCTCGGCGACGCGGCGGCCGAGGTCGACGAGCTCGGGGTCGTCGAGCACCTGGCCCTTGATCGACTCGCCGCCGCGCGACTCGAGCATGGAGCGCGGGATCGCGTTCAGGCAGCGGCCGTCGAGGTCGGACAGCACGTCGACGGAGAACTCGCGGCCGCCCATGGCGCGCTGCACCATGACGGGCTCCTCGACGTAGTCGACGAAGAACGCGGCCTGCGCGGCGTCCTTCGCGAGATGGATGGAGCGCGCTCCCGAGCCGCGGCGCGGCTTGACGATCACCGGGTAGCTCTCGGGCGCGACGCCTGGGAGCACGGTCGGGGGGCTCGGCAGTCCGAGCTCGGTCAGCGTCTCGTGGGTGCGGTACTTGTCGAACATCGCGGCGCAGACGTCGGCCGGGGCGACGAACGCCGGGAGCCCCGGCGCCGCGGCGAGGACGTGGATGTCGAGGTCGGTGAGCGGGACGACCGCGCCGACGGCGTGCTCGGCCACCTGCGCCTCGAGGAAGGGCACGTAGCCCGGGTCGTCGATGCGGGGCGGCGCGACCCACGCGTGCGCGGCGTACTGCGCGGGCGCGAGCGGGCTCGGGTCGGCGGCGATCGTGAACGCGTGCTGGGCTAACGCGCTGACGATGTCGTGGCGCTTGCCGACGCCGGTGAGCAGGACCGCCGTCGCGAAGTCCGCGCGGTCAGCCATGCGGATGGAACGCGTCGACCGTGTCCGAGCGCAGCCCCAGGCGCAGGCTCGCGAGCGAGACCACCGACGCGGGCGGCACGTTGCCGAGGTTGACGTCGGCGCCGAAGCGGCGGATGAACCAGGTCTGCTGCTCGTCCCGCGGTGCCTCGAACACGAGCAGGCCGAGGTCGAAGACGTGCGCGATCTCCTCCACCAGGCCGGTGCGCGTCTCCGTGGTGGCGCGGTGCAGGCCGGCGGTGCCGCCGGCGCGGCCCTCGCAGACGACGAGCGTCGCGCCCGCGTCGAGCATCCGGCGGATCTCCTCGACCCACACGTAGGGCGCCATGATCGACGCTGCGGCCTTCTCGCCGACCTCGGCGTAGACCGTGAAGCGCTGAGCGAGCTCCTCGACCAGCCGCGCCTTCTCGTCGGCCGGGATCGCGATCGTCCCCGACGACACCTCGATGCGGGCGATCCCGAGCTGGTCGAGCCGGTCGCACAGCGCGGGGATCCGGCCGTGCGCCCAGGCGAGCTCGGTCAGCGTGCCCCCGAGCATCACCGGCACGCCGTGGCGGGCGAAGATCGCGAGCTTGTCCGCGAGGCCGTCGGTGACCAGCGCGGAGCCCCAGCCCAGGCGGACGAGGTCGATGTGCGAGCCGGCGACCGAGAGCAGGCTCTCCACCTCCGCGGGCCCGAGCCCGCCGTCGAGGACGTGGGTCAGACCGGTCGTGCGTGGCTTGGGGTTGCGGGCGGGGAGCGGGATCAGGTCGTCCAAGCGGTGCATCATCGCGCACGCCTTCCGAGCGCGGCGGTCGCGCGCCCGCTCTGGTCGCCGCGTCGCTCGCGCCGGGGCCGCGGCGCTCCGGGCGCCCTGCGATCCTGCGCCGCGGTGCAACTCCTCGCCCTCACCCTCATCGCCTGGACCCACGCGGGCTGGAGCGCGTTCCTGCGCGTCGCGGTCCCGGCGGGCTGGGGGCGGCCGGTGACGTGCGGTGCGCCGCCCGTGCAGCCCGTGCTGACGGTGAGCGTGATCGTCGCCGCCTACGCCGAGGAGGCGGTGATCGCGCGGACGGTCCGCGCGCTGCTCGCCCAGGACCACCCGGCCGAGGTGATCGTCGCCTGTGACGGCTCCCCCGACGCGACCGCCGCGCGGGCCCGCGCGGCGGGGGCGCACGTGGTGCTCGAGCTGCCGCGGGGCGGCAAGCACGCCGCGCAGGCCGCGGCGGTCGCGCGGGCCGGCGGCTCGGTGCTGGCCTTCTGCGACGCGAACGCGACCTGGGAGCCCGGCGCGCTCTCCGCGCTGGTCGCCGCGTTCGGCGACCCGGCGGTCGGGTACGCCTGTGGCCACGTCGCCTTCGTGCGCGACGGTGACGCCGCGACGCCCAACCAGGAGGGCGCCTACTGGGCCCTCGAGCTCGCGACGCGGCGGCGGGAGAGCGAATGGCACTCGGTGACCGCGGGCAACGGGGCGATCTACGCGCTGCGCGCGACGCTGTGGCCGCTGCTGCGGACCGATCTCGGGCACGACCTCGCGCTGCCGCACCAGGTCGTCCGGCGCGGGCTGCTCGCCGTCGACGTCCCGGAGGCGCGAGCGAGCGAGCTGATGGTCCCCTCGCTCGACGGGGAGTGGCGGCGCAAGCGGCGGATGATGGCCCGCATGTGGGGGATCGTCGCCCGCGACCCGGGGGCGGGCGGGCTGCTCGACCCCCGCGGGCTGCCGCCGCGCTACCTCCTCGCGCTCGCGAGCCACCGCTGGCTGCGCTACGCGAGCCCGGCGCTGCACGTGGTCGCGCTGGCCGCGGGCGTCGCCGCGGTCGCTCGCGGGCGCGCGGGCCGCGTGGACCGCGCGCTGCTCGCGGCGCAGCTCGCGCTCCTGGCCGGCGCCGGAGCGCCGGGGCGGGGACGGTCCGGGCTCCCCCCGCGCGCCCCGCGCGCCCGCCGCGCGAAGCCGTTCCTGCTCTGCCGCTACTACGTGCTGATGACCGCCTCGATCGCCGCGGGCGGCCTCGATCGCCTGCGCGACGGCGCGCCGGACGCGGGCTGGACGCCCCCGGAGGGCACGCGATGACGTGCGAGAAGGCGGATGCGGTCCTTCGGCGACCGGTTTCGCCTTCTCGGCCTGCTCAGCCCGAGGTTTCGCGATGACCGACGAGGATCGCCACGCGGCGCTGCGCGCCCGCATGCGCGCGGACGGCCTGCTCGTCGGCCCGGACGGGCCCGTCGCCCGTGCGGGAAACCCGGCCGCCGACGGGCTGCGGCGCGGCGTCGACGTCGTCGTCGCGGCCGCGGCGCTGCTCGTCCTCGCGCTCCCGCTCGCGGTCGTGGCGGCGCTCATCCGCCGGGAGTCGCCCGGGAGCGCGATCTTCCGCCAGCGCCGCTCGGGCCTCCACGGGCGCGAGTTCGAGGTCGTCAAGCTCCGCACGATGGTCGCCGGCGCGGAGCGCATCGGCCCCGGCCTGGCGATCGACAGGGGCGACGCCCGCATCACCCACCTCGGCCGCCTCCTGCGGCGCACCTCGATCGACGAGCTCCCGCAGCTCGTGAACATCCTCCGGGGCGAGATGACGCTCGTCGGCCCGCGCCCGACCCTGCCCCACCAGGTCGCCACGTACGACGACCGCCAGCGCGAGCGCCTCCTCGTCAAGCCCGGCGTCACCGGCTGGGCGCAGATCCACGGCCGGGCCTCCCTGAGCTGGCCGGAGCGCATCGAGCTCGACCGCTGGTACGTCTCCCACCGCACCCTCCGCCTCGACGCGCGGATCCTGCGCCGCACGGTCACGGTGGTGCTCGGCGGCGAGGGGGTCGAGCGCGAGGGCCGGGCGTGGGTGGACCCGGCGTGACGCGCTCGGCCGGAGCCCTCTGCCTGGTGAGAGGCCGATGGGCGTCAAGACGACCTCTGACACCCTCAGCTCACCGGCGCCCTGCCCACGGCAAGGCCTCCTCGAGCTGCGCAGCGAGCGCGAGCAGCGCGCCCTCCCCGAGCGGCTGGCCGATGAGCTGCACGCCGAGCGGGAGCCCGGCGTCCGGGTCGCCCTCCGGGCGCGCGTAGAGCGGCAGGGAGATCGCGGGGGAGCCCGTGACGTTCGAGATCGCGGTGTAGGGCGTGAAGCGACCGGAGCGCGCGAACGTCCGCATGGGGTCGGGCGCGGTCGGGTCGAGCACGCCGATCTTCACGGGCGCCTCCGCGAGCGCGGGCGTCAGCACCGCGTCGTACTGCGCCGTCCAGACCACGATCCGGCGCGCGAAGGCCTGCAGCTGCAGCGCGGCGAGCTGCGCCTGGACCGACGTGATGCCCTGGCTGAGCTGCCAGATCGCCCAGCTCAGGGCCTCCATGTCCGCCTCGACCGGCTCGCGGCCGGCGAGCAGTGCGCCGAACGCGATCTGCGTCGACACCGCCGGGCCGAAGGACGCGCTGAAGAGCTCGAGCATCCCGGGCACGGTCCACGGCGGGTCTGCCACCTCGACGACCTCGTGTCCGAGCGATTCCAGGAGCCCGCCGGCGTCGCGGGCGGCCTGCGCGCAGACGGAGTCCAGGAGGGCGTCCGCGAGCGGCGGGGCGGTGGTGAGCGCGATGCGCAGCCTCCCGGGCGCGCGCCGCGCGGCGTCCGCGAACGGCTCGCTGGGCGGCGCCGCCCACGAGGCGTCGCCGAGCTCGTGGCCGTGGAGCAGGTCGAGCACGCGCGCGGTCTCGGCGACCGACCGGGTGAGGACGCCGTCCTGCACGAGGAAGCTCTCGCCGAGCGCGGGCGCGACCGAGATCCGGCCGCGCTGCGGCTTCAAGCCGACCAAGCCGTTGCACGCGGCGGGGATGCGGCAGGAGCCGCCGCCGTCGTTGGCGTGCGCGATCGGGACCATGCCGCCGGCGACCGCCGCTGCCGAGCCGCCCGAGGAGCCGCCCGGGGTGCGGGCGAGGTCCCACGGGTTGCGGGTGGGACCGAAGCGCGCGGTCTCGGTGGAGGGCAGGATCCCGTACTCCGGCAGCGTCGTGGTGCCGACGATCACGAAGCCCGCGCGCTTGAAGCGGGCGACGACGTTGTCGTCCATCGGTGCGACGAACTCGCCGAAGAGGCGCGCGCCGAACGTCAGGCGCTTCCCGGCGACGGCGCGGTTGTTCTTGATCGCGATCGGGACCCCGGCGAACGGTCGCGGATCGCCGGCCTCGATCGTCGCGGCCTCGGCGAGGGCCTCCTCGGCGAAGACGTCGACGAACGCGTTGAGCTGGGGGTTCAGGGTCTCGATGCGGTCGAGCGAGGTCTGCACGAGCTCGCGCGCGGACAGCTCCCCCGAGCGCACCGCCTCGGCGAGCTCGGTGACGGGCCGGAAGAGGAGCGCGCTGGCGTCGGTCGGCATGACGCGACCCTAGCCGCGAGCACGCGGTCGTTCGACGCGGTGCTCGGTAACCGGTTAGCCGCTACCATGCGGTTATGGAAGCACTCGCCACCCGCGATTTGCCGCCGGAGCTCGAGCTGCCGCTCGCCTCGGGTGCGCCGTGGTGGTACTGGCTGGGCGGGCGGCCGGCGCTCGACCTCGTCAACACCAAGCGCGAGCGCTGGAACCGCGGCGTCGAGACGCTCGTGACCCAGGAGGATCTCGCGCGGTGGCTCGTCGCGGCGCAGATCGTGGAGCGGCCCCCCGCGCGCGTCGGGCGCTCGGTCCTGCTCGAGGCGCGCGAGCTGCGCGAGGCGATCGACGCGCTCACGACCGCCTGCGTCGCCCGCGCCCCCGCCCGGCAAGCGCCCGCTGCGGCGCTCGCCGTGGTCGACCGCTGGATCGCCCGCGCCGGTACACGCCCCGCGCTACGCCGCGGCGCCGACGGCCTGCCGGAGCTCCACGAGCGCGGTCCCGCCGACTCCCCGCGCCGGGCGCTCGGGGAGATCGCGCTCGACGCGGCGCGGATGCTCGGCACGCCGGAGGAGCGGGCCCGTGTCCGCGTCTGCGGCGCCGACGACTGCTCGGCCCGCTTCTACGACCGCTCCCCCGCCGGCCGGCGCCGGTGGTGCGCCATGGACGGGTGCGGGAACGTGGCCAAGGCGCGGCGCCACCGCGCCCGCCAGAAGCGCGCCGACCGCGAGAAGGCCGATCCGGGCGCTCTGGCGCCGCTTCCGCCTTCTCGCGGGGCTCAGGGCGCCGCGTGAGCGGGCCGACGTGCGCGGCCCCCGCCGCGGGCCGCTACCGCTGGGTCGTCCACGGGATCGGCGCGTTCGGCGCCGCGGCCTTCGCCGCGCTGCGGATGGGCCTGCCCGCGCTCGCCCCTGCCGTCCGGTCGGAGTTCGCGCTGAGCCTCGGGCAGGTCGGGCTGATCTTCACCGCCGTCAGCGCCGGCGTCCTGCTCACGCTGCTGCCCTGGGGCCTGCTCACCGACCGCGTCGGCGAGCGCCCGGTCATGACCGTGGGCCTCGCGGGCACGGGCGCCGCGCTGGGCGCCGCGGCGTTCGCGCCGACCTTCGCGACGCTGCTTGCCGGGCTGTTCGCCGCGGCGATGTTCGGCGCCAGCGTCACCGGGGCGAGCGGCCGTGCGGTGATGGGCTGGTTTGGCCGCGGGGAGCGCGGGCTCGCGCTCGGGATCCGCCAGATGGCGCTCCCCCTGGGCGGGGCGCTCTCCTCCTTCGTGCTGCCGTCGATCGTCGGCGCCCAAGGTCTCCGTGGCGCGCTGCTGGCCATCGCCGGGCTCGCGCTCACCGCATCGCTGGCCGCCGCGCTGTGGCTGCGCGACGCGCCGGACGTCACCCCGGGGTCGGCCGCGGCCGACTACGCCGCCGCCGCGCCGCCGCCGATGCGCGACCCGCGGCAGTGGCGCCTCGGCGCGGCGTCCGCGCTGCTCGTCGTCGCCCAGACCGCGCTGCTCGGCTTCCTCGTGCTCTTCCTCGTCGACGAGCGCGGGCTCAGCGCCGCGCCGGCCGCCGCGCTGCTCGGCGCCGCGCAGCTCGGCGGGGCGCTCGCGCGCCTGGCCGTCGGCCGCCGCTCCGATCAGGCCGGCGCGCGCGTCCCGCTCCTGCGGCGCATCGCGCTGCGCAACGCGGCGCTCGTCGCGCTCGTCGCCGCGCTCGCGGGCGCTCCCGGCATCGTGCTCTACCCGGTGCTGGCGGTCGCGTCCGTCTCGGTCATGGGCTGGAACGGACTCGCGTTCACCACGGCGGCCGAGCTGTCCGGTCGCGTGCGCGCGGGCACGGCGATGAGCCTGCAGAACGCGATCATCGCCGCGGCCGGCGCTCTCGCCCCCGCCCTGTTCGGCGCCGTCGTCGAGGCGACCGCGTGGCCGCCGGCCTTCGCGCTCATCGCGCTGGCCCCGGCGCTCGCCTTCGTCGTGCTCGCTCCGCTCGAGCGCGAGGAGGAGCGGCGCGCCGATCTGCGCGCGGCCAGGCCCATGAAGGCCGAAGTTAGGATTCCGGCATGAGCGACGTCCAGTCCGGCCTCGAGGGCGTCGTCGCCTTCGCCACGACCATCGCCGAGCCCGACAGGGAGGGCGGCGCGCTGCGCTACCGCGGCGTGGACATCGAGGACCTCGTCGGCGCGGTGCCCTTCGAGCAGGTCTGGGGCCTGCTCGTCGACGGCAGCTTCGCGCCCGGCCTGGCGCCCGCGCAGCCGCACCCGCTGCTCGTCCGCTCCGGCGACCACCGCGTCGACGTCCAGGCCGCCCTGGCGATGCTCGCGCCGGAGTACGGCTTCCAGCCCATCATCGACATCTCCGACGCGACGGCCCGCGAGGACCTCGCGCGCGCCTCGGTGCAGGCGCTCTCCTTCGTCGCGCAGTCCGCGCGGGGCATCGGGCACCTGCCCGTCCCGCAGACCGAGATCGACCGGCAGGACTCGATCGCCGGGCGCTTCCTCATGCGCTGGCGCGGTGAGGTCGACCCGACCCACACCAAGGCGATCGACGCCTACTGGATCTCCGCGGCCGAGCACGGCATGAACGCCTCCACGTTCACCGCGCGCGTCGTCAGCTCGACCGGCGCAGACTGCGCGGCGGCGCTCTCGGCCGCCGTCGGAGCGCTGAGCGGGCCGCTGCACGGGGGCGCCCCGTCTCGCGTGCTGAAGATGATCGAGGGCGTCGAGCGGCTGGGTGACGCCGAGAAGTGGGTCAAGCAGGCGCTCGACGCGGGCGAGCGGCTGATGGGCTTCGGCCATCGCGTCTACCGTGCCGAGGACCCGCGCGCGCGGGTGCTGCGCCGCACTGCGGCCGAGCTCGCCTCGCCGCGCTACGAGGTCGCCGAGGCGCTCGAGCAAGCCGCTCTCGCCGAGCTCAGGGTCCGCAAGCCCGACCGTGTCCTGGCCACGAACGTGGAGTTCTGGAGTGCGATCATCCTCGACCACGCCGAGGTCCCCGCCGACCTGTTCACGCCGATGTTCACCTGCGCGCGCGTGGCGGGCTGGAGCGCGCACATCCTCGAGCAGAAGCGCGAGGGACGGCTCATCCGGCCGTCGGCGAAGTACGTCGGCGAGGGTCCGCGGGGGATCGACGCGGTCTGAGCTCGGCTCAGCCGGCGTCGAGCACGACCTGCGTGGGCGCCCGCGTGCCCCGCCCCGCGTCGAACAGCAGGGTGAGCGCCGCAGCGCCGGCTGGGACGCGGAAGGCCAGCTCGGTCTGCGCGACGCGCTTGACCGCGAGCGGCTGCGGTGTGCCGTTCAAGCGACGGCCCGTCCCGAACCGGCGATCGGGGAAGTACGCCCGGCCGCCCGCATCCAGCACTTGGTAGGGGAGCACCCGCGGGTCGAAGCGCGTGCGGGCGAGGTTGCGCGCACGCACCGCCACGAGCAGCCAGCGCTGTCCCGCGCCGGCGGGAACCACCCGGGTGAAGCCCGTCCAGCTCTGCTGGGGATCGACGAACACGGCCCAGCGCACGCCCTCGACCGTGAACGGCTTGCGGGTCGCGCGGGAGGTGAAGCCCGCCAGACGGCGCGCGGCGGACGCCGGCGCCGGTCGGGCGGCTGCGCGCGGCGCCGGCGGCGCGGCGGGCTGCGCCGCGGGCTCCTCGCCGCCCCCGATCGCCAGGACGAAGGCGAGCAGTGCGCCGGCGAGCAGCACGCCAGCGAGCAGGACGCCCCACAGCGGCACCGACAGCCGGCGTCCGATCGGTGCTTTCGCGAACGGGCGGCGTCCCCCCACGGCCGGTGCGCGCTCATCGACCTCGCTCGGAGCCGGGCGCGGCGCCGGGCGCGGGGCCGCGCCCTCGCGCGGAAGCCAGCGCTGCTGGTTCTCGGCGGGCTTCGGCGCGCCCGGCGACGGCCCGACCTCGGGCGGTTGGCCGTCTGGCGACATTGGGAGGCAGCGTAGCCGGATCGGCCGCGCGGGCCGCTCAGCGGCTGAGGAGCGTGAGCCGGGGGTTGAGGACCCGCAGGCGGGCGACCGCGCGCAGCGCCGCGTCGTCGTCGCCGCGCCCGTTCTCGATGCGCGCGAGGACGAGCCACCCGCGCCAGTTGGTGGGCTCGGCGGTCGTGGCCGCCCGCGCCGCGGAAGCCGCGGCGGCGAGGTCTCCGGCCCGTTCGAGGACGAGTGCCTGCTGCAGCCGCGGCGTGCCGGCGTAGGGCTGGAGGCGCTGGGCGCTGCGCGCGTCGGCCAGTGCCTCGGTCAGGCGGCCTGCGGCGTTCGCCGCGCGGCTGTCGCGCACCGCGCTGGCGCCGGCCAGGGACAGCCCGACCGCGACGAGCGCCGCGAGCGACAGCAGCGCCACGCCCACGCGCGGCGCCGCCGGCGCCGGCGCCGGGACGTAGTCCGAGCGGCGTCGTCGTCGCCCGGACCGGCCCGCGACGACGACCCCGCCGAGCACCATGACGATCACCGGCAGCACCGCCACCTCCCAGACCCAGTCGAGCGCGGCCGCGACCATGAAGGCCACAATCGCGCTGGACGCCGCGGCGATCGTCAGCCGCAGCTCCTCGGACTCCTCGCCGACCAGCCGGCGCACTGCGGTGGTCACGAGCCACGCGAACAGCCCGGCGAGGAGGAGCAGGCCCACGATCCCCGCCTCGGCCAGCGTCTCGACGTAGAGGTTGTGAGCGTCGCGGATGGAGACGCCGGTCGTGTTGTGGCGCGCCCACCAGAACTCGAACGTGCCCGGCCCGATCCCCTTCCACCGATCGGTCGCGTTGGCGTCGAGCGCGGCCTGCCAGATCTGGTAGCGGCCGTTGCCGCCGGTCGCCTGCAGCCGGCCGAAGACGTCGCCGCGGAGGGCGGGCGCTTCGGGCGGCGCCTTGAACTCCTGCCAGCGGCGATCGACCGCGCCGGGCGCGCCCGCGGCGACGGCGACGACGCCCAGGAGCAGCGCGCCCGCGACCGCCCCGGCCGCAGTCGTCCTCCGGCCCAGCGCGGCCCAGCGCGGCCGCGTGACGTGGCGCGCGGCGAGGCCCAGCGCGACTTGGGCCAGGCCCACGCACAGGCATACGATCGCCGCGAGCGCCAGCAGCTCGTCGCCCTGCTGGAACGCTACGGGCGTCGACAGGGCGTTCTGCAGGGCGTCCCGGCTCGACGCCGCGGCGATCAGGATCGCGGCGCCCACCCCCCCCGCGCCCAGGGCGGCGACGAGCGCCGGGCGGCGCGGGGCGAGGAGCACCAGCGCGACGACGCCGGCCACGAGCGCCAGCGCTCCGCCTCGCGAGAGCGTCAGGTACGCGCACAGCGCGGCCAGCGGCAGCGCCGCCGCCGCCACCGCCTGGCCCAGGAGCGTGCGCGCTCCGACGGCGACGGCCGCCAGCAGCGGCACCCCCATCGCCGCGAAGGCGGCCAGGCCGTTCCAGTAGTTCAGCGGGTAGCTGAGCTTCCGGGCGTTGGACGGCCCGAGGAACTCGAGGTGGTCGTTGACGGGGAACCACTGCGGATGCAGGCGGGAGAGGACCGCCAGGGCGACGACGACGCCCATCGCGCAGGCCAGCCCGTTGACGGTGTGGCGCGCCGCGGTACGGCCCTGCACGCAGACGGCGAGCACGAGGACGCCGAGGTAGGTGCTCACCCGCGCCAGCTCCACGACCGTGCGCTCGGCGCTCTCCGACCACTGGGTCGCCAGGCCCGTCCACGCGGCGAAGGCGCCGAGCAGCGCGATCGCGGCCCATCCGGCGCGCGGGACGCGGCGCGGGAGGAGCCCGGCGACGGCGCCGAGAAGCACGATCCACCACAGCGCGACGCCGACCTGGTCACGCACGATCGTGTCGTAGCCGCCGTTGCTCAGCGCCAGGTAGGCCACCAGCGAGAACGCGAGGGTCCAGGCCGCCACGGCCGGGGGATCGATCAGCGCGGCTGCGCGCGCGGCCAGCCCGGACCGGCCCGCGGACCGAGATGCGGTGAGCTCCACCGTGGCCACTTTACGGTGTGCTCAGCCGCGATCCGCCGCCCGGACGCGCGACCGTCAGGCTCGACGTCGTCGCCGCGTACTGTTGGGGGAATGCGTTTCCCACGCCTGCTCGCGCTCGCGCTCGTCGCCGCGCTCTGCCTGCCCCCCCTCGCGAGCGCCCAAGCAGAGACCGTGGCGCCTCCCGGCAACTCCGCCCTCGACGAGTACCTCCAGACGGTGCCCGGCTCCAGCGGGGACAAGCGCCCCGGGGCCCCGCGCGCCACGCTCGCCCCCGCCGCGCGCCGGCGTCTCGAGCGGCGCGGGGCGAACGGGCGCGCGCTCGCCGCCATCGTCGACGGGACGTCGGAGCGTCAGGCGAGTCGCCCGGGAGCGTCAGCCCGCCGTTCCACGGTGGTGGTCCCCGGCGTCGTCGGCAGCACGCCGCCGCGCGCCGTCGCGAGAGCCGCCACGGGCGACGTCGCCGGCGACGGACTCGGGATCGTGCTCCCGGGGGTCCTGCTGGCCAGCGCGTTCGCGATGACGGCCGTCGTGATCCGCCGCCGCCGTTCCTCGAAGGCGCAGTAGCCGCGTGCACCGGATTCTGGGGCGCCGCACTGCGGGCCTCTGCGCCGCCCTGGTCGGCGTGCTCGCGGGCGGTGGTGCCCTCGCGGCTCCGAGCCCGGCGGCTCCCGCGCTGAGGACCGGGTTCTTCGACGACGTCTTCACCGGGACCTCGGCGGAGCGCGCGTTCTGGTTCCAGCGCACCGCGGACTCGGCCTCGGACATCGTCCGGATCCAGATCGGCTGGGCCGTGCCCGACACCCCGAGCCGCCCGCCCGGCTTCGACGCGACGAACCCCGCCGACCCGTCGTACTTCTTCGCGACCGCCGACGCCGCCGTGAAGTCCGCGCGCGAGCGCGGTCTCGACGTGATGCTCTCGTTCACCGGCGCACCGCGCTGGGCCGAGGGGCCGGACCGCCCGGCCGACGCTCCGCGCGGCTCGTGGCGCCCCGACCCCGCCGCGCTGCGCGAGTTCGGCGTCGCCCTCGCCCGCCGCTACTCGGGGCGCTTCCCCGACCCCGCCGTGCCGGGCCGCAGCCTGCCCCGGGTGCGGAGCTTCCAGCTCTGGAACGAGCCCAACCTCTCACGGTTTTTGACGCCGCAGTGGAGCGGGGGCCGCACCGCCGCCCCCGCTCACTACCGGCGCATGCTGAACGCCTTCTACGCCGGGGTGAAATCCGTCAGTCGCGACGCGCTGGTCGTGACCGGGGGGACGGCGCCCTTCGGCGATCGCGCGCCCGGTGGCAACCGCATCATGCCGGCGCGCTTCGTGCGCGACCTCCTCTGCGTCCGCGGCGGCGGCAGGGGTCTCCAGCGCGCCCCGTGTCGGTCGCCGGCGCGGTTCGACGTCCTCGCCCACCACCCGTACACGGTCGGGGCGCCGTCCGTCCCCGCGCCGAACCGAGATGACGTGTCGGTCGCTGACGTGCACAAGCTCAGGAAGGTGCTCCGGTACGCTGAGCGCTCGGGGCGCGCGCTGCCGCGCAGCAGGCGCCACCGCCTGTGGGTGACGGAGTTCTCCTACGACTCCGCTCCACCGGATCCGGACGGTCTCCCGGTCGCGTTGCAGGCACGCTACCTGGCGCAGTCCCTGTTCAGCCTGTCGCGTCAAGGCGTCGACACCGTGATCTGGCTGCGGATCGTCGACCAGGCACCCGAGCCGAGCTTCGCCGCCACCAACCAGTCGGGCGTCTACTTCCGCGACGGACGCCCGAAACCCGCGCAGCGGGCGTTTCGCTTCCCGTTCGTGAAGAAGCGCATCGCGCGGGGCGGCGTGCTGGCCTGGGGTCGCAGTCCGGCAGCGGGACGGCTGGACATCGAGCGCCTCAGCGGCGGGCGCTGGCGCCGCGCGCGCACCCTGAGGGTCGCGCGTCACGAGGTGTTCCAGATCCGCCTCGGCCGCGGAAGCCAGCGGCTGCGCGCCAGAATCGGTTCGGTACGCAGCCTCGAAGCTCCGCCCGCCTAGTCGCGGGCGCCCGCCGGCGGCGACGTGACCTCGAGCCACATCGCCGACGGGAACGCGCCGGCCGGGTCGCCGACGCACAGCCCGCGTTCGGTGAGCATCGGCGGATCGTACGTCGGGATGCGCGCCCGAAACGCATCGAGCGCCGCGTCGTGCAGCATCGCGCAGCCCAGACGGATCTCCACGCGGGGGTTGTCGGCCAGGTAGGCGTGGAGGAGCACGCTCTCGCTCCAGAAGAACAGATCGGTCGACATCAGCCCCGGCCCGTAGTCGTAGGGCATGGTCACGTCGTGGAAATGGACGAGGACGCCTGCGGTGAGCCGCGGCAGCACCTCGAGGATCAGGTAGTTCACGTCGCTGCCCGCCGAGACCGTGTGGGTGGAGTCGACGAAGAGCACGTCGCCTGCGGCCAGGGAGGCGAGCAGGTCGACATCGACGCCCTGCACGGGGTTGGCCAGCAACTCGATGTCGCCGTCGGCCGCCAACCGCTCCAAGAAGGGCGTCGGATAAGGGTCGACGGCGGTGATACGCAGCGCCGTCGCTCCGTCCCGCGCGGCCTGCAGGGCGACCCAGGTCGACGCGCCGGCGCCGATCTGGATCATGCGTCGCGGGCGTCGCGAGCGGACGAGGCAATAGAGGATGTCGCTCTCGACCGGCCCGTAGCCGACCGCCCCGTTCGCCGCGGCGGCCCGTGCGTGGAGATCGAGGCGCGAAAGCTGGGACGCGAGTCCCGGGGGGCAGGTCTCCTCCAGCCACCGGAGCTGAGCTGCGACGTCGACGCCGCGGACGCCGGCCATCGAGTACGGGCGCTGCCAGCGCTGGTCACGACCGAGCGCGCGAAAGTCGGGGACCTGGCTGTAGAAGTGGCGGGGCAGGACGTCGACGCCCACGTTCTGGCCGATCTCGAGCAGCCTGCGTAAGCACCGCTTTCCGAGGCCGTTGGCCCGCGCGGTGATCCCGGATGGCCACACCCGCCTAACAGTAGTCGGGCCCTCGATCGCCGAACTTGCTGCGACCGGCGACCCGCTGCGCAACACTTCGCGCGATGACGTCGCCACGACCGCCCGACGGCTTGAGCGGGGCGACGGAGGTCCCGTTCGCGATCGCCGCCCGCCGGCTGGCCTACCGCGCCGCCTACGTCGTGCTGGGCGTGTGGTGGTTCGTCCGCCGTCCGCACACCCGCGGCGTGAAGCTCATCGTCCGCGACGGGGATGACGTGCTCTTCGTGCGCCATACCTACGGACGCCGGGCCGCGTGGGAGCTCCCGGGCGGGGGGCTCAAGCACGGGGAGGCGCCTCTTGACGCCGCCCGCCGGGAGGCCGAGGAGGAGTTGGGGCTTCGGATCGACGCCTGGACCGCCGGGGGCCAGATCGTCGCCACCGACCGGGCGACCGCGCACCTCTCCTGCTTCACGGCCGTCTATGACCACCGACCCCTGCGCGTCGATCGGGGCGAGATCGCGGAGGTCCGCTGGGCGCCCCAGGACGCGCCGCCCCAGCCGCTCGGGCCGCACGCCACCGAGATCCTTTGCCTGCCCGGTGTCAGGCGCGTGGGGTCTCCGGCGCAGGAGCCCCCTGTCGGGGGCTGACCTACAATGCCGCCGCGATGCGGGTCCAGCTCTGGAGCTACAACTACGATCCCGAGCCGACCGGGATCGGTCCGGTCAGCACGGTCTGGGCGAAGGGGCTTCGCGAGCTCGGGCACACCGTCGAGGTGGTCGCCGCGCATCCGCACTACCCCGAACCGAGCTGGGGCACCCGGTCGCGCCCGTACCGGGAGTTGCGCGACGGCATCCCCGTGCTGCGCCTTCCGTTGTGGGTGGGCCGGGAGAGCTCGCTGCAGCGCTACCGCCAAGAGCTGTCGTTCATGGCCGCGCAGGCGCTGGCCGCCCCGTTCCTCTCCAAGCCCGATGTCCTTGTGTCTGCGTCGCCGTCCTTCCCGGCGCTGCTGCCCGCGATCGTCGCGAGCCGGGCGCGGCGCATCCCCTGGGTGCTGTGGCTGCACGACATCCTCCCCGACGGCGCCGCCGCCTCCGGCCTCGTGAGCGAGGCGAGCACGGTGCTGCGGGCCTCGCGCTGGCTCGAGCGGACGGCGTACAGGTCGGCAGACAGGATCGTCGTCCTCTCGAGCGCGTTCACGGAGAACCTCGTCGCCAAGGGCGTCGAGCCCGGCAAGATCGAGCTCATCTACGACCCTGCGACGCGCGTGCCCGCCAACGGCTCCGCACTGCGTCGTCCGCCCACCGGCACGCGCCTGATGGTGATGGGGAACATCGGCTTCTCGCAGGGCCTCGCGGAGCTCGTCGACGGCTTCGAGCGCGCGCCGGAGGCCAACGCCGACGTCAGCCTCGTCATCACCGGCAACGGCATGGAGGCCGACGCCGTACGGGCCAACCTCCGGACGCAGCGGGTTGAGATGATGGGGCTGGTCGATGACGCCAGCCTCGAGCGCGAGCTCGCGGCGGCGACGATCGGCCTGGTGACCCAGCGCCACACCGGCTCGGAGTTCAACATCCCGAGCAAGCTGATGAACTACATGGCCTATGGGCTTCCGGTGCTCGCCGTGGTCAACCCGGGCGGCGAGGTCGCGCGCATCGTGAACGAGTCGCGCGCGGGGTGGGTCGTCGACTCCCGCGATCCCGAGGACTTCCCCCGGGCGCTCACCCGGATCCTGGCGGACCGCGCCGACGTGGACGCGCGGGGCGACGCGGCGCGGCGCTACGCCGAGGCGCACTTCACGCAGCGCGCGTTCTCACGCCGTTTCTCCGACAGCCTGGTGAAGGTGCTCGCCCACGCGACGTGAGGAGCTGCTAGGCGGCCGCCCTGTCGCGCGAGGCCACTTGGTCGTAGACCCAGCGGAAGGTCTCGGCCAGTCCGTCGCGCAGTCCGGTGGACGGCTCCCAGCTCAGCCGTGCGACGATCATCGTGTTGTCGCTGTTGCGTCCGCGCACGCCCTTGGGCGCGGAGAGGTCGTGGTATCGCCTCACGGTGATCCCGGCGATCTCCGAGACGATGTCGACGAGCTCGTTGATCGTCACCATCTCGCTCGAGCCGATGTTGGTCGGCTCCTCGACGTCTGAGTCCATCAGCAGGCGGGTGCCGTGCACGCAGTCGTCGATGTAGGTGAAGCTGCGGGTCTGCTCACCGTCGCCCCACACCTCGATCTCGTGGACGCCGGAGAGCTTCGCCTCCGCGACCTTGCGGCAGATCGCCGCCGGCGCCTTCTCCCGGCCACCCGCCCACGTACCGTGGGGCCCGTAGACGTTGTGGTAGCGGGCGATCCGGGTCGTCAGCCCGAAGTCCTCGCGGAAGTGCCGGCACATGCGCTCGGAGAAGAGCTTCTGCCACCCGTAGCCGTCCTCGGGCATGGCCGGGTAGGCGTCCTGCTCCCTCAGCGGCTCGATCGCCGCGATCTCCTGCCTGCCGGCTGCGTAGACGCACGCGGAGGAGGCGTAGAACAGCCGCTCGACCCCCGCTCGCTCGGAGGCCCGGAGCATGTGGGTGTCGATGAGCACGGAGAGCATGCAGAGCGCCTTGTTGGCCTCGATGAAGCCCATCCCGCCCATGTCCGCGGCGAGGAGGTAGACCTCGTCCACGCCATCGACCGCCTCCTGGCACGCCTCGAGGCTCTGGAGGTCGAGGACGCGGTTGTCCGCAGTGTTCGAACGACGGTGCCATTCGTCGAAATTCTTGCTGTCGACCGAGCGCACCCGTACCCCGGAGGCTTCCAGGTCGGCGACGAGCGCGCCCCCGATGAAACCGCCGCCGCCGGCAACGAGAATCGTCCGGTCCGTACGCTGAGCGTCAATATTCAGCACTATGTTCTCCTTGATTCCAGACGTCCGGTCTGGGGGGCGGGTGGTGGAATCCCGAGGGATTCAGCGGATGCCTTCTGGGCCCAGGCAACGTGGCCGGAGGCAAACCAACGCCAAGTGTCCGTCAGTCCGCCGCGAAGGTCAACACCTGCGCTCCGTCCCGTCACGTCGCGGGAGCTGTCCGACCCGTGGTGCCGCGTCAGCGTCCCCGGAGCCCGACGAGTCACACGCGCGACCGTGCTCCGCGGGCGGCGTGGAAACGGCGCGCGTCGGCGAAACTGTCGAGCATGATGCGCGCGCTGGGTTCTAGCGCGTAGAGCTTCAGCGCACGTTCGCGTCCGGTCGCGCCGAGCCTGCTGCGCAGCGCGGCGTCGTCGAGAAGCACGAGCGTGGCGCGCGCCAGGGCCTCGGCATCCTGGGGCGGGACCACGAACCCCGTAACGCCCTCCTCGATCACCTCGCGCACCGCACCGACGTCAGTCGCGACGACGGGGACGCCACAGGCCATGGCCTCCGGACCGGTCGTCGTGCGGCCCTCCGACGCTGGGAGCGAGGTGATGAGCTTCACGTCAAGCGCGGGGTAGTGCCGGTCGGGTGGGTCGTGGCGCACGACGAAGCGCTCGAGCGGCACCCCGGTCGCACGCATCTCCGCGTCGAGCATGAGGCGGTAGCCCGCGTGGTTGGAGTACGACGCCCCCGAGATGAGAAACCAGGCCTCCGGTCGCCGTTCGTGGATGAACCGCGCGGCGCGGATGAACCACTCGATGCCCTTCATCGGGTTGAGGTTCGCAACGGTGCCGACGAGCGGCGCGTCGCGGGGCACACCGAGCGCGTCGCGCATCCGGTCGCGTTGGGGTTTGTCGGCCGGGCGGAAGCGCTCGGTGTCGACCGGCCCCGTGAAGAGCGTGGCGGGCTGGCGCAGCGTGCGCCCGCGCGTGTGCCAGTCGACGAGATGCTGGCCGTTGAACATGACCGCGTCCGCCCAGCGCTGCACGAGCGGCATCAGCGCGGCGCGCACGGGCGCCGGGGTCGCGGTGTCCAGGAGCTGCCACACGATCGGCACACCTTCGAGGCGGGCGGCGAGCGCTCCCTGCCAGTGGATCAGGCCGGTCAGTACGACGAGATCGTGCGCGCCGTCGCGGATCACCCGCCGGATGCGGAGGACGTCGGGCCCGGCCTTGAGCAGCAGAGACGCGTGGACGCGCGGATCGCGCGTGCGCCGGATGCGCTGCCAGGGCACGCAGACGACCGGGACGCCGCCGCCGCGCAGGCGCTCGGCGGCCGTCCCGGGCTCCTCGGGCAGCAGGACCGTCGTGGCGACGCCCTGACGCAGCAGCGGCTCGGCGAGGCGCAGCGCAACGTTGTGAGGCCCCCCGAAGACGGGGAACTGACTCACCCACAACGCCTTCGTCCCCTCGCCGCCGGGGGCGCGGGCGGGTCGCGCGGGGCGGCGGGTCGGCAGCACGGAGGCGCACGGTACAAGCAAGTACGCGGGGGACGGTTGCCGGCCGCTGCGATGACTGACCTAGACTGCCCGCGTGTCGCTCCGCACCCTCCGAGACCTCGGTAGTCGCGGGCGCAAGCTGCGGAGGATCCTCGCCGTCCCGTCCTACCGGCGGGCGCTGCGCCGCGGCGTCGCCGCCGCGGTGGAGCACGATGCGACACCGTTGCCGGAGCGCTTCGGCACGGTGATCGACGCGGGCGCCAACCGCGGTCAGTTCGCCCTCGTCGCCGCTCGCCGCTGGCCGGCCGCGACGCTGGTGTGCTTCGAGCCGCTCCCCGCTCCCCGGGCGACGCTGGGGCGCGTCCTTGCCGGGCACCGGCGACTGCGCGTGGTCGACGCGGCGCTGAGCACCGCCGCGGGCACCGCTGACCTGCACGTCTCGCGCGCTGACGACTCGTCTTCTCTGTTGGCCATCACCGATCAGCAGACCGCGACGTTCCCGGGAACCGAGGAGGTGGGGACGATCCGGGTGCGCACTGCGCGGCTCGACGCCGAGGTCGACGCGGCCGCAATCGAGCGCCCGGCGCTGCTCAAGATCGACGTGCAGGGCGCCGAGCTCGACGTGCTGCGGGGAGCCACCGGCGTGCTGGACTGCATCGACGCAATCGTCGTCGAATGCTCGTTCGTCGAGCTCTACGCCGGGCAAAGTCTCGCCGACGAGGTCATCCGCCTACTGCACCGGCACGGCTTCGCGCTCTCGGCGCTGGCGTCTCCGACGAGCGATGCGCGCGGGCGGATCGTGCAGGCCGACCTCGTCTTCCACAACGGTCCGGGTCAGAACGCACTCAACGTCCGATGAGGTCGCGCCGAGTCGACCGTCGTTCGCGCGGTTCGGCCTTCGGCCGCGTCGCATCACGGCGGGCCCGCCCATCTCACCTGCGGGGCATCCTTCGAGCCTGGACTTGGTGACGACCCGCGCCCCGCGGGTGGCCCAGTCCTCGTAGAGCAGGTCGGTGCGCTGCAGCGCCCGCGAGAAGCGGAGGTACCCGCCGGCCGTGTGGCGCGGTTCGATCTCCCCGGACGACCATCCGCCCTCGCGCAGCAGCGCCTCAGACGTCAGCCGGTCGTCGGCGGGCGTCCGGCGGCGAACCATCCCCAGGTCTCCGCGAGCCCTGCTGAGAGGGCGATCTGCGCTCGCCACCCGGCCGCGTCGCGGTAGCGCGCGCAGTCGAGCTCGGTGATCGGGACGTCGATCGCCCGCGCCGGGAGCCGCTCGACGCGGGGCTCGATGCCGGCGACGGCGGTGAGCTCTGCCAACAGGCCGGCCAGCGAGATGCTCCCCCCTCCGCCGATGTTGAACGTGCCCTCCAGCTCACGCTCGACCGCGGCCGTGACCGCGTCCGCGGCATCTCCGGCGTGCACGAAGTCCCGCCGGACGTCCCCTTCTCCGATCAGCGTGATCGGTCGCCGGGCGGCCAGCGCCTCGCTCCACGCGGCGATCACCCCCTGGCCCCCACGCGCGCGCTGCCCGGGTCCGTACACGTTGGAGAATCGCAGGACGACGGGCTGCAGCCCATGAACCCGCGCGTAGAACGAGGCGTAGCGCTCGCTCGCGAGAGCGTTGAACCCGTGCAACGAGATCGGATCGGTCGCGTGGTCCTCCGGGGTGGGGATCGTCGTCACCCGCCCGTAGACTGTCCCGCCGGAGGACGCCAGCACGATCCGCCGCGTCTGCGTCCGTCGCATCGTGTCCAGGACCGTGAGGACGGGGACGAGCGACCCCACGACCGAGCCCACCGCGTCCTGGTCGGAGAAGGCCGGCGTGCTTGTCCCCGCCAGCATCGCGACGATGTCGGAGTCTGCCACGAGCTTTTCCAGGTCCGCGGATGGCGGCTGGCCCGCGGCGAGCGGGACCTGCGAGCGGACGATGCTCACGCGCAGTCCGGCGGCCAAGCGCGTCGCGAGCCATGGATTGACCGAGCGGCTGTACACCGTCACCGCATGCCCACGGGACTCGAGCTCGACGGCGACGTGCCCGCCGATCAGTCCGCCGCCGATGACCAGCACGCGACGCGGCCGCGGCGCCGCGGGGGAGCCCGCTGCGCTGGCCCGTGCTGCGGTCATCGTCGGGTGGCGCGGGCGGCGTGGAAGCGCTGGGCGGAGGCGAAGCAGTCGATCATCGTGCGGGCGCTGGGCCCGGGGCCGTAGAGCGCGACCGCGCGCTCGCGGCCGGTCGCGCCGAGCCCGCGGCGCATTCCGGGGTAGCAGCGGTGCGGCGAGGCGCAGGGCGACGTTGTGCGGGCCCCCAAGACCGGGAACTGACTCACCCACGGTGCGTTCGTCCCGATCACCGGCGGCGTGCGAACGCGTGGAGCGGACGGTGCGGCATCGGGGAGTGGTCACGGTACACACAACCGGCCCGACGCTGTGATCTCCAAGCTGCTCCCTTGTCGCCGCCGCGGTCGAGCACGACCTGACTCCGCTTCCGCCCGGCCTGCGCACGGTGATCGAGGCAGGGCCCAATCGCGGACCGTCGCGTTCGTGTCGGCGCACCACGTCTCCCGGGCCGACGACTCCTCCTCGCTGGTGGCCATCACCGACCGGCAGACCGCGACCTCCCCGGGAGTCCGACGAGGTGGGCACGATCACCGTGCGCACCGCGCGGCTGTACGCCGAGCTGACCCCGGCCGGCGCGATGGAGCGCCCCGCTCGGCTGAAGAACGACGTACCGGGCGCCGAGCTCGACGTCCTGCGGCTGTGCGCTCTCGGGCCTGGCGTCGCCGACGACCGACGCGCAAGGGCCGATCGTGCCAGGCCGACCTCCTGACCGGCGATCAGCGACGGCGCCGCTCAGCGTCCGATGAGCTGCCGCCCGAAGCCGGCGATCCGGCTGCGGTAGTTCTCCCACGTGAACCGCGCTGCGGTGCCGCGGGCGGCCTCGCCCATCCGGAGCCGCAGCGCCGGGTCGTCGGCGAGCCGTCGCAGCCGGTCGGCGATCGCGTCCGCGTCGCGGATCGGAACGACGTAGCCGTCGACCCCGTCGGTGACGACGTCCTCCCCGAAGGTGTGCTCGGAGACGATGACCGGTAGCCCGCACGCCATCGCGATGATGGCGGTCTGGGGGAACCCCTCGGCCAGTGACGGCAGGACGTAGACGTCGCAGTCCACGTAGTGCTCGCGGAGGTCGTAGATCGCCACCGCCGGCCGGTGGACGACGCGGGGCTGGGAGATCCAGGCCGTCGTGGGGCCTACCGGCCGCCCGAGGAACACCAGCTCTGCGTCGGGCAGCTCGGCCCGCCTGAATCCGTCCAGCAGGTAGCTGATCCCCTTGCGCTGGCTGATCTGGCCCGCGAACAGGACGCGGAACACGCTGCTCGGATCGCGCGGCGCAGGACTGAACATCTCGAGGTCCACGCCGAGCGGGATCACTTCGAGCTTCTCTGCGGGCACCCCGGCGTCGACGAACGTCTGCCGGGAGAAGCTCGAGAGCAGAAGGACGCGGTCCGCGCCGTCGATCTCGGCCTCGAGCAGGTCGCGCGTGCGTGCGGACGCGGCGAGGTACTGGATGGTGTCGGCGAACTCGGGGACGCGGCGCGCCTCCTCGGCCATCAACGCGTCGACGATGGCGTGGTGGGCGATCGGGTAGTCGAGCACCCCGGGCACGCCCAGGCGCGCAGCGCGCGCAAGGGTCCGGCGCGCGGACTTCGAGGGCGCGATCACGCCCCCTGTTCCGGCCGACAGCCGGCGTGCGGTCCCGCGGTCGAAGAGGTCCTGGTGGACCGACGAGGCGGAGTGGACGACGCCCGGCGAAGAGACCGCCCTGTGCAGCGCGGTGAGCGCCAGGTAGGACGGCATCGCGACGCGGGACGCACGGCCACCGTCGATCGCCGCGGGCAGCCGGCGCAGCCGGGCCTGACCGGCGGCAAGCGACCCGAGCGGCTCCGGCAGCCTGGCCAGGCGGCGCTCGAGCTCGGGGGCGCAGTCCAGCGTCGTGAAGTACCGCTCCAGCAGCCCTGCCTCGGCGAGGCCTGCGGCCATCTCGCCCATCCAGCGCAGCGAGCCCGAGTTGGCCACCACGATGCCGGCGCCGGGAGACGCAGCCGCGTGACGCTCTGGGCGTGTCACGCGGCGGCGTCGAGGATGTAGTGGGTGGCCAGGTTCGCCCGCGGCCCGCGGGCGGCCCAGTCCTCGTAGAGCAGGTAGGTGCGCTGCAGCGCTCGCGAGAAGCGGAGGTACCCGCCGGCCTTGTAGCGCGGTTCGATCTCCCAGGACGACCATCCGCCCTCTCGCAGCAGCACCTGCAGCCGGCGGTCCGTGCAGCCGTCGTAGTGGGTGGGGAACTTGTCCTCGGGCACGATGCTGAGCAGCCGGGCTTGGAGCGGCGTGCTGATCCGGTAGGGGATGACGCGCGCGGCGAGCGCGTAGATCGCGAAGGCACCGGAGAGCAGGGCGACCATCTGGCCTCCGGGGACGAGGGCGGCCCGTTGCGTGGCCAGCGCCCGGGAGAGGGACGGGACGTGCTCGAGGACCTGCCAGCTGAGCACGAGGTCGAAGCGCCCGGCCAGCTCCGGCAGCTCCGAGGAGATGTCGCCGACGACCGTCTGCGCGTAGGCGCCGGGGCCGGCCCGTTCCAGCTCGTCGCCGGAGACGTCGAGGCCGACGTAGGTGCAGCCGGCGGGCCGCTGATCGGATGGGACCGTCGGCCGGGCGCCCGAGCCGACGTCGAGGATGCTCATCCCGGGCCGCAGGTGGCGGGCGACGCGGCCGAGGAACGCGTCCGCCCACGGCTCGCCGTAGCGCGCCGGCAGCCGTCCTGCGGCCACCGCCTCGCGCTCCGCGGCCGCCTCGGCGGTGTCAGGCCAGCTCAGAGCGGGCATGCGGTCGGCCTTGCGGTCAAGGGGTCGGGCGGGCGCAATGGCTCGATGGTGCCAGCTCTCCGTTCTCTGCGAGGTCTCGCGGACACCGCGGGCGACGTGGCGGATGGGCGCGCGCGCTCTTCGTTATTCTGGCACGCCAATTCGGGCTGTGCGCCCCGCATATCAGACCCATCGCACACCGAAGTGAAGAGGACGATGAGCGGCACCCAGTGTGGCTGACCGGGCTGCCCGCCGGGCTTGATCGTTCGCTCGAGCAGCTCGAGCGGACGCTGGGGAACAACTCGCTGGCCGCGATGGGCGCCAAGGAGCGTCGCAACAAGGACTTCATCGCGGAGCAGCTGGGCTGCGACGGCGACCATGCCTTCGTCGGCGCGGGAGCCGTCGGAGGGTGGCGGGGCCGGCGGTCGCGCGCCGACCTCGAAATCCTGGCTTCCGCCGTGCGCTTCCAGGAGCGGTCGGGACCCTCGCGCCCGGCAATGAAGACTCCCGGGCGCGACGCGTCCTCGCCGATGGATGCAGATCGACCAGAAACAGTGCACTCAAGCGTCCGCACGCGTGTCTGGCCAAGCTCGTGCCGTGCCGGGGCGGGCGGGAGCGCGCCGCGGCGAGTGGCTGGGGCGCCGCGGATGACTGATATCCTCGCCTTCCTCGTTGACGCCACGCGCCTCGTCAGCGTGGCCCGTCGGCAGCAGGCCGGCGCCCAGATCGCGCATCCACGGAGCGGACGACACATTGAGCGACCCACGCCACGGCACTCTCCGCGATTACCTGCGCCTGCTCCGCGCCAGCCGGTCGCTGATCGTCGTGCTGGTTGTCCTCTGCGGAGTGGCTGCCGCCGCCTTCTCGTTCGGCCAGGAGAAGCGGTACGTGAGCGTCGCGCAGCTCTCCTTCCAGGAGATCGGGCAGAGCAACGCGATCGCCGGCGTCGCCGCGGCCCAGACGCAGACCGCGGCCCAGCTCGCCGCCCAGGGCGCCGAGACGGTGCTCAGCGACGAGGTGCTCCTCCGCGCGCAGAAGGGTCTGCCGTCCGCGGTGCCGATCGGCGACCTGCGCAAGTCGATCCGCGTCGACGTCGACACGGCGAGCAACCTCGTCAAGGTCGAGGCCGGGTCGCCGGACGCACGCCTGGCCGCGGGGCTGGCCAACGCGGTCGCCACCGGCGCCGTGGCGATCCAGACCGACGCCGAGCGCACGCGCTTCCGCAAGGCCGCCGACCGCGTGGAGGGTCAGCTCGAGCAGCTTCGCCGCGGGCGCGGGGGGGACACGGGGGCGCTCGCCCTCGGCTTCGCGGATCGCATAGCGACCCTGCGGACGCTCAGCGTCAACGCGACGCCGTCGCGTGTCGCCGAGCGCGCGGCCGTGCCTGAGGCGCCGGCCTCACCCAAGCCGCTGCGGGACACGGTGTTCGGCATGGTCGTCGGGTTCCTGCTGGGCGTGCTCATCGCCTTCGTCCGCGACTCGTTGGATCGCCGCCTGCGGGACTCCCAGGAGATCCAGGACGAGTTCGACCTCCCCGTTCTGGGCTTCATCCGCAACAACGCGCTCGGGCACGCCGGAGCCGTCGCGAACGGAAGCGGCCCGATGACCGAGCAGGACGTCGAGAGCTTCCGCATCCTCCGTACGAACCTCGAGTTCCTCGACGTCGACCGTCCTCCGCGGTCCATCGTCGTGACCAGTCCGCTCCCCGGGGAGGGGAAGTCGACGGTGGCCGCCTCGGTGGCGCTCTCGTTCGCTGCGGCGGGACGCAGGACGCTGCTCGTCGAGTGCGACCTCCGCCGGCCCTGCCTGGCCAAGCGGCTGCCGGTCGACTCCGAGCCCGGATTGAGCGACTACCTGAGCGGAAGGGTCGATCCCGAGGCGATCCTCCAAGTCGTCAGCCGTCCCGAGGACACAGGACTTGCCGACGGCGAGGGCGGCCGGCAGGTCAACGGACGCGCAGATCTCGTCGTCATCACCGCCGGAGCCTCGACCGACCACCCGGCCGAGCTGCTCGGATCCGACCGCTTCCGCACGTTCATCGAGGAGGTCAGCGGCGCCTACGAGATCGTCGTGGTCGACACACCGCCGGTGCTCTCGGTGGCCGATACGCTCGAGATCCTGCCGCTCGTGGAGGGGGTCCTCGTATGCATCCGCGCCGACCAGACCACGCGCGACCAGGCACGAGCGTTCAAGGAGGCGCTCGGGCGCTTGCCGGCGCGCTCTGCGGGGCTCGTCATCACGGGTCTCAAGCCCGGCCGGGAGTCCGACTACGGCTACTACTCCTACGCCTACCCCGACAAGCGCTGAGCAATGAGCCTCGGCCTGAGCACCGGGCTTCGCCGGCCGGGCCTGGCCCGGTGGCTTGCGGAGGGCGGGCCGGGACGCACGCGCGCGGGTGAGGCGGTCTGGCTCACCGCCGTCGTGCCGCTCGCGTTCGTGGTGGGGCTGGCCGTCGCCGCCGGGCTCGGCCTGTTGGTCGTTGGCGCCGTGGTCATGGCCGGCTTCCTCGCACTCGGGCTGCACAACTGGCGCATGTCGGTGCTCGCGCTTCTCGCCTTCTTGCCCTATTCGGGTTTGCTGATCATCGCGACCTACCCGCAGACCGGTCCAGCCACCCTGGTCAAGGACTTCCTGTTCGTCATTCCTGCGTACCTGGGATTCGCCGCGATGTATCTGCTCCAGCGCCGGGAGGTGCGAATCCCCGGCTTCCCGCTGGGTTGCGTCCTGCTTTTCTCCATGGTCGTCGTCCTCCAAATGGCCAATCCCGCGCAGCGGGACATCGTCGTCGGGCTGATCGGCGCGAAGGTCTGGCTGATGTACATCCCGATGGCGTACCTCGGCTACCATCTCGTTCGGAGCAAAGACGATCTTCGCCGCGTGCTGTTCCTCATGTGCATCGTCGGCGTGATCCCCGCTGTCATCGGGATTGGTGAGGGCTTGCTCGTGAACACGGGGAATGGGGACGTCGTGTACCGGTTCTACGGCGACGCCGCAGCGGCCGTGACCCAGAGCTTCGCCGACGTCGGAGAGAGCGGCGCGAGCATCAGTCGAGTGTCGAGCACCTTCTCGTTCGTCGGACAGTATTTCCTGTTCACTGTGACGATGGTGGCGGTTTCGTATGCCTACTGGCATGCTTTCCTGGCCAAATCGAGCAGGACCGCCGTGCTGGGTCTTCCGCTGTTCATGCTCTTCGTTCTGGCCTCCCTGCTCAGCGGCGCACGTGGCGCGATCCTGTTCGTGCCAGCAATGATGTTCTTGATGCTCGCGCTGGACGGCGTCCGGCTGCGAGTGGGGGTGTGGGCCGCGCTCGCGGCGGGAGCGTTTGCTGCGCTCTCGATCACGGCGGCGGTATTCGGTACGAACGTGGCCGATCTGGTTGAACAAGTCTGGGCTCACGCGGTCGGGCAATTGGTCATCAACACCATTGACGGCTTCCGTAACGCCTACGAGCATCTGCTGGTCGGGCTCGGTACCGGCGTGGACACTCAGGCAGCGCGCTACGCGCTTCCGACGCTCAACCCGTGGGAGCTCATCGGTGGCCGCGTTGAGGAAAGCTGGTGGGTCAAGCTTGTTCTCGAACTCGGCATCGCGGGGTTCGCGCTCGGCGTCTTCATGATCACGGCCGTCACGACGCGGGTCATCCAGGTGCATCGTCGGCTCCAGGATCCGCAGCTACGATCGATCTCCGCCGCGTTGGTCACACTTGTGTTGTTCTTGGTCTTCAACAACTTCAAGGGCACCAATCTCGACTTCGACCCCACCAACGTCGTGTTCTGGCTGTTCATCGGGATGCTGCTAAAGCTGCCCAGGATCGATTCGGCGCGCATTCCGGCGGCCGGTCAACCGAGCTCATCCACGCTCGAGATGCCGCACGCTCATCGGCACTCGCTGCTCGAACGCCGGCCGTCCCGGCTGTCCAGTGCGCCAGACCGCCGCCCGGCCGCCAGCAACGCAGGTCATGTCACGGAGAGATGGAGCGGTCCCCTAGCCGACCGTCGTAGGGACGGCTCGACCGAGGTCGCTGCGCCCGAACGGACGTGAGAGTGCGGGCCTGGGCGCCCGGCAAGTGAGGATGCGCCGCCGCGAATTCGTCAGCACTTGACTGTGCTCAATCTCGCCAGACGGCTGCGCCGACGTTTGCGTTGCTGCGGTGCATCAGACGCGGCAAGCCAAAGGCGGCGCAAAAATCCCAGAACGACGTGTTGAAGGAGAGGTCGTCGCTCGCCAGCAGCGCGCCGGGGCCCAGGTACGGGGCTACGGTCGTGTACTCCCACATCATGTGGCCATAACTGTGTTCAGAGTCGTGAAAGAACACGTCCACCGGATCAGCGATCTCGCTCAGCAAGGCCGGCAGCAACGCTCGGGCGTCCCCTAGTCGCAGTGTCCAGCGATCGCGCAGCGCGTCGGGCACGAGGAAGCCGGGCGCCAAGTCGGGCGGCAGGCCGCCGAGGGGAAGCGATGCTTGAAATGCGACGTCGTCGGGCTTCGCCTCGCCGTACCCCGGAAGGTCCAGCGTGTACAGATGGCCGTGACCATTGCGAGTCAGTGCGAGCAGTACCAGTGCCGTGTCCCAACCGGTGAAGCAACCGGTCTCGATCACCACGCCAGGGCGGCGCCGGCGCAGCGCGGCGTAGAGCAATAGCGCGCGCGATCGTCCCCCGCCTTCGAGGTCAAGACGCAGGAGGACCTCTTGCTGCCGTGTGCGGTGCCCGTTGTTGCGGCCGTCGAGTTTGCGGGCCCAGCGGACCGCCTCGTCGCTGGCCAGTGCGTCGGTCAACTCACCGGCCGTTCGCAGTTCATCGAGAAGGGCTTCGGGGTGTTGCGTAACGTCGGTCGTCGGAGCGAGGCGGTCGAGATAGGCCGCGTCGTCGAGTCGACTGGCATGGCGAAGCAACTTCCACGCGAAAGTGCGGGCGCGACCTTCGGCCCGGGTAAGCACGGATGCGATGAACTGCTTCCCGTCTAGAGCCATGGGCGACTGAGAATACTGACGACCACGGCTTCGGTTGGCCCCACCGCGACGGCGGGAAGTTCCCGTCGAGGTCGCAACAGATCAACAGATGCGGCGTGATCAGAGTCCTGGCGGCGGGATAGCTGGGGAGCGCGCGGTGGGGATCGTCGGAGCGTTTGGCCGCGCCGCCTGCGTGTCGACGCTGGTCGGCTCGCGCCTAGGCTCCCGACGGTCCCCGCGGTCCCCGCGGTCCGCGCCCGACGAGGCGCCGCGCGCGGGTGACCACTACGCGGACGTCGTCGCGGTGGGGTACGACGATTTCGCGCACGGGCACGCCGAGGGCGCGCGCGGCGCGCCGGCTCATCCACGCGGCGCTGACCAAGGCGGCGATCACGGAGGAAAGCGCGGCGCCCGCGAGCCCGAGGGTCGGTAGCAGCACGGCGAGCGCCGCGAGCGTCACCGCCAAGGCGATGATCTCCGCCATGCCCGCGTCCAGCGGACGGTCGACGGCGCGCAGGATGGCTTCCAGCGAACGGTTGGTCGCGAAGACGATGACGGCGACGAGCAGAATCCTGCTGAGATCTGCCGCCTCGGCGTACTCCGCCCCGAAGAAGAGCTCGATGATCTGCGGAGCGAGGACGATCAACGGGACGCAGCACGCCGTCGTGAGGACGAGCGTCAGGCTGACGAAGCGTCGCGCGGTCCGCGTCCGCCGCGGGCCCGGGGACTGCGCGGCCACGGCCGGCAGCGCCACCCACGCCACCGAGCCGCCGATCAGCCATCCGATCGAGCTCATCGTTCCCGCTACGACGTAGATGCCGAGCCGCGCAGGCGAGAGGAAGATCGAGATCAGGAGCTGATCGGAGCGCTGGTTGAGCGGAGCGGAGATGCCGCTCGCGTGGCTCTTGACCCCGTAGGACATCAGCTCGCGGGCCGTCTTGCCCTCCCAGCGCAGCTTCGGCCGCTCATCACCGAGCCACAGCAGTGCCCCCGCTACCCCGAGCGTCACGAACTTGGCGGCCAAGTAGGTCAGGATGGCGTTGCGCGCCGTGAGGTGTCCGGTGGCGGCCAGCAGCGCGAGCGGCAGGAGCACGGATCCGACGAGGAGGACCCGGAGCGCGTGGAACCAGGCGTACCGGTGGCGTCCGTTGAGGACGCCCATGATCGTGAGGGCGAGGATCGACAGCGGGACGTCGCAGAGGAAGAGGAACGCGTTGACCTGGGTGTCATAGCTCTGGCGGCTTAAAACCAGCGGAAGCAGCGCCGCCCCCAATAGCAGGAAGGCGACGGAAAGCCCCGCGGCGAGCAGCAGACCGGTGCCCACGACGTGGTCCGGCGCCCGGCCTGCGCGCGCGACGCGGAACGTCACGGCCTCAGGGATGCCCAGCGTCCCGATGACGCCGAGGATGCTCGGCCACAGCAGCGCGGCCGCGAGCGCTCCTCGCTGCTCGGCTCCGAGTCCGCGCGCGAGCAGCACTCCCGTCGTCATGTTGATCGCCTGGATGCCGACGGACGCGACGAAGCTGGCGCGCAACGCCCTTCGAAGTCCCCCGCGGTCAGGCGACGTTGACGCCCTCGGAGTCGAAGAACGGCTGCCACTCGGTGCCGCGCTTCTCCGAGACGAGCTCATCGAGTGGCGTGGCGCGCCGTTCGATGACGGTCACGTACGGATAGAAGGAGACGGACTGGATCGACCGCTGCAGCTCGTTGGGCTTCGACCCGGCGGCGTTGAGGTTGCGCGACAGGCCGCAGGCGTAATGGTGGAAAGCGTTGTGGCTGCCGACCAGGTCCTCGCAGACGAAGACCCCGCCGGGGCGCATGTGTGGCAGCAGGGCCTCGAGCGTGGCGATCTGCTGGTGGGACCGATGACCGCCGTCGTCGATGACGATGTCGACCTCTGGCACCTCCGCGCAGAACTTCGACCAGAAGGCCGCGTCGCCTTGGTCCCCGATGAAGATCCGTACGGTCTCGCTCTCGTAGGCCACGCACGCCTTCTCGATGTCCACGCCGTACACGCGGGCACCCTCGCCGAAGTAGTGGCGCCACATGCCGAGGCTGCCGCCGCTGTAGACCCCGATCTCGACGATGTTGACCGGTTTGCCGACGAACTTCGCGAAATGGTGGTGGTACACGTCGAGGCAGTGACGCCACTTCCAGATCCCTGGACCCTCGAGGTTGGCGTCGAAGTAGGCCACGAGCGGGTTCTCGCCGACGGTGGGCGGCCCGGAGGGGACCGCAGCCGCGGCTGCGGGCATCCGGCGGGCGAAGCGCGCGCCCTGGACGCCGCGAAGGGGGCGGACGGCGAGCTGGCGTCCGAGGGTCGCCGAACGCGCGAGCTGCTTGGCCGCGATCTCGCGAAATCCTGAGCGGCTTGGGGCGTTCATGATCGTCGGCAGGCTAACGAATAGCGCCCGTCGAGCACCGTCCGCCGGACGGTTATCCGTACTCGTGGGAGGGGTGAACGATGCCGGGGGACTGGCGCAACGGCCGCGCCGATTCCCCGGGACGCGAAGGTCTTCGTCGCCGGCCACACCGGGCTCGTGGGGCTCGGCGGTCACGCTCAAGCTCGCGGCTGAGCGCTTCACGAACATCCTGGGCGTCCGGCGCGACCGGCGCGACCAGCTCGATCGGCGCGACCAGGCGGCGGTGACCTGCTGGTTCCGCGCAAGTCGGCCTCACTACGCGAGGTTTCTGCGTGACGAACTCGACATCGGTGGCGAGGAGCGCGCTCTCCAGGCGGTCGTCGTCGACGACCCCGAGCATCTCGCCGCGACCCGTGCGCAGCCGCGCTCGGGTCGCCGCTGCCTCCATGCCGTGACCGGTGATGACGATCCGTAAGTCAACGTCCTACTGCAACTCGTCGCGGTATCCGAAGCGGCGCGCCCTGAGCTGCGGTGTCGTCGCACCCCCATCTGCCGCGGACGGTAGCCGCCCCGCCCATCGGCGTCCGCTGGACTTCCCGCCGAAAGGCTGTCAGGTTGCCAGGACGACGGTCGTAGTACGTTCTGAGCCACCACACGCTCCATCCTGCGCACGAATGCCGAGGAATCACATGAGGAAGTCTGGACTGCTGGCCCTGTCCGCCGCCACGGCGCTGATGATCGCCGGGCCAGCGGCCGTCGCGCAGGCCGCGTGTCCGGCTGGGGTGACCGACCCCACGTACTGCACGCCTTCCGCCCCCACGGCCGTGACGGCGCCGGCCACCGCACTGGCCAACACGTCGGCCACCCTCAACGGGGCCATCGTGCCCAACGGGCTGGTCACCGGCTACGCCTTCCAGTTCGGGACGACCACCGCCCTGGGCCAGGCGACGCCCGGACAGGGGCTGCCCGCCGATTACACGGCGCGCAACGTGAGCTTTCCCGTCACCGGACTCACGCCCGGCACGAACTACTTCTTCCGGATCGTGGCCTTCAACTCGTCCGGGGCGACTACGGGCGCGACGCTCACGTTCACCACGAGCGGCACCGCTCCGGTCGTCACCCCGCCCACTGGCACCCCCGCTCGGCGCCGCGGCAAGCTCAGCGCCCGCGTGACCCCCAGGGCCGATGTGCGGGCACCCTTCCGCTTCACCACCAGGGGGAAGCTGACGCTGCCGTCGGGGCTGGCGAAGTCGATCGGGTGCAAGGGCCGCGTGTCGGTGCAGGTCAAGCAAAGGGCGGTGACGCTGTCGACGCGCCGCGCGACGCTGCGCAAGGACTGCACCTACTCCGTGCGCGTGACCTTCAAGAACGCCCGCCGCTTCCGGGGGGTGAGGTCGCTGAAGTTCACCGCGCGCTTCCTGGGCAACCCGCAGGTTTTCCGCGCCACGGCGCCGTCACGCTTCGCGCGGGTGCGGCGCTAGCTTCGCTACAGCGCCACGGTCCCGGCGACGCAGGTGACGGTGCCGCCGCCCGTCCAGACGGTGCCTTCGGGGTCCTGGGTGATGTGCACGCGGCCGGCGCGGCCGAGCGCGGCGCCCTGGGCGGCGACGTACGGGGCCTCGATCCGTCCCGTGCGCAGCAGCCACTGCGCCACCGACGCGTTCAGGCTCCCGGTCACCGGGTCCTCGACCGTCACCCCGTCCTTCGGGAAGAACGCCCGCACCTCGAGCGCCTGCGGAGCGCCGGGCGGGTAGAGCCCCACGACGCCGAGGTCGAAGGTGATGGCGCCCGGGCGCAGCGCCAGCACCGCGTCGGCCTCGGCGAGCAGGACGGCCACCCAGCCGGGCCCGTTGTCGACCCATTCCGCGGCGACGATCTCGCCGCGGTCGATACCGAGCGCCGCCGCGATGCGCAGCACGTCGGCGTCCTCGGCCGGGCCGGAGCGCACCAGCGGCGGCGCGGCGAACGCGAGCCCGTCCGCGGTCCGGCGGATCGGGACCAGGCCGGCCGCGCACTCCTGCACGATCACCTCACCGAGCGCCGGCGCTCGGCCGGTCGCGGCCCAGGCGTGGCAGGTCCCGAGCGTCGGGTGACCGGCGAAGGGCAGCTCGAGCGTCGCGGTGAAGATCCGCACGCGGTAGTCGGCGCCTGGCGCGCTCGGCGGCAGCACGAATGTCGTCTCGGAGAGGTTCGTCCAGTGCGCGAAGCGCTGCATCGCCTCGGTGGACATGTCCGCGCCGTCGAGCACGACCGCCACGGGGTTGCCGCGGTAGGGCACGGCCGTGAAGACGTCGACCTGGCGAAACGGGCGCTCCCGCGGCGCCACCGCCTCGTCCACGCGCGTTCAGTCTCCCGTGAGCTTGCGCAGCAGCGTCGCGAGGCGGCGCTGCTCGTCGGCGGTGAGGTTGTCGAAGCCCGGCGGCGGCTGGTTCATCCGCGCGCCGACCTGGCGGCGGACCTCGGCCCCGGCCGCGGTGACGACGAGATGCTTGACGCGGCGGTCGTGGCCGGCGGGGCGGCGCTCGACGAGCCCGCGCGCCTCGAGCCGGTCGACGATCCCCGTGACGTTCGAGTTGTCGCAGTGCAGCAGTCCGGCGAGCGCGCTCATCGGCAGCGGGGTGTCCGGCTCGAGATGGCGCAAGGCCCACATCTGCGGCGGCGAGAGGTCGAAGGACGCCGCGGTCTCGAGCATGTGCCCTTTGCGGGACATCATCAGGCGGCTCAGGAGCGTCCACGCCTCCGTGGCCGGGTCCGTCGGGATCGTCGTCGTCGCCATCGCACCGTCCAGGTTACTTCGTCGGCGCGATTGTTGTCGACCTCAACCTCTCTGCTACCTTGCCGGGCCATGAGCGAGAGCAACGGCATCACCGTCCGCGGCCTCGAGCGGTGGTTTGGATCCCGCCCGCCCGGTATCAAGGCGGTCCAGGGCATCGACCTCGAGGTCGCCCCCGGGGAGATCTACGGCTTCCTCGGGCCCAACGGCGCGGGCAAGTCCACCACGGTCCTCATGCTCACGACGCTGCTGCCGCCTACGGGCGGCACGGCGACCGTTGCAGGCTTCGACGTCGCCCGCCAGGGCGCCGAGGTGCGTCGCGTGATCGGGGCCGCACTGCAGGAGGCGGCGCTGGACAACTACCTCACCGGCCACGAGCACTTCGAGCTGCAGGCCGGCCTGCACGGGATGGCCAAGGCGGAGCGCAAGGCGCGCGCCGGGGAGCTGCTCGAGCGCGTCGGGCTCACCGAGGCGGCGGCCCGGAAGGTGGGCGGCTACTCGGGCGGCATGCGCCGCCGCCTCGACCTCGCGCTCGCGCTCGTCCACCGGCCCCGGGTCCTCTTCCTCGACGAGCCGACCACCGGCCTGGATCCGCAGAGCCGCTCGGCGCTGTGGGGTGAGGTCGCGCGCCTGGCCAAGGACGAGGGCGTCACCGTCTTCCTCACGACGCAGTACCTCGAGGAGGCCGACGTGCTCGCCGACCGCGTCGGGATCATCGACCAGGGCCGGATCGTCGCGGAGGGTACGCCGAACGCGCTGAAGGCGTCCATCGGCCGGTCCTCGGTCGAGGCGGTGCCCGCGGACCCGCGCGACCGCGACCGCCTCGCCGCGGTCCTCGCGACGTTCGGGGAGCCGGCGTCCGCGTCGCCCAAGGGCGTCGCGGTGCGCCTGCGCGGTGGGACCGAGGAGCTGGCCGACGTCGTGCGCGCGCTCGACGCCGCGTCGCTGCGGGTGGCCGGGCTGCAGGTGCACGAGCCGTCGCTCGACGACGTGTTCCTGGCCAAGACCGGTCGCTCGCTGGAGGGCGCGGGCGAGCGGGCCGGGGCCGACGAGCGCGAGGCGGTGCCGGCGTGAACGCCACGGTCATGACGCAGGTCGCGTTCGTCGCGCGGCGCTCCGTGCGCCGGACCTTCCGGCAGCCGGCGGTCCTCGTGCCGACCATCGTGTTCCCGCTCTTCCTGCTCGCGGTCAACGCGAGCGGCCTGGACTCCGCGACGAGCCTCCCGGGCTTCCCGGGCGACTCCTACCTCGACTTCGCGATCGTCGTGACGTTCATGCAGGGCGCGCTGTTCGCCGCGACCACCGCGGGCACCGAGCTGGCGACCGACATCGAGTCGGGGTTCCTCGACCGGCTCCAGCTCACGCCGCTGCGCGCCGTGGCGATCCTCGTCGGGCAGCTCGCGGGCGCCGTCGCCGTCGCGCTGATGGGGGCGACGATCTACCTCACGGTGGGCCTGATCGCCGGCGTGACGATCGTCACCGGCGTCGGCGGAGCGGTCGTGCTGCTCGCGCTCGCGACCCTGGTCGGTGTCGCGTTCGGCTCGATCGGGGCCCTCATGGCCGCGCGCACCGGATCCAGCCAGGCGGTGCAAGGGCTCTTCCCGCTGCTGTTCGTCACGTTCTTCCTCTCCTCGATCAACCTGCCGCGCGAGCTGATCGAGGTCGACTGGTTCCGCGCCGTGGCCGGCGCCAACCCCGTCTCCTACCTCGTGGAGGGGATGCGCTCGCTGGTGGTCGTCGGGTGGGATGGGCAGGCGCTGCTGCGGGGCTTCGGCGTCGCGGCGGCGCTCTCGGTCCTCGGCTTCGCCGCGGCCGCCGCGGCCCTGCGCACCCGGATGGCGCGGACCTGATGGCCGCGTTCGCCCACGTCGCCGTGGCCGTCGCCCGGCGCAACCTCCTGGTGACGTTCAAGAACCCGGCGCTGATCCTGCCCGCCGCGATCTTCCCGCTCGTGTTCCTGCTCGCCTTCGCGGGCGGGCTGTCGGGGCTCGCGAACGTCCCGGGGTTCGACTTCCCCTCCGGCTACACGAGCTTCCAGTTCGTCTTCGTGTTCATGCAGAGCGCGGCGTTCGGTGGGGTGTTCACCGGGTTCGCGGTCGCGGCCGACTACGAGTCGGGCTTCGCGCGCCGGCTCATGCTCGCCGCGCCGAACCGCACGGGCCTGATCGCCGGGTACGTCCTGGCGGGAATCGGGCGCTTCGTGTTCACCGCGCTGGTCGTGAGCGTCGCCGGGCTCGCGGCGGGCATGCGGATCGACGGCGGGGTCGTCGACGTCGGCGGGCTCCTGGTGCTCGCCGTGATGGTCAACGTCGTCGCGACGCTCTTCGGCGTCGGGCTGTGCATGCGCACGCAGTCGATGCAGTCCGTGCCGTTCCTGCAGATCCCGGTCTTCACGATCCTCTTCATGGCGCCGGTCTACGTGCCGCTCGACCTCCTGCACGGGTGGATCTCCGCGGTCGCCCCGTACAACCCGGCCACGGCGTTCCTGGAGGCCGGCCGCGGCTTCGTCTCCGGGGAGCGCGCGTCGGTCGGGCCGGCCTTCGCCGCCGCCGTGGCGATGCTCGTGCTGCTCGGCCTCTACGCGCTGCGCGGCCTGCGCAGCGCCGAGCGCGGCGGCTGAGCGTCACCTCACGGTCACGGCGTCACCGATGCGGATGCGCGCCGGCCCTTGCGCGCGGGCGTTCATCCCGAACAGGCCCCGGTGCGCGCGGAACAGGTGGCGCAGGAGGTCGGCGGACTTCGCCTGCGTGTCGGGGTCGCGCGTCGGGATGACGCAGCGCTCGCAGGGGTGCAGGAGCGTGAAGGTCGCGGCCCCGATGGCGAGGCTGCGGCCCTCCCACGCCTCCTCGGCGAACGCGGGTGCGTCGAGGGCGACGCGGACGTTCGCGCGCCAGCGGCGCGGGTCGAGCGCGCGGCCCAGCTCGCGCTCGATGGCCTCGTGGGTCGCCTGGCTGGTGACGAGGACGGACTCGCGCAGGTCGGGCTGCCCGTGCGGGTCGACGCGCAGCTCGACGGTGCGGCCGAGGTCGTCGGCGAGCTGCGCCGGGAGGGCAGGGTCGTCCCAGCGGTGCACGGCGCCGTCGGGCGCCGTCAGCGTCGCGGGCGGCATCGCCCCGACCTCCCCGTCCCAGGCGCCGTAGCCGGCCCGCCAGGCCAGCAGGCGTGGCGCCTGCCGCGCGGTGAGCCGGCGCGGGACGCCGCGGTGGACGTCGTAGAGCACGTGTGCGCGGTCGCCCGCGACGCCGTCGCGATCGAGCGCGAAGGTGTCCATGGGCTCGCCGCCCATCGACTTGACCGGCCACCGGTGCAGCGACAGGACGGTTCCCGAGGCCGGCGTCACCACAACTTCGAGACGTAGCTCTCCTCGAGGCGGGCGGTCTCCTGCTCGAGCGGCGTCGGGTCGCCGCGGTGCGCCTTGAGCATCGCCGCGGCGGAGGGGAGCTCCTCGCGCGCCGGCCAGGTCTCCGCCTGCCACAGCCGTGAGCGGACGAGCGCCTTGCCGCACTGCATGAACGCGACGCGGACGTGGACGCCGACCGCGAGGTCGGCCGTGCGGTCCGGCACGTCGACCGCGCGCAGGACCTCCGGGTCGCGCGTGAGGTAGGCGGTGCCGTCGATCCGCAGCGTCTCGCGCATGCCGGGAAGCAGGAACAGCAGCCCGACCTGCGGATTCTGGAGGATCTGGCGGAAGGCGTCGATGCGTCGGTTGCCCTGGAGGTCGGCCCACGCGATACGCCGCGCGTCGAGCATCCGGGTGAAGCCGGGCGGCCCGCCCCGGGGCGTGACCGTCGCGCGGCCCTCCGGGTCGCAGGTGGCGAGCATCGAGAGCGGCGAAAGCGCGAGGAACGCGGCGCAGTGCTCGTCGAGCGCGCCGATCTCCTTCTCCCACGCGCGCGCCGGCGGGTCGGGGTACTCCCCCGCCCGCAGCTCGGCCTCCGAGGTGACAAGGTGGGTGAACGGCGCGCCGGGCACGGACACAGGCTAGACGACCCGCGGAGTGCCCACGAGGCCCCACGCCTTGAGCGCAGATCGGCGTTCGGCACTCTCAGGTCAGGTCCTGTCCGCCGACCGCCGCGCGGAGCACGGCGAGATCCTCGGCCATCGCGTCGACGGTCTCCCGCATCGCCTCCAGCGCGGTCGGGTCCCCCTCCTCGGCGACGTGGACGGCGGCCCGGCACTCCTCCAGCTTGGCGGCGAGGGCGTCGAGGCGGAGGTGGGTGTCGGCGGCGTCGAAGGCGATCATGGGACGTTGACGTACCCACTCAGCGGGGCCCCGCACCGCACGTTCCTCGGCCGTGCGCCGAGGAACGTGCGACCGGCACTCGCCCGCGACGCTCGGGCCTGCGCGCGCCGAGGGCCCGGCGTGCGCCGGGCCCTCGGGAGAAGCAAGGGGCTCGTGCCCGCGCGCGAGGCGCGGGCTGGGGAGGCTGGCGACGATTCGCGCGCCCGCACCGAACCACCTCGCGCGCGCCAGGCGCCACCCGACGATTCGCCGATCCAACCAGGATCGGCTTCACCATCGGTCGGCGCTGGGCACGGGCGATGCGGCCCGCTGCGAGCACACGGCTATCGCCGCCAGCCTCCCTCGGCTACATCATGCCGCCCATGCCGCCCATGTCGGGCATGCCGCCGCCGCCCTCGCCCTTGTCCGGGATCTCCGCGACGATGGCCTCGGTGGTGAGGATGTTCTTCGCGATCGACGCCGCGTTCTGCAGCGCGGAGCGCGTGACCATGGCCGGATCGATGACGCCGACCTTGACCAGGTCCTCCATCTCGCCCGTGGCGGCGTTCAGGCCGAAGCCCTTCTTGGCCTTGCGGACGTCGTTGACGACGACCGAGCCCTCCAGGCCGCCGTTCTCGGCGATCTGACGCAGCGGCTCCTCGAGTGCGCGCAGGATGATGCGGGCACCCGTCTTCTCGTCCTCGTCGGTGATGAGGTCGACCTTGACCGCGCCGACTGCCTGCATCAGCGCCACGCCGCCGCCGGGCACGATGCCCTCCTCGAGCGCCGCGCGGGTCGCCTGCAGCGCGTCCTCGACGCGGTGCTTCTTCTCCTTCATCTCCGTCTCGGTGGCCGCGCCGACCTTGACGACGGCGACACCGCCGGAGAGCTTGGCGAGGCGCTCCTGCAGCTTCTCGCGATCGAAGTCGGAGTCGGTGTTCTCGACCTCGGCCTTGATCTGGTTGATGCGGCCCTTGATGGCCTCGGCGTCACCGGAGCCGTCGACGATCGTCGTCGTGTCCTTCGTGACGACGACGCGGCGCGCGCGCCCGAGCTGGGAGAGCTGCGTGTTCTCCAGCTTGAGGCCCATGTCCTCGGTGATGACCTCGCCGCCCGTGAGGATCGCGATGTCCTCGAGCATGCGCTTGCGGCGGTCGCCGAAGCCCGGCGCCTTGACCGCGACGCCCGTGAACGTGCCACGGAGCTTGTTGACGACGAGCGTGGCCAGGGCCTCGCCCTCGACGTCCTCGCAGATGATCATCAGCGGCTTGCCCGACTGGATGACGGCCTCGAGGACCGGCAGCACGTCGCGGACGGAGCCGATCTTCTGGTTGGCGATGAGGATGAACGGATCCTCGAGCGTCGCCTCCATGCGCTCCTGGTCGGTGACCATGTAGGGCGAGATGTAGCCCTTGTCGAACTGCATGCCCTCGGTGAACTCGAGGTCCATGCCGAACGTCTGGCCCTCCTCGACGTTGACAACGCCGTCCTTGCCGACCTTCTCGATCGCGTCGGCGATGACGTCGCCGATGTTCTCGTCGCCGGCCGAGATGGTCGCCACGCGGGCGATCTGCTCCTTGCCGGAGATCTCCTTGGACTGCGAGGCGATGTTCTCGACGACCTGGTCGACGGCGAGCTCGATGCCGCGACGCAGCGCGAGCGGGTTGGCGCCGGCCGTGACGTTCTTGAGGCCCTGACGCACGATGGCCTGGGCGAGTACGGTCGCGGTCGTGGTGCCGTCGCCGGCGACGTCGTTGGTCGCGGTGGCGACCTCGCGGACGAGCTGGGCGCCCTGGTTCTGGAAGACGTCCTCGACCTCGATCTCACGAGCGATGGTCACGCCGTCGTTGGTGATCGTCGGGGCGCCGAACTTCTTGTCCAGGACGACGTAGCGGCCCTTGGGGCCGAGCGTCACCTTGACGGCGTTGGCGACGGCGTCGACTCCGGCCTCGAGGGCCTGGCGAGCGTCGGTGTTGTACTTGATTTCCTTGTGAGCCATGTCTGTTCTCGCTTTCTTAGGACTGGACCTTGGCGAGGACGTCGGACTCGCGGAGCACGAGCAGCTCCTCGCCTTCGACCTTGATCTCGGTGCCGCCGTACTTCGAGTAGAGGACCTCGTCGCCCTCGGAGACGTCGAGCGGCACGCGCTTGCCGTTGTCGTCGATCTTGCCGTCGCCGACGGCGAGGACCTTGCCCTTCTGGGGCTTCTCCTTGGCGGTGTCGGGGAGGACGATGCCGGAGGCGGTCGCCTCCTCCTCTTCGATGGCGCGGACGATCAGGCGATCGCCGAGGGGCTTGAGCTTCATGTAGGTGGAACCTCCGAGTGACGCAGGAATCTGGGCCGTTTGGCACTCACAGAAGCCGAGTGCCAACGTGCGGACACTGTAGCGATCTGCGCCGAGCGGGGTCAACCGGGGTTGGCACTCCGTTCACACGAGTGCCAGCGCTCGGACGTGCGGCCAAGGTGGTGGCGCGGCGTCCGCGGGCTGCCGATGGGCCCGTATGGACCGTGACGGACTCCGGGCCGGTCATCTCCTGGCGCTCGCCGGCGCGGCCACGGTGCTCGTCGCGCTCTGGCTGCCGTGGTTCGAGCTCCGGCTCGGCCCGCTCCAGCGCAGCGAGATCGCGGAGGGCGCCGGCCGGCTCGGCGCGCCGTTCGCCGCGTTCGCCGCCGGCGTGGTCTCGGCGCTCGACGGCCTGCGGGTCTCGGCCTGGCACGCGTTCGGCGGCGAGGACGTCGCCCTTGCCGCGGGCGCGTGCGGCCTCGCGCTCGTCGTGCTCGCGGCCGGCGGCGCCGCCGGGCCGCAGGTCCGGATCGAGACCGCGGCCGCCGCCACGGGCGCTCGCCTCACGGGACTCGCGCTCGCCGGCGTGGTCGTCGTCCGCCTGGTCGATCGCCCGCTGCCCTCCGAGGTGCTCGCGCTGGGCCCCGGCGGGTGGGTGGCGCTGGCGGGCTGCGCGCTCATGGTGGTCGGCGGGGCGTTCCTGGCCCGCTCCGGGACGCGCGCGCGCACCGATTCGCCGCCGTCGCCGTTCGTCGCATCGCCCGCATCTCCGCGTCCGGCGGCCGTGTCGACCTCCGTGGCGCCGCCCGTCTCGCGCCGCGCCCCGGGGTAGCTCTGGGTCAGTTCTGGGCGCCGCCGATGCCCAGGCGGGCGTCGGTGAAGCGCTCGGGGTTCTCGACGATCTGCGAGAAGCGCACGACAGTGACCGTGTCGTCCATCGTGACCGGCTTGCCGTAGATCTGCTCGAGGAAGTGGATCATCTCCTCGTGGCGGCGGAACTCCGGGTTGTCGTGCTCGATGTCGCGCGGCGTGAGGTCCTTGACGCGCTTGACGTCGACGGTGTCGATCACCGCGTCGAAGATCTTCTCCCGCGGCGAGTGCTGGTACCCGATGGTGACGAGCACCGCCTCGTTCTTGCGGTAGCGGTGCGACTTGTCGCCGAGGCGGATCGTGGCCGTCTTGCGGCCGCGCTTGAGCTGGTCGGCGAAGATCGTCGAGTAGAAGTTGAGCACCTGCATCGGCGGCGATCCTACCCGTTGCCCAGCACGGCGAGCGCGCGCTGCACCATTTTTCGCTCCCCGGGGTAGCTCAGCGTCGCGATCGCCTCCTCGAGCCCGACCCAGCGGACGACCTCGACCTCGTGGTCGTGGTCCTCGATGGAGCCGCCGGTGTACTCCATCAGGAAGAAGCGCACGACCTTCGTGATCCTGCGGCCCGACCGCTGGTAGATGTAGCGGACGTCGCCGAGGGTGCTGCGGACGGCGGCGACGACCCCGGTCTCCTCGCGCACCTCGCGCAGCGCCGCGGCCTCGGCGCTCTCACCGGCGTCGGGATGGCCCTTGGGCAGCGCGAGGACCCGCGCGCCGTTGGCGGCCCGCCGGGTGGGGACGATTACGAGGCAGGCCGGTGGCTCGCGCGCGAGGTCGACGACGACCCCGCCGGCGGAGAACTCCGGCTCGGCGGCCATCAGGCCCCGGGGGTCTCGGCGGTGATGCGCGCCACTAGTAGATGTACCGCGAGAGCGCACCGTGGTCGTGGATCGTGATGCGTCCGCGGCCCTGGGTGACGACCCCCGCGCGTTCGAGGACCGCCAGGAAGCGGCTCGCCGACTCCCGTGAGGAGCCCGCGAGCTGGGCGATGTCGGCCTGCGTCGTGGTGACCAGCACGTCGCCCTCCGCGGGGGCGCCTTCGCCCTGCGCGGCCTCGACGAGCTGGCCGAGCACGCCCGCGACGCGGCTCTGCACCGTCTGGAAGCTCTGGCGCGTGAGCCGCTCGTTGGCGTCGCGCAGGCGCCGGCCGAGCGAGACGACGAGCTTGACCGCGATGTCCGGGTGCTCTGAGAGCAGGCGCCGGAAGTCCGGGCCGAGGATCGCGACCGCGTCGACCTGGTCGAGGGTCTCGACGGTCGCCGAGCGCGCCTCGTCGTCGAACATCGCGAGCTCGCCGAAGATGTCCCCGGGGCCGAAGTGGGCGAGCGTGAGCTGGCGGCCGTCGGCGTGCTCGCGGATCGCCCGAGCGTGCCCCTGGGCCACGACGTAGCAGGTGTCGCTCGCGTCCCCCTCGCGGAAGATCACATGATGCGGGGCGAAGCGCCGGGCGACGGTCACCTCCGAGACCTGCCTCAGCTCGGGCTCGGCCAGGGTCGAGAAGACCGGGACGCGGGAGAGCAGATCGAGCGTCGCGCGCGCAGGAGGCACCCGGGTTCTCTAGCACACCGGCGCGGCGGCAGCGGTGGTCAGCCCCCTCCCAGGGCGGCCTCGCGCCGCCGGCGGCGCACCCCGCGGCCGGCGACGGCAGCGCCCCCGCCGAGGAGCCCCAGCGGGAGCAGCACGGCGCCGGCGACGAGCGCGACACCCGCGAGGACCTCGAGCACCCGCAGCGCGTCGCCGGCGGCGTCGCCCGGGCCCCACGCGCCTCCGGCGCCGGGGTCGGCGGCGGCGCCCGAAGCGCTCAACGTCACGTCGACGCGCGCGAGGTCCGCGCGGCGGCGCAGCCCGCGCAGGTCTCCCTCGAGGCGGGCGATCTCGGTGCGGTTGCCGCGGATCCGCGCCCGGAGGCCCGCGATCGAGCGCGGGGTGCTCGCCTTCCCGAGCGCGGCCAGCAGCGCCTTGCGCTCCGCCCGGGCGTCGGAGAGTCGGTCCTGCGCGGAGACGAACGCGCCCGTGATGTCCTCCGACCCTTGCGTGAGCCGCGCGACGTCGGCGAGCGTGCCGAAGCGCTTGAGCGCGTCGTCCAGGCGGTCGGTGGGGATGCGCAGGACGAACGTCGCCTCGCCTCCCTCGGGTGAGGTGTCGACCTGCGACGTCGAGACGACGCCGCCGAGCTCCTGGGTCGCACGGACGATGCCGTTCGCGGCCTCCTGGAGCCCGCGGGCGTCGGTGGTCAGGGCGAGCGTGGTGGTGCGCTCCACCTTGGAGCCGGGGCGCAGCGAGGAGCGTGCCGGGGCGCTCGGGACGGGCGTCACGGCCTGTGAGGCGGCGTCGGAGGACCGCGAGGGCCCGGGGGCCGCTCGCGCCGGGGCGGCCTTGCGCGCCGCGACAGGCGGCCGCGGGGCCGCGGGAGCGGACTCGGTCCCCGCGCCGCTCGCGGCGCCGGCCGCCGCCGCGTCGTCGCTCGGGGCGGCCTCCGGGATCGCGGAGCCGTCGAAGCCGGTGGACGGGGAGTCGCCGCCGAGCACTCCTGTGCCGGCGCCCACCACCACGCCGCCCACGAGCAGGGTCGACGCGACCGCCAGCGCGGGCAGCACCCGGCGCGCCGGCAACCGCAGCCATCCCGGGCGTGAGCGCGGGAAGCCCGCGGCCACGCGCTCGTCGAGGGTGCACTGGAAGCTCGCTCGTGGCGCGGGTGCGTCCTCGCGGATCGCGGCCACCAGGGCCGCCCACTCCGGGTCGGCGGGGGCGTCGCCCGCCAGGGCGGCCTCGAGCGCGGCGAGCTCGGCGGCGGCCGCGGGATCGAGGGTGTCGGGGTCGGGGTGACGGCTCATGCGCAGGCCTTCCGCAGCTTGGTGACGGCGCGGTGCACCTTCGTGCCCGCGTTGGACTCCGAGACGCCGAGCAGCTCGCCGATCTCGGCGTTGCTCAGCCCGGCGTGGAACTTGAGGGCGACGAGCTCGCGCTCGCGAGGGTCGAGCGCGGCGAGCGCGGCCTGGACGGTCGCGCGCCGCTCGGGCGCCTCGGCGTGCCCGGGGTCCTCGGGCTCGGGCTCGGCGACGGGGTCGAACGTGAGTGCCGCGGTGCGCTTGCGGCGGCGCAGCTCGTCCAGCGCGGCGTTTCGGGCGATGGCGAACAGCCACGCCCGTCCCGAGCCGCGATCCGGGTCGAAGCGCCCGCGGCGGCGGTAGGCGCGCTCGAAGGCCACGGCCGTGACGTCCTCGGCCGCCGCCCGGTCGCGCAGGAGCGACCAGGCGTAGGCGTGCACGTCGGCGGCGCTGTCGCGGTAGAGCGCATCGAACGAGAACGCGGCCGTGTTCGGTGGGGAGAACGCCAAGGTCAAGGTCTCGCTCATGCCTGCACTACGCCGCTCGACGGCTTCCATCACAGCGCCCCCGCGGCGCTACCCTGCCGCCGTGCACCGTCATCGCGCAACCCGACGCCTCCTGCTGGGCGCTGCCGTGGTGGCCGTCACGGCGCTCGGCGCCGGGCCCGCCGCGGCGAAGCGCGCCCCGTCGATCTACAAGTCGAAGTTTCTCTGGGGGACCGTGAACATCTGTGACACCGCGTCCCACCCGGACACGGTCGGCGTCCGCGGCTCCATGCCGGGCTCGGGTGTCGCGAGCGAGCAGATGTTCATGCGCTTCCAGCTGCAGTACTTCGATCAGCAGGACAAGGAGTGGCACAACATCGGCGCCTCCGGCGACTCCGGCTTCGTCCCCGTGGGCTCCGGGCGCTTCAAGGCGCGCCAGAGCGGGCGCAACTTCACGGTCCGTCCGCCGCAGACCGGCGCGTTCATCCTGCGCGGAGCGGTGACGCTCGAGTGGCGCAAGGAGGGCGAGGTCGTGCGCCGCGCCCGCAAACGCACCTCCGCTGGTCACAGCCCCACCGCCGGCGCGGACCCCTCCGGGTTCTCGGCGGCGAAGTGCGCGGTGAAGGCCTGAGGCGGCTCCGGCGCGGCGGCCTCGAGCAGGCATGACCGCCGAGCGCGGTCACCTCCGCTCGAGCCGCCGCCCGTCCGCCGTGGCTACGGCTGGCGCGGACCCCCCGGCTAGCGACGGTCGCGGGGGCCCATCTCAGAACAGCCGCGGGTCGTTGGAGATGATCCCGGTCACCCCCATCGCCTCGAGCTCGGCGATGCGCCCGGCGTCGTCGACGGTCCAGACGTAGAGCTCGCCCCCGGCGTCGCGGATCGTCGCCCAGAAGGCGGGGGTGACCAGGCTCCAGTGGGCCATGACCGCGTCGATCTCGCCTGTGCGGATCGCGGCGGCCAGGCGCGGCGGGAGCGCGCGGCGGGCCCAGACGAGCGCCGCGAGCGCGAGCGGACGGGTGGCGGGGTGCGCGAGGTAGTTGCGGCGCACCTTGGGGACCGACCAGCCGAGCCGGATCTCCGGCGCGCGCGCGCGGATCGTGTGGAGCGACTCGATCTCCATCGTGGAGATCAGCGTCCGCCCGGCCAGCCCGTGCGCGTGGAGCGCCGCGACCACGCGGTCCTCGTAGCCGCGCAGCTTGAGGTCGAGGTCGAGCTCGACGCCGGCGTAGGCGTCGGAGGCGAAGTGCGCGAGGCCCTCGTCGAGCTCGAGCGGGGTCCGGCGCGCGGCGTTGTGGTAGTCGTGGGCCAGGAGCAGGCGTCCCGTCCCGTCCTCGTGCTCGGAGAGCACGTCGAACTCGATCATGTCGACGCCCTCGGCCAGCGCGGCGTCGAACGAGGCCAGCGTGTTGCCGGGCGCGATGTGATCGGCCCCCTTGTGGCCGATGCGCCGCGTGGCGCGGGGGATCACGTCTGACATCCGGGGCACCAGTAGGTCGGGCGGTTGTCGTCCCACTGGCCGCGCCGGCTGATCTTCGTGGCGCACCGCGGGCACGGGCGGCCGGCGGTGCCGTAGATCGTCTTGTAGCGATCCTGGAAGCCGGAGACCGCGGACTCCCGCATGCGCGGACGTGCCCAGCGCACCAGGCCGAGCGCTTCCTCGTCGGAGACCTTCCCGGTCGCGCGCCACGGGTCGACGGCCTCCGCGAAGCACGCCTCGACCTTCCAGAGGTTCCCGATGCCCGCGAGCGTGCGCTGGTCGAGCAGCGCGTCGCCGATCGGGCGGGTCGGGTCGTCCTCGCGCAGGCGCCGCAGGAACACCGGCTCGTCGAAGTCGTCGGCGACGATGTCGGGTCCGAGCGCGGCGATCCGCTGGTCGATCCGGGCCCGCAGCCCCGTCATCAGGTCGAGCACGGGTCCGTCGAACTGCACCACGACCCGGCCGGCCCGGCGGATGACCAGCCACGCGCGGCGCGGGGAGCGGCGCCAGCGCGCCCCCTCGGCGTAGGTGCCCCACGAGCCGGTCATGCGCAGGTGCGAGTGGATCGCCAGGCCGCCCTCGAAGCGGAGGAAGAGGTGCTTGCCGTACGCGTCGACGCGCTCCACCGCGCGCCCCGCGAGCTTCTCCGGCCAGCGGTCGGTCCGCAGGCGGGGATGCGGCGTCGTCAGCTCGTCGGGGACCTCACCCAGGAGGATCGGCCGGATGCGGTTGGCGGCATAGTGGATGGTGTCCCCTTCGGGCATGCGCAGTCAGGGTAGGTGCCCAAGTCGGGTGAGCGGCGGCGCGCCGCAGGCTACGCTCGCCCCCATGCCGACCGGACTCGCCGCCGATCTCGCACGGCTCGTCGGCGCCGAGCACGTCCGCCACGACGCGCACTTCCTCGCGGACGCTTCGCAGACGATGGGCCTGCGCGGGGAGGCCGCCGCGGTCGCGGTGCCCGGCGACGCCGAGGAGGTCGCCGCCGTCGTGGCGTGGTGCTACGAGCGCGGGATCGCGATCGTGCCGCGCGGGGGCGGCAGCGGCTACGCCGGAGGCGCCGTGCCGCTCGATCCCGGCGCGGTCGTCGTCGCGCTCGGCCGCCTCGACCGCGTGCGTTCGTTCGATCCCGGCCTGTGGCGGATGGAGGCCGAGGCCGGGGTCACCACGGAGACCGTGGCGCGCCGCGCGCGTGAGAGCGGGCTCTGCTTCCCGCCGGACCCGGGGGCGGCGGAGCAGTCGCAGCTCGGGGGCAACGTCGCGACCAACGCGGGCGGCCCGCACTGCTTCAAGTACGGGGTCACGCGCGAGTGGGTCAGCGGACTCGAGGCGGTGATCGCCCCGGGGGAGCTCGTGCGCTTCGGCGGGCCGCTGCGCAAGGACGTCGCCGGGTACGACCTGACCGGGCTGCTCTGCGGCAGCGAGGGCACGCTCGGGATCGTCACGAGCGTCTGGCTGCGGCTGCTGCCCGCCCCCACGCTCCAGCTTCCGGTGGTCGGTGCGTTCGGCGGCGTGCAGACCGGGTGCGCGGCGATCGAGCGCGTGCTCGCCTCGGGCGTCGTCCCGGCGACGATCGAGTACCTCGACGCGGGCGCGCTGGCCGCGAGCGGCGCCACGTTCCCGCGCGGGCTGCCGGACGGCACCGCGTTCCTCGTCGTCTGCGAGGCCGACACGTCCGAGGCGGACGCCGCGGAGCTCGAGGAGGCGCTCTCCGGTGCGCTCGGCGCGGCGCTGCGGCCGCCCCCGCGCGCGCTGTGGCGCTGGCGCAGCGGGGTGTCGCTCGCGGTCACCGCACGGCGCGGCGGCAAGCTCTCCGAGGACGTCGTCGTCCCGCTGGACCGCCTGGCCGAGGCCGTCACCGGCACGGTGGAGCTCGCCGAGCGCCACGGCCTGGAGGGCTGCTCGTGGGGGCACGCGGGCGACGGGAACCTCCACTCGACGTTCCTGCTCACGCCCGGGGACACCGCGCAGCTCGCCCGCGCCGAGGCGGCGGTGGAGGCGCTCTTCGCGCTCACGCTGTCGCTCGGCGGCAGCGTCACGGGGGAGCACGGGCTCGGCTGGCTCAAGCGCGGGCAGCTGCGCCGCCAGTGGGCCCCGGCGGCGGTCGGCGCCCACGAGGCGATCAAGGACGCGCTCGACCCGAAGGGGCTGTTCAACCCCGGCAAGAAGATGGCCTGAGTCGCTACGCCGTCCGCAGCACGGCGCGCACCAGCGCGCGGTCGTGCTCGTAGTCCAGGAGCCGCTCGGCCTCCGCGGCGGTGGCCCAGCGGCGCTCGTCGACCTCGTCGTTGACGACGAACGGTGCGACCTCCTCGACCGACATCCGCCACCAGCGCACGACCTTCGGGCGGCCCTTGCGGTCGACGTAGAAGTGCGGCGTGAGCTCCTCCTCGCAGCGCGCGGTCAGTCCGGTCTCCTCCCGGACCTCCCGCAGTGCGGCGGGTTCTGAGCCCTCGCCCGGATCGAGCTTGCCCTTGGGCAGCGACCAGTCCTCGTACTTCGGGCGGTGGATGAGGCAGACGCGGTGAGCGTGCACGATCACGCCGCCCGCGGCCATCACCCTTCCGTCGCCGTCGAGCTCGGGCACCAGTCCATTCCAGCAGCCGCGGCACGTCTGCGAGGGTGCCGCGATGGCGCAGACGCCCGACCCCCTTGCCGAGCACGGCCGCAGCGACCGCACGCAGCTCGCGCTGCTGGCGACGCGGCACCCCGCGGGCGCCCGGCTGGCGCCGCTCCTGCGCCGGGGTGAGGTCGGCGTGGTCGGCGGGCTCGCACTCGGGCTGCGCTTCGGCGCCCGTGCGCTGCCGCCGGGCCACGCGCACACGCGCATGCTCTTGCGCGGCGAGCTCGAAGTCCCGGTGCAGGAAGCGCTGCGGCGCGCGCTGCCGCCGGGCGGCGTGCTCTGGGACGTCGGGGCGAACGTCGGCTTCTTCGCGCTGCTCGGGGCGCGGCTCGCCGGCCCGGCCGGGCGCGTCGTGGCCTGGGAGCCGGTCGCCGCGGTGGCCGGCCACGCGCGCGAGGCTGCGCTGCGCTCCGGGCTGGCGGCGCAGGTCGAGGTGCGCGCGGAGGCGGTGGGCGCGGCGGCCGGCGAGCAGGAGCTGCTGATCGCCGACGACGCGAGCTGGTCGCACCTCGCCGCGCGCGGGAACGTCGCCGGCACGCGGAGCGAGCGCGTCGCGGTGACCACGCTCGACGCCGCCCTCGCGGGCGGGACCGCGCCGCCTGATCTCGTCAAGCTCGACGTCGAGGGCTCCGAGGGCGACGTGCTCCGGGGCGCCCGTGAGCTCCTCGCCGACGTCCGCCCCGCGTTGGTGATCGAGCTGCACGGCACCGCCCACGAGGTCTGCGACCTGCTCACCGCCGCGGGCTACGCGGCGGAGCGTCTCGACGCGTGGGGCGCCGCGCGCGACGCGCCCGACCACGCGTATTTGTTCGCGCGCGCCGGACCGTCACGACGGACGGGCCGCTCCGCGGTAGCGTCTCCGTCATGACCTCTTCTCGCTTGGGAACGCGGCGCGGGCTGGCCCTGGCCGTCTTCGGGCTCTTCGTCACGGCGGCACCGGCGCAGGCCGCCACCGCCGTCGACGTGCAGGCCAACCGGCCGCAGGTCGCCGGGGGTGCCGCCTCCGACGTGACCGCCCGCTTCCCGACCAACAAGCAGAACGAGCCCTCGATCGCGGTCAACCCGACCGATTCGCGGCTCCTGATCGCGGGCTCCAACGACGAGCAGCGCCAGCCGCCCTGCGGCGACGGTCCCGTGCGGGGGGACACCGCCCCGGGCGACTGCTCCTTCTTCCCGGGTGTAGGAACCGACGGGGTCTACACCTCGTCCAACGGCGGCACGACCTGGACCAACCGCGGGCTGCTCGACGAGCTCTGGGGCGCCAGCCCGTACGTCTCCGACGGCGATCCCGTGATCGTCTACGGCCCCAAGCCGGCCGGCAAGGGCTTCTCCTACGCCAGCGGCGCGCGCGCCTACTACGTCGGCCTCGCCTCCTATAAGGACGGTCAGAGCCCGTTCAACGCGAACAAGGCGCCTGAGCTGATCGTCGTCTCGCACTCCGACGACAACGGGGCGACCTGGACCTCCCCGGTCCGCGCGACCACGAAGGACAACCCGAACACCTTCAACGACAAGAACTCCGCGTGGGCCGACGACAACCCGGCTTCGCCGTACTTCGGGCGGCTGTACGTCGGCTTCACCGAGTTCCGCTCGGCCACGGCGACGGGGAACGGAAACGCGCCGATCGCGGTCGCCCGGTCCACGGACGGCGGCGCCTCCTTCGGCGCGCCGAAGCAGCTCTCGCCCGCAGGCAACAACGGCACGGGCAACGGCCGGCAGGGCTCGGACATCATGAGCGGGCCCGACGGCTCGGTGTACGTCGCCTTCGAGCAGGCCTCCGCCCAGGTCGTCGCGATCTCGCGCGACGGCGGCACGTCCTACGCGAAGCCGCGGTCGATCGCCCCGGTGACCGACCTCGACGACCCGATCCCGGGCGCGAACTTCCGCACCGACTCGTTCCCGAACATCGCGACGGACCCGCGACCGGGCTCCACGCGCGTCTACGCCTCCTGGTCGACGAAGATCGCCGGGAGCGGACGCACGGTCGTGGCCTCGTCGACCGACCGCGGGCTGACGTGGTCGGCCCCGGTGGCGGTGAGCTCGGCAGCTCAGGGGTACGCGTTCTTCGACGCGCTCGACGTGGCCCCCACGGGACGCGTCGACGTCGGCTTCCAGGCCCTCAAGGCGATGAACCCGGCGACGTTCGGCACCGGCAACGCCGCCATCGACGCCTACTACGCGAGCACCACGAACGGTTCGACGTTCACCGGGGTCACCAAGGTCAGCTCGGCCTCCTCCGATCCCGCGGCGAGCGCGCAGAACAACCTCGAGCGCCAGTTCTGGGGCGACTACAACACGCTGGTCTCGACGAGCACGCGGGCGTTCCTCATCGACACCGACAGCCGCACCGGCGCCGGCTGCCCGGTCGTGGACGCCTTCCAGCGCACGCTGGCCGGCAACGGCACGGCCCGCGACGAGGAGGTCGAGGACCGTCGCGCGGTGGAGACCGCCCCGACCGGCGCGGTGAAGCCCGCGCCCGAGAACCCGGACGTCTGCCCGTCGCAGTTCGGCAACACCGACGCCTTCGTGAGCGTCATCACGCCGTAGCGGTTCGGGGGACGCGGCACGAAGCCGCGTCCCCCGTCTGCTGCTCAGGCGCTGAGCGTCAGCTTCGTCGGGCCCTGGCGGAAGCCCAGCTCGACCAGGAGCTGCTCGAGCGCGTGGCCGATGATCGACGCGCCGTCGATCTTCTCGAGCGAGAGCTTGCGGCCGCGCCCGCCGGAGATGAACGCGACGAGCGCCTCCAGCGCGGGGCGCACGCGCGGATCCTCGGGCTCGACCAGGAGCGCGAGGCCGCGGCCGCCCTTCTCGACGTAGACGACGGGCTCGGCGCCCGCGAGGACCACGTAGGCGCCGCGCACGCGCGCGGGCCGCCGCTTCTCGGCGTCGCGCTTGGGCCACGGGAGCGCCGCGCCGTAGGGCTGCGCGGGGTCGGTGGCCGCGAGCACGACGGGCGGGGTCTCCGCGGCGACCTGCTGCGCGCGCAGCCGCTCGACTGCGCCCGGGAGCGCGAACTGCGCGCCGCCGAGCCCCTCCACGAAGTAGCCGCGCCGGCACACGCCGAGGGTCTCGAGCTGCTGCAGGGCGTCGTAGAGGATCGAGAAGCCGCCCGTGATGCCCTCGGCGAGCACCTGCTCGCGGGTGACGATGCCGTAGCGCTCGAGCAAGAGCTCGGCCAGCACGCGACGGCGCGCGCCCGGCTCTGGTTCCCGTCGGAAGATCGTCGTGGCCAGCGCCCAGCGACCTTGGGTGGGCGTCGCGGCGCTCCCCGTGCGGCGGGAGCCGAAGCGGCGTCCGGGCCGGTTGGCGGCCGGGCGGGCGCGCGCGAGCGTCTGCTTCGGCGCGCGCAGCGGCGCCCAGGCGTCGTTGGTCACCTCGCCGGCCCACACGAGGTCCCACAGCGCCTCCTGGAGCTGCTCGGGCCCGAGCGCGAGCTCGGCGAGCAGGTCGGTGAAGAAGCACGGCGAGCGCTTCAGCCGCTCGCGCAGCACGTCGTGCTCCGGCAGGTCCGGCCGCTCGACGCGCACCGGCGGCGGGCCGATCGCCTCGGCGTCGTCGCGGAAGTAGAGCGCGACGCGCCCGGTGCTTCGGCCGATCGCGCCCGCGCCGACCCACACCACCTCGCCGCTCGCACAGAGCTGGTCCAGCCAGGTCGGCGAGTAGGCGCCGCATCGGCGCGGGAGGACGTCGCGCTCCCAGACCTCCACCGGCAGCGCGAGCCCCTGCAGCGGGATGAGCACCTCACGCAGCCGGTCGACTCCGGCGCCCGCCGCCGCGTGGCGGTCGACCCCCTGCCAGCTCGGCATGAACGCGGCGAGCGCGCGCTGGTCGACCGCCTCGATCTCCTTGCGCAGCACGGCCAGCGACGCGCGGCGCAGGCGGCGCAGGACCTCCGTGTCGCACCACTCGCGCTCCGTGCCGCCGGGCCGCAGCTCGCCGCGCACGAGGTCCCCGGAGCGCTCCAGCGCCTCCAGCGCGAGGACGTCGACCCCGCCCGCGCCGACGCGGTAGCGCTCGCGCAGCTCCTCGGTGGTGAACGGGCCGTGGGTCGCGCCGAAGCGGCGCACGAGCTGGACGAACGCGTCGGGGACCGCTTCCAGGAAGACCGCCGGCAGCCCCCCGGGCGGCACGACGCCGAGCGCGTCGCGGTAGAGCCCGACGTCGTCGGCGGCGATCCAGCGCTCCTCGCCGGCCATCCGCACGCGCACCGCGCGGCGCTCGGCGGCGAGCGCGAGGAGCACCTGCTCCGCGTCGAGATCGGGGACCATGCGGGCCTGGGCCTCGACGAGCGTGAGGTCCCCGACGCGCCGCAGGACGTCGCCGAACGCGTCCTGGGAGGTGGCCCGCGTCCGCTCGGAGCGGTGCTGCAGGTCGTCCTCGAGGAGCGCGAGCGCGTCGGGGTCGATGAGGTCGCGCAGCTCCTCTTGGCCGAGCAGCTCGCGCAGGAGGTCGCGGTCGAGGGAGAGGGCCGCCGCGCGCCGCTCGGCGTTCGGCGTGTCGCCCTCGTACATGTAGGTCGCGACGTAGTCGAACAGGAGCGCGCTGGCGAACGGCGACGCGCTCTGGGTCTCCACCTCGACGAGCCCGATCTCGCGGGAGTGCAGCCCGGTGAGCAGCTCCTCTAGGCCCGGCACGTCGAGCACGTCGCGCAGGCACTCGCGGTAGGTCTCGAGGATGATCGGGAAGTCCGCGTAGCGCTTGGCGACCTCCAGCAGCGACTGGGCCTTGAGCCGCTGCTGCCACAGCGGCGTGCGCTTGCCGGGGTACGCGCGCGGGATCAGCAGCGCCCGCCCGGCGTTCTCGCGGAAGCGCGCGCCGAACAGGGCGCTCGAGCCGAGCTCTGCGACCACCAGCTCCTCGAGCTCGTCCGGTGGGACCATCACGAGCTCGGCGCCGGGTGGTTCGTCGGTGTCCGGGAGGTGGACGATGATCCCGTCGTCGGAGTAGATCGCGTCGGACTCGAGGCCGTAGGTGTCGCGGATGCGGGCGGACAGGGCGAGCGCCCAGGCCGCGTGCACGCGGCCGCCGAACGGGCTCAGGACGCACAGCCGCCAGTCGCCGATCTCGTCGCGGAAGCGCTCCACGACCAGCGTGCGGTCGGAGGGCACGATCCGCGTCGCCGCCTGCTGCTCGTGCAGGAACGCGATGAGGTTCTTGGCCGCCAGGGGGTCGAGGTCGTACTCCTCCTGCAGCTGCTCGGGCGTCTGCGACACCGCCTCGCGCGCGAACTGGCCGACGGCCTGCCCGAGCTCCTTCGGCCGCCCGACCGAGTCGCCCTTCCAGAACGGGAGCGCCCCGGGCGCCCCGGGCGCGGGCGTCACGACGACGCGGTCGCGGCCGATCTCCTCGATGCGCCACGACGAGGCGCCGAGCAGGAAGGTCTGGCCCGGCCGGGCCTCGTAGACCATCTCCTCGTCGAGCTCACCGACCCGCCGGCCGTCCGGGAGCACCACGGAGAACAGGCCGCGGTCGGGGATCGTGCCCGCGTTGACGATCGCCAGGCCCTGCGCGCCCTTGCGCGGCCGCAGCGCTCCGCCGACGCGATCCCACACCAGCCGCGGGCGCAGCTCCGCGAACCCCTGCGAGGGGTAGCGGCCGTCGAGCATGTCGAGCTCGTTCTCGAGCAGCTCGCGCGTCAGCTCTGCGTAGGAGTGCGTGCGGGTGACCAGCGCGTAGAGGTCGTCGACGGTGGTCGGCTCCGGGTCGTTGCTCGCGACGATCGCGACGATCTGCTGGGCGAGGACGTCGAGCGCGTTCTTCGGCACGACGGTCCGCTCGATGCGCCCCTCGCGCATGAGCTTCGTGATGACCGCGCACTCCAGCAGGTCCCCACGGAACTTCGGGAAGATCCGGCCCTTGGAGGTGTCGCCGACGTTGTGGCCCGCGCGCCCGATGCGCTGGAGCCCGCGGGCGACGCTCTTGGGCGACTCGATCTGCAGCACGAGGTCGACGGCGCCCATGTCGATCCCGAGCTCGAGCGACGACGTCGCGACCAGGCACGGCAGCTCCCCGCTCTTGAGCAGCTCCTCGACCACCGCGCGCTCCTCGCGCGCGAGCGAGCCGTGGTGCGCGCGGGCGATCGACATGGCGCCGACCGGCTCCCCGTCGCCGTGCTCCTCGGCCTGCGCGGTGGCCCGCTCGTTGAGCCGGAGCGCGAGGCGCTCCGCGCCGCGGCGGTTGTTGACGAAGACGATCGTCGACTTGTGCTCGCGGACGAGCTTGAGCAGCTCGGGGTAGATCGCGGGCCAGATCGACTTGCGCGTCGCCTCGCCCCCGACCAGCGGGTCCAGGGGATCCAGCGAGCCGGTCGACTGCTCCGGCTCGGTCATCGACTCCACCGGCACGTGGATCTTCAGGTCCAGGGGCTTGCGGACGCCGGCGTCGACGATCGTGCACCGGCGCTTCGGGCCGACCATGTAGCGGCCGACCTCCTCGAGCGGGTTCTGCGTCGCGGAGAGCCCGATGCGCTGGACCTCGCGCTCGGAGTTCAGCGCGGAGAGGCGCTCGAGCGTCTGCGCCATGTGCGAGCCGCGCTTGGTCGCGGCGACCGCGTGGATCTCGTCGAGGATGATGCTCTGCGTGTGCTCGAGCATCGTCCGCGCCTGCGAGGTGAGGATGAGGTAGAGCGACTCGGGCGTCGTGATGAGGATGTCCGGCGGCGTGCGCTTCATCTGCGCGCGCTCCTTCTGCGACGTGTCGCCCGTGCGGATCGCGACGCTCACCTCGGCGCCGATCCCGCGCAGCGGCGCGCGCAGGTTGCGGTCCACGTCGTAGGCGAGCGCCTTGAGCGGCGACACGTAGATGAGGCGGGTGCCGACCACGTCGCGCGTGGGCTCGCGGACGAACTGGTCCAGGCCCCAGAGGAACGCGGCGAGCGTCTTGCCCGAGCCGGTCGGCGCGGAGATGAGCGTGTGCTCGCCGGTGGCGATCGCCGGCCAGGCCTGCGCCTGGACCTCCGTCGGCGCCGCGAACGCGTTCTCGAACCACTCCGCGACCTTGGGGGTGAAGGCGCTGAGGGGCACCCGACCACGGTAGCCCGGCGGCGTTTGGCCGACACGCCACGATGGCAAGGGGTAGCCATGGCCCGCGTCGAGGTTCGCGATCTCTCCAAGCGCTTCGGCTCCGTGCTCGCCGTCGACGACCTGAGCTTCGACGTCGAGGCCGGGCGGGTGACCGGCTTCCTCGGCCCCAACGGCGCCGGCAAGAGCACGACGCTGCGGGCGCTCCTGGGCCTCATACGCCCGACCCACGGCACCGCGACGTTCGACGGCCGGCCCTACGCGCAGCTCGAGCACCCGAGCCGACACGTCGGGGTCGTGCTCGAGGACACCGCCTACCACCCCGGGCGCACGGGTCGCAACCACCTGCGGGTGCTTGCCACCGCGGGCGGTCACCCGCACGAGCGCGTGGGGCAGGTGCTGGCGGAGGTCGGCCTCCAGGACGCGGCGGACCGGCGCGTCAAGGGCTACTCGCTGGGGATGCGCCAGCGGCTGGCGATCGCCGCGGCGCTGCTCGGCGACCCGGAGGTGCTCGTCCTCGACGAGCCGGCCAACGGGCTCGACCCGCCGGGCATCCGCTGGATGCGCGACCTCCTGCGCAGCCAGGCCGCGCGCGGGCGCGCGGTGCTCGTCTCCAGCCACATGCTCGCCGAGGTCGCCCAGTCCGTCGACGACGTCGTGGTCATCGCGGCCGGGGCCATGCGCGGCCGCGGGACGCTCGCCGAGGTGCTCGGGAGCGGTGACGGGGACGCGGCGGTCGAGCTCCAAGTCGTCGACACGGAGGCGATGCTCGCGGCGCTCGCGCAGCGCGGCCACCGGGTCGAGCGGGAGGGCGAGCGGCTGTTCGTGGTCGGGGCGTCCGCCCGCGAGGTCGGCGAGATCGCCGCCGGCGAGCGCGCCGTGGTCCTCGCGATGGCGCCGCGCGAGCGGTCGCTGGAGGCCGCCTTCTTCGCGCTGACCGGCGGTGCGGCATGAGCGCGCTGCTCGCCGCCGAGCTGCTCAAGCTGCGCACCACGCGGACGTTCGCGGCGCTCGTCGGCTCGGCGCTCGCGCTCTCCCTGCTCGTCGTCGGGCTCGGCGCCGCGCTGGGCAGCGACTTCTCCGAGGCCGACGTCCGCGCGTTGCTGACCTCCGACTTCACCGGCCTGTTCATCCTGCTGCTGGGGATCGTCGGCATGGCCGGGGAGTGGCGCCACCGGACGATCACCGGCGCGATCCTCGCCGCTCCCGACCGCGTCCGCTTCACCGCCGCCAAGCTCCTGGCCTACGCCGTGGCCGGGATCGTGCTCTCCCTCGTCGTGACCCTCTCGATCATGCTCCTGGCCACCGTGGTCCTGTCGAGTCGCGGGGAGGCGACGCTGGGGGCGGGCGACCTCGCCGACGTGCTGTGGCGCAACGTGACGGTCGCCGCGTTGCAGGGCGCCCTGGGCGTCTGCGTCGGCGGCCTGGTCCGCAACCAGGTCGTCGCGATCGTCGGCGTGCTCTTCATCGGCTTCGCGCTGGAGCCCGCGCTGATCGGCCTCGTGCCCGAGGTGGGCAAGTACGGCCCGACGAACGGCGCGCCGGCCGGCATCACGGGCGTCGGGATCTTCAACCAGGAGCAGGCGGTGCTCCCGACGCTCACCGCGGTTCTCGTGCTGCTGGCCTGGGTGGGTGTCGGCTTCGCCGCGACCGCGGCGCTGCTGCGCCGGAGGGACCTGGTCTAGCCCCCCGTCAACGCCCGCGCCCGGACGAGCGTCGCGTCGAGCATCGCCTCGGTCATGCGGCCGGTGAAGGTGTTCTGCTGGCTCGGGTGGAAGCAGCCGAGCAGCGGCCAGCGGTGGCCGGGCGGCTCCCACAGGACGTCGTGGCCGAACGCGGGGCGGGGGCGCGGCATCGGCTCCCCGGCCGCGGCGCGCAGCCGCAACGCGGCCTGCCAGGCGAAGCCGCCGAGGCAGAGGATGAGCTCGACGTCCTCGAGCAGGGCGAGCTCGGCGACCGCCCACGGCAGGCACGTGTCGCGCTCGAGCGGCGTCGGCCGGTTGGCGGGCGGCGCGCAGCGCACGGCGGCGGAGATCCAGGCGTCGGTGAGCTCGAGGCCGTCGTTCGCGTGCGCGGAGACGGGCTGGCTCGCGTAGCCGGCGCGGTGCATCCCGGCGAAGAGGAAGTCGCCCGAGCGGTCGCCGGTGAAGACGCGACCCGTCCGGTTGCCGCCGTGCGCCGCCGGGGCGAGGCCGAGGATCAGGAGCCGCGCGCGGGGGTCGCCGAAGCCCGGGACGGGGCGGCCCCAATACTCCTCCTGGGCGAACGCTCGGCGCTTGACCGCGGCGACCTCCTCCCGCCAGGCCACGAGCCGCGGGCAGCGCCGGCAGCTCGTGATCTCGTCCTTCAGTGCCTCGAGTGCCGCACTCACCGGCGACCCAGGGTACGCGAGCGGTCCTCGCCTAGAGTGAGCCCATGTCCCCGCGCCGCCCGTTCGCCGTCGTTCTCGCCGCGGGGGCGACGCTGGCGGCGGGCTGCGGCGCGCAGGCGGGCTCCGACGTCACCTCCAAGCGCTTCCCCGACGCGGAGCGCCAGGCGGTGTCGGCGACCGTGAAGGACTTCTCGGACTCCGCGAAGAAGGGCGACTACGGGCTGATCTGCTCGGACTACCTGAGTGCGGAGCTGGTCGGCCGGCTCGACGCCGCGAAGGGCACCGCTCGCTGCCCCGACCAGCTCGAGCTCTCCCTGCGCGACGTCGACAAGACCGCGCTCGCGGTGCGCGACGTGCGGCTCTCCGGCACGAACGCGGTCGCGGTGGTCCAGCCCACCGGCACGGGCAACGTCGAGACGCCGGCACGCTTCACGCTCGTCAAGGAGGGCTCCCGCTGGAAGCTCTCCGGCGTCGGCTGAGCGTTCTTGGCGCGTTCGCGGGGGGCGAGAAGGTGGACCCTGCTGCCTAGTTCGTGCAATGCACGGATCAGACAGCACGGTGGGGGATTGGGCGCTCGTGGCGCTCGCGGAGCGCCAGGAAGGGCTCGTGACACACGAGCAGCTCGGTGGCCTCGGACTCACCCACGACGCGATCTTCGCGAGGCTGCGAGTCGGGCGCCTGCACCGCAAGCATCAGGGGATCTACAGCCTCGGCCACCGGCTCCTGCGCTCGCGCGGCGAGTGGTTCGCGGCGGCGTGGGCGGTGGACGGCGGAGTGCTCAGCCACCAGTCGGCCGCCGCGTTCTACGGCTGGACGGACCCGCCGGTGGCCGAGCAACACGTCACCACGACGGGCAAATCCACCTCGCGTCCGGGCCTCCGCGTGCACCGCGCGACGGTGCTGGACGAGCGCGACGTTCAGCGCTTTCCCCTCGTGGCGGTGACGCGCCACGCGCGGACGATCGTCGACCTCGCGGAGGTCTTGCCCTGGGCGGAGCTGCGCGCGATCGCTGACCGCGTCCGCGACCTCGACGTGAAGGCGATCCGCGACGCGCAGGCGCGGGCGCCGAGGAGGCGCGGGGCGCCGAACGTGCGCCGGCTCCTCGGCCGCCTCGAGGCGCACACGAAGTCCGAGTTCGAGCGGCGCTACCTGCGGTTCTGCCGGCGCCACGGCGTGCCGCTCCCCGATGCGATGAACCAGCGCGTCGAGGGATTCCTGGTCGACGGCCACTACGCAGCGCAGCGCGTGGTCGTCGAGCTCGACGGGCGCGCCTTCCACGCGCGGCGAGACCAGATGGCGACGGACCGCCGCCGCGACCGCAAGCTGCTGCGGGCCCGGTACGCGCCGGTTCGGCTCGTCTGGGAGGACCTGGACGACGATGCGGCGCGCGCCACGACCGAAGATCTCCTCGACATCCTTCAGGATCGGTGACCCTGCTGTCTGATCCGTGCCATGCACGGATCAGACAGCGAGCTCAGCCCAGCGGCGTCCCGTACTGGCGCTCGTAGTAGGCGCGGTAGTCGCCGGAGCGGATCGGCTCCCACCACCACGCGTTGTCGCGGTACCAGGCGACGGTCCGTTCGAGGCCCTCCGCGAAGCGCATCTGCGCCTCCCAGCCCAGGCCACGGACCTTCTCCGAGCCGAGCGAGTAGCGGCGGTCGTGGCCCGGGCGGTCGGTGACGTAGGCGATCAGCGCGTCGGGATCGCCGCCGACGATCTCGATGATGCGCCGCACGACGGTGAGGTTGTCCTGCTCGTCGGGGCCGCCGACGTTGTAGACCTCCCCGGGCGTGCCGTGCTCGAGGACGTGGCCGATGCCGCGCGCGAAGTCCTCGACGAACAGCCAGTTGCGGACGTTGCGCCCGTCGCCGTACACCGGCAGCTTGTCGCCGTGGAGGGCGTTGAGGATCATCAGCGGGATGAGCTTCTCGGGGTACTGGTTCGGCCCGTAGTTGTTCGAGCCGCGGCAGATCAGGGTCTCGAGGCCGAAGGTGTCGAAGTAGGAGCCGACGAGGAGGTCCGCGCCGGCCTTCGTGGCGGAGTAGGGGCTGGACGGCGCGAGCGGCGACTCCTCGGTGAACGAGCCCTCGGCGATCGAGCCGTAGACCTCGTCGGTGGAGACCTGGACGTA
>JBBQEV010000008.1:0-63902 GCA_038321325.1 Solirubrobacterales bacterium
TGCTGATCTCGGCGACCGCGACGCGTGCGGCGGACTCGTCGACGATCGCCTGGTTGGCGGCGAAGGCGGCGATCAGCGCGGCGACGGCGAGGTTGTTGACCTGCCGCGGCAGCCCGCGGGAGACCTCATGGATCAGGCCGATCGCGTCATCGCTGAACAGCGTGTCTGCGCGCCCGGCGAGCGCGAGATGATGCGCGACGTAACTGGTCGTCTCAGCCCGGTCTAGGCCGCCGATCGCGTAGCGGACCGCGACACGCTGGTCCAGCGCGGCGAACATCCCCTGCCTGAGTCGGCGGCGCAGCGTCGGCTGGCCCAAGAGCAGCAGGCAGAACGGCGCGGTCTGGTCCATCCCCATGTTCGACAGACAGCGGACGCCCTCAAGGCTCTCGGCGTCTAGGAGGTGCGCCTCATCGATGATCAACACGACCTGCTTGCCCCGCTCGGACGCCTCGGCGGCCAGGAGCTCCTGGGCTTGGGGGATCAACGCGGCATGGTGAAACCGTGGGGTGGCGCCCAGCGCGGTGACGATCAGCCCGTAGATCCCGCGCAACCCGACCCCCGGGGTGCCGAGGTAGAGGACCGTGTGCCTGGAGGCGTCCAGCGCGGCGACCGCCGCCCGCGCGGCGACGGTCTTGCCCGAGCCGCACTCACCCGAGATGACGCCGATCGCCTGCTCTGAGATGCACCATCCGATCCGCGCGACCGCTTCGCCATGCGCGCCGTGGGCGTGCAGCATCCCCGCCGCGAGGTCCTTGCCGAACGGCATCCGCGAGAACCCGTAATGCGCCCGTAGCCGGTCAATGCTCACCTTGTGTGCCTGCTTCCTGGTTGATGTCACGATCCTCGCCGTCGCCGTCGCCGTCGCCGTCGCCGTCGCCGTCGCCGTCGCCGTCGCCGTCGCCGTCGCCGTCGCCGGGCGTGGCGAGGCTGGCGTAGTCGATGCGCTGCCCGCCGAGCTCGGCGTCGCGCTTGTCGGCGAGCAGGCGCAGGTAGTCGATCCCTGTGGCGATCGGCGCCGGCGGGAGCTTGTGCTCGGCCTGGGGATGGGTGTGGCGGCCGATCACCAGCGGGACCGCGAGGCCGAAGGGCCGCTGCTGATAGCGGACCTCGATCCTCGTCAGATCGAACGGATCGAACAGCAGCTCGACCTTGCGGCCGACCAGCGCCGCGTCGACCTCGTAGCTGTTGGTGTGCAGCGGCACCGTCGCGGTCTTGGTCACCGTCCGTTCCTGCGACCATAGGAACGCCTCGCGCAGCAACGCGGGGTTCGGCAACACCGGCGCCCCGGCGGCGTCGAAGCGCTCCAGCGGCGTCGCCTTCGTTTCGGAGTGAACGCGGCGGTGGTAGACGACCTCAAGCCACGCACTGAACAACCGGTTGAGCTCGGTGAGCGCGATGCCGTCGTCGATCTCGACAAGGAACTGATCGCGGACCGTGCGGAAGAAGCGCTCGATCTTGCCCTTCGTCGTGGCCGCCCGCGGCGAAGCGTGGATCAGCTTCACGCCCAACACCGCGCAGGCCCGCAGCAGTTGCGTAGACACGAACGCCGAGCCGCGGTCGACGAGGACCGCGCCGGGGATCCCGCGGGCCATCAGCCCCGACCGCAGCGCCGCTTCGAGACCGAACACGTCCTCCCCGGTGCCCCAGCGCCAGCCCACCAAAAGCCGTGAGTGATCGTCGATGAACGCCAGCAGCACCGCGCGGCGCCCGGCCGCGCCGTCGAGTTTGGGACCGTGCAAGCCGTCCCCCGTCCACAACTCGTTGCGCGCCGACGCCTCAAAACGGCCGTAGACCTTCCCCGCCGAACGACCATCACCACGAACGTTCAACCCCTCGCGCGCGAGATGCGTCTGCAACGTCCGCAACCCCGGCACCGCCGCCGTTTCTTCACCGCCGGCGGCGGCGAGCATGATCTCGCGGACCTGCGCCGCGGTCCGATCCGGCCGCTCCCGTTTGATCGCGAACGCCAACTCGAGCGCTTCAGCAGATGTGCGCGGCGCGACAACCCGCAGGCGAGGAACAAGCGCCTCAAAGCCGCCGTGGCGGTAGGCGCGGACCCACCGGTCAAGCGTCGTGCGACCGATCCGGACAAGCCGGCCGTCCGGGCCGACATGCTCGCCCTCGGCCAGCGCCCGGACCAATCGGCCGCGCTCGGCCTTCGACAAGCCCGGGTCGGCCGCGTCGCGGACCAGTGCGTAGCGAAACAGGCCGACCTCTCGGCGACGCTCCTCATCCATCCGTTCTCCCAGCGCTCCCGATCACGAGCGCGGGAACCTCTCAACTCACCCCATCACCGGGAAGAGGGAACTCGTGTTGCACAAAAGCCCGCCCGACAGCCGCGACGCCACCCGCCACACCTCGGCCGGCCCGAACCGCAGCACCCACGCCCGAGCGGCGACCGCAACCGCCTCAAGCGCGTCCGCGACGCCGCCGCCGGCCGGCCCCAGCGGCCCCAGTTCGGGGTCCAGCGCGACCGCGCACCGCGTGAAATGCGCCCGGACCAGCTCAGCACGCGCAGCGAACCGGCGCAGCCAACCACGGACCGTGTCCGCCGGCACCCCCAACCGCGCCGCGATCGGCCGATACCCGAACCCGGCGACCTTCGCCGCGATCGCCGCACCGATCACCACCACCCCGTCCCGACGGCGCAGCAACACCAGATCCGGCAGCAGCACATGCGTGCCCGCGCAGCCCCGACACCGCGCCCGTCGCGGCCGCAGCACCCGATGCCCGGTCGCGCAGCGCAGCACCCGCGCCCGGGCATGCCCCCACCGCGCCAGCACCCCCCGACACGACGGACACGACAACAAACCGGCAGCCAGCTCACTCTCGACCACCGCGGGCTCGGCGCATACGATCAACATCGGGGTGCCACCTCCGGCATCCAAGAGAGCCCTCCCGACGCCGACGAAGCTCACGGGAGGGCTCTCGCGCGTTCAGGAACGCGCCAAGCCTGCCACCACCGCCACCACCATCACCACGATGAACGGCGCAAACCGGCCATCCCATGCCCAACTTGAGCGGCGCTCAACATCGAGCATCCGTCGAGCCCGCTCGAGTAGCGGGTCGAAGTACTTCAGGATGCGCCGATCGGGCTTTCTCTCTCGTGGCATCAGTACCGACCCTACGCGGCAGTCATCTGGGTGAAAGGGGTCGTCGCTTGGGTCGGTCACGCGACGGTGACCGGCTCGGAGAGCACGCACGCGAACCCGTCGTCGTCAGCGTCTCGTGCTCGCACCATCATGTCGAGGGACTCCTCGGGGACGGCCTCGGAGAACTTGACCGCGTCGCGCCGCGCCGGCGGCACGTTCCACTCGATGGTTGCGTCCCGAACTGCCGCCTCGACCGCGTCGACCCGTGGCATCGCCATGAGGCCGATCGAGAGGTCGTCCGCACCACTCACCGGGATGCTGGCTGCGGCGCATCGCCGTGCCAGCTCGGCGTTCGCGCGGCCACCGGCGAACGTCCACCAGCGCGTCCGATGACGCGCGTGGTCACGCTCGAGCGCGGTGCGGCCCTCGGCCGCGAAGGAGAAGTCCTCACGGAGTAGGTCGAGCTGCACGGACGCGCGGCGGGTCGTCGCACTCGGCCGTTTGCTCGAAGCCACCAGGCGCCGGATCGCGTGGCAAACCTCGATCGAGAGTGCGCCGCCGGCGCCCGCCCAGCGAGACTTCCCCGGATCGTCGCTCGGCTCGACCCACACGATCTGGCGGTGCCAATCGACATCGCCGACGCCCCAAGACTGGCCGCCGAGCAGGATTGTGGGCCGCTGCCCGTCACGGCTTGACAGCGCCGAAGGGTCGACCTGCCCGAGCAGCCGTGTTCCCCAGCGCACGCTCAGCAGCGGCTCGGTCAAGAACAGTGACGTCACGTCCATGAGATGCCGGCGGCCGAAGAGCCGCTCGCCCTCGGCCCCTATCTGGAGCACCCCACCGAGGTCGAGCAAGATGTCCCGCGTGACCATGTGGTCGACAACCGCGTCGAGATCTGTCGCCGTCAGCTCTCCGATTGATCCGACGGCGAGCAGGCTCCCTGGCCAGGCGCTCCGGCCAACGCGACCCTCGCTGAGCACCCGCGCGAGCAGCTGCTGCGCGACGAGGTGCGCCGGCCGTGGGGGCGGGACGAGCGGCTCCACCCAGCCGTCCTCGATCAGCGAGACGAGCGCGAGCGCCTGGAGCAGCTCGTTGTCGTTCGTCGCCAGGAAGAGGCAGTTGCGGACCGTGCCGGTCCGGCGCCCGGTCCGGCCGATCCGCTGGAGAACGGACGCGACCGTGCGGGGGGCGCCCAGCTGGATGACGCGGTCGAGGTCCCCGACGTCGATCCCGAGCTCGAGCGTGCTCGTCGCCACGATCACGCAGTCGCGGGACTCCATGAACGCACGCTCAGCCTGGCGCCGATCGTCCGCGGAGAGCGAGCTGTGGGAGACGAACGTCGTCACCCCGTCCCGGCGCAGCGCAGACGCGAGCTCCTCCACCCGGGCGCGGCTGTCGGCGAAGACGAGCCGCTTCTCCCCGCGGTGCAGGGCGGCGATGATCTTGGCGGCGTTCTCGACGCTCGCCACCCAGTCCACGGTGAGCTCCGGCGGCGCGGCATCGTTCTCGACGCTCACCACGCTGCGGGGAAGCGAGCTCCCGACGGCGAGCCAGTCGAGCAGCTCGGCCGGGTTGCCGACGGTCGCGCTCAGCCCGACCCGCTGGATCGGCTCCGGGCGACGCTCGTCGAGTCGTTGCAGGAGGGCAAGCAGGTGCCAGCCCCGATCGTCGCCGGCGAAGGCGTGGATCTCGTCGACCACGACGGTCCGGACGCTTCCCAGCAGCGCCGGAGCGTCGACTCGCGTGGAGAGGAACATTGCCTCAATCGACTCCGGAGTCGTCAGCAGCACGTCAGGCGGATCGCGCAGGATCGCCGTCCGGGTGCCCGTGCCGATGTCCCCGTGCCAGAGCGCGGCCTTGCGCCCGAGCAGCTCGCAGTACTGCTCGATCCGCGGGTAGAGGTTGTTGAGGAGCGCCTTCAGCGGGCAGACGTAGAGCACGGTCAGCCCGCTCCACCGCTCCTCGCTCATCCGGGAGAGGAGCGGCAGGATCGCCGCCTCCGTCTTGCCGCCGGCCGTCGGCGCTCCGAGGAGTGCGTGGTGTCCGGCCAGCAGCGGCTCGATCGCCTGCTCCTGGAGCGGACGCAGGCTCCGCCAGCCCAGCGTGTTGACGAGGTGGTGGACGACGCCAGGGTGCAGCTGGGTCAGGGGATCAGTCACCGGCGTTGATGAGCTCGTACCGCGTGCCGCGGCGCTCGCCGACACGCCGCAAGTGTCCGGCTCGGACCAGCCGCTCGAGCTGCCGCAGCGCGTCGGCCCGGTCGAGTCGGGTCGCCTGACGCACACGGGCATTGGACAAGGGTGCGTCAGCCGCGAGCGACAGCAGCATTTCGTCCATCTGCTCGTCGCTCAAGCGCAGCCCGGCGGGCGCGGACAGCGTTTCCGCGAGGACGTAGGTCGCGGCGCCGCGCTGACCGCGCTGGCGCAGCAGACCGGCATCGCGAAGGCGCTGAAGCGAGGCGCGGGCCTCCTGGCTGTCACACGCGAGGACCTGGCGGACGCGGCCGTTGGTCAGCACTTCACCGCGGGCCGCGTGCACCAGCACGAGCCGATCGGCGCCGGCAATCTCGCCGCGGGCTTCGACTTCGCGGACCCACGCACGTTCGTTCGCTGCCACGACGCTACGAATCGGGAGCACGACGCGCACGGCATGGCCAAGATCGCGAAACTGGGGAGGGTCCAGCAGTTCGCTTCGCATTCCGTCAACCATCACGCGAATGCCTCGCCCAGCGTCCTCGGCGAGGTTGGCGCGGCGGAGCACGTTGATGACGCGGGGGTTTCGCGCAGCCTGGGCCTGATCGATGTTCTGCTCGGTGACCGGCTCAGGCAGTCCTCCGGGCGAGGTGATGGTTAGCTCATGCGGTCGCACCTCGATCCGGATCGTCGTGCCGTGGACCTCATAGCTCCGGTGCGCAACGGCGTTGGCCACCGCCTCTCGAAGGACCACCCGCGGGATGCGAGGAAGTTCATGTCGCTGAACGCCAAGCACGACGACATCGATTCCGAGCTCATCCTCGAGCAGATCGACCGTTCGCTCTACTTGGTGCTGCAACGGCCCGCGGATCTCGACGCGCCGGTCGTAGTCGTCGCTGCCCGAAGGAAACCGCAGCACCTCGACATACGACTTGCCGAGGATCACTCCCGGGTCGTCGAGCAGAAAGGCGGCACCAGCAATTGTGAGGCCCCGATGGTCAGGGAGGACAAGACCCTGCTCCGCCAGGCGTTCAGCGATACCAGCGTCAGCCGTCCAGCCGAAAACCGCCGCGATAGCGTGGAGGCAACGGTCGGACGCGCTGTCCAGCGCGATGCCCGCCGAGTGCTCGTCGTAGCGTTGCAAGGACCGCTCGATGAGTAGCTGTCGGAGCTCGGTTCCGAAGAGCGCGAGCTTCAGCGTTCCGCGCCTGGCCAGAACGCGGCCCTGCGAAGTCTGCGCGAAGCCCTCGATGCGTCGAGCCACCGAGAGCGCGACGATCGGCTCTCCATCCACGAGCACCTCGCGGATGGTGTAGCTGCCGGGATCATGGACGCTGCGAAGTGCTTCGATGATCGCATCGTGTGTTCGGGCGTCCAGCGCGCGGCCCGCAACCGATCCGTCATCGCGCACTCCCACGAGGACCACGCCGCCGCCGGCGTTCGAGAACGCGACGATCGCTTCCTGCAGCCGATCGTTGCCGACGCCGGTCTTGAACTCGACGTACTGGCTCTCTCCTGGAAACGCTCTGCCGAACTCCTCGGACCTGAACGTCGTGCCTTGAGCAGCCGAGTCGGGATGCAGAGGAGGAAATGCCATTTTTGTCAAGTCGGTAGACACTCGAAGACAAGAATGGCATAACTCCCGGACGGAGCTACAGCTCGAGTTCGACGTTGTCGGCGGTCCGCGCGCCCGCCCGCGACTCGCGCTCCTCGAGCGTCAGCTCGCCGTCGCTGATGGTCAGCGCGTAGTGCTCGCGCGGGCGGAAGTCGGGGAAGTCCTCGACCTTGTCGAGCACCTCGCCCACGAGCTTGCGCAGGAACACCCGTGGCACGATCCCCACCCGTCCGCCCAGCTCCCCGCCGACCGCGGAGGCGAGCTCGGCGACGTACGCGTCGTCGACGAGGGTGGCGATCCGCTCGTGCGCGGTGGCACCCGCGGCGTAGATGTCGCGCACACGCCGTCCGACGAGCTCCAATCGCTCGCGATCGAAGGCCGGGAGCCTGATCTGTGGCGCTCGGGCGCTGTCGAAGCGCGCATCGCCCGAGAAGTCAACGTGGAGTCGCTGCGCCAGCGGGGCGAGGCGCTGGATGCCCTGCGGGCCCTCGTAGAACGCCGGCGTCCCGGTCATCAGCAGGTACAGCCCGGGGAAGCGGCCCGAGTCGACCTCGTCGATGAGCTGCCGGAGGGCGTTGAGCGCCTTCTCGCGTACGTCGCTGCGCACGCGCTGCAGCGTCTCGACCTCGTCGAGCACCACCAGCAGCCCCGGATGGCCGGCGTCGCGCAGGACCGCGAGGAGCCCCTGAAGGTGGCCGAGGGCGCCGAAGTGGTCGATCTCCCCGCGGACCCCCGCGCGACGCCGGATGTCCGCCGGGACGTTGGGCTGCGCCCCGAGCCAGGCGAGGATCCCGTCGGCCAGGGCGGTGTCGCCTTCTGCGAGCGCCTCGCGGTGGCGACGCAGCGCGATGGCGAACGACGGCGAGCGCTGGCTGACCTCGGCCAGCCGGCCCTCCATGAGCTCGGCCACTCGGCGGGCGAGCTCGGGCGCGTCGTCCTCGCGGACCCCGCTGGCCAGCACGTCCTCTTCGAGCGCGGAGTTCCACCGCTCGACGACGGTCCGGAAGGCGCCGTCGGCCTGGTCGGCGGTCGAGAGTCGCTCGACGAGGCGACGGTAGACCTTCTCGAGCTGGTGCAGCGGCGTCTCGGTCTCGGAGATCTGCACCTCGGCGGTGGCGAAGCCCTGCGCCTTGGCACGCTCGGCCAGCCACCGGACGAAGAACGTCTTGCCGCTGCCGTACTCGCCGCGGACGGCCTTGAACGCGGCGGTCCCCGAGGCGACGTTCCCGAGCTCGTCCTCGAGCGTCGGCGCGAGGCGGTCGAGCCCTACCGCGAAGGCGTCCAGCCCGCGCTGCGGAACCGTGCCGCGCCGCAGCGCGTCGATGATCTCCCGCCGACGCCGGGGGCTGAGCTCGCTCACGGCGCGAGGCCGAACTGCTCGATGAGCACGTCTTTGCGCAGGCGCACCGTGTCGGACGCATCATCGACCTCGAGCGCGTCGTAGCCGTCGTAGTTCAGCAGCCCGCGCAGCGCAGCCAGCAGGCCCCCGAGCCGCAGCGGTGCGACGCCGATGGCCTGCGCGAGCGCGGGGCGCAGCATCGTGCCGTCGCGGGCCGCCAGCGCGCCCAGAATCGCCACGACGCGCTCATCTGCGAGCGGCGTGCGCGTCGTCCGTCCGCGCTGCTCGGCGTAGGTCGGCGAGGCGAGCAGCTGCGCGACCCAGTCCGGAGCCGCGGTCGCCGCAGGCGCGCCGATGGTCAGCTGCTCGCCGGGCTTGGGCTCGTCGGGCGTTGGCAGTGCCACGGCGACCGGCTCCACGCCCGTCCACCAGGCGGGCGGGTCGTAGGGCGCCTCTTGGCCACCGCGGCGCAAACGTAGAGAAGTTCACCGGAGTTCACAAGATCCTGTGAAAACGTGTGCGTGGTTCCGACGAGCACTTCCTGCCCGCCGGCCGGACGCCTCACCCCTTGTCAGTTGCGTCCCCCTCTTCCGCCGCCCACTGGACCGCACGTGAGCGATCGAGGGCGTTGAGCTGCGGGTACGTCTCGGATGAGATCGAGACGAGCCGAGGAGCTCGGCGCGCGAGACGCCGTCGACGAGGTTGTACTCCCGCCACGCATGGCCGATGCCGCCGGGCGCGGCGCCGTCGTCGCGCGTGTCGTCGGGCACCGCCTGCAGCTCGCCGAGCGTCAAGGGCTCGTCGGACCGCGCCGGTGGCGGGGTGGACGAGCTGCCCTCGTCGTCGGTGACGACGACGGGCTGGGGGGCCAAGTCGGCTCAGGGGAGTTCATGCGTCCAGTGTCGCTCGTCGGCGGCTCGGGCTGACGCGAAGGTCGAGCGCGGTCGTCGCCGATGAGCGAGACTCGGCTGACGTCGTCCTCATCAACCATTCACCTGGCGGAGATGCAGTGTTCCGGAACCTCTTGAGCCGAGCGCTCCCCGACGAGATCGGCGCGCCGCCGAAGGTGTCGAAGCGATCCCGGTGACCGGCCACCTCTTTGTCGTCCGCGGCGACCTCACCCGTCTGGCCGCCGACGCGGTCCTCGTGCCGAGCGGGTGGCAGGACGGACGACTCGGGCACGTCGGATCAGACGCCTGGGACGAGCTGCTCGGCGACCACCTCGACGCCGACCGCTTCGTGCATCAGGCACCGGACGAGGCCCGGAGGGTCTGCGAGGTGCGCCGGCTCGACGGCGGGCCGGCCGTCTGGGTCGGCCACACCGGCGACGACGAGCGGGAGCCGGGCTGGTACGGGGAGGCCGCCGGGCGCTTCGTCGAGGCGGCGGGCAGGGCGGGCAGGGTCTTGAGCTTCCGGCCGCTCGGCCACGAGCGGCCGCTGCTCGCGCTGCCCCTGCTCGGGGTCGGCCTCGGGGGGATGGCGGCGCGCAAGGGCGAGGTGGTGGTCGCGTGCCTCGAGTCGATCGTCGCGGCGATGGCGCGCGTGGACGCCGACGTGGCGCTGGTGCTCGCCGACGACCAGGCTTTCGCCGCGGCGCTCCAGGCGCGTCAGCGCGTGCTCGGCGACCGCGGGTGGGCCGGCTTGGAGCTGCATCGCGAGGCGGCCGCCGACCTCGCCAGGCGAGGGCGCGCGAAGCAGCTCGTGCTCTTCGTCGGGTCCGGGGCGTCGATGGGCGCGGGCGGGCGCTCGTGGAAGGAGCTGCTGCGCGAGCTCGGCGTGCAGGCCGGACTGAGTGAGCCGCGGCTCACCGACCTCGTCGACCGTCTCGACGCGCGCGACGCCGGCCAGGTGCTCGCCGCCACCTTCGGGGCCGCCGAGCTGCGCCGGCGCGTCGTCGAGCTCACGACGATCGAGCGTCCGTCGCTCCTGCATCAGCTCCTGGCCTCGCTGCCGGCCGAGCAGGCCGTCACCACGAACTACGACGCGGGACTCGAGCTGAGCTTCGCGGCAGCCGGCCGGCCGCTTCCGGTTCTGCCGCAGGCCGAGGCCACGCGCTGGCTGCTGAAGCTCCACGGAAGCGTGGACAGGCCGGGATCAATCGTCCTCTCTCGCGACGACTACCTGCGCTGGGAGGAGCACGGCGCGGCCTTCGGGGCCGTGGTGCAGGCGCTGCTGCTGACCCGCCACCTGCTCTTCGTCGGCTACGGGCTCGGGGACGACAACCTGCACCGGTTGATGCACGGCGTCCGTGCCGCGCTGGGCGGGCGCGAGCAGCGCATCGGCGAGGTCAAGCTCGCGACCGTCGTCGCCGCTGCGCCGGAGTCACTCGCCGACCAGGTCTGGGAGGAGGACCTGCGGTTCGTGCGCGTGGCCGCCGGGCCGGATGTGGACGCGCACGCCGCGGCCTGCTTCCTCGACCTCGTCGTGTCCCTGACCGCGGCTCCAGCCGCGCACCTCCTCGATCCGAGCTACGCCTTCCTGTTCAGCGACGCCGAGCTGGCGTTCGGACACGCGCTGCGCGGGACGGTGAGCGCCGCGCACGCGGCGGGAGTCCCCGCCGAGGTACGCAGCGCGCTCCATGACGCGCTGGCCCCGTTCGGCGTCGGAGCCGTCGATGTGCCGACCGGCGATGGCGTGGCACCCGATCCGCGGCTCACAGCGCTCCTTGAGGACGTCGAGCGCCTCGGTCCCCCGGAGACCTGGCCGGCGCCGGACGGCTACCCGGGCCTGGCGCTCTGCGTCCTGGACGCCGTCTGGTCGATCGGCGTGCGCTACGAGGGCGTCGTCAACGTCGTGGGCCGCTACCGCGCGCTGGCGGCGGGCCAAGGCCGCGACGCCGACCAGGACGGTCCCGCCGAGCTGCTGGCGTCGGCCGCCGCGATAGATGGGCCCGAAGCCCTCGCTGCGGCGCTCGGCAACCGGCAGCGCACCTCGACGCGAAGCGGCATCCTGAAGGCCGAAGCCGTGCTGCTCACCGCGCGAGTCCTCGCCGACGCGGAGGTCCGGTCGACTGCAGCGCTCCTCGCGCTGTCGCCCAAGCCGCTCGAGGGGCTGCGAGCGGACTTCGTCGCCGTGCGCGGGCAGGGCAGCGGCTTGTCCTTCGACTACCTGCTGATGCTCGCCGGCCGGCCCGGCGTCAAGTCCGACAGGATGATCCGCCGCTTCGTCGCGCGGGCCACCGGCGCCGAGTCCGCGGACGCGGTGACCGTGTCGGACGCGCGAGACCTCGTCACGGCCGCCGCCGCCGCGCTCGGAGTCGACGCGCATCGGCTCGACTCGGCGATCTGGACGTCCATGGCGCGCGGCGGGGGCTGACTTGGCGTGCGGTGGTGGGCAAGAGCCGGAAGGCCCGCGCGCCTACTGGGAGCTCGGCGCGCGGTGAGCTACTGCCAACGCACTGGCAACGAGCGTTGAGAGCGCAATGGCGGTTGGCAGACCCGGCCGCCGTTCCGACGCTGCCCTGCGTTAGAGGGCTTCCAAGCGCCGCGCCTTCTGCTGAGCGACGGACTTCTTCGCCGCCCAGACGGCGGTGGCAGCCGCATCGAGCTCGACAACGTCCTGCGGCTGCAGGAGTCCGTGGGCGTCGACGACGACACGCGGGCCGTCTTCGTCCAGCGACTGAGCGCCGTTCGGCCGAACGCGCCGGCCGGTGGTGTCCTGCTGGGGCTGCTCGTCGGATTGTCGGCCGCGCAGCTGCGGCGGAGAAGGCGTGAGCCTGCACTGTCAGGTCGCCGTGGCTGACGGCGACCTTCCTCTCATGGCCGCAACGATCGAAGACCTCGCCGCACCGACGCTCGTCAGCGACTGGCAGCACGCCGGCGAGGTCGACGCCGTGCTTCTCGTCCGTGAGGTCGAGCGCCGGGAGAAGCACGACGGGTCGCCGTTCCTGCACCTGGTGATCGGAGACCGTTCCGGGACGATCGGCGCCGTCATGTGGGCCCCAGACGAGGTGAGCGAGACGATCGGCGCCGGTGCGCCGGTACGTGTCCGTGGCCGCTGCGCCGACCACCTGCACTACGGGCGCCAGCTCACCGTCACGGCGTTGCGCCCCGCGCGAGAGCACGAGGTCGACTGGGCCGTGCTGCTCGAAGGTCCCGTGCGGGCCGCCGCCGTCCTGGAGGCGGGCCTCGACGAGCTGCTCGCCTCGATCACGCAGCCGCACCTGGCCGCGCTCACGGCGCGCCTGCTCGGCCGCGACACGTTTACGGGCCGGCGCTTCCGGGTCGCCCCTGCCGCGAAGTTCAACCATCACGCCTACCGTCATGGCCTGCTCGAGCACTCGCTCGACGTGGCCCAGGGCGTCGACGCGCTGAGCGTCATCTTCGCCGCCGATCGCGACGTCGCCGTGTGCGGCGCGCTCCTCCACGACATCGGCAAGCTCGAGGCCTACGAGACAGACCCCGGCGGGGTCGACCTCACCGATCACGGCAAGCTCCTCGGCGAGATCCCCCTCGGCTACTACCGCGTGCGCCAGGAGATCGAGCGCGATCCCACGTTCCCCGCGCCGATCGCCCAATGCCTGCTGCACATCGTGCTCTCCCACCACGGCCGCCTCGAGTTCGGCAGCCCCGTGATGCCGAGCACACGCGAGGCGACGCTCGTCCACACCGTCGACAACCTCAGCGGCCAGATGGGAGCCTTCGATCGCCTCGCCAAGCAGGCCGGCCCCGACGCCTGGTCGCGGTACGACCGCGTGCTCGAAACCGCGGCGTACTTCCCGCCCGGCGTGAGCCCGGCCGGTCATGGAAGGATCGGCCGGTGAGCATCCGTGCGAAGAAGGCCGTTCCCGATCCCATCGGGGACGCTAAGAGGGCGTACGAAACCGCAGCGGAACAGCTGGGGCGCGCGAACATTGCCGTCATCGGCAACGCTGGCGTCGGCAAGAGCACGCTGATCAACGCCATCTTCGGGTTTGACATCGCCCGAACCGGTGTGGGACGAGCGGTGACGCAGGAGATCGCCTACTACGAACACCCCACTGGCGCCGTTGGATTCTTCGACACTCGCGGCATCGAGGTCGGAGAGGCCAAGGATCATCTGATCGACGGCTTCCGCACCGAAGTGGTTCGCCGCCGATCGGGTCCCGTGAGCGAACAGATACACGTCGCCTGGTACTGCTTGCGCGCAGCCAGCACCCGGTTCGTTGATGCCGACGCTGAGATCGTCGAGGCCCTGCACGCGCTCGGAGTCCCGGTGATTGTCGTCCTCACGCAGGTCGCGCGCCGCGGTGGCCGCCTCCATCCCGTGGCGGTAGAGCTGGCCGAGAGCATCGAAAGCCGTGACCTTGCGTTGTCGCCTGACGGCCGCACGTTCCCGGTGATGGCGCTTCCCGACACGTTCGAAGGGCACGAGGCACACGGTCTTCCAGAACTGCTCGATGCGACCTTTCGGGTTGCTCCTGAAGCGGTCCACCGCGCCTTGACCGCCGGGCAGAGCATCGATCTCAAGCGCAAGGAGGACGCGTCCAGAGTGTTGGTGAGAAGTGCGGCGGCTACCGCGGGCGCCGCCGGTGCGGTACCCATCCCGTTTTCAGACGCGGTCGCCCTCGTGCCGATTCAAGTCGGCATGTTCGCCGCCGTCACGGTCACCTACGGGCTGCCGATCAGCAAGGGGACATTTGCAACGCTCGCAGGCGCCGCTCTCTCGTACGGCGGGCTCACCACTGCCGGTAAGTATCTGGTCACGAACCTTTTGAAGTTTGTTCCCGGCGGAAACGTCGCCGGGAGCACGATTCGTGCAGGAGTCGCGGCGTCCCTCACGCTCACCGCCGGGGAGGCATGGATCGCGGTTTGTAACAGGCTCAGTCAGATGGACGCAGATCGGCTCTCCGCGCTCGACGCGCCACAGATCCGATCGATGTTCATGCAGGCGTTCGAGCAGCGAGCCAAGCGGCTCCCGCGGGAGAGCAGCGAATAGTGAAGGGTACTCGAGCTTCGCCTGGGTGGGCTATCCGGTCGATCAGCTCGTCGTCAGCGGGGCTTGGTGTCCATGCGCGCTCCCGCATGCGGCAATGATCGACGCGATGATCGGGAGCTGCGCCGTGAGCGCTTCGGTCCAGGGTGGCGTCGTCGCTGACGGGGCCTTCCGGGTCGGTGTGGGTTTCCGCCGCGACCGTCGCCTGAGCTGAGCGTCACCATGAGCGCGTGACTGTCTGGGAGCTGCCCCGGAAGCTACGGCTGGCCGTCGAGGACGGCGACGCCAACGCCGACCTACGCGAGTGGGTGACGCGGCTGCCGGACATCGTCGCCGCGCTCGCAGGCAGATGGTCACTCGAAGTCGGCTCGCCGTTTCAGCCGGGAGGAAGCACCTCGTGGGTCGCGCCCGCGTCCACTGCCGCTGGTGCGCGCGTGGTCTTGAAGGTCGGCTGGCGCCACGATGAGGCGCTGCACGAAGCCGAGGGCCTCCGCACCTGGGACGGCAACGGTGCGGTGCGCCTGCTCGACGCGCGGACGTCGGGCCGGACCAGTGCGTTGCTGCTGGAAGCGTGCGCGCCTGCCACTTCACTTTCCGAGCTCCCCGAGCTCGAGCAGGACGTCGTCGTGGCGGGCCTGCTCTCACGGCTGTGGATCGCGCCCGCGGAGGAGCATGAGTTTCGCGCGCTCCAGAGCATGTGCGACCGCTGGGCCGACGAGTTCGCGGCGCGCCAGGACGCCGTGAGTGGTGGGGGAACCAAGCTCGATCCAGGCGTTGTCCGTGCGGGCGTCGCGCTCTTTCGCGAGCTCCCACGCACGGCCGAGAACCACGTGCTGCTCTGCACCGACCTGCACGCCGGGAATGTCCTCGCCGCGACGCGCGAGCCGTGGCTGGCCATCGACCCCAAGCCGTATGTCGGCGACCCGACCTACGACGTGCTGCAGCACATGCTCAACTGCACCGAGCGACTGGCCGCCGACCCGTACCGGTTCGCCCGCCGGATGGCCGACCTCCTCGACCTCGATGCCCGACGGCTGTGCCAGTGGCTGTTCGCACGCTGCGTCATCGAGTCCCTCGACGACCCCGAACTGCGCCCGGCCATCGCGGCGCTGACCCCCTGACGGTCCGCGCCCGGGCGAAGCTGATCGCGATCACTGAGGAGGGCCGGGAGGCGATGCGCCTGGGTCGCCGGGCATCGCCGAACTCGAAGCCGACTACGCCTGGGCACTAGCACGGTCACGGCCTTGCGACGGAGCCGCGCGGGCAGACTACCTGCGGGCCTTTGCGCTGTTCGCCGACGAGGTCGCCGCGCGGTTGACACAACCCAGCAGATCGCGTCATGGGTCCGTTGACGGACCTCGACCCGGGCGTGGGGTGTCGGGCCGGGAAGGCGATCAGCCAGCCCCCCAACCCCAAAGGACCCTCATGATCCGATCTCTCACGGCAGCTCGACTGACGGCCGCATCAGCGGTGCTGGTCGGCCTCGCCACCGCGTCGCACGCCTCGGCGAAGATCACGGAGTACCCGTTGAACCCGTCGGCCACCCCGCTCGGCCTGGCGATGGCCTCCCAGCCCGGGCTCATCCGCCGCGGCGTCTTCTCCGCGCTGCCGCCGAGCTCCAAGCCGGCCGCCGTCTCGACCACGCCGCTTGCCGGGTTCCCCCGGAACGGCAAGAGCTACACGATCCTCAGCACGGGCAACGCGAAGTTCGCCGACGATCCGAACACGTCGGGCAAGACGGGCGCCGAGTCTCGCGGGCCGGCGATCCGGGGCGCGCGCGACGTGGTGATCACGCGCTTGGACCTCAACATCCCGAAGAACGCGAACTGCCTCTCCTTCGACTTCCGCTTCTTGTCGGAGGAGTTCCCGGAGTTCGTCAAGGACATCTTCAACGACGCCTTCATCGCCGAGCTCGGGATCTCCGACTGGGACGCCTCGGGCAAGGAGGACCCGGTGATCACCGCCCCCAACAACTTCGCTACGGACACCAAGGGCAACCCGATCCGCGTGAACGCGATCGGCGACACGAGCGTGACCGCGTTCCGCGCCAAGGGCACCACCTACGACGGGGCGACGCGAATCCTGCGCGCCTCGACCCGGGTCAAGCCCGGTCTACGCCGACTGTACCTGTCGATCTTCGACCAGGGCGACCGCATCTACGACTCGGCCGTGTTCCTGGACAACCTGCGCGCTACGAAGGCGTCCACCTGCGCGACGGGGGTGCGAGCGATCGCCTGAGCCGAGCGGGCGGCGCGCGGCTCGGTCAGCGCGCGCCGCGCGGGCGGTCATCCGCTCGGCTGCGCCGGCACGTCGGCCAGGCGCTTGCCGGGCCAGCCGCTCCGCGCACCCACGATCGTCACCAGGGCGGGGACGAGGATCGTCCGCAGCACGAGGGCGTCGATCAGCAGTCCGATGGTCATCAGCACGGCGATCTCGCGGAACGCGCTGACCGGGATGAGGCCGATCAACGCGAAGGAGCCGGCGAGCACCACGCCCGCCAGCGTGATCGCCTTGGCTGCGCGCGACGCCGCGACGGGGATCGCCTCGGCCAGCGGGAGCGCACGGGCCTCCTGCCACATCCGGCCGACGAGGAAGACGTTGTAGTCCGATCCCAGCGAGACGAGCAGGACCGCGACTGCGAACGGCACGTAGTACGTGAGCTCGCCGAAGACGTATGAGCCGATGCCCATCGCCGCCACGAAGCCGAGCACGCTGGAGGCCAGCAGATACAGCGGGGCGACCAGCGCCCGCAGGTAGATCGCGAGCACGAGCAGGATCACCAGGAGCGTGAGCGGGGCGATGCGCGCGAGGTCGCCGAGCGTCTTGTCGATCGTCTCGGCCGAGAGTGCCGTGTCGCCGGCCAGCGTCGCGGTCGCTCCCGTCAACCCCGCCGTGGCGAGCAGGGCCCCAAGGCGCTGGCGCACGTGGCGCAGGTCATCGATGGCCCTCGCCCCCAGCGGGTCGTGGCGCAGGACGATGAAGTACCGGGCCGCGCTGCCGTCACGTGAGACCGTGGCGCCGAGGCGCAACCCTCGCACCGGCGGGCGCAGGGCCGGGCCGAGGACGAGGGCCACCCCGCGCTGCGCGGCCAGCAGGCGCTGCAGGACGTTCAGCCCGCGGCGTTGCGCGGCGATGCCGCGTCCGGAGAGCACGAGCACCGTGGGGGAGAGCATGCCCGGCGCGAAGCCGCGGGCGGCCTGCGCGTAGCTCTGGCGGACGTCGTTGTCAGCGGGCAGCCCCCGGACGATCGGATTGGCCAGGTGCACGGTGAGCAGGCCGCTCGCTCCGGCCGCGAGCAGCACGGTGCACAGCCCGACCGCAGACCACGGACGCTCGCAGGCCAGGCGCACGAAGCGCGAGCGCCGGGGCCGCACGGTCTGCTCGGTCGCCGTCTCCTCGGCAGCGTCGCGCGAGCTCAACTCGACCTGCGGGCGCCGCGGCCAGAACATCGCCCGGCCGAAGATCGCCAGGCTTGCCGGCACGAGCGTGACCGAGACCGCGAGCGCGACGGCGACGGACACCGCCAGGCCGGGACCGAAGACGCGCAGGAAATCCAGCTGGGCGGCGAGGAGCGTCATCGTCGCGCCGATCACCGTGATGCCCGCGGTGAGCACGATCGGCGACATCTGGCTCGTCGTCGCCCCCGCCGCGGCGAGGCGACTCTGCCCCTCCGACAGCAGCGCGCGGCATCTCGACATGTAGAAGATCGAGTAATCGGTGACCACGCCGAAGAGCAGCACCACGACGATCGGCTCGACCTCGCGCGGCACGACGAACCCGGCCTGCTGCCCGACCCAGGCCGTCAAGTGGTTGGAGATGAGGTACGCGATGGCGACCGCCGCAAGCGTCATCAGCGGCGCGCCGAGCGCCATGAAGCGCAGGCCCACGGCCAGGCCGACCAGGACGAGGGTCGACAGCTCGATGATCGGCAGCCACCGGATCACCAGCGCGCTCTGCTCACCGGCAGCCGCCGCCTGGCCGGTGCGTCCGACGGTGCCGCCGGGCGACGCGGGGACGTGGAGCTCGACGAACCGCCGGGCGAGGTAGGAGCGCAGCCCGACGTCGACGTCGGGCCGGAAGAAGAGGTACGTGATCGCCGTGGTGCCGCGTTCGCGCGCGAACGGCGCGGCGCCGAAGGCGTTGGTCACCGGCAGCGCGGCGGCGATGCGCTCGAAGCCCTTGTAACCGTGCCGGTTGAGCAGCACCGCGCGGCGCAGGACGAGCGCCTGCTCACCGGCCGACAGGCCGCTCGGGCTGCGTTGGACGATCAGCGTGCGCGACAGCAGCGGGAAGCCGAACTCGGTCTTGGAGACGATCTCCGCCTTGACCGCGTCCGCGTTGCGGGGAACGAGCGCCCCGAGCGCGCCGGAGTTGGCGTCCTCGATGGCCGGGAGCAGCTGCACCGCGGCGACCGCGGTGAGCACCCAGAAGGCGACCACCGCCCAGCGCAGCCGGACGATCAGGGCGACCACGTCAGCGGCCGGTGGCTCGCGGGCGGACGCCGACGCGCGCCAGCTCGGCGTCGGCGAGCTCCTGCAGGCGCGGCCCTCGCGCGTCGGCGAACGGGTCCTCGCCGCCCTCGACAAGATCCCGATAGGGCATTGTCAGCAGCGCCCGCTGCGCGAGCACCCTGCGCAGCGCCGGGTCGTCGCCGTGCACGGCGACCAGTCGCCGCAGGGCTCGCCGTTCCCGTCCGGTGACGATCCGCAACGGGACGTACAGCGCGAGCACCGGCACGGTCGGGATGACCGCCAGGAACACCCAGAGCATCCAGCTCAGGTTGTGGACGCTCGCGCGGCTCGCCCGGGCGCTGGCCACCGTGCTCGCCCCCGCGGCGTCGATCTGCCGGCCGGCCTTGCCGACCCGGTCGCCGACGATCGGCAGGCCCGCGAGGCCATCGACGGACTGACCGGTCTGGCGCAGGGCCACCCCGATCTGCTCCGCGGTCGCGCTGAGCCGGCGCAGTCCGCGGACCTGCCCCGCCACGGCGCCGCCCATCACGATCCAGAGGACCACCCAGCCCACGAGCAGGAGATCGAGCAGGACGGCCGCTCGGCCGCGCGGCAGGAGGGCGCCGAGGGCGTTCATGACGTGGCACCGCCAACGCTCTGACGGAGATCGGTCCAGGACGGTCCGCGCCACCGTGACGCGTGCGCGGGGCCGTACCCCCGGGCGGCGGTCGCCTCGGGGCCCTCCCGCAGGCCGCGCACCCCGCGGACACGCGCCCGGCGTGCCGGGGCCGAGGGTCGGGTGACGAGCCTGGCGGCGGCCTCGACGGCCGCGTGGCCGGTCGTGTCACAGCGGCACACGACCGCATCCCGCCCACGGCCGGGATCTCCTCCGCGCCACGGCGCGTCCTCGCTCACGCGCTCGCCCCGGCCCGCAGCAGCCGCGCGCGCTCCGCGGGCGGCGCGCCGTGCAGGACGAACCGCCCCAGCGGCCGGGAGACCATCCGGCGACGTTCGAGCTCGCCGATCGCCGCCGTGACCGACGGCCGCCGGATCGCGACGAGGTCGGACAGCAGCGCGTGCGTGATGGGGGCCGCCAGCGCGACCCCGGCGGGTGTCATGCGTCCCCAGCGGTCGGCCAGGTGCCACAGCTGCATCCACACGCGCTGCTCCGCGGTGGACTCGTTGGCGATCGCCAGGTTCACCACGCAGGCCCGCGAACGCTGCAGCGCGCGCGCCATCAGCGCCGCGACGACGCGCCGGTGGGGAGCGACGCGCTGCAGGAAGGCGTCGTCGAGGACGGCCAGGCGCAGGGGCTCGATGACCCGCCATGCGGTGGCAAACGGCATCGAATCGAGCATGCCGGGTTCCTCCCAGGGCCGCAGCAGGTCGCCCCCGCCGAGCAGCTCCCCGGCGTGGCGATCACCGTGCCCGACGCGACGCACGCACATGCCGCTGAGCACGAGCAGCCCGAGTCCATCGCTCCCGGGGACCGCCGCCTCGTCGTCGGCCGCCCACGCGCCGACCTCCACGCGGTGGCAGCGCGCCCGCGCGGCGGCGCGCACGGTGGACAAGCACTCGTGGGCGACGTCGGCGGCGAGGTCCGGGTCCTCGTCGAGGACGCAGACCACCTCGGCCAGCGCCACGGGGGACAGGGCATCGATGCGCCCGTGCTCGCACACGCCGGCGAGGACGGTCACAGCCGGTGGACCCGAGTCAGCGGCCCGAGGCGCGTCGTGCCGTCGGGGGCGGTCCAGCGGACGCGGTAGCGACGGTCGCCGTGGCGGACGGTGTGCGTCGACCACGTGCCGCGCGCCGTCGTCGCCACCCGCTTGAGGCGATGCCAGCGCTTCCCGCCACGGGCGCGGAAGTCGACGACGACCGTGGTCCGGCCGCTCGCCGGGCGCACGAGGCCCCAGAGGGCGATGCGCGTCCGGCCGAGCGGTCGCGCGACGAGCGGCAGGCGGAACGCGTCGTAGGCGCGCTTGGCGGTGCCACCGGCGCTGCGCAGCCCGGTCTCGAAGCCGCTGTAGCGCTCGGCCGCAGGGCCCGGTCGTGGCTCGTCGTCCCGCAGGAGATACTGGGAGAAGAGGTTGACCCGCGGCCGGCGGTAGGCCGCGAGCTCGGCCATCGAGCGGTACTCGGCCTGGGTGGTGAAGAGGACGCCGACGTAGGGGTCCGGGAGCGATTGGATGCCGAACTCCGTCAGCGACACGGGGGTGTGCCGGCCGATCGCGTGGGCGCGCTCGGCGGAGGCGACCAGCCGCGTCAGCCGCCCGAGCACCCCGATCGTGACGTCGTCGCGGCCGGGCGGGACGAACGTCGGCCCTGCGTGGGTGGTGTAGGGGTGGTGGGCGATGGCGTCGACGTGCAGCTCGTGGCACCCGTGCCGCCGGTGACCGCTGCTCGTCAGGCACAGCGCCTGGCGCAGGAAGCGCAGCGGCGCGACGACGCGGGAGGTTCCGCGCGGCGCCGTCTCGCCGAAGAGCAGCGGGCGGTCGGACTGGCCGGCGGCCTTCAGCCCACGCCGGGCGGCGAGGTAGAGGCCGCGGTAGATCGTGCCCGAGGCGGCGTGCCCGTCGATGTACTGCGGGAGCAGGAAGCGCGGGTGGTTGGGCTCGTTCCACACCGAGTAGCGGTCCACCTCGGCGCCGAAGCGGCGGGCGACCGCCTCGAAGAAGCGCTGGAAGTGCCGCGGGCTGGGGCGCGTGCGGTCGTCCTTGCGGGTGGCGGTCGCCCAGCGGGGCACCGGCCCGGTGACGGTCAGCAGCACGCGAAAGCCGGCCGCCGAGGCTGCGTCTATCGCGGCGCCGTAGCGGCCCCAGTCGTAGGCGGCGGGATCGCGCTCGCGGAACCCGGGGACGGTGGGGCTCGTCGTCGCGGGGGCGACGTCCTTCCAGTACAGGACCACACGGAGGTCGCGGACGCCGAGCCCGCGCAGCTCGGCGAGCGTCCGCGCCCGGAGCGCGGGGTCGGTGCCGAGCAGCTCCCGCGGCGCCTGGAACAGCGTGCGCTGGGTGCTCGAGGCAGGTGCCGTGGCGGGCGCCGCGATGCCACCCGCCGCGAAGATGGTCAGCGCGGCCGCCAGCGACGCGGCTACGCGGGTCGGTCGGCTCATCGCAGGTAGCCCGAGAGCTTGCTGCGCAGGTACCGGTATCCCGGCCGCGGCGTGCCGTCGGGCTCGGTGAGGCCCGCGTCGAAGCGGGCACCGGGCGCGGCGCCCGTCCAGTTGTAGACGTAGACGCGCTCGACCCTGCTGTGCCGGAAGCGCTTGGCGATCGAGAACATCGTGCTCAGCCGGTGGCTGGCGCGGCTCAGGCTGTACGGGAAGCTGCGGCCGAACTTCACGATGCCGCCGGTCTCGGTCAGCCAGATCCGCGCCCGCGGGTTGTAGTGGTGGGCGGTGCGGATCATCGACGCCGTGTAGCGGGTGCGCTTGCGGTTGACGTCGCCGTAGTTGTGCAGGCCGATGACCGTCGCCCGGCGTCGGTAGGTCGGCGAGAGCCGGCGGAAGAACGACCGCATGTAGCGCTCCACGCCGGGCTGGTCGAGCACGTCGAGCGCCACGACGCCGCAGCTCTTGCACCGGCCCTTGACCGCGCGGTAGAGCGCGACGAAGAAGTCAGCGGCGCGGGTCGGGCTGCGGTACGTCGGCTGGCTGGCGTGGTTGGCCTCGTTCCAGGCGCCGAAGTCGCGCACGCCGAGGCGGCGGAAGTAGGGGACCATGCGCTTGACCTGCGCGCGGTACTGCTTGACCGTGGGCAGGTGGCCGCGGCGGATCCGGAAGTCCTCGGTCGACAGGTGCAGCAGCACCTGGATGTGCGACGCGCGGGCCTTGAGCACGTAGGCGCGCGCACGGGCGCGGGGATCTGCCTGGGACATGACGTCCCAGCGCACGAAGTAGCGGACGTGCTTGAACTTCGCGCGCTGGAAGGCAGGCTGACCGAACATCGCCACCTGCTGATCGGAGATGCCGACGCGGATCGGGATCCGGGCCTGAGCGGCGCCCGACGGCGCCAGGGCGAGCAGCGCGGCGAGGGGCAGGAGAGTGAGCTTGCGTGGCATACGACTTCCAGCCTGCCCGCCGACGGAGCCGGCGACGTGGGGGACGACGCCCATCACGCCGACGGCCGACCCCCATCACGGCTCTACGAGCCCGCGCCGGATGGCGTACCGCGTCAGCGCGACCCGGTCGCGCAGCCCGAGCTTCTCGAGCACGTTGGAGCGGTGGCGCTCGACGGTCTTGTCGCTGATGTGCAGCACGTCGCCGATCTCCTTGCTCGTCAGTCCCTCGGCGATGAGCTTGACCACCTCCGATTCGCGGCCCGACAGCGGATCCTCGAGCTCCTCGCCTCGCCCGCGCTCCAGGAAGTCCCGGATCAGCGCGGCGACGCCCTTGGGGTACAGGAACGGCTCACCGCGCAGCGCCGAGCGGCACGCGGTCACGAGATCCTCGTGGGCGGCCGATTTGAGCACGTAGCCGGACGCCCCGGCCCGGAGCGCCTCGAAGAAGAACTGCTCGTTGTCGTGCATCGACAAGATCAGGATCTTCATGTCCGGGCGGTGGGCGACGAGCTGGCGGGTGGCCTGGATGCCGGTCAGCCGCGGCATCGAGACGTCCAGGACCGCGAGGTCGATCGGCTCGCGCAAGCAGGCCTCGACGGCCTCGGCGCCGTCGGCGGCCTCGGCGACGACCGCGAAGTCCGGTTCGGTCTCCAGCGTCAAGCGCAAGCCGTGCCGGACCATCGCGTGGTCGTCGGCCAGCAGGACGCGGATCAAGCTCACGCGCTGACGCTACTGCGCGCGGCGGCGCTACCCGCGAGGCGCGGCGTCCGAGGTGCCTGCGGAGCGGACCGGCGCGTCGGCGTCGGCGTCGGCCACCACCTCCGTGGCCGGGACGTCGAGGGTGACGGCGGTGCCCCGCGGAAGGCGCGGCTGCACGTCCAGGCGCGCCCCGAGCAGAAGGGCACGCTCGCGCATGCCGCGGACTCCTGACCCTCGGGTGGCTCCCGCCGGGACGCCGACGCCGTCGTCGGCCACCGTGAGGCGTGCGCCGCCCTCGTGCGCGTCGAGCGTCATGACGACGTGCGCCGCGCTCGCATGGCGCACCACGTTGGTCAGGCTCTCCTGCGCGACCCGGTAGACCCCGAGCTGGGCGTCTGCGCTGAGCGTCGGCAGTTCGGCCCCGAAGTGCCGCTCGATGCGCAGGCCCGCCGCGGACCCGATCCGGTCGCAGAGGTGGACGAGGGCGATCGTCAGCCCGAGCTCGTCGAGCGCTGCCGGACGCAGCCGGTGCACGATCGAGCGAACGCGCTCCAGGCAGTCCTTGGCGGTCTGCGCGGCCGTCGCGAGCGCGTCGTCGCGGCGCGGGCCGTCGATGCGCCGGGCGACGTCGATGCCCAGCAGCAGCGCGGTCAGGTCCTGCCCGATCTGGTCGTGGAGCTCCAGCGAGAGCCAACGTCGCTCGGCCTCCTGGGCGGCCTGCGCGCGCCGCGCGCTGTCGCGCCGCTCCTCCTCGAGCCGGTCGAGCATCGCGTTGAACGCATCGACGAGATCGGCAACCTCGATGGACCGGGAGCGCACGTCGATGCGCTGTCCGGGATGGAGCGGGTCGACGTGCTGCATGTGGTGGTGGAGCGCCGCCAGAGGGCCGAGGACCCGGCGCACGAGAAGCGCCTGGATGGCCATCGTGCCGAGGATGGCCAACGCGAGCACGACGCCGTCGCGGACGTTGGTGGGCCAGCTGACGGTCAGCGGCGTGGAGGCCAGCCCGATCAGCGCGATGGCGAGCACCGACGCGTTGGCCGAGACGATCAGCCAGAGGAGCGAGCGGCGCGCCACGCGGCTCCGGGGTCGCCGGCGGTCGACGCTCACGCGAACTGGCCACGCACGACCAACCGCGCGAGCAGGCCGTCGACGAGGGCGCCGATGTCGCGCGGATCGAGCCGCAGCGCCGTGGCGATCGCCCCTGGGGGCGTTTCGTCCACGAGCAGCGCGAGCAGCGCGTGCTCGACGCCTGACAGCCGGTGGCCGGCGGCAGACAGGTCTGCGTCCGAGGGCGTCGGAAGCAGCGACGCACCGGAGGCGACCTGCCGGATGGCGAGCGTCAACTCGCGCGGGGCGGTGGCCTTGTCGATGATCGCCGCGGCGCCGGCCACACGAGCGGGCACGATCATGTCGCGTTCGGTGAACGCGGAGTAGATGATGACCGCGGGGGCAAGCACACTGCGGCGGAGCTCCCGGCACAGGGTCAGGCCATCGAGCCCGGGGAGCTGGTAGTCGAGGACGACGACATCGGGGCGTTGCGCGTGGACCGCGGGGGCCACGGCGAAGCTGTCACCCACGGGCTCGAGGGCCACGAGTCCGGGCTCGGCTTCGACGAGTGCGCAGACGCCGGCGCGGACCGCAGGGTGGTCATCGACGACGAGGACCCTGAGGGGGCGATCTGTGGTCATGGCGCACACGATGCACCACCGCGCCGACACGGGTGATGGGGGACAGCCCCCATCGTGAGGTCGTGCTGCTCGCCGGCCAATGGGGTCAGACCCGGGCGCGCGCATCCCGCGAGGCGATGGGGTAGGAGCCGGCCTCGCTCGAGGCCCAGCCGGCTCCGCGCGGTCAGGCCCCGGTCAGGCCGTCGAGGACCGTGAGGTGCTCTGGCGACAGTGCGACGTTCGCGGCGCCGAGGTTCTCCTCGAGATGCGCGCGCGAGCTGGTGCCGGGGATCAACAGGACGTGCTCGGCGTGGTGCAGCAGCCAGGCCAGCGCCACCTGCGACGGCGTGGCTTCGAGCTCGCCGGCGAGCTGCTGCACCTCGGGGTGCTCGGCTGGCCGCGGCGCGGCGCCGAACGCGGAGCCGAGGGGGAAGAAGGGGACGAAGGCGATTCCCCTCGCTCCGGCGGCCTCGAGCACGTCCTCGCCGCCCCGGTCGAGTAGCCCGTACTGGTTCTGCACGCAGCTGATGTCGGTCTGTTCGAGGCCGCGCTCGAGCTGGCGCACGTCGACGTTGCTGAGGCCGATCAGCTCGACCTTCCCCTCGTCGCGCAGCTCGAGAAGCGCGCCCAGCGCGGCGTCGAACACCTCGTCGGACGTGTCGAGGACGCGGAGGTTCACCGCGGTGAGCCGGTCGATGCCGAGCACCCGGAGGTCGCACTCCACGGCCGCGCGGATCTCCTCGGGGGTCAGCGCCGGCAACCAGCCGCCCTTCGCGTCGCGTCGCGCGCCGACCTTGGACACGATGCGCAGGTCGTCCGGCCACGGGTCCAGGGCCGTCGCCAACACCTCGTTGGCCACGTCGGGTCCGTAGAAGCCGGCGGTGTCGATGTGGTCGACCCCGAGTTCACGTGCGCGACGCACCACGGCCACCGCCTCGCCGTGGTCGCGTGGTGGCCCCATCACCCCCGGACCCGGGAGCTGCATCGCTCCGAAGCCCATGCGCTGAACGGAGTGGGGACCGAGGGAACTCCTCGTCGACGGCATCTGCCGAGGCTAGCCAGTGTTCCGCGCGCAGTGCTCCTCTCTACGGTTGGTCGATCATGGAGCCCTGTGGTCGCAACTATGGACCGATGAGCCCTCCGACGCGCGCCGTCCGGGTGACCGACCGCTGCCCCGCCCGCGGGAAGATGACCCGATGACCCGGTGCCTCCCCGCCCGGCTGGACTTGACGATGCTGGAGGAGATCGCCCGCGAGCGCGGTCCGGACGATCATCACGAGGCGCGGGGCGATGCGGCGCGTGAGTTCGGGTTTGCTTCGTGGACGGATCTGCACGCCGAGGTCGAGCGCCGGGGGATCCTCAACGCCCGGGACGTCGTGGCGGCGGAGGCGCGGATCGCCGCTGATCGATCGTGGGCGACCGCGGAGATGAGGGGCTGGTGTGATCACCGCCACGGTGCTGCGCCGTTGAACTACATGGCGATGCTGCGTCTTGACGCCCGGCGACTCGGGCTCACGGGGCCGCTGGAAGGAACCGGTGAGATGGCTCGCGTGCTGCTGGCCGCGGGCGCTCCGGTCGACGGAAACCCGGGGGAGAGCGAGACGCCGCTGATGACCGCGGCCAGCTACGGCGACGCCGACGTCGCCCGCGTGCTGATCGCCGCGGGCGCCGAGCTCGACGTGCTCGCCACCCCGACGGCCGGCGGGGTGCCGGGCGGGAGCGCCCTGCTGCACGCCGCGGTGTTCGGGATGACCGACGTCCTCGACGCGCTCACCGGTGCCGGCGCGCGGATCCGCGGCATCGTCGAGGCGGCCGCAGCCGGCGACCTCACCGGATGGCCGATCAGCGCCGCCGACGAGGAGGAGCGGCTGCGCGCGCTGATCATGGCCGCGGACCATCAGCGCCCACGCGTCATCGAAGCGCTCTTGGGTCACGGAACGCCGATCGACGGCGTCGATCGCGTCTGGGGCCGGCACGCGCTGCGTCTCGCGGCGCAGCGCGGCCGCCCCGCGAGCGTTCGGCTGCTCCTGCAACGCGGCGCCGACCCTGCGCTCCGCGACGGCGAGGGCCGCACCGCACTCGACCTCTGCGAGCGCGAGCGCCGCGATGGGCCCGGACCCGGCTACGACGAGGTCTCCAGGCTGCTGAACGCCGCGGTCTCCGGCACCGATTGAACGGCGGCGCCGGAGCCACACGGGTCAGACCGCCGACGCGAGAACGTCGGCGCCCTCGTCCGGCGGCGAGCCGTAGGCGTAGACGAGGAGGTCGACCTCGCCGTGGTTGACCGTCTGGAGCCGATCCAGGCCGGCGAGATCTGGATCCAGGTCTGACTCTCACTCGGGCAGACCGCCGGTCGCGCATCGGCTTGCACGTTGATCGGCCGGGGGCCGACGAACGTGCGCCGCGGTCGCCCGCGGCTTCGCCGCACCCTCCTACCGGCGCAGCACGCTCGCGCGCACCCAGCCCGTCGCTCCGGTGTCGGTGCGGATGCGCTGCCAGCCGGCGCCGGTGGCGCGGCCCAGGGCCCGGACGGGTTGGCCGAGGCGCACGGAGCCGACCGCCGCGCCGTCGGGGCGCTCGAGCAGCTCGGCGCGTTCGGTGCGGACGTGGAGGGTCACCTTGCCCGTCGCGGCGGCGGCGCCGCCAGGGGTTCCCGCGACGATCGAGCCGCGGGCGTCAGGCGCCTTGCACAGGAGGCTGACGCGCGCGGTGGCGGTGCCCGGGCGCGGCTCCACGAGGACGCGGGCGGACCGGCTCGCGCCGACGATCGTGCCGCGGGCGTACGCCGCGCCGGCGCCGCGCGAGGAGAGCAAATCGGCGACGCGGAGGCCGGTCGGGCAGGGCAGCGTGACGGTCGCGGCGCCTGGCCTGCCCGCGGCGAAGCGCACGGTGCGGCGGACGACCGCGGTGCCGGCGGGAAGCGGCGCGCCCTTGGCCACGCCGCCCCGCGGCAGCGCCAGGCTCTTCGCGGACTGCGGAGACGGGTCGCCGGGGCGGAAGACCTCCAGTCCGCCGACCACCACACCGGCGGTCAGGGCGACCCCGACCGCGGCGGTCGCGCCCGTCTTGACCATCGCGCCCTTGGCGCTGGCCGCGCCCACCTTGCCCACGAGGACGCCGACGGCGACGAGCAGCAGCGGCGCGGGCACCACCAGTGCCACGGCGCGGCTCGTGTCCTTCAGGCCGGCGCGGAACGTGCGGCAGCCCGAGCACGTGGCGAGGTGACGGTAGGCGGCGGCCGAGGCGCGGCGGCCCTCGTCGTGCGCCTCGAGCAGCGTGAGGCGGACGTCCCGGCAGTCGGTCGAGCGCGCCTCCTCGTGCTTGACGAGGTTCGTGCGTGCGCGGTGGACGAGGTTCTTGGTGGCCTGCTCGCTGACGCCGAGCTCGGAGGCGAGCGCGGAGTGCGAGATGCCGTCGACCTCGCGGCGCATCAGCGCGTGGCGCTGCGGAGCCGGGAGGCCGGCTATGTCGCCGAGCAGCTCGCGCACCTTGCCGCGCTGCTCGGAGGCCACCTCGGGCTGCGTGGCGTCGGGCGCGCGCAGCAGCCCCCAGTCGTCGGCGTCGTCGAGGGCCACGCTGTCCGTGCGGACCCGCGCGAGCTCGTCCAGCGCGCAGTTGCGCACGAGGCGGAAGAGCCACGGACGCAGCTCGATGTGGCGCTCGTCGCGGCGCAGCGCGCGGCTCGCCCGGAGCATCGCCTCCTGCACGACGTCCTCGGCGTGCTCGCAGGAGCGGCCCAGCACGCGCCGGGCGTAGCGCTCCAGAGCGCCGTGGTGGCGCGCGAACATCTCCGCGAACGCCGCGTCGTCGCCGGAGCGGAACGCGGCGATGAGCGGCTGGTCGTCGCCCTTGCTCGCGCGCAGCTCAAGCACGGCAGAGGCTCCGGGCGGGAAGCCAACCGGCGGCGCCGGCGCGGGTGACGACGAGCGCCCAGCGGCGGTTGGCGCTGCGGCGCTGCACCTGCAGGCGCTGGGGGCGGTAGAGGCGCCCGATGACGAATCCCTCGGGGGAGTCGCGCAGCACCGCCGTGCGCGCACAGAGGCTGCGCGCGGTCGCGGCCTGGGCGGCGGCGGCGAGGGTGGCGGAGAGCAGGAGCACAGCGAGGAGGATCGTGATCGTGAGCGAGCGCATCACCGCGTCAGGCGCACGATGCGCTCGAAGCGTTTGCTGTTTCTCTTGCCGTCGTTCACCCCGACGAGAACGCGCACGCGGCGGCCGACGGCGCGCCGTAGTGCGGCGCGCTCGGCCGCCCGGAGGAAGAAGCTCTTGCGGAGGTCGAACACGCCGGGGGTGTCACGGCTGGCCAGCCCGAACCCGACCGAGCGGTTGCCGAGCCGTATCGACGTGGTGACCTGAGCGGCTTCGTCCGACTCGACCGACAGCGGGAGCCCGCGAGCGAGCAGCGCGCGGACCGAGAGCGTGCGGGCGAGGCGGACGGTGGCCCGCGGGGGCGTCCGGTCCTCGGCGACGCGCCCGAGGGAGGCGAACGCGTTGACCCGGCGGCCAAAGAAGAACAACCTGGGTCGCGCGCCTCCGACGACGGCGCCGGAGGTCGGGTCGATCAGCACCAGGATGGATTGACGGCGGCGCACGTTGCCACCCGCGACGCCCAGGAGATAGCCCCGCCCGTCCGCGCCGATCTGGAAGCCGACCGGCTCCTCGAGCTTGGGTTCGCTCGGGAGGGCGAGTGGGCTCGCTCCCAGCGTCGAGCTGCCGGGCGTGGTCTCGCGCAGGAAGGTCGCGGGGCCGCGCTGCACGCCGACGAGGCGCCCGTCTGCCGCCACGTCGGCCGCCGGGCGCACGGTGGCGCCGTCGCCGGCGCGGCGCAGACCGGGCCCGGGCGCGGCAGCGCCGGTCTGGAGGTCGACGACGAGGTCCTGGCCGACATCGCTGAGCAGTCGCGCGGACGTGGCGCCCGGGGCCGCCGCCAGCGTGAAGCGCGAGCCGCGCAGGCCCTGCTCGAACGGCGCGCCGATCGCCTTGGCCTGGCCCGAGTCCGGGTCCAGCGCGTACAGCCGCGCGCTCGAGCCGACCGCGACCGGGCCGCGCGGGCCGTCGCTGACGGCGACGAGCCGCTCGCCCGGCGCGAGCCCGACCGGATCGCGCGGGGTGCTCAGCGAGTACGGCGACTGGCTCGTGAACCGCACGATCCGGCCGTCCTCCAGAACGCCCACGAAGGCCTCGGCGCCGAGCGCGGGAGCGGGGAGCAGCAGCAGGGCGATGAGGGCGAGCGCGAGGCGGGACATGAGTGCTCCGAACCGCTGATCCTGCCGGACGTTTCGGACTATCGCCAACAATGTTTTCTGCCCCGATGGTGCGGGACGGGACACGCCCTCACTCGGTTGTGGGGGCATGAACATCAAGACCCCCATCCTCACCACCCTCACCGCGGCCCTCGTGGCCGCCACCCCCGCCGCGGCGGGGAGCAACGCAAACCCCGACCTCCCGATGCCGGGCGACGCCAAGTACGCCGTCCCGGCGGGCAAGGTCGAGCACTCCGTCACCGTGACGGAGATCACCGGCACCAAGGCCGTCCCGAGCCACACGCGTCACGAGCTGTGGCTGTCGCGCAACCGGGCCCGCTCGGTCTCCACGGACGTGGAGACGGGCAAGGTCACCGCCGAGACCGTCGTCACCCGCGGAGCGATCCGCATGTACACCGCCGAGACCGGACGGGTCACCGTCGAGCGGACCCGCGGGCTGAGCATCCCGTTCAACTCCTCGCGCTTCGAGGCCGCCGTGCAGCGGGCCTACGTCGAGCAGGGCATCACGAAGGTCACCGGCGAGACCACGGTCCGGGGCCGGCGCGCGCTCGTCGTCGAGAGCGTTCCCGGCAAGTGGCGCAGCGACGAGCCGACCAGCAAGACCATCGCGGTGGTCGACGCCGAGACCTACGCGCTGTACGCGCGCACGACGACGCTGCCCGCCGGAGCGTTCACCCAGAAGGAGACCTACGAGACCTCCACGCTCGGTGGCGGCTCGGCGCGGGTGCGCTTCGTCATGGGCAAGCACGCGGGCGCAAAGGTCCAGCGCGTCGCGCGCTGACCTCGACCTCCGTTCAACCGACGACGCCGGAGCCCCGCACGGGGCTGCGGCGTCGTCGCGTTCTCCGGGCGCCGCGGACGCCTGCCTCGCGTATCCTCGCGCCCTTGCGGTTCTTCGTCGCCGTCGCCGGGCGGGCTTCGACGCCGGGCGAGCCGATCGCCTCGCCCGCCGGCGGCGTGGGCCGGCGACCGGCAGCACGCCGATCCCACTCCTTCAACGCCCGCCTCATCTGAAATAGGAGCACGTGATGCCCACCGTCGCCGAACTGATCGTCAAGGCCATCGCCGACCTCGGCGTCAAGCAGGTCTGGGGGGTCGTCGGGGACGCGCTGAACCCGGTCACCGACGCGATCCGCCGCGAGGAGCGCCTGGAGTGGATCGGGGTGCGCCACGAGGAGGCGGGCGCCTTCGCCGCCGGCGCGCAGGCGCACCTCTCCGGCACGCTCGGCGTGTGCATGGGGACGGTCGGACCCGGCTCCATCCACCTCCTCAACGGTCTCTACGACGCCAAGAAGTCCCGCGTCCCCGTGCTTGCGCTGTGCGGCCAGGTGCCGCTGGCCGAGATCGGCAGCGACTTCTTCCAAGAGGTCGACAACGATCAGCTCTTCGCCGACGTCGCCGCGTTCTCCCGCACGATCATGAGCCCTGAGCAGATGCCGCTGCTGCTCGAGCAGGCGGTGCAGACGGCCCTGTCGCGGCAGACGGTCTCCGTCCTCACGCTGCCCGGCGACATCGCCGCGATGGATGTGGCGGACGGGAGCGCCGAACCGCACTTCACCCACGCCGACGCGACGGTCGTCCCCGATCCGGGCGGGCTCGCCCGCGCCGCCGAGCGCATCGCGTCGGCCGCGTCCGTGGCGATCCTCGCCGGGCAGGGCGCGCGCCACGCGCGGGGCGAGCTGCTCGCGCTCGCCGAGCATCTGGCCGCGCCGATCGTGTTGACGCTGAAGGCCAAGGACGGCCTCGAGCACGACAACCCCTACGCGCTCGGGCAGACCGGGATGATCGGCAACCCCGCGGCGCGCAAGGCGCTCGAGGCGGCGGAGCTGCTGCTCATGGTCGGCACCGACTTCCCCTACGTCGACTGGTACCCCAAGGGCAAGGTCGTGGTGCAGATCGACACGCGCGGCGAGCACATCGGACGCCGGACGAGCGTCGACGTCGGGGTCGTCGGCGACGCGCGGCCGGCGCTCGTCGCGCTGCGCGAGCGCGTGGGCGCGAAGACCGACCGCGAGCTCCTCGACACCCATCGCGCGGAGTACGACCGCTGGCACGGGCGTCAGCTCAAGCTCGCCGACCCCCAACACGACGACCACCTCGCCGGGCGGGCGCGCGCGGCACTCGACAACCCGGAGCATCGCGTCCGTCCCGAAGCGCTGGCGGCTGCGGTCGACCGGCACGCCGCCGACGACGCGATCTTCACCTCGGACACCGGCATGTCGACGGTGTGGCTCTCCCGCTTCGTCACGATGCGCGGCACCCGCCGGCTGATCGGCTCCTACAACCTCGGCTCGATGGCCAACGCGATGCCGCAGGCGCTCGGCGCCCAGGCGCTCGACCGTCAACGCCAGGTCATCGCCTTCTGCGGCGACGGCGGGCTGACGATGCTCCTCGGCGACCTGCTCACCGCCGTCGCCTACGACCTGCCGATCACCTTCGTCGTCTTCGACAACGGACGGCTCGGGATGGTCAAGCTCGAGCAGGAGCAGGGCGGCCTGCCCGAGTTCGGCACGAAGCTCCAGAACCCCGATCTCGCCGCCGTCGCTCGCGCCATGGGCCTCGGCGGCGTCCGCGTCGTCGACCCCGCCGAGGTCGACGGGGCCGTGCGTGACGCACTGGCCACCCCCGGTCCCGTGCTGCTCGATGTGCTCACCAATCCCGACGAGGTCTCGCTGCCGCCGAAGGTCACGCCCGGCGACGCCTGGGGCTTCGCGGTCGCCAAGCTCAAGGAGGCGGTGGCCAGCCGGGGGGCGTAGGAGCGGCAGCGCGCGCTCCCGGCTCGCCGAGCACGGCCGGTCAGCGGATGCTGCGGCCGCTCGGGGCGGCCTTGCCGCTGCTCAGCCCGGTGTGCGCCCCCGGCGCCGCCCACCGCGGCACCGCGACGCCCATCACCCGGTTGAGGCCGTGGCTGGCCGCCGTGAGGATCAGCACGCCCACGGCCACGGCGAGCAGCTGGCGCGGCTCGTCGAGGAGGCCGGAGGCGACGATGATCGTGGTCGCGCCCGCGGGAGGGTGCGCGGAGCGCAACAGGCGCAGCGCCCCGCCCGTGGTCGCCACGGCGAGGGCCACGGCGCCGATCCGGGCCGGGGTCACGCCCGCCTCGTAGACGCTCGGGGCGTCGATCAGCCCGAAGACGAGAAGGGCGAACATCGCGGCGACGATCGCCACGCCGTGGCCGATCACCGCGTTGCGCGGGCTCGCGATCTCCGCCATCGGCGTCTCGAAGAAGAGGAAGGCGGTGGCCCCGAGGCTCGGGAAGAGCAGCGGCTCGGCGAACGCCCACGCCGCCGCCCCGCTGAGGGCGATGGCCACGAACGAGCCCGTGAACGTGTAGATCGCGTTGCCCCGATTTCCCAGACGGGCGTACAGCCAGCGCTTGAGGCCGTAGGCCCCCGGCACCCCAACGAGCGAGCCCTGCCGGGCCATCACGCGCACGGAGGAGTCGGCGAACTCCGCGAGGTGGTCGATCTGCCGTTCCGGATCGATCATCAGCCGGGCGCGACTCTACCCCGGGCGGGAAGTCGGGGGAGCGGGTGTCGCTCCCCCGCGGGTCCGCTGCCGCTCCCCGAGCTCGACCGCGCCCGGCACCCGGGGTGTACAGTCGCCGCCCCTGGTGCTCCTCAACGGTCTCATCGCCACCATCCTCGGGACGGTGCTCCTCGTGGCCGCCGGGCTCAAGGCGGTGGATCGCACGGGCGCCGCGCTGGCGGCCGGCACGTTCGGCCTGCACGGCCGGGGAGCCCGCGGGGCGCCGCCGTCGCTCGCCGCGCTCGAGGCGCTGGTCGCGGCGGGGCTGCTCGCCGGCTGGGGCCCCGCGGCCTGGGCGGCGACCGCCATGCTCTCCGCGTTCGCCGCGGCCCAGGCGGCCGCGATCGCCGCGGGCCGCACGGGCGCGCCGTGCGGCTGCTTCGGCGCGCGCGGCCGGATCTCGTGGGGCTCGGTCGCCCGCACCGCGCTTCTCGCAGCCGGCGCGGCGCTGCTCGCGCTCGGCGCCGCCGCTGCGATGCCCGTCGCCCTCCAGGCTGCAGCGGCGGGCGGCGCCGTGCTGGTCGCCGCCGTTCTCGTGGCGCGCGCGGCGGGCAGCGCCGCGCCCGACGGCGCACTCGAGGTCGCCACGGAGGGCCCGCCGGTCGGCGCGCGGCTCGAGCTCGGCGCGGACGCCGGCTTCGCGTTCTTCACGTCGGCGGGCTGCCGGCTGTGCCGCTCACTGGTCGAGTCCGCGCGCGAGATGGGCGCACGCGTGTACGACGAGCGCGAGGACCCGGAGGCCTGGGCGGCGGCCGCGGTGCCGGGCGCGCCGTACGCGGTCGCGCTGTCGGCCGACGGCATCGTGCTCGCCAAGGGGACCGTCAACACGCGCCGCCAGCTCGCGTCGGTGCTCGCGACCGGCCGCGTGCGCGGCGGGCAGGCGCGGCAGCCGGAGCCCGCCCGCTCGCGGCGCGGCTTCCTCGCCTCGGCAACCGCCGCGGTCGGCGCGATCGTCGCCGCGCGCACGGCTGGGTCGCTCGTCGCGCCCGCCGACGCCGACGCCTTCCACATCTGCGGCCACACCTTCACCACCGACAGCTGCCCGCACCCGACCGGCATCCCGCGCGTCGACCGGCGCGGCTACCCCCTCCGTGGCCGCGACGGCCACCCGGTCGACGACCTCGGCCGGCCCGTGGACGCCCGGGGCGCACCCGTCGGCCCGGCCGGCAAGCCGCTGCTCGATCCCGACGGGCGCGCGCTGCCGCCGACGAGCCGCACGCGCGTCTGCCTGGCCGCGGGCCGGCGCTACGGCCTCGCGACGCGCACCGACGGGACGTGGTCGCGCTGCTGCGACGGGCACGTGCGCACGATCATGGACTGCTGCTCGACCTCCCCGAAGCGCATCAACGGCGACGGCTCCCTGCGCGGCTACTGCTACGCCGATCGCCGGGTCTTCTGCGTCGTCTACTACCAGTCGAGGATCCCGTGCTGATCGCGCTGGTCCTCGCCGCCGTCGTCGCGGGCATCGCGGGCGCGTGGTCTCCGTGCGGCTTCTCGATGGTCGACACGCTCGCCCCGGCGGGGTACGCGCACCGCCTGCGCGGGACCGCCGTCGCCTGCGCGGCGTTCGCCGCCGGCGCGCTCGCCGGCGGCGTGGCGACCTTCGGCGGCCTCTCGGTGCTCGGCGCCGCGCTGGGCACGGGCGGCGGAGCGGCCGCGGCCGTCGCCGCCGCGGCCCTCTTGATCGCGGCCGCCGGGGACACCGCCGGCCGGCGGATCGTGCCGCAGGTGCGCCGCCAGGTGCCGGAATCGTGGCGGCGCGTCCTGCCCCTCCCGCTGGCCGCGGCGCTCTACGGCGTGCTGCTCGGGCTCGGCTTCACGACCTTCGTGCTCTCCTTCGCGGTCTACGCCCTGGCGGCCGTCTGCCTCGCGCTCGGCGTGCCCGGCGTCGGCGTGGCCGTCGGGGTGGCGTTCGCGTGCGGGCGGATCGCGCCGGTCGTCGTCCTCGCGCCCCTGCAGACCACCGACCGCGGCGTGGAGCTCGCGGGGGCGATGGGCGACCGCCCGGGCGTGTTGCGCGGGCTCCGTGCGGCGGGCGCGGTCGCGCTCGGCGCGGCGGCCCTCGTGCTCGCGCTGGGCGGCGCGCCCGCGACCGCCGCCGGGTCAGGGCTGCTGTCGGCGCGCGGGACCGACCCGAGCGCCGGGGGCGGCTCGCTGGCGTGGCAGCGTCCGCGCGGCGGCGCGGCGCTCTTCCGGCGCGCGGACGGGTCGGTCGCGGCGCTGCCCGGCTCCGATCCCGCGCTCGGTCCGCAGAGCATCGTGTGGCGGGACGGCGAGCAGCTCGTCGTCGCCCCGCAGGACACACTGGCGCCGCTGCTGCGGATCGCGGCGCCGGGCGCCGAGGAGCCGGCAATCTCCGCGCGCTGGCTCGTCTGGCGTGCGCGCGAGGGCTCCGGCGACGTCCTGCGGGCCGTCGACTTCCTTGCGTTCGACCAACCTCCGCAGGACCTCATCCGCACGACGGGCACCGATCGCATCGGCCGCCCCTCGATCGACGGCGACCGCGCCGTCGTGCACGTCGCGACGCGCGGGGCGAGCCGGATCGAGGAGATCTTCCTGCCGACCCGGCGGGTCGCCGTGCTGCGCCGGGCGAAGGACGGCCCGCTGCTGCTCAACCCCTCCGAGCTCGAAGGCCAGCTCCTCTACGTCCGCTCGTCGCCGGGCGGCCAGGAGCTGCTGCTCGGCCCGCGCCGCGCGCGCGACGGCAAGTCCGACCGGCGGCTGTACGCGACCCGCCCGGCCATCCGGCGCGACCCCGGGCACGAGCCCGGCCGGAGCCGCCACGGCCAGGGCTACCCCGGCGGCCGGCCGCCGCGGTTGCCGCCGCGCGCGCGCTCAGGGATCGAGGTCACGCTCTGGACGACCGCGCTGGCGCCCGACTTCGCCTACGTCACCCGCATCCGGCGCGCGGCGCGCGGCACGCGGACGGAGATCCTCCGGCGGCCGCGCGGCTGAGTCGAAACAGGCGTTGGGGCTTAGGATCTCCCGCGGCTGAGGACCGTGACCAGTCCGCTGGCGACCACCATCGGCCCTCGAGCCGGGGCCACGCGCTCCAGTCGACCACCGCCTGCCAAGGATGCGTGCCCGCTGTGGATCCCGTACGGATCAGTAGGGGGCACGCATCGGCTCTCGCCCCCGGAGGCGCCAAGCGGCGCGCCCGGCGCTCGCCGCGGTACATGAACGCCGCACTTACGGGCGGGGCGCCGATCGGCTACAACGCGTTTCCGGATCCCGGCGCACGCGGTGCCGGGCCGCACGCTTGAACGGCACCCTTGACCGCAACCGCACCGGCCGCCGACCGGCCCTCACGACGCTCGGTCGGGCTGCCGACGCTCGCCCCGGCGCTGGTGGAACGCGATTCAGAGCTCCGGCGGCTGCTCGAGGCGGTGACCGGTCCGCCGCGGGTCGCCGTCGTGCACGGTGAGGCCGGGGTGGGCAAGAGCCGCCTGGTGGCCGAGGCGGCCCGGCTCGTCGACACCGGCGAGCGGCGGCGGCTGCTGGGACGCTGCCGCCGCTCGGGCGCGCCGTTCCCGCTGGGCCCCGTCGTCGACGCGCTCGGGCTCGCCGGTCAAGCCCCTCCCGCAGGGCTGGCCAACCCGCTGCTCGGCGCGCTGCGCCCGCTGCTGCCGGAGTGGGCGCAGCACCTCCCGCCGGAGCCCGTGCCCGCCTCCGACCCGGCGGCCGCGCGCCACCGCACGTTCCGGGCCCTTCGCGTCCTCCTGGACGGCCTCGGGCCGACCGTGTGCGTGATCGAGGATCTGCAGTGGGCCGACGAGCAGACGCTCGAGCTCCTCGACCTCGTCGCCTCCACGCCCCCGAGGGGCCTCGCGCTCGTCCTCACCTGCCGGACCGAGGGTCGTGACCCGGCCTCGAGCACCTCGGGCGTGCTCTGGCGACTCCTGCGCCGCGCGACGGGCTCGCCGATCGCCCTGGCCCCGCTCACCCCGGACGGGGTGCGCGCGCTCGCCGCCGGGCTCCTCGGCGCGCAGGCCGTCTCACGGGAGCTCGCGGCCGGCCTGCACGCGTGGACGGGGGGCATCCCGGGCGTGGTCGGCGAGGTCGTCGAGCAGCTCCGCGATGCCGCCGACCAGGACGCGCCGGCGCGCGGCGCGTCGTCGGCGCCCGAGCGGCTTCCGGTGCCCGCGCTCCTTCGCGAGCAGCAGGCGGCGCGGCTGGACGCGCTGAGCGAGGAAGCGCGGCTCGTGGCCTGCGCGGCCGCGGCCGCGGGGAGCCCGGCGGAGGAGTCGTTCCTGTGCAACGTCGCGGGGCTGCGGACCCGCGCGGGGGCGGCCGCCCTGCTCGAGGCCCTCGACGCCGGTGTCCTGCAAGAGTGGGGCAACGGCGCCTACGGCTTCCGCCATCCCCTCGCCGCTCGCGCGGCCTACGAGACGATCGGCGGACCGCGCCGCCGCCGGCTCCACGAGCGCGCCGCGCACGCGCTCGAAAGCGACGGGCGGGCCGGAACCCTGCCCGAGGTCGCGCACCACCTCAAGGAGGCCGGCGCCGCGAACTGGCCGCGCGTCGCGGAGGCGGCCGCTGCCGAGGCCAGTGCGGCGGGTGACGTCCGGCTCGCGGTGCGGCTGCTCGAGGACGCCCTCTCGTCCGCCGAGCTGTCCCGCGCCGCGCGGATCCGCATGGTCCTCGCGCTCGGTGATGCGGCCCTGTACTGCAATTCATCCGCCGGGGCGATCGGCATCCTCCAGCGGACGCTCGACGAGGAGACGCTGCCCGCCGGCGTGCGCGGCGAGGTGCGCTTCTCGCTCTCGCGGCTGCTCGGGCACGCCGGGGCCTCGGCCGCGTCGCGGACCGAGGCCGTGCTCGCCGTCGGTGAGCTGCGGCGGCGACCGGCGCTCGGGGTCCGCGCGATGGTCAACCTCGCGCAGCCGTGGTCGCACCGAAACGGACATCCCGACGACCACCGGGCGTGGCTGGATCGAGCGGTGCAGACCGCCGGGCGCCAGACTGACCGCGTGGCGCGGATCGCCGTCTGCTCGCAGCGAGCGGCGATCCTGCTCAGCCAAGGGGACTCCGCAGGCTGGGCTGCCGTCCGCGACATCCCCGCTGCCGGCGCCCTCCCCGAGGAGAAGCTCCAGCTCTCCCGGGGCTACCGGTCGCTCGCGGAGGCGTCGCTGAGCCTCGGCTACTACCGGCGCGCCGAGGCCTTCCTCGCGGACGCCGACCGCCTGCACGACGCGACCAGCAACCGCTCGTGGGGGCTGTGGCTCGAAGCCGTCGGGACCTCGCTCGACTGGTGCCGCGGGCGCTGGGACGGGCTCGAGCACCGCCTGAGGAGCCTCCTCCCGGAGACCGCCGCCACGCCGACCCTGGCGGTCGGCAACCGGTTCCTGCTCGGCGCGTTGCTGCTGGCCCGCGGCGAGCGCGACGAGGCGGGCCAGCTCCTCACCTCGGTGCTCGAGACGCCGGGAAACGCCATCGGCCTCATGCAGCACGTCACGGTGTCGGGGCGTCTCGCCCGGCTGCACCTCGACGGCCAGGACCCGCGATCGGCGTGCGACGTGGTGGCGGGCGCGCTGGCCGAGGTGCGGGCCAAGCAGCTCTGGGTGCCGGGGCGGACCGTGCTCCCCGAGGCCGTGCAGGCGCTGTTGGCCGGCGGCGAGCAGGAGTTGGCGCGCGAGGTCGTCGCCGAGTTCTCCGCCGGCCTCCGCGGTCGCGACGCGCCCGCGGCCCGGGCGGCCCTGGCCTGGTGCCGCGGCGTGCTCGCCGAGGCGGACGCCCGCTGCGCCGTCGCCGCCCGTCACTTCGCGCGCGCGGAGGCGGGCTGGGCCCGGCTGGGCAACGACTACGAGGCCGCCAGGGCACGCGAGCGGAGTGCACGCTGCTCCATGGGCACCGATCGCGAATCCGCCCGGGGTGGGCTGCTCAGCGCCGGCCAGACGTACGAGCGCCTGGGCGCCGAGGGCGACGCCCGGCGGATCCGGTCCGCGGTCAAGGCCCACGGCGTATGGCGCGGCGGGCGCAACGGCTACGGGGCGGGGCTCTCGCCGCGCGAGGAGCAGGTGGCCGCCTTGGCGGGCGGCGGGCTGACCAATCGCGAGATCGCGGCGAGGCTCTGCATCTCCCCCCGGACGGTGGAGCTCCACGTGGCCGCATCGCTGCGGAAGCTCCACCTCCGCTCCCGGCACGAGCTCGGCGCCGGCGAGCGGGCGGGCAAAGACACGTAGTCCACCTATAGCGACGACGGACCGGATTGCCTAGGTTCGGCGGACGAGAGCCGTGCGCCGATCGGGGCGCGGCACCACCACCAGCGGTCAGGGGCGAGAATGAAGCTGAAGATCACGTTGACGGCGACCGCCGTCGTGGCGCTCGGGATCGGCGCGCCGCCCGCTCTGGCGGTCAGGGCGCTCCCGACCTATACCGCGACGACGCTCGACTCGCCCGAGCCCGAGGCGGGCGCCCTGTTCGGGAACTTCATGAGCGCCGTCGGCGACCTCGACAAGGACGGCGCGAACGAGGTCGCCGTCAGCAGCGAGCGGCAGAGCTCGGGGACCGACACCCAGGTCGGGCGGGTCTACGTGTTCAGCGGGCGTACCCGCGAGGTTCTCCGCACGATCCAGAACCCCGACCCTCAGCCGGGCAACGGGTTCGGCGACTCGATCATCGGCATCGGTGACGCGAACGGCGACGGGGTGCCCGACCTGGTGATCTCGGGATCCGGGACCAGCGTCTACGTCGGACGCAGCGACACGGGCGCCGCCAACACCAAGCCCTGCGGCGCCACCGAGCCCAACGGATGCAACGAGAACCAGGGTCGCGTCTACGTCTTCAGCGGCAGGACGGGATCGCTGATCCGCCGCGTCGAAGCTCCGACGCCCCAGTCGGGCATCTACTTCGGCTACGGCTTCGGGACGGCGACGAACGATCTCAACAACGACGGGGTCGGCGACTTCGTCGAGACCGACAGCCAGACCATCGGGGTCTGTGACGCAGACGGCGAACCGACCACGCCTCCCACCGAGCCGTGCCCGTTCGTCGGCGCGGCGTACGCCTTCAGCGGCAAGACGGGCGCCCTCCTCTACCGCTTCCGGAACCCCGGCGACGCGGCCCCGGAGCCCTACGCCAGCTTCGGAGGCGGGGGCAGCAGCAATCCGGGCGACGTGACCGGCGACGGGATCGACGACATCGTCATGGGCGCCTCGGGCGCCAGCCCGCGCGGGCGGGCCTGGCTGTTCAACGGCAAGGACGGGTCGGTCGTGCGGGAGCTCTTCGATCCCGACAGCCCGAACAACGAGGGCGCCGGCTGGCCCTATGGGGAAGGTCAGGGCGTCGAGCCGGGCGACGTCAACGGCGATGGGATCCGCGACCTGATCGTGGCGGCCCCGGGACAGGACGTCCGAGGAGTCAACAACGCGGGTCGCCTCTACCTGCTCAGCGGCAAGGACGGCTCGCTCATCCGGACGCTCGACGATCCCGCCCCCAAGGCCAGCGGGTCCTTCGGATTCTCCCACGCGAGCGCAGGTGATCTCAACGACGACGGGACCCCGGACGTCCTGGGTTCGCGGTTCATCTTCCCGGTCAACGTCTACCTCATGGACAGTCCCCCCATTCCGGCGCCGGGCGGCGCCGCGTACGTCTTCGACGGCCGCAACGGAGCCCCGCTCGTGACCTTGCCGGGAATGACGCGGGACGGGCCCGGGAGCTCGGTCGCCTCCCCCGGGGACGTCAACGGCGACGGCTATCCCGACTACTTCCTCGGCGGCAGGCTGCTCAACGTGGGAGCGGGCGAGAACAGCGGGCGCGTGGTCGTCGAGCTGTCGAAGGCCCCGCCGGCCGTCGCTCCGCCGGGAGTCGTCCCGCCGGGCGTCGTCCCGCCGGGCGTGACCCCGCCGGCGGTCAAGCCCCCGGTCGTCGGCGCCAAGGCGCCGCGCGTGAGCGTCGCGGGCTTCACCGCCCGGGTCTCCCCGGCCCGCGATCGCCGCGCGCCGTACCGCTTCACGGTGAGCGGAGAGGTCCGGCGGCCGGCCAAGATCGCCGCTTCGGCCTGCAAGGGAGGGCGCGTCTCGGTGCAGACGAAGGTCGGCACGAAGACGATCTCGACGCGGCGGGTGATGCTGAAGTCCAACTGCAGCTATCGGGTCGCGGTGACGTTCGCCATCCGGAGCAGGCTCGGTCGCGGCCGGCTGACGCTCAGGGTCAGGTTCCTCGGCAACGCCCGGTTCAAGCCGGCCGGACCGCGCACGCTCAGCGCGCGCGCCGGATAGGTAGACGGGGTACGCTCGGGAGGGGGTCACGTGAGCGGTGCGCCGTCGTACGCCACCCCCTTCCGGCTGCTGGCGATGGGTGCCGTTCTCCTGCTGGTGGGCGGCGTGAGGGGATGGACTGCCGACGCGGTGGCCGAGCAGGCCTCCGAGCCCCGGGCGGCGGCGGCGGGCGGGCTCGACGCCGGAGGGGTCCACAGCTGCGCGGTGCTGCCCGCCGGCAGCGTGCGCTGCTGGGGCTTCGGAGCCGGCGGTGCGCTCGGGTACGCGAGCACGGAGACCATCGGCGACGACGAGCCCCCCGCGACTGCCGGCCCGGTGGACCTGGGGTCCGCGCGGACCGCCACGGCGGTTGCCACGGGCGACGCGCACACCTGCGCGCTACTCGACGATCGCAGCGTCCGCTGCTGGGGCTTCGGCGGCGACGGGCGGCTGGGCTACGCCGACACCGCCTCCGTCGGTGACGACGAGGCGCCCGCGACGGTGCGCCCCGTCGACCTGGGGGGCGCGGCGACGGCGATCAGCGCCGGCGGCGCGCACACGTGCGCGCTGCTGGTCGACGGCAGCCGCCGCCCCCGCGCCCGGCCGTCGACGACGGCGTCGCGGCGCAGAGCCTCCGCGCCGCTGGCCTGCGCCGTTGCCTGCGACGGGGTCGCCGGCCAGGCCCGCGCTCGATTCGTCGGCGCCCGGCGACTGCGGGCCCGCGCGCGCCTCCGGGCCACCCGCCAGATCGCGCGGGGCGTCGCCCGGGGCCGCAGGAGGTGCCTGGCGCGGCACGGAAGCACGCCCGCTCGCGTCGTGGGGGTGAGTGCGCGCGCGGTCTCGCGAACGGCGGTCGCGCTGCGGTTCCGCGCCGCCGGCACGGACGGCCGGCGTCCGCCGGCGGCCAGGGCGTACGCCATCACGCAATCGCGGACGCCGCCGCGCACCTCCCGCGGCGTCCGCGTCGCGCGCAGGCTGTGCGGGGGGACCTGTCGCTTCGCGGTCACGGCGGTGGGCGACCCGATCACGCTCACGGTCACGCATCTGCGGCCCGGGACGCGGTACTCCTACGTGGTGACCGCGCACGACAACGTTTCCGGGTGGCCGGGGCCCCGCTCGGCGATGGCCGTGGTCCGCACTCGGCCGTGAACGGGCCGGCGTTCCTTCTCGCCGGACGGTGAACGTCGAGCGCCCGCGTCATGGTGCCGCGGGCGCTCGAAGCGCCGGTCGGTCAGCGCCTGAGGAGCCGGGCGAGCAGGCCCCCGACCGCGAGGTAGACGACCGCGGCGATGCCCCAGTTGACCGCGATCTCGGTGCGGCGGCGGTCCATCTCGAAGATCGCGTCGAACGGCTGGGAGAGGAACTTCGCGGCGTCGCGGGGCACCTTGACGATGTCCTGCGCGGGGTTCGCCTTGAGGAGGACCAGCACGATCCCGACGACGATGATCAACGCGACGATCGCCGCGATCGTGGTGATCGCCCGCGCCAGCGCGAACCGGGCGCCGCCCGCGCCGGCTCCGCGACCGCGGCGACGGCCGGTGTCGCGGCGGCCGAAGCGGCCCCGGTCGACCGCTTCGTCGCGGCGGCCGAAGCGGCCCCGGCTAGCCGTCTCGTCCTCGCGGTCGAAGCGGCTTCGATCGACCGTTTCGTCCCCGCGGTCGAAGCGGCTTCGATCGACCGGTTCCTCCCCGCGCTGGTAGCCGCCCCGACCGGCCGGGACGCCGCCCCGGCCGAAGATGCGGTCCTGCTCCGTGTGGGTGGTGTTCGTGGGGCCACGGCGCCCCAACCTCTCCGAGAGCTTGCTCATGGTCTGCTGCGTTCCCGGGCACACCGGATTTCACGCCGCCATCGACGGATGTGCGGTGCGGTCAGTCGCGCGGTCGCTACCCCGCCGCGACGCCGGCGACCGTCACGGCGACGGCGTCCTCGACCAACCCGCACCGGAGGTCGGGCCACCCCGTGCGCTCGGCGAGGGCCTGGCGGGCGCGCTGGCCCGCGAAGGCGCCGGCCAGCGCGGCGGTGGCGCCCGGGATCACGCCCGCCTTGGCGGCGACCGTGTAGCCGGCCAAGGCGCCGCTCGCCGCCCTGCCGGCCAGCGCGGGCGGCGAGAGCCGGCTCGGCATCGCGGGCACCTTGTCGCCGATCAGCTCTCCGGCGGCGGCGACGGGGAGCAGGCGCCGCGGACGGCCCGGGAAGGCCCGGCCCCGCAGGGTCAGCGCGGCCAGAGGGGTGAAGGTCCGCAGGCCCGCGGTGAAGCCGAGCCCGACGGCCCGGACGAGCGGCGACGGTGGTGAGTTGGAGCGCACGGCGACTACTGCTCGCGCCCGAGCGAGTCGCCGATGAGCCAGAACATCGGCGGCCACAGGCCGACGAACAGCGCGCGCCGCTCCGCGTTGCCCCGTTCGTCCTCACCCGTCGTCTTCGCGCGGAGCCACAGGCCGATGCACAGGCCGATGCTCCCCAGCGACATGCAGTGCAGATGCCAGCTTCGCAAGCCGGTACGGGCGAACGCCTTCACAACCATGCGCCGTCGGTACCCGCGTCCGGCGGCGCGCAACCAAGGGTGGCGTGCCCCCGCGGCGGGTAGTGGCCGTCAATGCCGCGCCGCCCCCGTCGATCGCAACGCCTCGCCGTCGCCGCGCGGTGGCCCGTAGGCGTCGCGTGGACGATGTGGCGGTACATGTGGCGGACGACCCCGGTGCACCGCTGGGAGATGACCGGCTCGTCGGCCGAGGACTCGCCCCCGGAGCTGCCCGAGGAGGCAGAGCTCGACGCCGTCCAGCCGGCGGGGGACGGGCACGGCCCGCTGTTCCACCGCGTCTACCGGACCTCCATCCGCGGCGCGCAGATCAGCGCCGAGCAGCTCATGCGCCAGATCACCGCGGACCTCGACGTGCTGGCGCCCTCCGAGATGGCCAAGTTCCAGAAGGTCCACGGCGAAGAGGGCGAGATGCGCGTCGGCGACGAGTACGTCGTCCGCATGCCCGGCCCGTGGGACGGGCCGGTCCGCGTGGTCTCCGTGACCGCCGACGCCTTCCGCCTCGTCACGCTGGAGGACCATCTGGAGGCGGGGCAGATCGAGTTCCGCGTCCACGCGACGCCCCGGTCGATCGAGTTCGTGATCGAGTCGTGGGCGCGCAGCGGCGACCGGCTCTCCAGCCTCCTCTACGGGCACCTCCGCGCGGCCAAGGAGGTCCAGCTGCACATGTGGACCTCCGTCATCACGCGCGTCGTCGAGCTCGCCCGCGGCCGGATGCACGGGGGGATCCGGGTCGTCACGCGCCGGGTGGAGGAGGACGACGACTCCCGGTCGCCACACCGGGGTTCGCGCTCGCGGCTGGCCGGGCTGCACGGGCGAGAGGTCAACTTCGATGCCTCCCGCTCGAAGGAGTACACGCGAGAGGCCGGATGGCACGTCGACGACATGAGCGCCGAGCTGCCCGGCGAGCCGTCCGGGGACCCGGTGGAGGGCGGGAGCTGGCAGACCGCCTGCCGGCTCATCGACGACTACCAGCTGGCCGATCCCGGGACGGTCCGCGCCGCGTTCGACCACGACGCCCCGCTCGAGGGTCGCGACATGCTCCTCGAGATCCGCTTCCTCGTGCTGCGGATCGGTGTCGGCGTGCGCGTCGGGACCCCCTACGACGAGGTCCGGGTCGTCGACGGCCGCCGGGCGCGGGTGTTCGGCTGGAGCTACCGCACGCTCGAGGGGCACTTCGAGATGGGCGAGATGCACTACGAGGTCTGGAAGTGGCTCGACGACGGCGACGTCGAGTTCCGGTTGCGGGCCTACTCGCACTCGGCCGCGAGCGGTCCGCTGTGGCTGCGCCTCGGCTTCCGGCTCCTCGGGCGCCGCCAGCAGCTCGAGTTCTACCGCAACGTGTGCCGGCGGGCGCGTCGCCTGACCGAGTCCCAGCTGGAGCTGGCCGACGTCCGCACGCGTGAAGCGGGCTCGTGACCGGCGCCGCGAACCCGCCGGCCGCCGGCCCGGCGCGCGGCAGGCGGGCTCAGGGTCGGCCGGCGCCGCGCGCCTGATCCTCCGCGGGCTGATCCTCCGCGGTCGGCTTCTCCGGGGACTGCTTCTCCGCGTCACGTCGCTCGTCGCGGCTGCCCCGGAAGACCATGACGTACCAGAGCGCGCCACACGCGGCGAACCCCGCGACGATGAACACGAGCGAGATGAGCTCGAGCCCGGTCTGGTCGGTGGCCGCGAGGAGCATCGCGCCATCGTGGCGCATCGGCGGACGGGAGGCGCGCGAGCGGCGGCGTCCGACATCGACCGTGGGGCGGGATCACCACTCGTCGAATTGGACCGTCGCGCTGTTGTGCGGAGGACGCCGCGGGCGCACAATGTCGCCATGCAGCGTCCCGTCCCCTCGATCGTCGCCGTGGCCGCCGAGTTCGGCCGCGACGTCGTCGCGGCGCTCGACGGGATCGAGCGCACGGTGGCGGAGGCGCGGGCGCGCGGCGCCCGGCTGGTCGTCTTCCCGGAGTGCGCCCTCGGCGGCTACCTGCGCGAGCCGATGCCGGGCGAGCACGGCCCCGACGTGCCGCTCGCGCTCGATCCCCAGGGGCCGGAGATCGCCCGGCTCATCGCCATCGCGGGCGACACCGTCGTGTGCGCGGGGTACACCGAGGCCGGCGCCGACCGGCCGTACAACTCCGCGGTCTGCGTGAGCGGCGACGGGGTGCTCGGGCATCACCGCAAGGTGCACCTGCCGCCCGGCGAGCGCTTCGCCTACGCGGCGGGTGAGCGCTTCGCGGCGTTCGACACGCCGGCCGGCCGGATGGGCATGCTCATCTGCTACGACAAGCTCTTCCCCGAGGCCGCGCGTGCGCTGGCGCTCGACGGCGCGCAGATCGTCGCGTCGCTCGCCGCGTGGCCGGTCTGCCGCCTGCGGCCCGCCGCGCGGATCTCCGACGACCGCCAGACCCGGCACTTCAACCTGACCGACGAGGCCCGCGCAGTCGAGAACCAGGTGGTCTGGGTCTCCGCCAACCAGACGGGCACGCTCGGGCCGCTGCGCTTCCTCGGCCACGCGAAGGTCGTCGACCCCGACGGCGTCGTGCTCGCGAGCACGGGCAGCGAGCCCGGCCTGGCCGTCGCGCATCTGGACGCCGGGGCGGCCGTCGACGAGGCGCGGCTCGGGATCGACCACCTGGCCGACCGGCGCCCGGGCGCCTACGGCGGCCCGGCGTGGATGCCCGCGCCCATGGCCGTCGGCGCGCCCGAGAGCATCTAGATGACTCGTTCTACAACAAAGCACTACTAGGCTCGAGCCATGTGCGGGATCGTCGCCGAGCACGGCACCACCGACGCGGCCGGCCTCGAGCGGATGCTCGAGCGCCTCACCCACCGCGGCCCCGACGACAGCGGCACGATCGGCGTCGGGCGCAGCTGGCTCGGCCACCGCCGGCTGTCGATCGTCGACGTCGTCGGCGGCCGCCAGCCGCTGGTCAACGTCGGCCAGGACGTCTGGCTGGTCGGCAACGGCGAGATCTACAACCACGACGCGGTGCGCGCCGGCCTGGAAGGCCACGACTTCGTCACGGGCTCGGACAACGAGGTGGCGCTGCACCTGCTCATCGAGCGCGGCCCGCTCGGGCTGGCCGAGCTCAACGGCATGTTCGCGTTCGTCATGGCCGCCACCGACGGCCGGTTCGTCGCGGCCCGCGACGCCGTCGGGATCAAGCCGCTCTACTGGGCGCAACTCGGGGAGTGCACGCGCTTCGCGTCGGAGATGGCCGCCTTCGACGTGGCGTGGCAGCCCTTCGTCGAGCCGTTCCCGCCGGGCTGCGCCTGGACGCCGGAGGACGGGCTGGTGCGCTTCGCCGCCGCGGTGCCCGACGGCCTGCGGCCGCTCGCGGGCCCGACCGAGCCCGGCGCCTCGGCGACGACCGAAGTGCTCGTCCGCACGCGCGACGTGCTCGTCGACGCCGTCGAGCGGCAGCTGATGGGCGACGTCTCGGTCGGGGTCTTCCTCTCCGGCGGCCTGGACTCCAGCCTGGTCGCGGCCATCGCCGCCGCCGTGCTCGCCGAGCGCGGGGAGCGGCTGCAGACGTTCGCGGTGGGAACCGTCGACTCGCCCGATCTCGCCGCGGCGCGGATCGTCGCCGAGCACCTCGACACCGAGCACCGCGAGATGACCTACACCGCCGAAGATGCGCTCGCGGTGATGCCGACCGCGGTCCGGTCGATCGAGTCCTTCGACCCGGCACTCGTACGCAGCGCGGTGCCGAACTTCCTGCTCGCCGGCTTCACCGCCGAGCACGTGAAGGTCGTGCTCACGGGCGAGGGCGCCGACGAGCTGTTCGCCGGCTATGAGTACCTGCGCGACTTCACCGACCTCGACGGCCTGCACGCCGAGCTCGTGCGCACGGTGGAGAGCCTGCACAACCTGAACCTCCAGCGCTGCGACCGGGTCACGATGGCCCACGGCCTGGAGGCGCGCGTCCCGTTCCTGGACCGCGAGGTCATCGAGTGGGCGCTGCGCGTGCCGCCGGGCTTCAAGCTCGCCGGCGCCGGCCAGCCCGAGAAGCGCCTGCTGCGCGAGGCCTTCGAGGGGTGGCTGCCCGACGCGCTGCTGTGGCGCGACAAGGCGGAGTTCGGTGACGGCAGCGGGGCGGCGGGCGTGCTCACCGCGGCGATCGAGGCCGAGATCACCGCAGCCGACTTCGAGGCCGAGCGGGACGACGTCACTCCTCCGCTGCGCACGCGCGAGGAGCTCGCGTACTACCGGATCTTCCGGGAGCACCTCGCCGGGGTGCGCCCCGAGCGCACCCTCAGCCGGTTCGCCACCGCGTAAGGCCGAAAACCGGTCTCCTCGCGCGGACGTCGCCGAGGCGATAGCGTTGCCGCTCGACTTCGAGGGGGAACGCAGTGATGAGAGACCGAGCAGCAAGAGCGATCGCGATCGCGGCCCTGACCGTGACGATGACGGCGGGAGGCAGCGTGGCAGGCGCGGCGACCCCGACGACCTGCAACGCGGCGCTTCAGGTCCTCGTGGCCGACCAGGCCGCGCTCAAGGCCGACACCGCCGCGGTCAAGAAGCAGACGGCCGCGGTCAAGCGGCAGACCGCCGCGGTCAAGAAGGCGAAGGCGGGCGTCAAGAAGGCCAAGCGGGCGAGCAAGGCGCGCAGACGGGCGGCCGCCAAGCGGCTGACGCAGGCGCGCGGACGGCTCAAGAAGGCCCAGGCGGCGCTCGGGAAGGCCCGCGTCAAGGCTTTGGCGGACACGGCCAAGCTGCAGCGCGACAAGGAGCTCGGGACGACCCTCTGCACGCCCGGGTACTGATGACCCGCGGCGCGACCATTCCCCGCGGCGGCTAGCGCCCCGGTTCGTCACGTGCACCACCTCGTGCCCCTCCGGGCGCGTCCGCTCGTCCTGGCCTGTGTGCTGCTGCTGGCCTGGGCGCCGGCGGCCACCGCCTCGGGGACCCAGGAGTCGGCGTTCCAGGACGACAACGCGCTGATCTTCAACACGCCCGAGGGAACCGCGCAGACGCTCGACACCCTGGCCACGCTCGGTGTCGAGCGCGTCCGCGTGTCGGTGTTCTGGGCCACCGTGGCGCCCGCCGCGCAGGAGCAGACGCGGCCCGCGTTCGACGCCACCGACCCCGCCGCATACCCGCCCGGCATCTGGAACCGCTACGACCAGCTCGTCCGCCTGGCTGGGGCGCGCGGGATCGCGGTGAACTTCAACGTCACCTCGCCGGCCCCGCTGTGGGCCACGGGCGAGGCGCCGCGGGCCGACATCGCCAACACGTTCGACCCGGAGCCGCAGCAGTTCGCGCAGTTCGTCCAGGCCGTGGGGACGCGCTACAGCGGCACCTACCGCGTCCCCGCCGCGACCCCCCGCGCGGCGCCGCGCGACAACCCGCCGCTGTGCACGCTGCTGGGCAACTGCCCGCCCGCGACGCCCGCCCCGGCCGGTGAGCCGCTGCCCCGCGTGAGCTACTTCTCGATCTGGAACGAGCCCAACCAGCCGGGCTGGCTGACCCCTCAGTGGGTCAGCGGCCCGCGGGGCGGGATGGCCGAGGCGTCGCCGCGGATCTACCGCTCGCTCGTCGACGCCGCGTTCGCGGGCCTGCAGGCCAGCGGCCACGGCGGCGACACGATCCTCGTCGGCGAGACCGCGCCGAAGGGCCTCAACCGGCGCGGCACGACCACCGCCATCAAGGCCCTGCACTTCCTCCGCCAGCTCTACTGCGTCGACGACCGGCTGCGTCCGCTGACCGGCGAGGCGGCCGCCGTCCGCGCCTGCCCGCCGGTGCCGGGCGACTTCCCGGCCGCACACCCCGGGCTGTTCGCCGCATCGGGGTACGCCCATCATCCCTACGAGCTGATCAAGGCCCCGAACGTCCGGCCCTCCGACCCCGACTTCGTCACGATCGCGAACCTCCCGCGGCTGTCGACGACGCTGCGGCGGATCTTCGGCGTGTACGGGAAGGCGACCGCCCGGCCGCCGATCTACCTCACCGAGTTCGGGTACAACACCACGCCGCCGAACCCCGCGGGGGTGACCCTGCGCCAGCAGGCCGCCTACCTCGACCAGGCCGAGTTCATCGCCCGCGAGAACCCGGCCGTGAGGACGTTGACGCAGTTCCTCCTCGTCGACGACGCTCCGCGCCCCGGGCGCAACGGCGTCACCGTGGGCTACGGGGCGACGTTCCAGACCGGCCTGCGGTTCCTCGACGGCCGCGACAAGCCGTCGCTGGCCGCCTACGAGCTCGCGCTCCACCTCCCGAAGACCGTGATCCGCCGGGGCCAGAAATTGCGCGTGTGGGGGCTCGTGCGCCCCGGGCGCCGGCTCGGAGGGCGCCAGCGCGTGACCATCCAGCTGCGCTCCGGCGCCCGCATGCGCATCCTCCGCACGACGCTCGCCCAACCGGGGCGCGGGCTTGTCGATGTGCGCCTCGCGGTGCCCGCCTCCGGGTCGCTGCGCCTCACCTGGCGCGACCCGCGGAGCGGGAGAACGGTCGTCAGCCGTGCGGTGAGCGTGCGCGTCAAGGCCCGGCGCAGCCGCGCCAAGCCGTGACCGGGCGGGTGCTGTAGCGTCGAAGCCGTGCCCGGCCGAGCCGTCACCGCAGGGGCCGCCGGCGCCGCGGTGCTCGGGGTCTGCGCCGCGGTCGCCGCGGCGAAGGTCGGCTCCGCGTCCGTGGTCTCCGTCGCCGGCCTCGGGGCCATCGCGATCGGGATGACCGAGCGCCAGGCGGAGCGCGCCGGGGGCATCGCGCTGACGGGAACCGGGTCGGGGCCGGGGTGCCGGTACGTCCGGCCGGCCGACCGGGCCGTGCGGGCCGAGCTCATGCTCACCGGCGGCCGCATCGCCCGGGTCGACCTCGTCGAGCGGGGCCTCCGCACGAGCGGCGGCGTCCGCGTCGGCGACAGCGACGCCTCGGTCCGGCGGCGCTTCGCGAACCTCCGCGTCGAGCCGGCCAAGTACGTCGTCGGCGGCTTCTTTGAGGAGGTCCCCCCGCGCGGTCGCGGTGACCGCAACCGGCGGCTGATCTTCGAGACCGACGGCAAGCGGGTGACCTACGTGCGGGCCGGCCGGCTGCCCGAGGTCCGCTGGGTCGAACGCTGCGGCTGACCCCGCCCGTGGCGTGAGGATCCTCGTCGTCTCGCAGATGTGGCCGGGGCCGGACGACCCGGACCTCGGGACGTTCGTCGCCCAGGTGGCCCGCGCGCTGGAGGATCTCGGCCACGAGGTCGATCGCGCCGTCCTCGACCGCCGCGGCGGGCCGCCGACCAAGTACGCGCGCCTGGCGCTCGCGGCCGCGCGTGCGCGCCGACCAGACGTGGCCTTCGCGCACTTCCTGGTGCCCACGGGCCTCGCGGCGCTCGTGGCGGTCCGGGCGCCGGTCGTGGTGATGGCGCACGGTCAGGACGTCGCCAACGCCGAGCAGCTCGCGCCGATCCGCGGGCTGACCCGGCTGGTGACCCGTCGCGCCGCGGGGGTCATCGCGAACTCCGAGCACCTCGCCGGCCGCCTGGAGGCGCTCACCGGGCGGCGCGCCGAGGTGATCGACTGCGGCGTGGACCTCGCGGCCTTCTCCCCCTCGGTCACGCCCGCGGCGTGGCCGGGCGGGCATCCGCGCTTCCTCTGCGTCGGCTCGCTCGTCGAGCGCAAGAACGTGGTGCGCCTGGCCGACGCCTTCGCGCAGGTCGGGCGCGGCTCGCTCGTGTTCGTCGGCGACGGCCCGCAGCGCGACGCGCTGAGCGGCCGCCCGGACGTCCACCTCGTGGGCCGGGTGCCCCACGATCGGGTGCCGGCGTGGATCGCGGCCTGCGACGTGCTCTGCCAGCCCTCGCTGGTGGAGCCCTTCGGCCAGGCGACGTTGGAGGCGATGGCGTTGGAGCGCTCGGTCGTGGCCACCCGGGAGGGTGGCCCGCCGGAGTTCGTCGCGCCCGGGGCCGGACGGCTCGTGGATCCGCTCGACGTCGGCGCCATCGCCGCCGGGCTGCGGGAGGCCGCCCGGCTGCCCACGCCGAACCCCGTCGCGCGCGCCGCGGCGACGCTGCACGACACCCACCGTCAGGCCCGGCGGATGGCCGCGGTGCTAGAACGCGCGGCGCGCGGGTAGGCCCGCTTCGCGCGTCCGGCTACGATCGCGCCGTGGCGCATACCCGCTCATCGCTCGCCGTGCTCGTCGCGCCGCTCGCCGCCGCCGCCCTCGCCGGCTGCGGGTCCGACGGCGAGTCCGACGCCGCGGCGGACCGGCTCGCACGGCAGGAGAAGCGGATCGAGGAGCTCGAGGGGCGCGTACGCGAGGACGGGAAGCCGGGAGCGGGCGCCTCGCGGCCGTCGGGCGCCACCGGCGCGGCGGGGTCCTCCGCGCCGGCCGCTCCCGCGCCCCGGGCGGCGAGCGGCTCCCGGTGCGCCGCCGGCGCGCTCCGGGTGGTCTCGTACGGCGGGCAGGGGGCCGCCGGCACCCAGTTCGCCCTGCTGCGCTTCGAGCTTCGCGGATCCGGCGCGTGCACGCTCACCGGCTACCCCGGCGTCACGGTGCTCGACGACGGCCGGCGGTTGGACGTCGACGTCGGGCGCTTCTCGACCGGCACCCCGAAGACCGTGCGCGTCGACGTGCGCCACCCGGCGTACTTCGACGTCGCCTACCGCACCGCCGCCAGCGCCGCGCCGGACGAACGTCCGTGCCGCGGCACGGTCACCGATCTCGCGGTCATCCCCCCCGACGAGCGGTCGGCGCTCCCGGTCAGGCTGCGCCCGAGGCCTGCCCGCCTCTGCCTCGGTTCGGTGCGGGTGGGAGCGGTCAGAGCGACCAGCAGACTGAGCCCGCCCGATGACTCGGCCCCCTGAGGCACCTGCGCCTCAGCCGGTGTTGCGCAGCCCGCTGGCGATCCCGTTGATCGTCAGCAGGCTCACACGCCCGAGCTCGTCCTGGTTCTCGGCGTCGCCGCGCCGCAGCCGCGACAGCAGCTCGATCTGGACGAACGAGAGCGGGTCGACGAACGGGTTGCGCCGATCGATCGAGGCCTGCAGGGCCGGCTCGGAGTCGAGCAGGCGATCGTTCCCGCGGACGAGCGTCAGCTCGCTCCGGGAACGCTCGAGCTCGTCGGCCAGGACGCCCCAGATGCGCTCGCGCGGCTCCACTTCGTCCCACAACTGGGTGTAGCGGTACGCGATCCCGGTGTCGGCCTTCGCGAGAGCCTGCTCGGCGTTCGCGATCAGCGTGGCGAAGAACGGCCAGGTCTCCGTCATCTCCTTGAGCAGCTCGAGGCCGTGGCGCTCGCGGGCGCCTTCGAGCGCGGTGCCGAGCCCGAGCCACGCGGGGAGGACGATCCGCGCCTGCGTCCAGGAGAACACCCACGGGATCGCGCGAAGGTCGTCGATCCCTCCCCCGGCGCGGCGCCGGGGGGGACGCGACCCGAGGCGCAGGCGCGAGATCTCCTCGATCGGCGTCGCCGCGGCGAGGAAGCGCGCGAAGTCCGGGTCGTCGTGGACGACCGCGCGGTAGAGCTCGGCGGAGGTGTCGGCCATCTCCTGCACGACGCGCTCGAACACCTGGTGACGCTCGGTCCCCTTCACCACGCCGGCAAGGAGCGTCGAGTTGGCGGCCAGCTCGAGCTCGCGGTGGGCGATCTCGGCCACCGAGTACTTCGCCGTCAGCACCTCGCCCTGCTCGGTCATCTTCAGGCGGCCGTCGACCGTGCCCGGCGGAAGGGCGAGGATCGCGGCGTTCGTCGGCCCGCCGCCGCGGCCGATCGCCCCGCCGCGCCCGTGGAAGAACACCCAGCGGGCGCCGTGGCCGCCGATCACCGCGGCGATCTGCGTCTGCGCCCGGTAGGCCGCCCAGCCCGAGGCGACGTAGCCCACGTCCTTGTTGGAGTCCGAGTAGCCGATCATCACCTCCTGCTCGTCGCCGACCGCGCGCAGCGCCGTGCGGTACACCGGCTCGCGCAGCAGCCGGTCCATCGTCGCCGGCGCGGCGGCCAGCGTGGCCCCCTCCTCGAAGAGCGGCACGATCCGCAGCCACGCCGCCTCGCCGCCGGCGCGGGCCAGGCCCGCCTCCTTGAACAGCAGCAGCACCTCGAGCAGGTCGGCGGGGCTCTCGGTGCCCGACACGATGTAGGACTCGATCGCGCCGCGATGCGTGCCCGACAGCACGCTGCGGAGCATCCGGAAGGTCTCGATCGTCTCCTGCGTGCTCGCGGAGAAGCCGCCGATATCGGCGGGGACCAGTGGCCGGCGGTCGGCGATGTCGCGGCACAGCAGGGCGATCCGCTCGTCCTCGCCGAGCGTGGCGTAGTCCTCGCAGCTGCCCAGCGTCGCGTAGATCTCGCCGATCGCGTGGCGGTGGATGCGCGCGTGCTCGCGGATGTCCAGCCGCGCGAAGTGGAAGCCGAACACCTCCACCTGGCGGATCACGTCGTGCAGGTCGCCGTCCGCGGTGTACGCCCCGCCCCCTGCGTGCAGCGCCCGCTCGACGATGCGGAGATCGTCGAGCAGCTCGGCGGGGTCGCGGTAGGCCCCGGCGAAGTGCTTTCGCGTGGCGCGCGCCCGCGCGCGGACGAAGGACAGGGCGCGGCGGTAGGGCTCCTCGGGATTGCGGGCTTGGAGCTCGGACGCCAGGTCTGAGAACACCTCGGCTCCTGCGGCCAGGATCGGCTCGAGGCCCGGCACGGGGCCGCTGACGCGCTCGGAGATCGACAGTCGCCGGGCCAGCAGCTCGAGGCGACCCTCCAGGAAGCGCAGGCACTCCTGGCTCATCAGCTCGAGCGTCTGCACCGTGGTCTCGGGAGTGACGTACGGGTTGCCGTCGCGGTCGCCGCCGATCCATGACCCGAAGCTCAGCAGGGGCGGCACCACGAAGCGCTCGCCCGGGTAGTGATCGGCGAGCGCGTCCTCGAGGTCGCGGTACACGCGCGGCACCGTCTCGGCGACCGTCGCGGCGAAGTGGATCAGCCCGCCGCGGACCTCGTCGAGCACGGTGAGCGAGATCGCGCGCAGCTCGTCGGACCCCCACAGCTCCTGGACCAGAGCGAGGAGCATCCGCCGCGCCCCGCTCGTGTCCGCGTGGGAGAGCTCGTCGAGCTCGCGGAGCACGCCGAACACGTGCCCGAGCTTGTCGATCGTCGTGCGCCGGCGCGCCTCGGTGGGGTGGGCGGTCATCACGAGCCGCAGCTCGGCGCCGTCGAGCATGGTCTGGAGCTCGCCCGCGGTCTTCCCGCGCGCGGCCAGCCGTTCGATCGCGTGGCGCATCGACCCGGGGCGCGCGGCGGGCGCCGTGCGCTCGTCACGCCGGCGCAGGCGGCGCACGCGCTCGTTGTCCTCGGCGAGGTTGACGAGCTGGAACCAGCGCGTCAGCGCCCGGACGAGCACCTCGATCTGCTCGAGGTCGAGGCCCGCGACCAGCTCGGCCAGGTGGTCCGCGGCGGCGTCGTCGCCGTCGCGCACCGCCCGTCCGAGCGCCACGGCGGAGTCGAGCAGCGCGACCGCCGCCGGCCCGTCGCTCGCGGTCACCACCTCGTGGAGGACCTCGGTCAGCAGGGCTTCGTCGCTCGCGAAGTCGCGCGGGGTGGCGCGAGTTCGTCCTTCACCTTCGGGGCTCATGGCCGTGGATGCTCACATCCCACGGGCGGCGGTGTCGGCCGGTGCCGCGCGGGGCGCCCTGACGGGCGCTCGCCGCCGAAGCGCGCGGCGCAGGGGCTCAGGCCCGCAACGCGCGATCACCCGAAGAAGACCTCCGCCTCCGCGAAGAATCCGGGGTCCAGGAGCTTGGGGGCCGCCAGCGCCTCGCCGAGGTCGGCGAGGACGATGTTCGTCCCGCGCAGCGCCGCCATCACCCCGAAGCGCCCGGCGTGGACGGCGCCGATCGCCGCCAGGCCGAACCGGGTGGCGAGCACGCGGTCGTAGGCGGTGGGGGTACCGCCGCGCTGGAGGTGGCCGAGCACGGTCGAGCGCGTCTCGTAGCCGGTGCGCGACTCGATCTCGCGTTCGAGGAAGCCGGCGATCCCGCCCAGGCGCACGTGGCCGAAGGGGTCGAGCTCGCCGTTGACGGTCGTCAGCTCGCCCGCCCCGGCGACCGAGGCCCCCTCGGACACCACGACGATCGAGAAGTCGCGGACGTTCGCGTGGCGCCTACGCAGCGAGTCGCAGACGGCCTCGAGCTCGAACGGGCGTTCGGGGACGAGGATGACGTCGGCGCCGCCGGCCATGCCGCTGTGGGCGGCGATCCATCCGGCGTAGCGCCCCATGACCTCGATCAGCATCACGCGGTGGTGGGACTCCGCCGTGCTGTGGAGGCGGTCGATCGCGTCGCTGGCGATCTGCACCGCGGTGTTGAAGCCGAAGGTGACGTCCGTGCCGGCGATGTCGTTGTCGATCGTCTTGGGCACGCCGACGACCGGGATGCCGTCGGCGGTCAGCCGCGCCGCGACGCCGAGGGTGTCGTCGCCGCCGATCGCGATCAGCGCGTCGAGCGACAGGCGCTCCATCGACGCCCCGACCGTCGCGGTGCCGTCGGCGGCGTCCTTGTACGGGTTGGTCCGCGAGGAGCCGAGGATCGTGCCGCCGCGATGCAGGATGCCCGACACGGCGGCGGGCGTGAGGTCCACGGTGTCGGCCGCCAGCACCCCGGCCCAGCCCCGGCGGAACCCGACGATCTCGTGCCCGAGGCGCCCGGCGCCCTGGCGGACGACCGCCCGGATGACCGCGTTGAGGCCGGGGCAGTCGCCGCCTCCGGTGAGAATGCCGATACGTGCCATGGGCTCATGCTCGCACGGCCGCACCGGTGGGGTAAGTGCCGGCGGCGACGTCCCCCTACCGACGCGGGTGCACGGACCGCGCAATAGGCTGAGGTGATCGCCTCCTCCCGCGTCGCGCTCGCGCTCGCCGCATCTCTCGCCTGCGCGGCGGCGGCCGCCTCTCCCGCGTCTGCCCGCGTACTCATGGTCGCCTCCTCGACCCCCGAGCTGCCCCTCGTCGACGTCGTCACCGACGCGGTGGTCGCCCGCCTCCCGCTCCCCGGCCCGGCCTCCGCGGTGGCGGTCGCGCCCGCGGGCGTCCGCGGCTTCGTCGCGGCCGGCGACAGCGTCGTCGAGGTCGACCTCGACCGCCGGACGGAGCTCCGGCGCCGCGCGCTGGGCGGGGCACCGATCGCGGCGATCGCCGCGGTCGGGGACCGGATCCTCCTCGTGCAGGCCGACCGCCTCGTCGTCCTCGACGAGGCGACGCTCGATCCGGTCGCGTCGATGGCGCTCGGGGCGCCCGGCACGGCGCTCGCGGTCGGTCGTGACGGGCGTCGCGCCGCGGTGGTGCTGGCCGGCGGGCGGGTCGCCCGCGTCCCGCTCGACCTCTCGGGCCCGGTGCGCACGGTGCGCCTGCCGGGCGCGCGCGGCGTCGCCGTCGGCGCCGCGGGCAGGACGTTCGTCTCCGCCCGCGGGCGCCTGCGCGAGCTCCTCGCCGGTGCTCCCCAGGCGCGGAGGAAGGGCCTGCGGCTCCCCGGCGGTGCGGGGGGCGCGCTCGCGCTCTCCCCGGCGGGCGGATCGCTGGCCGTGGGCCCGGCGCAGGCCCAGTCGGGCGGGGCCGTGGTGACGCCCGCGACGCGGCGGGTCGGCCTGCTGGCCACCGGCCCCGGTCCCGGCGTCCCGGCGTGGAACGTCGACGCGAGCCGCCTCTACGTCGCCCAGGCCCAGAAGGCGGCGATCTCGGTGCTCAGCACCTCGACGCGCCGCATCGTCGACGTCGTCCGGCTGCCCGGAGCGACGCCCGTCGGCGTCGCCGAGCAGCCCGGGCTGGCACGCAGCCCCGGGACGGAGGGACCGGACACGATCACCGGAACGCGGGGCCCCGACTACCTCGACGGTCTCGGCGGCGACGATCGCCTCCGCGGGGGGCGCGACCGCGACGTGGTCGTCGGCGGCACGGGGAACGACACGCTGTCCGGCGGCGCGCTCAGCGACCTGGTCAGCGGCGGGGAGGGCGACGACTTCATGCTCGGGTCGGGCGGCGACGACACGATGAACGGCGGCCCGGGCGGCGACGGCGCCGACGGGGGCACCGGCAACGACGAGATCACCGGCGACGAGGGCGACGATCGCCTCGACGGCGGCGACGGCGACGACACGGTCCTCGGCGGCGACGGCAACGACCAGATCGTCGAGAAGGGCTTCGGCAACGACAAGCGCCTCGCGGGCGGCCCGGGCGACGACCTCGTCGACGGCGGCCGGGGCTCTGACCGCATCATCGAGGGCAACGAGGGTGACGACCGCCTCTTCGGCGGTCCCGGCCGCGAGGTGATGAGCGGCGGAGCCGGCAACGACATGGTCGACGGCGGCCGCGCCGGCGACAACCTGCGCGGCGACGAGGGCGATGACGCGCTCAAGGGTGACGCGGCCGACGACGTGCTCGACGGCGGCATCGGCAACGACCGCCTCGACGGCGGCTCCGGGGTCGACCGGCTCGTGGGAGGGGAGGGCGGCGACGTCCTCGTCGGCGGGCCGGGCGCGGACACGCTCGACGCGGGGCCGGGCGACGACGAGATCCGGGCGGCCGACGACAGCGCCGACACCGTCGACTGCGGCCCCGGCAGCGACACCGTCTACGTGGAGGCCGACGCCCCCGAGCGCGACACGCTGCGCGACTGCGAGCGCGTCGAGCGGATCGCTCCCGAGCCGGCGAACGACACGTCGCCGCCGTCGCTGTTCTTCGGCAGCGTGCAGCCCGAGATCATCCGGGGCACGGCGGGCGACGACGCCATCTTCGGCAACGGCGGCAACGATCGCCTCGTCGCCGGGGCCGGCGACGACTACGTCGACGGCGGCAACGGGAACGACCGCCTCAGCGGCGGCGCGGGCAAGGACATCATGGCCGGCCGCAACGGCGACGACGTGATCCGCGGCAACGACGGCGACGATCGCATCACCGGCGACCGCGGTGACGACGCCGTCGACGGGGGAGCCGGCGACGACACGATCTTCGGCAACCTCGGCGCCGACCGCCTCGCGGGTGGCCCCGGCGACGATCGCATCAACGCGGTCGCCGGCGGCCGCGACGTCATCACCTGCGGTCCCGGCCAGGACCGCGTGTTCGCCGACCCCCGCGACCGCATCGCCGGCGACTGCGAGCGGATCAGCCGGTAGCGGGTGAGCGCCGGAGGTCCCGGCGCTCCCTAGCGCGTGGCCAGCGCGATGCTGCGGCTGAGGCCGTTGACGTACTCCCGGGTGCCGGGGACCTTCACCCGGTACTCGCCGGGCCGGCGGACGCGGGCGCGCACCGCGTAGGTCGAGCCCGCGCCCGACGCGGTCAGGGCCCTGCGCGCGACGGTGACGAAGGCGCCGGTGCTGCCGCGCCGCTGCACCAGCGCGGTGCCGGTGCGCAGCGGGAGGACGATGCCGGAGAAGCGGACGCTGCGCCCGGCCTTCGGGGTCCGGGTCGAGACCCTCAGGCCGACGAGCGGGCGGACGTTCACCAGCCGCGGCGGGCTGGTCACCGGCGGTGACGTCTGGGCGACCGCGCGGTACTGCGTGTTCTTCGCGGGCTTCAACCCGAAGCTGTAGAACCCGCTCTGGGTAGTGGTCGCGACCAGGCCGGTCGGCTTGTAGCTGTCGCCGTAGGGGCGCGTCTGGTCCTGCTCGAAGCGGACGGCGATCCCCGCCCGGCCCGGCCCGCTCAGCTTCCCCGAGAGGGCGAGTGGCTTGGTGAAGACGGTGGGATTCGGCGCGGCGGCGAGGGTCAGGGCCGGGGCGTTGCCGGGGGGCTTGGGCGGCTTGGGCGGCTTCGCGGCGATCGCCGCGGTCGGGACCAGCGCGACGGTGAGGACCCCGGCGAGCAGCGTGGTGGTGTGCATGCCCTTGAAACGCGCCCGCGCGGCTCAGGTTGGTCGCTGGCGGAGGGAGCGAGCGGCGGCCCGCGGGTTCACGGTCATCTCGACCGGGTGTAGGCTCGGACGATCGCCGACTCCGCGCATCCGGACACCCTTGCCGTCCTCGATCGGGGCCGGGCCAGCGCGTTCTCCTTCGCGGACCTCCTCCTATACCACGGCCCGACCTCGCCCGGGGGCGTGGCGCAGGCCTTCAAGGTGCTGCAGCGCGCGCTGCCGCTGCTCGACCCCGACGGGCCGCCGGAACGCCGGGAGATCACGGTCCGCACCTCGTTCGGGGGGCCGGGCGCGCGCGACGGGTTCGAGTGCGTCCTGCGAGCGGTGACCGACGATCGCTACGTCGTCGACGGTGAGCTCGAGCGCCGTGATCTCCCGCGCACGCAGGCCGGCTTCGTCTTCCGCCTCGCCTACCGCGAGCGCACGGTAACCCTGACCCTCCGCGAGGGGTTCGTGACCGAGGAGTTCATGGAGGCGCTGGCGCAGGGCGAGCGCACGCCGGAGCAGGAGGCCGAGCTCACGCGCCTCAAGCAGGAGCTCGCCGCACGGGTGATGGCGGCGGCCGCCGAGGACGTCTACGACGCCGCCGTCGAGGGCTGAGGCGCGCGCGTCGCGGCGCGGCCTACGGTCCGTCGGCCTCGTCGGCCTCGACGAGGACCTCACGGAGCCGGTGGGTGTCGACGTCGTAGACGAACCCGCGCACGACGTCCTTGTGCAGCACGAACGGCGAGCGCCGGACGCGCCGGATCGACTGGGCGACGTCCGCGTCGAGATCGGTGAAGGACTCGATCGCGAAGGCCGGCGCGACGCCGGTCGCCTCCTGGAGCTCCGCCCGGAAGCCGTCGTCGGTGAGCTGCTCGAGGCCACAGTCGTCGTGGTGGATGAGCATCACCTCGCGGGTGCCCAGCCGGCGCTGCGAGACCGCGAGCGAGCGGATCGCGTCGTCGGTGATCACCCCGCCGGCGTTGCGCAGGACGTGGGCCTCGCCGGCCCGCAGGCCCAGCGCGGCGAACACGTCCAGGCGCGAGTCCATGCAGGTCACGATCGCCAGCCGGCGGCTCGGGCGGACGTCGAGGTGGCGCGAGGGGAGGGCCGCCGCGAAGGTCCTGTTGTTGGCGACCAGGTCGTCGATCACGCCCATTCCGTCAGCCTACGAAAAGCCAGATGAGTGATTTCATGTCGAGAAGCTCCGCGCGGCTCCGCTCATCAGGTGAAGGGCCCGACAGGCGCGCCCCACGACACCAGGAGAGACCACCATGCCGAAGTACCTGCTCCTCAAGCACTACCGCGGCGGCCCGGAGCCGCACCACCCCTTCCCCCCGATGGACCAGTGGGCCCCCGAGGACGTGGAGGCGCACATGGCCTTCCTCAAGCACGTCAACGAGCTGCTTGAGGAGAACGGCGAGCGCGTCGACGCGCAGGCGCTCACGCCGGCGCGCACCTGGGTGCGCTACGGCGGCCCGGACGCCGCGCCGGTCACCACCGACGGCCCACTGCCCGAGACCAGCGATCTCGTGGCGGGCTGGTACATGATCGACGTCGAGTCCTACGAGCGCGCGGTCGAGCTCGCGGCCTACGTCTCCTCTGAGCCCGGCCCGGGCGGCGAGCCGCTGTACGAGTGGATCGACGTCCGCGAGGTCATGACCGGGGCGCCCTCGGAGGACTGACGTGCGCGTGGTCGACGAACCGACGTCCCGGCTGGACGCGGGTGCGCTGCGCGCGCTCGCTCCGCGGGTGCTCGCGGGCCTGGTCCGGCGGGGCGAGGACTTCGACGCCGCCGAGGACGCGCTGCAGGACGCGCTGGTGGAGGCGCTGCGGGTGTGGCCCGAGCACCCGCCGCGCGACCCGCGCGCGTGGCTGGCGACGGTCGCGACCCGGCGGCTCGTAGACGCCCGCCGCAGCGAGGCCGCCCGCCACCGCCGCGAGGAGGCGACGTACGCCGAGCCGCGGGTGGGCGGGCCCGGTCCCGAGGAGGGCGACGACACCCTCTTCCTGCTCTTCTGCTGCTGTCACCCCGACCTCGCGCCCGCGTCCCAGGTGGCGCTGACCCTGCGCGCCGTCGGCGGCCTCACCACCCGCGAGATCGCCGACGCCTTCTACGTGCCGGAGGCGACGATGGCGCAACGGATCAGCCGGGCCAAACGCGCCCTGCACGGGCGCCGCCTGGACCAGCCCGGCGACCTCGCCGTCGTGCTGCGCGTGCTCTACCTCATCTACACGGCCGGCCACGCGGGCCGGGTGGACCTGGCCGGCGAGGCGATCCGGCTCGCCCGCCAACTCACCCTCGCCACCGAGGAACCGGAGGCGCGCGGACTGCTCGCACTGATGCTCCTCAGCCACGCCCGCCTCCCGGCGCGCCTCGACTCAGGGGGCCGCATCGTCACGCTCGACCGGCAGGACCGCGGCTTGTGGGACACCCGCGAGATCGCCGAGGGCGTGCGCGTCCTGCAGTCGGCGCTCGCTGTTCAGCGGCCCGGCTGCTTCCAGATCCAGGCCGCCATCGCTGCCCTGCACGACGACGCGGCCCGTGGCGAGGAGACCGACTGGCCTCAGATCCTCGCCTGGTATGACGACCTGGTCGCCCTCACCGACGACCCGGTGCACCAGGATCCCGCCGCGGTACTGGGCCGTGCGGTCGCGGTCGGCCACGTGCTCGGTGCCGCAGCGGGTCTGCGCGAGACCGACCGCCTGCTCGAGGTGCTCGGCGACCGCCACCGCTGGCATGCGGTCCGCGGCTACCTGCTCGAGCTCGACGGCGATCTGCCGGCCGCCGGCGCGGCGTACGCGGATGCCGCCCGTCGCGCCACGGACGTCGTCGAGCGCGACCACCTGGTCCGCCAGGCCGCACGCGCGCGGTCCGGCGAGCCACGAGACGATGTGCACGGCTAGACGGCTCCGACGACAAGCGCGACCGCGAGCAGGATGTGGGCGCCGGCGAGCAATTTCAGGGCGGCTTCGGCAGGGCTGGTCAGTGCGGCGGAGTCGAGGCGAGTCTGGGTTCCGTCCTGCCAGGTGATCTCGCCGTCGATGGTGGCTGCGCGGCGGCGCAGCGCGCGCACTGACGTCGACAGGTGTCGCTGCGCGAGGCTCGTGAGAACTGCGAATCCGGCGGCCAGGATGACGGCCGGATTCACGCCCCCTTGCGCAGCGGCACCCACGAGCACCGGAAAGGCCCCCCACCCGAGCGCGAAGCCGACGTCGTTGTGGACGATCCGTCCACCCCATTCGAGGTCGTACGCCGGCACGAGCACCGCCCCGAGGGCGACCCACGGAACGAGGCTCCAGCCGACAACACGCGCGCCGATCAATCCAATGGTGACAGCGCCGACCAGCGCGAGCACCGCGAGCACGACAAGCACGCGCGACGGTACGCGGGTGCCGAGAGGTCGGCCGTGGAACTCATCGAGGCAGTGCGCGGCCACACCGACCGCGAGCGCGAAGGCGGCGAGCGTCGCCACGAGCCTGGTCACCCCAACGGTGCCGCTGAGGGCCGCGCCAATTGCGACGTAGCTGAGGTGCCACGCCGTGTACGGCAGAT
>JBBQEV010000009.1:0-61739 GCA_038321325.1 Solirubrobacterales bacterium
CAGACCGGTGCGCGCGCTCGGCACGAGGCGGACCCGTGACGGCAGGAGGGGCACGACGAGGCGGCGCAGGTACTCCTGGTTGGCCTTCAGCGCGAGGGTCCGCGCCGGATCCCAGCGCAGGCCGTACCCCTTGCGCACGCGCGCCGGCAGCAGCCCGACGGTCAGCTGGTTGACCGCCTCGCGCAGCGGCCGGGCCATCAGCGGGACAGGGACCTCGAGGACGATCCGACGGCCGAGCTCACGGGCCGCGCCGGTGACCCACAGGCACGCGGTCGTCGCCGCGACGTACGCGTCGAAGGCCTCGATGTCCGCTGGCATCTCGCCGGGCCGCAGCCCGAAGCACTCCCCGACGACCCGGTAGTCCTGCCACAGCGCGTCGCGCTCGTCGCGGGTGAGCGGCCCGACGTACCCGCGGTAGACGCGGTCGGCGGCATCCGTCAGGCACGCGAGGATCCACAGCAGCAGCTCCGGGTCGTCGGCCGCGTACGGCGTGCCGGCCGTGAACGGGCCGGCGTCGTGGGGAATCGTGCCGCGCACGGTCGCGTGGGCGGTGCGTACGCGGGCGGTGTAGGCGTCGGCCTTCGCCCGGGAGCCCCAGACGATCTCGTCCATGACGATCGCGGTGCGACGCAGGCGGGCGTAGGGGTCGTCGAGCGCGCCCGTCGACATGAAGAAGCCCTCGAAGGCAACCGGGTGGGCGGCCATCATCAGCAGCGCGCGCGGCCCCGAGAGCGCGACGGCATACTCGCCGAGCACCCGCCGGATCATCGCGTCGTCGGGGAAGTAGCGGTCCGCGTCCACACCCCCACTACGCGCGAGAGCGCGCCTGGGTGCACGGCGCGGCCTATCTTCATGACCATGCCTGCCGCCGCCTACGCCGGGAAGGAGTGCGTGTGCCAGTTCAAGCGCGGGATCTGCGACCAGACCTGCGTCAAGGACATGCTGGCCACCCCCTTCTACATCGCCTGCCTCAAGCTCCGCGGGCGCCGGTGCCTGGTCGTCGGCGGTGGGGAGCTCGGGCTGGAGAAGGCCGAGGGCCTGCTCGCCTGCAGCGGCGACGTCCGCGTGATCTCGCCGGACGTCGTCCCCGAGGTGGCGCAGCTCGCGCGTGAGGGCTCGCTCGTCTGGGAGCAGCGGGAGTACGCCGGCTCCGAAGACCTCGAGGGGGTCTTCATGGTCATCGCCTGCACCGACGACACCGACACGAACATCCGCGTCTACGACGACGCGGAGGAGCGGGCGATGCTCGTCAACATCGTCGACGTCCCGCCGCTGTGCAACTTCATCCTCCCCGCGATCGTGCGCACCGGTCCGCTGGCCATCGCGATCTCCACCGCCGGCGCCTCCCCGGCGCTCGCCAAGCGCATGAAGCGCGAGATCTCCGAGCTGTTCGGGGAGGAGTACGCCCAGCTCGCGATCATGCTCAACGACGCGCGCGGCTGGGCGAAGGGCACGCTGCCGACCTACCAGGACCGCAAGGCGTTCTTCGAGGAGATCGTCAACGGCGAGCCAGACCCGATCGGGCTGCTGCGCGCGGGCCAGGCGCCCGCGGTGCTCGCGCTCATCCAGGCGGCGCAGCGCACGCACCAGCCCGCGTAGGCAGCGCGGCGTTCGTATCCGGACTCGCAGGGCGAGCCCGAGCGCGAACGTTCACGACAAGCAGTTCTCGACGCCGGCACAGGCGACGATGAGCCAGCCCACGAACGCCGCGATCGCGAACGGGTAGGCGGCAGCCAGGCCGAGGAAGAGCCCGAGCGCCACCCAGACCGCGCGCCGTCCGGCGGACATGATGCGGATCCGGCGCTCGTGGAGGAAGCCCGCGACGCCGAGCCCGACGACGGAGAGCACCGCGACCCAGGCCCACGGGGTGCCCCCGCTGCCGAGGCCGATGAAGCCGGCGGGCACCGCGAGGGCAGCGGGGAGGAGGAGGAGCGCCCCGGTCCAGAAGCGCCAACTCGGATGGACAGGTGCTTGTCGACCGCTGGTCAGTTGTTCCATGCCGACTGTACGCCGCTCCTCGCCCGGAGTTACTGACCGGCGGTCTACAACTCGCGCTGTCGGTCCGCCGGAGGCCCCGGGTACAGTCGGCGCGATGGCCGACCGGCTCACCCACCTCGATGCCGAGGGCACCGCGCGGATGGTCGACGTGGGTGCCAAAGCGGTGACGCGGCGCCGCGCCGTGGCCCGCGCCACGGTGCGCATGCGCCCGGAGACCGCCGCGCTGGTCGCCGCCGGCGACGCGCCCAAGGGCGACGTCCTCGGCGTCGCGCGCATCGCCGGCATCCAGGCCGCCAAGCGGACCGGCGAGCTCATTCCCCTCTGCCACCCGCTCGGGCTCGACCACGTCGACGTGGACGCCACGGTCGACGCCGCCGCCGGCACGGTGACCCTCACCGCCGAGGCGGGCCTGGAGGCCCGCACGGGCGTGGAGATGGAGGCGATGACCGCCGCCGCGGTCGCCGCCCTGACGGTCTACGACATGGTCAAGGGGCTCGACAAGGGCGTGGCGATCGAGCAGCTCGTGCTGCTGGAGAAGTCCGGCGGGCGCTCGGGCACCTGGCGGCGCACGGAGGGCTGAGGCCGGCGTCGCGGCGTCCGGGCACGGGCGGGAGGCGCGGTCCGGAAGCACACGCCCGACCACTCATAGACGCGGCCAGAAGTTCTGCGGGATTCCCCGGGCGTCTCGTCGCACCTGACGCGCCCGGCCGGCTTGCGAAGGCACCCAGCCTGAGCGGCGCCGGCCGGCCACGTCAGCTTTTCGAGAGATCCGCGCGGCCAATCCGCCCAGAACTTACGGCCCCGACCACTAGCGTCTGCCCCGCGATGCGCACCGCCGTCCTGACCGTCTCGACCACCGTGGCCCGCAACGAGAAGCAGGACGTCTCGGGGCCCGAGCTCGCGCGCCTCGCCGGCGCGGCCGGCTGCGACGTCGTCGCGACCGAGGTCGTGGGGGACGAGACCGGGAGCATCGAGGAGCGGCTGCGCAGCTACGCCGCCGATCAGATCGCGCTCGTGTTCACGACCGGCGGGACGGGCTTCACGCCCGACGACTGCACGCCCGAGGCCGCGCTGCGCGTCATCGAGCGCCGGGCGACGGGGCTGGAGGCCGCGCTGCACGCCGAGGCGCGGACCCGCCACCCGATGGGCGCGCTGAGCCGTGCCGTCGCGGGCATCGCGGGCCGCACGCTGATCGTCACGCTGCCGGGCAGCCCGCGGGCGATCGGCGAGCTCTTCCCCGTGCTCGCGCCCCTGCTCGAGCACGCGGTCGCGACGCTGCAGCGGACGGGTGACCACACCCCCGGCCACTGAGCCCGCGGCGAGCGGCGGCTCGCCGCCGGCGATCGAGCTCGCCGGGCTCACGCGGCGCTACGGGGCGCGGGCGGCGCTCGAGGACGTCTCCTTCACGCTGCGGCCCGGCGAGACGATCGTCGTCTTCGGGCCCAACGGCGCGGGGAAGTCGACGCTGCTGCGCGTCCTGGCGACCCTCCTGCGCCCGCACGCGGGGACGGCGCGCGTGCTCGGACACGCGCTCCCCGGCGCGGGCTGGGCCGTCCGCGGGCGCGTCGGCCTGCTCTCCCACGAGCCGCTGCTGTACCGCGACCTCTCCCCGCGCGAGAACCTCCGCTTCCACGCGCGGCTGCACGGGGTCGCCCTCGAGCGCGTCGAGGAGCTGCTCGACGCCGTCGGCCTGGGCCTGCGCGCGGACGACCCGCTGCACACGTTCTCCCGCGGCATGGTCCAGCGGACGGCGGTCGCCCGCGTGGTCCTCCACCGCCCCGACCTCCTCCTGCTCGACGAGCCGCGGGCCAACCTCGACCCGGCTGCGACCGCGCTGCTGGAGCCGCTGATCGGCCGGGAGAGCGGCCGCGCGCGCGTGATCACGTCGCACGACCCCGCCGGCGGGCTGGAGGAGGCCGACGTGGCGCTCGGCCTCGTCGGCGGGCGCACCGCGCTGCTCGCGCCCGCCGCCGGCGTCGACGTGGCCGCCATCGGGGCGCTGTACCGGTGAGGACCGTCGCGACGCTGCTGCGCAAGGAGCTGCTGCTCGAGCGCAAGGTCCCCCAGCTCGTCCCGGCGATGTCGCTGTTCTCGGTCACGACCTTCGTCGTGTTCCACTTCGCCCTGCAGCAGCGCGCGGTCGACGGGGACCTCGCCGCCGGGATCCTCGTGGTCACGCTGCTGTTCGCGGCGATCCTCGGGATCAACCGGCTCTACGTCGCCGACCGCGAGGAGGGCGGCTTCGACGCGTTCCTGCTGGCGCCCGTGGACCGCACGGCGCTCGGCGTCGCCAAGGCGGTGACGCTCTTCACGTTCCTGGTGGCACTCGAGGTCGTGATGCTGCCGGCCTTCGCGATCCTGCTGCTCGGCCCGGGGATGGGCTTCGAGGTGGTGGGCAAGCTCGTCGTCGTCCTGCTCCTCGTGAACCTCGGGCTCTCGGTCGTGGGGACCCTCGTCGGCGCCCTGGCGATCCAGACGCGCGCCCGGGACCTGATCGGCCCGCTCATCGCCCTGCCGCTCCTGGTGCCCGTCGTCATCACCGCGGCGCGCGCCATCTCGCCGGTGCTCGGCACCGGCGGCGCGGGCGCGCTGGAGGCGCGCTGGCTGGGCGTCCTCGGCCTCTATGATCTGGTGTTCGGGCTTCTCGCGTACGCCCTCTTCGACTTCCTGCTCGAGGACTAGGCTCACATCCCCTTCCGCCCGTATCCGAAAGACATGACGTACGGCAACCGCCTCCGCGTGACCTCCTGTGCCGCCGCCCTCGTGCTGCTGGTGGCCTTCGGCCTGGCCTTCTTCTCCGCGCAGATCGAGGCCGACCAGGGCTTCTCGCAGAAGATCTTCTACGTCCACGTGCCGCTGGCGATCGTCGCCCTGGGCGGGTTCGTGTTCGGCGGGATCATGGCCGTGCAGCATCTGCGCACCGGCGAGGCGAAGTACGACCTCAAGAGCTACGTCGCGATCCACATCGCGATCGTGCTCGGCGTCGGCGCCCTGCTCACCGGAGCGATCTGGGCGAAGGCGGCGTGGGGCGTGTGGTTCGAGTGGCGCGAGCCGACGCTGGTGTCGTTCCTCATCGTCTTCCTCCTGTACTGCACCTACCAGCCACTGCGGTTCTCGATCGAGGACCCGGAGAAGCAGGGGCGCTACGCGAGCGTCTTCGCGATCACCGCCGGCGCCTTCGTGCCGCTGAACTTCCTCGCGGTGCGCCTGGCCGACCCGTACATCCACCCGCGCCTGCTCAACCAGGGCGGCGGCGACCTGCCGGCGTCGTTCCGCCCGCCGTTCTACCTCGCCATCCTCGGCATGGCGCTGCTCTTCGCCGCGCTGTACCAGTACGAGCTCTCCCACAAGCACTCGCGCGCGCAGCTGCGTCAGCTGCGGCGCAAGCTCGGCGGCGAGGTCGAGGCCACCGGCCGCTCGGCCGCCCCGCAGGTGTCCGGCCCGTGAGCTGGGTCCTCGCGCAGGCCCCGGACGTGCTGCCCGACGACAACACGGGGTACGTCGCCGCCGCCTACCTCGTCTTCTTCGCCATCGTGCTCGCCTACTTCGCGATCATGGCCGCCAAGCTCCAGCGTCTCGAGCGCGACCTCGTCGAGCTCAACCAGCTCGCCGACGCGCAGGCGGCCGGCCGGGCCGACGGACAGGTCGCCGAGCACGTATGACCCACGTCCACCACTCCGGCGAGCTGCTCGCGCTCGGGATCTCGCACAAGACCGCGCCCGTCGCGCTGCGCGAGCGCCTCGCGCTGACCGAGGGCGAGACCGAGCAGGTCGTCCAAGAGCTCGCCGCGGCGGCCGAGGTCCACGAGGCGGTCGCGATCTCCACGTGCAACCGCACCGAGCTCTACCTGGTCGTCGGCGACCCCGTCGCGGCCGAGACCGAGCTGCTCGGCATGCTCGCGCGCCGCGCCGGCATCCGCCCGACCGAGCTCGTCGGGCTCATCTACTCCCCGCGCAACTGCGACGCCGCGCGCCAGCTCTACCGCGTCACCAGCGGCCTGGAGTCGATGATCGTCGGCGAGGCCGAGGTGCAGGGCCAGGTCAAGCGCGCCTACGACGCCGCGCTGGCCGCGGGGACGACGGGGCCGCTGACCAACCGACTGTTCTCCGCTGCACTGCAGACGGGCAAGCGCGTGCGCACCGAGACGCAGATCGGCGCGCAGCGCACGTCGATCTCCACCGTTGCGGTGGACCTCGCCGGGGAGGTCGTCGGCGACCTCACGGCGCGCGACGTGGTCATCATCGGCGCGGGCGAGACGGGCGAGCTGACGGCGCGCGCACTCGCCGCCCGGGGCGTGCGCACGATCTTCGTGGCCAACCGGCACGCGGCGCGCGCCCGCGCGATCGCCACGCGCGTCGGCGGCATCGCGGTGTCGCTCGACGAGCTCCCGGCGCGCATGGAGGCCGCCGACATCGTCGTGAGCTCCACCTCCTCGCCGCATGCCCTGGTGAGCGCGGACGCGCTCGAGGTGGTCATGGAGGCGCGCGGCGGCCGGCCGCTCGTGCTGGTCGACCTCGCCGTGCCGCGCGACATCGAGGCCGGCTGCGCGGACATCCCGGGCGTGACCCTCTACGACATCGACGACCTCCAGGCCGTCGTCGCGCGCAACCTGGGTGTCCGCGAGGGGGAGCGCGAGCAGGCCGAGGAGATCGTCGAGCAGGAGATCCGGCGCTTCGCGCGCTGGATGGGCCAGCTCGACGTGCGGCCCACGATCGCGGACCTGCGCCACCACGGGGAGGAGATCGTCGACCAGGTGCTCGCGGAGAACGCGGGCCGCTGGGAGGACGCGTCAGCGGCCGACCTCGCCCGCGTCGACGTGCTCGCGCGCGCGGTCATGCGGCGGCTGCTGCACGAGCCGACGCTGCGGCTGAAGGGCCTGCCGGAGAACGGGACGCCCGCGCACGGGCGGCTGCAGATCGTCCGGGAGCTCTTCGGCCTCGACACCCCGCTGCCGACGTCGGCGCGGGGCGACGAGCCGGATGCTCAGGACCACCCGGCCGACAACGTGCGCGAGCTCGGCGGCCGCCGCCGCCGCGCCGCGCAGTGAGGCTGGGGACCCGCGGCAGCACGCTCGCGCTCGCCCAGGCGCGCTGGGTCGCCGGTCTGCTCGACGCGCTCGGGGAGCCGTGCGAGGTCGTCCCGATCACCACCACGGGCGACCGCGACCGCGCGGTGCCCGACAAGGTGAAGTGGGTCAGGGAGCTCGACGAGGCGCTGCTCGACGGCCGGATCGACCTCGCCGTCCACTCCGCCAAGGACGTGCCGAGCGTCCTGCCCGACGGCCTCGCGCTCGTCGCGGCGCCGCCGCGCGAGGACCCGCGCGACGCGCTCGTCGGGCGGCTCGGGCCGCGCGTCGGGACGTCGTCCCCGCGCCGCGCGGCGCAGCTGCGTGCCGCCGCTCCCGAGGTCGAGGTGCTCGAGCTGCGCGGGAACGTGGACACGCGCCTGGCGAAGCTCGCCGCGGGGGAGTACGACGGGATCGTGCTCGCGGCCGCCGGGCTCAGGCGCCTCGGGCGCGCGGAGGAGATCGGTGAGCTCCTCGACCTCGTCCCGGCGGCCGGGCAGGGGACGGTCGTCGTGCAGGCGCGCGCCGGGGTCGCGGTCCCCCGGGGCCTCAACCACGACCCGACCTGGGCCGCCTTGCGCGCCGAGCGGGCCTGCGTCGCGGGCCTCGGTGCGGACTGCCACACGGCGGTCGGTGCCCACTGGGACGGCGCGACGTTCCGCGCCTGGGTCGGCGCCGAGGACGGCTCGGCCTGGCTGCGCGACGGGCTCTCCGTGACGGGAGCGACCGAGGCGCCCGAGGCGCTCGGCGCGCTGCTGGCCGAGCGACTGCTGAGCGCGGGCGCGGACGCGGTGCTCGGGCGATGAGCGGCCCGCCCCGGAGGCCGCCGGCGCCGCGTCCGCCGAGCGCCCATGAGCGCCCAGGGGGTGGGCGCTGATGGGCGCTCAGCGCGCGGGGGCCGTGTTCCTCGTCGGCGCGGGGCCCGGCGACCCGGGGCTGATGACGGTCCGCGCGGTCGCGCTGATCGCGGCGGCCGACGTGGTCCTCTACGACCGGCTGATCCCGGAGAGCGCGCTCGCCGGCGCCCGCGCGGACGCCGAGCTGATCGACGTCGGCAAGATCGGCGGGGGCGAGCAGGTCCCGCAGGACGTCACGACGGCGCTGATGCTCGAGAAGGCGCTCGCGGGGCTGCGCGTCGTGCGGCTCAAGGGCGGCGACCCCTTCGTCTTCGGGCGCGGCGGCGAGGAGGCGCTCGCCTGTGTCGCCGCCGGCGTGCGGTTCGAGGTCGTCCCCGCGGTGACCAGCGGGATCGCCGCGCCCGCCTACGCGGGCATCCCCGTCACGCAGCGCGGCATCACCAGCGCCGTCGCGTTCGTGACCGGGCACGAGGACCCGGAGAAGCCCGAGACGCTCATCGACTGGCCGGCGCTCGCCGCGTTCCCCGGCACGCTCTGCTTCTACATGGGCGCCCGCACGCTCGACCGGATCGCCGCGCAGCTCGTCGCCGGGGGCCGAGGCGCCGACGAGCCCGTCGCCGTCGTCATGCGCGGCACCTTCGGCGACCAGCGCTCCGTCCGCGGGACGCTCGCGGACATCGCAGCGGTCGCACGCGCGGCGGGGATCGGCGCGCCGGCGATCACCGTGGTCGGCGGCGTGGCGGCGCTGCACGACGAGCTCGGCTGGCTGGCGGCGGCGCGGCCGCTCGGCGGCCTCACGGTCGCGGTGACGCGCGCGCGGGCGCAGGCCAGCGGCATCGCGACGACGCTGCGCGGCCTCGGCGCGACCGTCGTGGAGGCCCCCGCGATCCGCATCGAGCCGCTCGCGACGGAGGTTGGATCGCTCGAGGACTACGACCTCGTCGTGTTCACCTCGGTCAACGCGGTCCAGCAGCTCTTCGCCCGCGTGCGTGACGCACGGGCGCTCGCGGGCGCCACCGTCGCCGCGATCGGGCCGGGGACGGTCGCCGAGCTGCGCCGGCACGGCGTCGCTGCCGACGTCGTCCCGGAGCGCTCCGTCTCCGAGTCGGTGCTCGCGGAGCTGACGGCCCGCGGACCGTGGCGGCGCGTGCTCGTCCCGCGCGCGCTCGAGGCGCGCGAGGTGCTTCCGGACGGGCTCCGCGCGCAGGGCGCCGAGGTCGACGTGCTCCCGCTCTACCGCACCGTCGCCGAGGAGCTCTCCCCGGAAGGGCGCGCGGCGGCGCTCGGTGCCGACTACTTGTGCTTCACGAGCGCCTCGAGCGTCACCTACTTCCAGGAGGCCGCCGGCACCCTCGCCGGCCCGCGGCTGGTGACGATCGGCCCGGTCACCTCCGACGCGGTCCGCGCACTCGGCTTCGACCCGCACGTCGAGGCGACCGAGCACGACCCGGGCGGCGTGGTGGCGGCGCTCGTGGCCGATGCCGCGGCGCGGGCGCGGCGGTAGCCCGGCCACAGCGCGACTCGCCGCGGCGCCCGGCGCGCCACGGGGCGACGGATACGGCGACGGTCGGTCAGCCGGCGCTCGGCGGGTCGCCGTCGGTGACGATGCCGGGCATGGCGTCCGCACCGGTGTCCGAGGCGTCGTCGTCGGGCTCCGGCGTGCCGAGCGGGGGCGCCTCGGGCTCGTCCTCGCTCGGCAGCCCGGTCGGCGCGTCCTCGGGATCAGGGGTCGTCTCCATGCCTGCCCCTTACCCGGAGGCCCGGACTAGACTCGCGCCGTGAGCGCCGCCCGGCCGATCTCGTTCCTCTCCGACTACGGCCTCGACGACGACTTCGTCGGCGTCTGCCACGGGGTGATGGCCCGGATCGCGCCCGGCGCCCGGGTGCTCGACGTGACCCACGGCATCCCCCGCCACGACATCCGCACGGGGGCGCTGCTCCTGCGCCGCGCGCTTCCCTTCCTCCCCGCCGGGGTGCACCTGGCGGTCGTCGACCCGAACGTCGGAACGCAGCGGCGAGCCATCGCGCTGCGCACGGCGGACGAGGACCGGCTGCTCGTCGGCCCCGACAACGGCCTCCTCTCGCTGGCCGCCCAGCGCTTCGGCGGCGCCGTGGAAGCGGTCGACATCACGCGCTCGGCCCACCGCCTCGACTCCCTCTCGGCCACCTTCCACGGCCGCGACCTCTTCGCTCCCGTGGCCGCCGCCCTCGCCGCGGGCGCACCGCTTTCGGAGGCGGGCGAGCCGCTCGACGCCGACGAGGTCCAGACGCTCCACATGCCGCTCGCGGAGATCGACGGCGAGGGCCTGGTCGCCCACGCGATCGCGTTCGACCGCTTCGGCAACGTGACGCTGGACGTCGAGCACGAGGAGCTCACGTCCGCCGGGCTGCGCCTCGGGCACGTCATCGGGGTCAACGACCGCCGCGCCGTGTACTCGGTGACCTTCGCCGACGTGCCCCCCGGGGAGCTGCTGCTCTACGAGGACGCCTACCAGACGCTCGCGCTCGCCGTCAACCGGGGTTCCGCCCGCGAGGCGCTCGGCCTCGTGCTCGACGACCCGCTGCGGATCGCGCCGGCGTAGACGCCGTTGCCGCCGCGCCGCGACGACGCCGGCGAGCGCACCCTGGGCTCGCCGCACCTGCACCTGCGCGAGACGAGTTCCACGAACGACCGAGCGCGCGAGCTCGCATCGGCGGGAGCGCCGCACGGGGCGCTGGTGACCGCCGGCGCCCAGACTGCGGGCCGGGGCCGCCAGGGGCGCCGGTGGAGTGCGCCGCCGGGTCGTGCGCTGCTCATGAGCGTCGTCCTGCGCGAGGCGCACCCGCTGCTCCCGCTCGCCGCGGCGGTCGCGGTCGCGCGCGGGTGCGGCCCGGCGACGACCGTCAAGTGGCCGAACGACGTCCTGCTCGACGGGCGCAAGGTCTGCGGGATCCTCGCCGAAGGCCGCCCGCAGGAGGGGTGGGCGGTGCTCGGGATCGGGATCAATGTCGCGGTGCGGACCGAGGACCTCCCGGAGGAGCTGCGGACCACGGCCACCGGGCTCGGACTGACGCCGGAGCAGGTGCCGGCCTTGCTCGGCACGGTGCTCACCGAGCTCGAGACGGCGCTCGCCCTCCCGCTCCCCGAGCTGCTGGACGCCTGGCGCGCGCGCGACGCGTTACGGGGACGGCCGGTCCGGTGGGACGGGGGAGGCGGGGTCGCGGCGGGGATCGACGACGGCGGGCGCCTGCTCGTCGAGCGCGCCGACGGGAGCCTCACCGCGCTCGACGCCGGAGAGGTGCACCTCGAGCGGCCGTGAGGCGCGTTCGAGTCGACGCCGCCGCTCGACATGTCGGAGAGGCCGCACTACCGTGGGCCCATGAACCTCAAGAAGCTCGCCGACCAGGCCAAGGCCGCGATCGACAAGCGCGGCGGCACGGGCGCGCTCAAGGGCGACCTCGCCGAGATCAGGGAGGTCGCCAAGGGCAAGGGCTCGATGAAGGAGAAGGCGAAGGCCGCGGCCGGCGCGCTCAAGGAGCCGGGCGCGCGGCCCGCCGCGGCCCCCCCGCCCCACGAGGCCGTGACGCGGCCCGCCGCGGATCCCCCACCCACGGAGCCTGGGACCCGGCCCGCCGCGGACCCCCCACCCACGACGCGCGACCTGCCACCGCACCCCTGATCTGATCCGCCGGCCCGGCGAAGCCGCTCCTGGCGCCAGCGGTGAACCCCGGACGAAGCGAGCTACTCCGGCTCGGCCGCCGCGCGGGTCGTCTTGCGCGGCGCGCGCCTCGGCTTGGCCACCGGCGCCTCCGCGGCCTCCACAGCCTCGGCCGCCTTCTTGCGCGGCGCGCGCTTCGGCTTGGCCACCGGCGCCTCCACGGCCTCCACAGACTCGGCCGCCTCGGCCGCCTTCTTGCGCGGCGCGCGCTTCGGCTTGGCCACCGGCGCCTCGACGACCCCGACCGCCGGGGACTTCGCCGCTCTCCGCGGCGCCCGTGCGGGCGGCTCGGCGGGCGCCCCCACGAGCTCGGCCGGCGGCGATTGGGGCGGAGCCTCGGCGTGGGACGCTGAGCCGTTCGGCTCCGACGCCTCCGGGGCGGCCGGCGGACCGCCGTTGGCGGCGATCGCCGCGGCGTGCGCGGCGTTGCGCCGCGAGCGCCGGGAGCGGGAGCGGCGGGAGCGGCCCGTGGGCGCCTCGCCGACCGCCTGCGCGAGCGCTGCGGCCGCGCCCGCGATCGCCTCGAGCACTTCGGCCTCCGATGCGCCCGCGGCCTTCGCCTTCGCCCCCGCGGCGCGCGTCACGCGCTCCGCCTCGCGGGCCTGGCGCTCGCGGGCCTCGGCCTCCGCGGCCTGGGCCGCCAGCACGGCGGCCTCGTCGCGCACGGCCCCCGGCGCGCCCTGGGCCCCCTTCTTCCGGCGGCGGCTGCGGCGCCCGCGGCCCTTCGGGAAGTTCCGCAGCAGCTCGCGCGAGAGCGCGCTCGGCTTGCGCGCCATCCGCGTCCGGGCGCCACGGACGACCTCCATCGCCTCGGGCGAGTGGGCGACCGCGGCGGCGAGGATCGCGGCGCTGAGCCGGCGATCCTGCTTGCGGGACGCATGGACCAATCGGCGCGCGTTGCGCGCGTGGGCCCCGCCGCTCGAGTTGACGAGCAGCCCGAGCAGGCGCTTGGTCTCCGGCCAGCGCTGCACCGCGTACTCCTCGTGGACGTCCCGGGTCATGTCCGCGAGATCCCAGATCCACTGGTTGGCCTGGTCGCGACGGCCGATCCGGCGCTCGGCGAGACCCTGCAGGAGCAGCTTCACGCCCTCCGACCGCTCGGCGCGAGCCCACATCGACACGATGTCGACGCCCTGCTGGAAGGCGTCGGGATCCTTGCCCGCGGCGATCTCCTGCAGCGCGCGCATGCGCAGCTGGGTGTTCTTGTTGCGCTCGAGCGTGGTGATCAGGAACCGGCTCTTGAGCTCTCCCGACTTGTCGAAGTGGAGCATCGCCCGTGCCCGGCGCCAGCCCGACGGCGCGACGCGCGCCCCCGCGAGCGCCGCCCACATGTGCTGCTCGCCCCAGTCGAGGAACTCGACGGCGATGCGCCACAGCTCGCGCTCGAAGACCTCGTGGCGGCGCTCCTCCTCGGCGCACACCGGCACGACGCGGCGCTCGACGCGCACCCGCCGGCCGCGCCCGCGCCGCACGGGGCCCACGACGATCGCGCCGCCGCGATAGACGTCGCGGTCCAGGAGCGAGTGCAGCGTGATCACCGGGTCGTCGTTCTTGGTTGCCGGATGGACGAAGTCGACGACGACGCCCGCCTCCTTGCCCGGATGGCGGCGGGTCACCCGGCCGACGCGCTGCTGGTAGATGCGCCGCGAGGCCGTCGGCGCGAGGTGCATGCAGACCGTCGCGCGCGACGAGTTCCAGCCCTCCGCGAGCAGCTGGGCGTTGACGAGCACGTCGATGTCGCCGCGCTCGTAGGCGGCCAGCGAAGCCGCGAGATGGCGCTTGGGCGTCTCGCCGGAGACCGCCTCCGCCTTGATGCCCGCGTCGCGCAGCGCGGCCGCGACGTTGTACGCGTGCTTGACGCCGGCGGCGTAGAGCACCCCCGGGACGCCGTTGAAGCGGGCCTTGTAGAGGTCGGCGATCGCCAGGTTGAACGGCGCCTGGTCGAGCAGCTCGGCCAGCTGCTCCTGGTCGAACTCCACGTCGACCTCGCCGCGGCGCAGCGGGACGTTGGCGATCGACCGCACGCCGACGCCGGGCGGGATGCGGATGCCGCGCAGTGGTGCGATGACCCCGCGGCGCGCGGCCTGCGCGAGGTCGAACCGCGAGGTCTGCGTCGGGAAGAGGTCGGTGACGTGCCGGGCGATGAGCGCACCCGTGGCGGTCATGCCGACGAAGATCGGACCCGTCCACTCGCGGATCGCGGCGCTCGTCTTCTCCCCGAGCGCGGTGTGCGCCTCGTCGCAGATGACCACGGTGTAGACCGCGGAGATCTGCCCCGCGTTGCGCACGAACCACTGGTAGGTCTCGACGGTGACCGGGCCGTCGGCGCGCAGGTTGTGCTCCGCGCCGAGCAGCGCCGGCGAGATGCGATCGCCGTACCCGCGGGTGGTCAGCTCCTCGTTGAACTGGTCGACGAGGTTGCGGCGGTGGGTGAGGATCAGCACGCCGCCGGTGCGCGAGGCCTCGACGAAGCCCATCGCCGCGACGGTCTTGCCCGCGCCCGTCGCATGCTCGAACCAGAAGCGCTTGCCGGCGTTGGGGTCGTCGGCGGCGCCGTCGTCGATGTCCTCGTCGAGGTCGGGCTCGGAATCGTCCTCGTAGGAGTCCGCCTCGTCCTCGGGCTCGTCCTCCTCCTCGGCGACCGCGACCGGCGACTCCTCGTCGTCCTCGTCGTCGTCGTCCTCCTCGTCGGGAGCCGCGGCGACGACGACCTCGTCCCCGTCCTCGCCGAGGTCGTCCTCCTCCTCGTCCTCGTCGTCGGGCTCGGGCTCGGGCTCCTCATCGGCCTCCGGCGTGCGCGCCTCCGGGCGCTTCGCGTCGGGAACCGGCGCGTAAGCCGTCGTCTCGTCGACGGCCAGGACGGGCGCCGCGGAGCTCGGCGCAACGGCGCTGCCGTTGCCCTGCTCGCGCGTGAGCAGGGCGGTCAGCGTTCCGGAGAGCGCGTCGACCTGATGCGGGTTGAGCGGCGTCCCGTCGGCGAGCACGACCTCCTGCTCGGAGAGCACGCGCTCCAGCCCGAGCATGAGCGAGTAGCGCCGGCGCCACTTCGTGGAGGGGACGGTGAGGCCCGCCCCGAGCTCCTCACAGGCACGGTCCAGCGCCCGGCGGCGGGGGCTGCCGGGGGCGAGCGCGGCGGACGGCTCCTCCCCGGGGTGCAGGAAGAGCTCACGCGTGAAGCGCTCGGCCTGAGCGATCAGCTCAGGAGTGGGAAGGGCGGCGGGCGCCGCCACGCTCGTGGACTCGGCCATGAAGCTCTGACAACTCATGGGCTGCACGGAAGATTGCTTCCGCGCCAGCCAGGACCCGGGAACCACCCCGGGGACTGCTGGAGGAGGGACCTCCCAGTTGACGTCTTCCCCCTCGGTTGACCGCAGGATACCGCACCGGCGGACCGGCACCGCGCAGCCCGTAGGCTGACGAACATGCGCCGCCGCCTCGTCCTGCTGCTCGCCACCCTCGCGCTGGCGGCGGTGGTGGCCGTCGGGTTGCGGCAGAGCGACGCGCCGCGCGCCGCTCCGAGCCGCGCCGCGCCGACGGCCAAGACCCTGCGCGAGCGGCTGGCCGGCGCGCCGGCGCCGCTGGCCCGGCTGCACGCCCGCGGCAACCGGCTGCTCCCCGCGGAGGGTGCGCGGGCGGAGCTCGTCGCCCTGAAGGGCTACCCCGTCGTGGTGAACAAGTGGGCGTCGTGGTGCGGGCCGTGCCGCGCGGAGTTCCCGACCTTCCAGGCGGTGAGCGCTCAGCTCGGCAGGAAGGTCGCGTTCCTCGGCCTCGACGCCGGCGACGGGCCGGGTCCCGCCGCCGCGTTCCTGCGGGACTTCCCGACCAGCTACCCGAGCATCTCCGACCCCGACCTGAAGGCCACCAAGGATCTCGGGATCACGGGCTCGATCTGGCCGACCACCGCCTTCTTCGACGCGACCGGGAAGCAGACCCACGCCCACCTGGGGCCGTACTTCTCCGCCAGCGACCTGCGCGCGGACATCGCGAAGTACGCGAGTGGGTGAGCTGCGGGTCGATCCGCTGAGCGGCCTGAAGGTGCTCTTCGCGCCCGAGCGCGCCGACCGGCCCGGAGCGTTCCCCGCCGTCCCCACGCCGGCCCCGGTCGACGCGACCGCCGACCCGTTCGCCCCGGGCCACGAGGGCCGGAACGCGGCCGAGCGCGCACGGATCGACGGCGCCGGCGGAGGCTGGAGCGCGCGGGCGTTCGAGAACCGCTTCCCCGCGCTGACGCCCGATGCGGGGGACCCGCCGCGCGAGGCGGCGCTCGACCTGTTCGCGAGCGCGGCCGCACGCGGCCACCACGAGGTGATCGTCAACACCCCGCGACCCGTCTCCACGCTCGGCGCCCTCGCGCCCGAGGAGCTCGCACCGGCGATGGAGCTGTGGCGGCAGCGGATGGCCGCGCACGCCGCCGCAAGCCACGTGCACCTCCACGTCGACGAGGGCCCCGGCGGCGGCGCCTCGCAGGCCCACTCGCACGCGCAGCTCTGGGCGCTGGACTTCGTGCCCGCCGCCGTCGCGCGCGAGCGCGAGCGGTGCAGCGCCTACGCGACGCGCACCCAGGGCTCCGACCTGCTCGGCGACCTCGTCGCGGCCGAGGTCCGCATGCGCGAGCGCCTCGTGGGCTACGACGACGAGGCGGTGCTCCTCGCCCCCTACGCCTCGCGCGTGCCCTTCCAGCTGATGATCGTGCCGCGCACGCCGACGCCGCGCTTCGAAGAGCCCGGAGTGCTCGGCGCCGCGCTCCTGCACCGCGGGCTGCGTGCGCTGGCGGCCCGCTTCGGCGCCCCGCCGCCGCTGACGCTCTGGGTGCGCACCGCGCCCCGCGGGGCGGAGCGCTTCTGCTGGCGGATCGACGTGCTGCCGCAGCTCTGCGCGCTCGGCGGGCTCGAGCTCGGGACCGGCGTCCACCTCAACCCGGTGCTGCCCGAGCGCGCGGCCGCCGAGCTGCGCCCGCTGGCCCGCGAGGGGCGGTAGCGCGCGAGGGGTGCCGGTGCGTGCGGTCTCCTTCGCGCAGACCGCGAGGTAGACCGCGCGCAGCGCGGCCCGGCGCTGTGGCAGCTTCCGGGCATGCGCGCGCTCGTCCAGCGGGTCTCGGAGGCGTCGGTCACCGCGGACGGGACGCTCGTCGCCGAGATCGGGCCCGGGCTGCTCGTGCTGCTCGGGATCACCCACGACGACGACGCGGAGACCGCCGACCGCATCGCGCAGAAGCTCCGCGCGCTGCGTGTGTTCGGCGACGCCGAGGGCCGGATGAACGAGCCGCTCGGCGCGCGCGAGGTGCTCGTCGTCTCGCAGTTCACCCTCTACGGCGACGCCCGGAAGGGGACCCGGCCGAGCTACGTTGCGGCCGCGCGGCCCGAACACGCCGAACCGCTCTACGAGCGCGTCGCCGACGCGCTCGGGGCGCAGCGCGGGCGCTTCGGCGCCCACATGCTCGTCGCGCTGGTCAACGACGGGCCGGTGACGGTGCTCGTCGAGCTGTGAGACCCGAGGGGGTTCGGGTCGTACGGTCGCCGCCTGCGGCCGCTGGCGCCCAAGCCCCGCGGCAGCGCGGCCCTAGACTCGGCGCGATGCCGCCGACCGACCGCTTCGTCACCGCCTTCGCCGCCGAGCCGCCCCAGGACGAGCTGCCCTACGGCCGCTGGGCCGACCGGCTGCGCGTCGAGTTCCTCGCGGCGTGCCTGCGCATCGACGACGAGGGCGAGGAGCTCGGGGAGGCGGGCGAGATCGTCTGGTTCCCCGACCGCACCTACGGCGGGCGCACCTTCGTCCCGGCGACGAGCCGCACCACGACGGGCTATGAGCTCTACGGCCACGTCTCCTTCATCCCCGGGCGCGACGGCGGCGAGCCGTCGGACCTCGACGCGACCGCCGAGTTCACCGCCGAGGTCGCCGAGCAGAACCCGGACTGGAAGCTCGACCTCTGCGAGGACGTCATCGCCACCTGGCGTGGCGAGAAGGGCAAGGTGGCGCAGATGACGCTCGTCTGGGGCCGGCCGCTCACGCGCGGCGGCAAGGTCGTCACCGCGGAGCTCGCCGGCCTGGCCGTCGACCAGTGCGTGATCGCCGACGACCGCTTCACGCTCGTCGCCCCCGACGACTACCGCGGCGACATCCTCGACATCAAGCTCTGGGGGACCGCGAACCGCCAACTCGCCTCCGAGTCGCTCTACGAGGACGACGACGAGGACGAGGCGGCCTGACCGCCTGATGGAGCTCGAGGAGGCCGTCCGGTCCCGGCGCACCCACAAGACCTACGGGCCCGAGCCCGTCGGGCGGGAGGTGCTCAAGGAGCTCTTCGCGCTGGCGCGGTGGGCGCCGAACCACCACGTGACGAACCCGTGGCGCTTCCGGGTCCTCGGCCCCGCCGCGCTGCGTCGCCTGCGCACGGCCGCCGACGCCCAGCAGCCCGGCTCGGGGGGCAAGCTGGAGCGCGCACCGACCCTGATCGCCGTCACGGCGGTGCGGTCCGGTGACGCCGCGGCCGACGCGGAGGACCGCGACGCGACCGCGGTCGCCGCCTACCTGGTGCTGCTCGGCGCCCACGCCCGCGGCCTGGCGGGCTACTGGCGCACGCCCGCCGTCCTGCACGACGCCGCCGGGCGCGCGGCCCTGGCGATCCCGGCGGAGGAGCAGGCCCTCGGGCTGCTCCACCTCGGCCCCAAGCGCCAGGAGGAGCGGACCCCGGAGCGCGCGCCGGTGGGGACGATCGCGACCTTCCTGGACTGACGGGGCGTCCGGCTACCCCGCTGCGGTCGGCACCCTCGCCGCGACCTCGGAGTCGGAGAGCGGGAAGTGGCAGGCCGCGAGGTTGCCGCCCGCCTTGGCCACGAGCGGCGGGTCGTCGACGTCGCACGTCCCGGCGACCATCTTGGGACAGCGCGTGTGGAAGCGGCACGCCGACGGCGGGTTGGTCGGCGAGGGCACGTCGCCGACGAGCACCTGGCGGACCTTCAGCTTGGCCAGCCGGGGATCGGGGACGGGGACGGCGGAGAGCAGCGCGCCCGTGTAGGGATGGCGCGGGTGGCCGTAGAGCTCGTCGGCGCCCGCGAGCTCCACGATCCGTCCGAGGTACATCACGGCGACGCGGTCGCACATGTGCCGCACGACGGAGAGGTCGTGGGCGATGAACACGATCGTGAGGCCGAGGTCGTGCTGCAGCTCACGCAGCAGGTTGAGGATCTGGGCCTGGATGGAGACGTCGAGCGCCGAGACGGGCTCGTCGGCGACGATGAGCTTCGGCTTGAGCGCGATCGCCCGGGCCACGCCGATGCGCTGGCGCTGCCCGCCGGAGAACTCGTGCGGCAGGCGGTTGAAGTGCTCGGGGTTGAGCCCCACCTGCTCCATGAGCCCCTGCACCTTGAGCCGGCGCAGCTTCTCGTCGGGCTCGGCCGCGTGGATGACGAACGGCTCCGCGATGATCGAGCCCACGGTCTTGCGCGGGTTCAGCGACGAGTACGGGTCCTGGAAGATCATCTGCATGTCGCGCCGCAGCGGCTTGAGCTCCTTGCGCGACTTGGACGCGATGTCCTCGCCCCGGAACGAGATCGTGCCGGAGGTCGGGTCGAGCAGCCGCGTCAGCAGCCGCGCGGTCGTCGACTTCCCGCAGCCCGACTCGCCGACGAGGCCGAGCGTCTCCCCCTCGATGACGTCGAACGAGACGCCGTCGACGGCCTGCACCGCGCCGACCTGCCGGCTGATCAGGACGCCCTTCTTGATCGGGAAGTGCTTGACGAGATCGCGGACCTCGATGAGGGGATCGCCGGCGGCCATCAGGCGTCCTCCTCCCGGCCCGCCACCGCGGCGGGCACCGCCGCCAAGGCGGCCTCGGGCAGGGCTCCGTCGCGCAGCTCGCGCCAGAGCGCCTTGCGCGTGCCGGAGGGCAGCAGGCACGCAACCGCGTGATGGCGCCCCCCCGCGACGGGCTCGAGCGTCGGGTCGACGCGTGTGTGCGCCTCGCGGACGTACGGGCAGCGCGGGTGAAACGAGCAGCCCGACGGCGAGTTGATCAGCGACGGCGGGTTGCCGGGGATCGGCACGAGCTCCTCGTCGCGCGGCGAGTCCAGGCGCGCGATGGAGCGCAGTAGGCCCCAGGTGTACGGGTGCTCCGGGCCGGAGAAGATCGCCTCCGTCGGCGCCTTCTCGACGATCCGCCCGGCGTACATCACCGCGATGTCGTCGGCGACCTCGGCGACGACCCCGAGATCGTGGGTGATCATCACGATCGCGGTGTCGAGCTCGGTCTTGAGCCGCTCGAGCAGGTCGAGGATCTGCGCCTGCACGGTCACGTCGAGGGCCGTGGTCGGCTCGTCGGCGATCGGCAGCTTCGGGTCGTTGCACAGCGCCATCGCGATCATCACGCGCTGGCGCATGCCGCCGGAGAACTCGTGCGGGTAGGAATCCGCGCGCCGCCGCGGCTCGGGCCGGCCGACGCGGCCGAGCAGCTCGACCGCGCGGTCCAGCGCCTGCGCCTTGGTGACGTCCTGATGGGTGCGCACCGCCTCCACGAGCTGCTTGCCGATGCGGTACATGGGGTGCAGCGAGCTCAGCGGGTCCTGGAAGATCATCGAGACCGGGCCGCCGCGCACCGTGCGCAACTCGTCCTCGGAGGCGGTCAGCAGCTCGCGGCCATTGAAGCGGATCGAGCCGGAGATCCTCGCGGTCTTCGAGCGGGTGAGCCCCATGATCGTCATCGAGCTCACGGACTTGCCCGAGCCCGACTCGCCGACGATCGCGATCGTCTGCCCCGCGTCGACGGAGTACGAGACGCCGTCGACGGCCTTCACCACCCCGTCGTCGGTGTGGAAGTGCACGCGCAGGTCGGAGACCTCCAGCAGCGGGGCCACGCTAGTACCTCACCCGAGGGTCGAGGAAGCCGTACAGCACGTCGACCAGCAGGCTCATCAGGCACACGCCGAGGGCGAGGAAGAGCGTCGAGCCCTGGACGATGTCGATGTCGTTGCGACGGATGGCGTCGAAGGAGAGCTGGCCGATCCCCGGGATCCCGAAGACCGACTCGGTGAGGATCGCGCCGCCGATGAGGATGCCGATGTCGAGGCCGAGCACCGTGATGATCGGCGTGATCGCCGAGCGCAGGCCGTGCCGGAAGACCACGCGGCGCTCCTTGAGCCCCTTCGCGCGCGCCGTGCGGATGTAGTCCTCGCTCATCACCTCGAGGAGGTTGGAGCGCAGCAGCCGCGCGTAGATCGCCGCGAACGCCGCCGCCAGCACGATCCACGGCAAGAACAGCGACGTGATGTTCGTGAAGACGCCCATGGAGGCGTCGTAGGTCCCTGCCGCCGGGAAGACCGGGAACTTGCCGAGGTCGCTGGAGAACAGGTAGAGCGCGACGAGGCCGAGCCAGTAGACGGGCGCGGAGATCGCCACCAGGGCCGAGGTCATCGCGAAGCGGTCGAGCAGCGTGCCGCGGCGCACCGCCGAGATCGTCCCGATGACGACCCCGGAGAGGAACCACAGCACGGCCGCGCCGAGCACGAGCATCAGCGTGTTGGGCAGCGCCTCGAAGATCAGCGGCCGGACCTGGGTGTCGTTGAAGACCGACTTGCCGAAGTCGAAGTGGAGCACGAGGCCCCGCAGATAGTCGAAGAACCGGACGTAGACCGGGTCGTCGAGGTGCAGCTGCTCGCGGATGGCCGCGACGGTCTCGGGCGTCTGGTTGCGCCCGGCGCGCAGCAGCGCCGGGTCGGCGGTCGGCAGGACGTTGAAGATCAGGAACGTGATCGCCGTCACGAAGACCAGCAGGAGGGCGGTCCAGAGCAGTCGGCGGATGATGAAGGTGCCCATGCGGCCTCTCGCAGATCAGGGGGTGGCGGCGGCCGGCGCGCCGCCCCGCGGTGGGGACGGCGCACCGGCCGGGCCGGGTGGGGTGGCTCCTACTTCAACGAGGTGTAGTTGAAGTCGAGCACGGTGTTGTAGGCGCTGAGGGCGCCCTTGACATCCTTCGACCAGATGCTCGTCGTCTTGTCCCAGTCGAACGGGACGACCGGCGCGTCCGCGACGATCATCTTGTCGATGTTGGCGTAGGCCTTGATCCGCTCGTCGCCCTGGAGGACGACGGCCTTCTCCATGGCCGCGTCGATCTTCGGGTCGTTGAGCTGAGCCAGGTTGTTGTTGCCGCCGTCAGGTGCGATGAGCGAGCCCTTGAACGTCGGCTCGAGCAGCGTCTGCGCGTCCTGATAGTCCTTCGCCCAGGCCGCACCGCCACACAGGGCGACCTTCTTCTTCGGCACCTGGCAGTACTCGGTGTACACGGCGTCCTGCGGCACGAGACGCACCTTGAACTTGAAGCCGAGCTTCTCGAGCTGCGCCTGGGCCACCTCAGTCTGCGCCTTGCCCGGGTCGACGGTCGCCCCGACCATCAGGAACGTCTCGTTGCCGTCGTACTTGCCCGAGGCGAACCCCGCCATCTTCATGTACTTGGTCGCCACGGCCATGTCGCCGCGCGGGTTGGAGAGGTAGTCCACCTTCGCGCCCTCCGCGCCCCCGGCCTCCTCGAACCCGGGGAAGCCCGGCGGGATGAAGTGCGTCGCGACCTCCCCCGTGAACTTCCCGCCGCGGGCCTTCAGCGCCGCCTCGCGATCGAAGACGGCGAGGATCGCCTTGCGCACGTTCACGTTGTCGAACGGCTTGATCGTGGTGTTGATCGGGAAGTAGCGGTAGCTGCCGGACGGGAGCGTCTCGAACTGCCCCTTGTACTGCTGGACGGCCAGCTTGAGCTCGGCCGCCGGCGGGTTGGAGTCGTACGACATGCCCGTGCCCTTGAGGACCTGCTGCGCCGCCACCGCGCCGTCGGAGACGTTGGTCTTCATGTTGATCTCGTCGAGGTAGGCCGGCTTGAAGTCGGTGGCCTTGTCCCAGTTGGGGTTGCGGACGAGCTTGATCGACTTGCCCGCCTTGTACCCGGTGAGGTTGCCGTCGGCGTCGCTGGCGACCATGTAGGGGCCCGAGGCGACGACGTGGGTGTTGTACGTCGACGGGCTCTTGGCGTCGAACTTCTTGGCGAACTCCTCGGGCACGGGGATCGTGATCGGCAGCACGAGCGCAGCCGCGAGCCCCGGCGCCTCCGGGCGCGTCAGCTCGAACTTCAGCGTGTTGTCGTCCGGCGTGGTCGTGCCGGCCAGCGCCTCGACGCCCTTGGTGGGCTTCTTCGGCGCCCCGTTGATGGCGCTGAAGTACGCCGACGAGTACTGCCCGCCGACGTTGACCGAGAACGTGCGGTCGATCGCGTACTTGACGTCCTTGGCGGTGACCTCGCGGTTGACCGGCGGACCGAACTTCACGCCCTTGCGGATCTTCACGGTGACCGACTTGTTGTCCGCGGCGATCTCCGGAGGACCCTCGGCGAGGTCGGGCACCGCCGTGTTCGGGTCGCCGGGCTTGTAGCTGTAGAGCGTCCGCCCGATCGACAGCGCGACCTGGTAGCCGCCCTGGTAGTAGGTGTGGCCCGGATCGAGGTAGTCGACGTCGCCGGACGCGTTGAGCTGGTTGAGGACCCCGCCCTGCTTGCCCTCCGCGGGAGTCGATGGGGTGGATGCCGCGCCCGAGCTCGACGAGGAGCTCGATCCACTGTCGTTGCTGCCACAGGCAGCGACGGACAACGAGGACGCGGCGGCGAGGCTCAGTACGAGCGCGCGCAGCGAGTTGCTGGTCATGCGTGGTCCTTTCGTTTCCGAGGTCCCAGGGCCCCGGAGGTGCTTGAGAACAAAGAAGCGGTCATCCCTTGGCCGTCCGCGGGTTGAGGGCGTCCTGCAGCCCGTCCCCCACGAGGTTGAAGGCCAGGACGGTGAGCAGGAGGGCCAGACCGGGGAAGGTCATGTACCACCACGCGTCACGGAAGATCGAGGTGGCGTCGGAGATCATCGCGCCCCAGCTCGGGGTGGCCGGGTCGATCCCGACGCCGAGGAACGAGAGCGCCGCCTCGAAGAGGATGTTCTGGGGGATCAGGACGGTCCCGTAGACGATGATCGGCGCCACGAGGTTCGGCAGGATCTCCTTGAAGATGATCCGGCGGTCGGAGGCCCCGAGCGAGCGGGAGGCCTCGACGAACTCCTTCTCGCGCAGCGAGAGCACCTGGCCGCGGACGATGCGGGCCATGTAGGGCCAGGTCGAGAGCGAGATGACGAAGACGACGACGGTCAGTCCGGGCTGGATGAGGCCTCCGAGGCAGCCGTCGGTCCCCGAGCAGGCCACCCCGATGCCGATGGCCAGGACGAGCACCGGGAACGCGAGCATGAGGTCCATCGTCCGGGTCAGCAACGTGTCGACCACGCCTCGGTAGTAGCCCGCGAGGAGGCCGAGCGTCACCCCGATCAGGATGATCAGCGCGGTGGAGATGAACGCCACCTCGAGCGAGACCCGGGCACCGAAGACCGTGCGCGAGAAGACGTCGCGGCCGCGCTTGTCCACCCCGAACGGCCCGGCGGTCGCGAACGTCCCGTCCGCCGAGGCGGTGGTCGCCTTGGCCCCGGGCCCGAGCGGCGAGCCGAAGTCGTCGGTGAGGTCGGCGTTCTGCGCGCGCGGATCGGCCGTGCCGGCGACGTCCACGATCACCGGGGCGAGGACCGCGGTGCCGATGATGAGCAGCACGAAGGCCAAAGCGGTCAGGGCCAGCTTGTCCTTCTTCAGCCGTCGCCAGAAGAGCTCGAGCGGCGAGCGTGCCGCGATCGCCGCCGCGGACTCCACTTGCGGGCTGCTCGCGGCGTCGGGCTCCTGGAGAAGCTCGGTGGCGGTGGTGCTCACGACGGCCGTCCGATGGTGGTGTTCATGGCGATGGGGGGCCGTTACCCTGTGAAGAACCTGCGAACCCCGACGTTTGTCGCACGGCCGGGAGACTACGCTCATGGGAGCGGCGCGCCGCGGGCGGGCGGAGATTCCCAGCGCACGCCGCGATGCCCCCGGCAGGAGTCGAACCTGCATCTAGCGCTTAGGAGGCGCTCGTTCTGTCCATTGAACTACGAGGGCGGAGGCCGGCCCGAGTCTAGGAGTCCGGGCGCTCGGGGTGCACGTCGTCGATCGTGGTCAGCGCGACGTAGGGGGCCCCGCCGGCCGCGGCTCCGATCGCGGCCGCGCCGCCCGCGAGGCGGTCGAGCACGCTGATGACGCCGACGACCTCGTGACCCTCCTCCTGGAGCGCCTCGATCGCCGTGACCGTCGAGCGGCCGGTGGAGACGACGTCCTCCAGCACCACGCAGCGGTCGTCGGCCACGAGCAGCGGCCCCTCGATGCGGCGGGTCAGGCCGTGCGCCTTGGTCTCCTTGCGCACAAAGAACGCCTTGCCCGTGAAGCCGCCGGCCAGCGCGGCGCAGGCGACGGGGTCGGCGCCCATCGTCAGGCCCCCCACGGCGGTCGCGCCCCAGGCCCGGGCGTGATGGGCCACGAGCTCCCCGAGCGCCGCGAAGCCCGCCGGCAGGAGGATCGCCCGCTTGGCGTCGACGTAGTACTGGGCGGTCCGGCCGGAGGTGAGGACGACCTCCCCGAGCACGAGGGCGTGCGTGCGCAGTTCGTCCACGAGGCGCTGCCGGGCGTCCATCGCGCCGTACCCTACCGGCGTGCTCGAACGCCTCCTGCGCACCTTCTCGATCCTGGCCAGTCTCCTCGTCATCGCGGGGTGGGGGCTGTTCGCCGTCGACGAATCCCGCAGCGCGACCGACCAGACCGCGGCGGAGATCGAGGGAAGCCGCGCCGCGCCGTCCGCGGATCCGTCGCCCGAGCAGGAGCGCGCCCGCCAGCGCGTGCACTCCCGTCCGCGGGAGCTCGTCGACGACGCCAACGACGTGCTCCTCTCGCCGTTCGCGTCGCTGTCGCAGAGCGCCGACAGCCGCTGGGTCCGCCGCAGCGTCCCCGCCGTGATCGCCCTCCTGCTCTACGGGCTCGGCGTGGGGGTCCTCGCCCGCCTCGCCGCCGGACGCTGAGCGCACCGGGACGCTTTAGCGGTAGGTGTCCACCCGGGTGCCATAGCGCACCCAGCGGAAGATGCTCAGCGAGTCGGGCACGGGCACCCGGAGGCAGCCGTGGCTGGCGTTGTAGGTCGGCACGGAGGCGAAGCCGTGGATCGCGTATCCGCCGGTGAAGTAGGCCGCGTTGACCATGCCGAGGGCGTTCGTCCCGAAGTCCTTGCGATAGATCCGGAAGGAGCCGCGGACCGTCGGGGTCGACGCCTTGCCCGCAGAGGTGGGGTAGATGCGCTCGACCTTCCCCCCCGCGCCGATCAGCGCGACGACCTGCCGCGAGAGGTCGGCCTCGATGTGGCGCCCGCCCGCCGGGTAACGGACCTTGAAAGCGCCTCGTCCGCGCGCGAGGCGGCCGAGGACGGCGCGGTCGGCGGTCGTCGTCCGCGCGATGCCCGTCACCTTGCGGAAGGCCAGGACGGCGCGGGCGGTCCGGGCGTCGAAGCGCCCGCGCCGCCCGACGACGTAGCCCAGCCGCGCGAGGCGCCCCTGCAGGAGGCGCACCGCCCGGCCGCCGGAGCCGGGCCCCACGCGCACCGGCAGCACGTCGACAGCCGCCGGCCGGGCGACGACCGTCGAAAGCTCCGGCGTGCCGGCGTGCGAGGCCCGCACGGTGATGCGGCCCGGACGACGGGAGCGGAAGGAGACCAGGAACTCGCCGCTGCGCCCGGTGCGGCTCGCGCGCAGCGTGACGCGCTTGACCTTCAGCTTCCTGCCCGCGGCGACGAAGCGCACCGTGGCCGTCTGCCCCGCGACGTACGGGGTGAGCGTCCCGCGGACGCGCCAGCGCGCGCCGGCAAGGACCGCGCCGCCGCCGCCGACCCGCTCGGCCCGTAGCGCCAGCTTGCCCGTCGCGGGCGCGGGCGGGGCGGGCGCGGGCGCCGGTGCCGGTGCGGCCGGGGGCGCCCCGGCATCTTGGGCCTCGGCGCCCGGCGGGAGCACGAGGACGAGCGAGGCGATCAGGGCGGCGGGAAGGGTGCGCATCGGCGACGATCCTATTGTCCGGCGCACCACCTTCAAGTCCCTTGCTACGAAGGTGTCACGTAGGCAGGCGCCGGACCGCCGAGGCGCCGCACAAGCCGACTGAACAGCACGATCGCGCTGAGCGAGCCGGCGACCAACAGCGCAAACTCCCAGTCCCAGCCCTGGCGGGCGCCCGCGAACGCGACGCAGTTGTTCAGCGCGTGGAGCACGATGCAGGGGTAGAGCGACCGCGTCTTGGCGTAAAGCAGGGAGAGGATGAAGCCGAAGACGGCCAGCAGCGGCAGGTAGAGCACGTCCGGCGCCGAGCCGAGGTGGATCGCCCCGAAGAGCAGCCCGGTCAGCGCGGCGCCGACCCACGTGCCCTTCCAGTTGCGCAGCGCGCCGAAGACGTAGCCGCGGAAGAAGAACTCCTCGGCGATGGGGGCGACGACCGTGACCAGGACCGCCGCCGCGACGAGCGCGAGCGTGCCGTTGTCGGCGCCGAGCTCGTCCGGGAGCTCCTCCTGCGGGCCGATGTCGACCAGCAGCTCGTAGAGCGCCCCGAACGCCGCGAAGGCGACGAAGGCGACGATGACCCAGCCGGCGAACGGGCCGGGGCGCGCCCGGCGCAGGCCGAACTGCCAGGGCGCCGGCCGCCCGACCATGTTCGCGACGAACAGCGCGGCGGCGACGAACGCGGCGTCCTGGATGATCGTCAGCAGGATGTTGACCCCGGGGGGCAGGGCGTCGGACTTCGCCCCGAACGCGACGGCGATGAGGCCGACGATCAGCGCGCCGACTAGCGTGCCCGCCAGGCCCAGCGCGAAGGCCACGGGCACGCCCGACGGCTTCCAGCGCGGCGTCAGCGGCGTGGGTTCCACGCCGTCGGGCAGCTCGGGGCGCTCGGGCGGAGGCGGGGTGAGCGCGAGCTCGTTCGGCGGAGCGGACGACATCGTGTGCGTCAACGAAGGTAGCGGACGACGGCGGGAAGCTCGGCGAGCGAGGCGATCGTCGCGAGCCCGCCCGCAGGCTCCGGCGCGGCCCCGGAGGAGCCCGGGCCCTCCCCGGCCTCGCGCACCAGGAGCACCGGGGCGACGCCCGCCGCCCGCGCGCCCGCGACGTCGGTCGCCATCGTGTCGCCGACCATGACCGCGTCCGCCGCGCTGGCGCCCACGAGGCTGAGAGCCCGGATGAAGATCGCCGGCTCGGGCTTCGCGGCGCCCGCCTCGGCGGAGGAGATCGCTCCGTCGAGCAGCCCGGCCAGGCCCGTGTGCTCCAGCGCACGGTGCAGCGACAGATCCCAGTTGGAGACGACGACGAGCCGCGCCCCGTCCGCGCGGAGCGCCTCCAGCGCCGGGACGGCGTCGCGGTGGGCGACGAAGCGGAGCGCCGCCAGCAGCGCCGCCTCGACCGCCTCGATCCGCGGCGCGGCGCCGGCCGGCCCGAGGTCGGCGCGCACGACCTCCGCGCACTCGCGCCGCAGCGCCGCGAGGCCGGCCGGCGAGTCGCCGCGCAGATGCTCGGCGCGGTAGAACGCCATCTCGGCGCGCATCGCCCGGCGCGCCTGCTCCTCGGTGACCCGCGTGCCACGCCGCCCGAGCTCGCGCACGAGGTGCGGCCACGGCGGCTCGAGCTCGAGGAGGGTGCCCAGCGCGTCGAGCAGGACGACCGTCACGCCACCCACCGCCAGGTCGCGAACTGCCCGGTGAAGACGACCAGGCCGCCGATCCACGCGGCCGCGACGGCGACCCGCGTCGGCCGGCCGCGGCGGGTGAGCCACCAGCCTCCCCACATGAAGAGGGGGAAGAGCACGGCGACGAAGCGCGGCAGCGACATGAGCGGCTGCGCCGCGACCGGGGTGGAGAGCGGGAGCGCGAGCGCCGCGAGCACGTAGGCGGCGTAGGCGGGCGGGAGGCGCCGGGCGGTGCCGAGGAGCGCGGCGACGGCGACGCCCATGAACACCCAGAGCTGCACGTCGAGCCGGGCGTTCTCGAGCAGGCTCGCGCCCGCGCGCTCCGAGAGCCGGTCCGTCGAGCCCGGCAGGAGCTGGCGAGCGCCGTCCCAGGCCGCCCGCGTGCCCTCCCACACGCCCGCGAAGGGGAACGCGAGCTCGCGGCTCCACTCGGCCTGCGCGGCCAGCGGCGCCCCAGGGCCCGCCCCGCGCAGCGCCAGCCCGCCGCAGAACGCGGCGATTCCCAACGGGACGAGCGCCAGCCACGCGGCCCGCCGCCCCATCCCGGCGCCGCGGTGCTCCCACAGCAGCACCGCGAGGGGCACGAGCAGGACCACGCCCGCGCTGCGGGTCGCCGTCGCGAGCAGCCCGAGTGTCCCCGCCCACGCCCAGCGGTCCGTCCGCGCCGCGTACACGCAGCCCACGCTGAGCGCGAGGAACAGCGCCTCGGCGTAGACGGCCGAGAAGAAGAACGCCATGGGAAACGCCGCGGTCAGCCAGACCGCCCCGCGCGCCGCCTCCGGCCCCAGCTCGAGCGCAGTGAGCCGACGCAACAGGTACAGCGCCACGCCGAAGCAGGCCACCGAGACGAGAACGCCGCCGAGCACCAGCGATCCCACCGCCGCCCCGGCGATCCGAACGAGCAGCGGGTAGAGCGGGAAGAACGCCGGCCGGAAGGCGTCGAGCCCGTAGCCGTGCTCCGCGATCCGGAGGTACCAGACCGCGTCCCAGCGGGCGGCGGGAGCGAGGAGCGCGTCGCCGAGCGCGCCGAAGGGCACGGTGAGGCGCTCGGGATCGAAGCGCCGGGCCGCGCCCGCGCGCTCCCCGGCGGCGGCGACGGCCGCGAGGCCGGCGACGAGGACGAGCAGCCGGCTGAGCAGCAGGGCGCGGGCGGCGTCGCCGAGCGCCGCGCGGCGCCCGCCGTCCAGCCACCGGCCACGGGCCCCGAGTGCGCCCGGGCCCCGCGCCGCCGCGAGGAGCCGCGACCGGGCTGCCGAGCGGGCCGGCGGGGCGAGCGTGGAGGTACCGTCAGGCGCCATGTCGCCGTCCATCCTCGCCGCCGAGGGCTTCTTCGCGCGCTACGAGGCCGAGCTGACCGCCGTCGGGGTGCTGCTGATCACGGCGCTGGCGGTCTCGGTCATCCACCGCGGCGTCGCCCGGCGCGGACGGCGGCTGGCGACCGCGGTGGCCGGCGGGGAGCTGCGGCCCGAGATCGACACGCGGCTGCGCTTCCTCCAACGCATCGTCGACGTGGCGATCGTCGTGGTCGGCCTCGCGGTCGCGCTGCGGCAGTTCACCGCGGTGGGGGACGTCGCCAGCGCCATCCTCACCTCCGGGGCCATCGCCGCCGCCGTCCTCGGCTTCGCCGCGCGCCAGACGCTCGCCAACGCGATCGCGGGCGTGCTGCTCGCCGTCACGCAGCCCCTGCGCATCGGCGACTACGTGACGTTCGAGGGGGAGTCGGGGACCGTCGAGGACGTCCGTCTCACCTACACGTGGCTGCGGACCGCGGGCGGCTCCCGGGTCATCGTGCCGAACGAGCGCCTCGCCGCCGGCGTGCTGCGCAACGACTCGATCGCGGGCAAGAGCATCGCCGTCGAGCCGTCGATCTGGCTGCATCGCGACGCCGACCCGCTCGCGGCCGTGGATGCGCTCCGCGGCTCCCTCGGCGACGTGGGCGTGCGGCTTGCCGAGACGACGGCCGACGGCGCCCGCCTGCTGCTGGTCGGCGCCCCCGCGCCACCGCACGAGCGCGCCGGGCTCGAGCACGCGCTGCGCGAGCAGGCGCTGCGCACGCTCCGCGACGCGGGGCTGGGCGTCAAGCGGGATCCGGGCACGGACGTCGAAGGAGACCCGCAGACCACGGCCGGCGGGACCGGACAGGCGTCGGCGTAAGATCGGGTGGCTACCATCGGGTGGCCGATCGGATCGCGGGACCAGAACCTTCCGGCGACGCATCGCCACTCAACAAGAAGCGAAATTTCATGTCTCGTCGCGAACGCCAACGACGTCGGAGCCGCAGCAAGGGCGGGCCTGGCCGCATCGTCTTCCTGACCATCGGCGTCCTCATCGCGACCGTGGCGATCGCCGGGCTGAGCGCGGTGGGCTACGTCGTGTCGATCGCCAACAGCGCCCCGAGCATCGATTCGCTGAAGGCCAAGGACCAGGGCCAGAACTCGATCATCTTCGCGGCCGACGGCGAGAAGCTCGGCGTGATCCAGTCCGACGTGCTGCGTCGCGAGGTCTCGTCCACGTCGATCCCGCAGGACATGAAGGACGCGACGATCGCGATCGAGGACAAGCGCTTCTACCAGCACAAGGGCGTCGACTTCGAGGGCGTGGTGCGCGCCGCGATGAAGAACGCCGAGAGCGGCGACACGGTGCAGGGCGGCTCGACGCTGACCATGCAGCTGATCAAGAACATCTACTCCCAGGATCGCGCCCGCGACTACAAGCGCAAGATCCGGGAGGCCAAGCTCGCCGAGGAGCTCGAGAACAACCACCCGGGCGCCGAGGGCAAGCAGTGGATCCTCGTCAAGTACCTCAACAACGTGCCCTACGGCAACTCGCCGAGCGGCCAGGAGGCGATCGGCGTGTGGGCCGCCGCGCGCGTCTTCTACAACAAGCGGCCCGCGGACCTGTCGCTCGCCGAGAGCGCGATGCTCGCCGGGCTGCCGCAGGCACCCACCACGTACAACCCGCGCCTGCATCCCGGCCAGGCGCTGCGCCGCCGCAACGACGTCCTCGCCCAGATGCGCAGCGCGGGCTACATCACCGCAGCGCAGGAGACCGAGGCCGCGGGCAAGTCGCTCGGCCTAGAGGACACGCAGTACTACTCGACCCGCCGCGAGAACTACTTCTTCGACTACGTCCGCGCGGAGCTCATCAAGAACTACGGGGCCGCGCGGGTCCGCGCAGGTGGCCTGCGGGTCCACACGACGATCGACCTGCACCTTCAGAAGCTCGCGCGCGCGGTGATCCGCAAGAACCTCGCCGCGCCGGACTCCCCCTCCTCCGCGCTGGCCTCGATCGACCCGAACACGGGGTACATCAAGGCCATGGCGTCCTCGTCGAACTACGGGGACTCGAAGTTCAACCTCGCCGCCCAGGGGCGCCGCCAGCCCGGCTCGACGTTCAAGGTGATGGTGATGATGGCCGCGATCCGCCGCGGGGTCGACATCAACAAGACCAGCTACGTGTCCAAGCGCCTGAAGTTCACCGACCCGGTCTACGGGCCGATCGACGTCGACAACTCCGACGGGGCGACCTCGGGCAAGTCGAAGACGATCTTCCAGGGCGTGGTGACCTCCGACAACACGGTCATGCAGCAGGCCGACCTCGACGTCGGGCCCAAGAACGTCACGCGGGCCGCGTACGACATGGGCATCACCACCAAGCTCTACTCCTACCCCGCCGAGGCACTCGGGGGCCTGACCACCGGCGTGTCACCCCTGCAGATGGCCCGCGCCTACGCGACGATCAACAACGGCGGCTCGCGCCTGAAGCCGATCGCGGTGACCCGCGTGCAGTTCCCGGGCGGCCGGGTCGACCGGAAGATGGGCACCGTCCGCAAGGCCAAGGAGTTCACCGACGGCATGGCCTACGAGGGCATCCAGGCCATGAAGGGCAACATCAGCATGGGCACGGGCACCAAGGCCCGCCTGGACAAGTGCGTCGCGGCCGGCAAGACGGGCACCACCAGCGGCTTCAAGGACGCGTGGTTCGACGGCATGACGCGCGGCCTGAACACCGCCGTGTGGGTCGGCTACCCCGGCTCCGAGGGCCGGGCCATGGAGAACGTCCCGGGATGGGGGCGGATGTTCGGCGGCACGGCGCCGGCCGCGATCTGGAAGGACTTCATGCAGGTCGCCGTGAAGGGCACGAACTGCAAGGACTGGCCCAAGCCCAAGGTGCCGTTCGTCGCGCGGGGGTTCCGCGCCCGGCTGTCGAAGTCGCCGCCGCCGAACACGACGGCACCCTCCAACACCACGCCGTATCCGACACAGAACTACGCCCCCGGAATCCAGCCCACGCCCACGCCCACGACCCCGCCGACCGACACCGGTGCCGGCACCGGAACCGGCACCGCGACCGACCACGGCAACGACAACCCCGCTCCGCCGGCGAACCCGGCCCCGGCGAATCCCGCTCCGGCCGCGCCGAACGCACCCCCGGTGTACGAATCGCCGGGGGACCCGGGGACGATCACCCCTCAGAACGACGCCGGCGGGGCGGGCACCGGCTGACGACGAGTAACCTGTGGCCCAATGGCCAAGGAAGAAAAGGTTGAGTTCGAGGGCGAGGTCGTCGAGGCGCTCCCCAACGCGATGTTCCGCGTCAAGCTCGACAACGACCACGAGGTGCTCGGGCACGTCGCCGGCAAGATGCGGCGCTTCCGCATCCGCATCCTCCCGGGTGACCGCGTGCGCTGCGAGCTCTCGCCGTACGACCTGAGCCGCGCGCGCATCGTCTACCGCCACCGGTAGCCGTCGCCGGGGGACCCCACCCACCGCCCCGGGCCGCCATCAGCGAGCACGCGCTCATCGCCGCCCTCCGGGCGCTGCTGGAGATCCGCTCGACGCGCATGGTGCGCTGGTCGGGCGACGACGCGGCCGTCGTGCGCGCCGGCCCGTTGTGCGTCACGAGCGTCGACGCGATGGTCGACGGGGTGCACTTCCGGCGCGGGCGCGAGGGGACGCGCCCGGAGGACATCGGCTGGCGTGCGCTCGCCGGCGCCGCCTCCGACCTCGCGGCGATGGGTGACGTCGAGCCCGGCGAGGCCTACGTCGTGCTCGGCGCGCCCGCGGACCTCGGCGAGGAGGAGGCGCTCGGGCTCGTGCGCGGGATGGAGGCGCTCGCGGCGCGGACGGGGCTGACGATCGCCGGCGGCGACGTCACGCGCGCGCCGGCCCTCATGCTCGCGGTGACCGTCGTCGGCTGGGCGCAGACCGAGGAGGATCTCGTGGGCCGCCACGGCGCCCGCCCCGGCGACGCGGTCGGGGTGAGCGGCACACTCGGCGCGTCGGGGGCGGGGCTCGCGCTGCTCGAGGGCCGTGCGCCCATGGACGCCACCCCGCACGCCGCGGCGCTCGTCGCCCGCCACCTGCGCCCCGAGCCCCGGCTGGCCGTCGGCGGCGCGCTCGCCCGCGGCGGCGCCCGGGCGCTCATCGACCTCTCCGACGGCCTGGCCAGCGACGCCGGGCACCTGGCGCAGGCGAGCGGCGTGAGCCTGACGATCGACCTGGAGGCGCTCCCGCTCGCCCCCGGGGTCCCCGAGGTCGCGGCGACGGTCGGGGTCGATCCGCGCGACATGGCGGCGACCGCGGGTGAGGACTACGAGCTGTGCGCCTGCGGGCCGGCCGCGGCACTCCGGGCCTGCGGCCTCACGCTCGTCGGGCGCGTCAGCCCGGGCCCCGCGCTGCTCACGACACGCGACGCCCGCGGTCCCCGTCGGCTGACGGGGTACGAGCATCGCCTGGGCTGACCGGCGGGCCGAAGAGGCGCAGCCCGCCACGGCGCAGCACGGCGTCCGCGACGAGATCCGGGTCGATGGCGTAGGTGCTCGCGTCGATGCGGAGCTTGAGGTCGAGAAGACGCATGGGCAATCGGGCAGGGAGGGCGGAGGAGGTCACGGGCGGGCGGGAGGCGTTCACTCTGGCGGGTGGTGGAACGGGGCGGCGCGTGTGCTCATCACATCGGCCGGATCCCCGACGGGCCTTGAGCCCGCGGCCACCGGCCTGGACAGGTCCCGCGCGGGGCTGCCGACGGCCCTCACGACGAGCCCGCGAGGATCCCGGCGGGCGTCGTGCGCTCGAGGCGCGCGAACACGACGATGCGCTGCGCCGCGCTGTAGAGCGGGTGGCAGGCGGTCAGCACCAGCCGGTCGTAGCGGCGCCGCGTGAGCACGGAGAGATCGGTGGGGGCGACGACCCGGATGCGCTCGACACGGTACGTGAACGTCGCGTAGGGCATCGCCACGACGATCCGATCGCCCCGAAGGAACTCGTCGATGCGGCGGAACGGGGCGCCGTAGGTCGTGCGGTGCCCGGCGATCGCCGCGGTGCCCGGGACCCCCGGCAGGCCGACGTCGTCGTAGGCGCCGGGACCCTTGCGCAGCGCCTCCGCGCTCGAGCCCTTCACGATCACGTAGCGCTCGCCGATCCGCGGGAGGCGGATCTCCCCGATGGCGCTGCCGGGCGCCGCGGAGGCGGAGAGGGAGCGGGCCAGGAACGCGACGCGCTCGCGGGTCCCGCGCAGCCCGTCGAGGGCGCGCCGCTGCACCGGGCTGAGCGGCGTGGCCCGCAGCGCCTCGAGCCGGCCGCCGAGGACGGCCTGCTGGCGCAGGGTGAAGAAGTGGGTGACGGGCTCCTCCCAGGCGAGCGTCACGCCCGCGTCGCCGATCAGGATCGCCCCGGTGGTGATGAGCACCGTCGAGAGGGCGTGCAGGAGCTGGCGCAGGGTGCGGCGCCCCGCGCGGCGCCGGGCGGCGGGGCCCGCCGGCCGCGGGCCACCGGAGCGACGGACGTGCCGCTCCCCGGGCGTCGAGACGCGCGCACGCGGCTCCTCGGCCACGGCGGCGCGCCCCCTCATCGGCGCAGCGCCGAGTCCGTGCCGCCGAGCGAACCCGGCCCGGCGTACGTCCGCGGGCCGCGCACCGTCGCGCCGCGCGGGCGCGCCCGCCCGGCGTCGCTCTCCCCGGGGCGCCGACCGACGGCCAGCACGCCGACGGAGACCGCCGCGCCCGCGAGGACCGACCACGTCAGCCACCCGAGCGGCCCGACGTGCCCGCCGGAGACCATGAGCACCAGGCTCCACGCCGCGTCAAGGGCGCCGTAGCCGAGCTGCCGGGCCAGGCTCACCGCGACCAGCACCAGCGGCACGAGCGCGACGAGCGCGAGAAGCCCCGCGGCAGGCCGCGGCAGGCGCACCTCGCGGGCGACGGCCAGCAGCCACAGGTGTGCGGGAAGCACGAGCAGCGCGGCCGCGAACGGATTGACCAGCAGGACCCCGAAGGAGACGGCGGCCAGCACCGCGAGGGCCGCGGCCGCGTGCCCGTCACCGAGCGGCGCACGGGCGCCCAGGGCGCGCAGCGCCATCGGGCGCAGCCCGATCCAGCCCAGGACGAAGACGAGCACGAGCGCCGCCCCCACCCCGGCCGCGGTCGCGTCGGCGGGCACCGCGCCGGCGGGGACGGGCGCACCCGGCCGCTCCCCGATGAGCCCCGTGAGGCCGAGCGCGAGCGCGAAGAGCGCCACGAGGACGAACGGCAGCGCCGCGGCGAGCACCCACCGCACCCCGGCGGCGACGGGCAGCTTGCGGCGCCGCGCGCGCGCCAGCCCGTCGACCACCACGAGCCAGACGGGGAACAGCGCCGCGCCGACGAGCAGCGAGACCGCCCAGCCGGGCAGCACCTTGCGCTGCGTGACCAGCAGCTCCTGCGGCCCCGCGGCGATGTCCGGACCGTTGTCGAGCGCGAAGATCGTGCGCAGCGCCGCGCGCCCGAAGACCGTCAGCCGGCGCTCGGTCACCGGTGCGCCCGCGTCCGGCGGCAGCTCCCCGGAAGCGGAGAGCAGCACGCTGGCCTGCCCGGCCTGGCCGAAGGCGCCCTGCTCGGAGACCGTGGCGGGGAAGGCGAACCGCGCCCACTGCGCGCCCGCCCGGGGGCCGCCGGCGTCTTGCCCCGTCTCCGTGCGCACGGCGGCCTCGAGCGTCCGGCGCAGCCGCTGCGGCGCGGTCCCGCCCCCGTTCGACCAGCCCACCACCCACGGCTTGCGCACCGTCCGCGAGGCGAGATCGCCGAGCACGAGCACTGCGTCGACCGGCTGCGGCAGGCGCCGGATGGCCTCCTGCGCCCCGGCCAGGCCACCGCTGCCGCCGCTGGTGGACACGAAGGTCACCGTGCGCCGCAGACGCCCCGCGGCGGCGACGCGGGCGAGCTCGACGAGCGTCGCGGTGCCCGACAGCTCGGCGCGAGCCGGCGCTCCGGCCGCGTCGCGGTGGGCGACGACGACGAGCCCGGGCCCGGGCCGCCCGGGCCGCGTGGCCACCACCGTCGCGAGCTCCCGCTCGCCGTCGATGGTCTGCCCGGAGGAGCGGAACGTCCGCACGGTGCCGGGGCCGAGGACCGTGAGGTCTCGCGCGAGGCGCTCGGCGAGCGCCGTGTCGTCGCGGTCGCCGGGACGGCGGACGGGGAAGCGCGCGGCGTAGGAGCCGAGCGCCGCGAAGGCCGCGTCGCCGTCGAACGCGTCGGGGGCCAGCGTGGTGCCGATGGCCCGGGGCCGCGCCGCGAGCGAGAAGGCGACGACGAGGATCGCCAGGGCGACGAGCGCGAAGGCGGCCCGGTAGATGCGCGGGTCCAGCATCGCGGCGGAGAGTACGTCCTGCGGGGCTACCCTGGTGTCGCTGCGCCCTGCCCCCCATGTCCAACCGTCCTCTGCGCATCCTGCTGGCCGATGACGAGCAGGCCATCCAGACGCTGCTCAGCTACCCGCTGAGCAAGGACGGCTACGAGGTGGTGCGCGCGTCGGACGGGCGCGAGGCGCTCGCGCGCTTCGGCGAGCAGGCGTTCGACCTCGTGGTGCTCGACGTGATGATGCCGCGGATGGACGGCCTGGAGGTCTGCCGCAAGCTCCGGGCCCGCAGCTCGGTCCCGATCATCATGCTCACCGCGAAGGCGGAGGAGATCGACAAGGTCCTCGGCCTCGAGCTCGGCGCCGACGACTACATCACCAAGCCGTTCTCGATGCGGGAGTTCCGCTCGCGCGTGAAGGCCGCGCTGCGCCGCGCCGGGATGACCCAGTCCGGCGAGAGCGGCGAGGACGCCACCGTCGCCACGCACGAGCTGCGCATCGACCCGGCCAAACGTGCCGTCGAGGTCCGCGGTGCGTCGATCACGCTGACCTTCGTCGAGTTCGAGATCCTGCTGGCGCTCGCGCGCGCCCCCGGCCGCGTCTTCACCCGCGACATGCTCCTCACGCGGATCTGGGGCGACTCAGCCTACCGCGACCCGCGGACGATCGACGTCCACATCCGCCACCTGCGCGAGAAGCTCGAGACCGACGCGAAGGAGCCCGAGTACCTGTTCACCGTGCGCGGCGTGGGCTACCGCTTCCGCGACACCACCGACCGGTAGGAGTCTCGTGCGGTCGCTGCGGGCCCGGCTGACGCTGGGGTTCTTCACGCTCACCGTGGCGGCCGTGGGGCTCGTGGCGATCGCCGTGCTGCCGGGCCTCGAGAAGCGCCTGGTCGACGCGAAGCTCGCCGATCTCGCCTTCGTGTCGGGGCAGTACTCGCCCCCGCTGCGCCGCGCGGTGGGGACGAGCCTGCCGCAGCCCGCGCTCAAGGATCTCGTCCGGCGCACCGCCGACACGGTCAGCGCGCGGGTGACCGTCCTGCTCGTCGTCAACACGAACGACGGGATCACGGTCCAGCCGGGGACCGACTCGGCGTCCGAACGCGACATCGGGCTCGTGTTTCCCGTCGGCGTCGACGCGGCGCGGACCGGGCGCCCCGAGCGCGGGATCGAGGCGGGGCCGAACGGGCGCATCGGAGAGGTCGCCCAGCCGTTCGCCTTCCGCAACCCCGAGACCGGCCGGCGCCGGGTCGGGCGGGTGGTCGTCTTCTCGGTCCCCCTGCGCGACGTGGAGGCGAGCGTGGCCGTCGTCCGGCGCCGCGTGCTGCTCGCCGGCGGTGGCGCCAGCGCGCTCGCGCTCCTCGTGGGCTTCCTCTTCGCTCAGGGCCTCACCCGGCGGGTGCGCGCCGTCGAGGCCGGCGCGCGGCGGGTGGCGGGCGGCGACTTCACCGCGCGCTTCCCCGTCGACCGGCCGGACGAGCTCGGCGAGCTCGCGCGGACCCTCGACGACATGCGCCGCCAGCTCGCCGAGCTCGACTCGGCCCGCAAGCGCTTCATCGCGACCGCGTCGCACGAGCTGCGCACGCCGATCTTCTCGCTCGGCGGCTTCCTCGAGCTGCTCGCCGACGAGGAGCTCGAGGCCGAGACGCGGCAGGAGTTCCTGGCGCTGGTGCGCGAGCAGGTCGCGCGGCTCAGCCGGCTGGCCGTCGACCTGCTCGACCTCTCCAAGCTCGAGGCGGGCTCGCTCGAGCTGCGCCCCGAGCCCACGGACATCGCTGAGCTCGCACGCCGGGTCGCCCAGGAGTTCCACCCCGCGCTGTCCGCGCACGACTCGCGGCTGGAGCTGCGCGTGCCCGGTGGGGCGGTGACGGCGATGTGCGACCCTGAGCGCGTCGCCCAGGTGATGCGGATCCTCATCGACAACGCCATCACCCACACCCCGAGCGGCACCGACATGGTCGTCAGCGCTTCCCGGCGCGGCGATCGCGTCCGCTTCGGCGTCGGCGACTTCGGGCCGGGCGTCCACCGCACGATGCTGCCCCACATCTTCGAGCCGTTCATCACCTCCGACGACGCGCAGGGCTCGGGCCTCGGCCTGGCGATCGCGCACGAGCTCGCCGGGCGGATGGACGGCGAGCTCCTCGTCGAGAGCCAGCCCGGACGGACCACCTTCACGCTGGAGCTCCCCGCATGACCCGAGCCGCGCGCCGCACCGCCGCCACCGTCACGGCGCTGGTGCTCGCGGGGTGCGGGGGCGCGGCGGGCGAGCGGGCCACCACGCTCAGCCCGGCGGCCACCCCCACCCGGACGAGCACGGTGGAGCGCACCACGCGGGTGGAGGTGGTCAAGCGGCTGGGCGCCGACGGGCGACCCGCCGGCGGCGAGGGGTTCGATCCCGCGGGGATCTACGCGCGTGAGGCGCCGGGGATCGTGACGGTCCTCTCGACGGGCCTGGCCGGCAGCAAGGACGCCGGCCTGGGGTCGGGGTTCGTCGTCTCCGCCGAGGGCGAGGTCGCCACCAACGCGCACGTCGTCACCTCGGGCGAGGGCAAGGCGATCCGGCGGGCCGAGCGCGTCTACGTGAAGTTCCCCGACGGCAATCAGGTGCCCGCGAGGGTCCGCGGCTTCGATCCCTTCGCGGACGTGGCGCTGCTCCAGGTCGATCCGGCCGGGCTGAAGCTGCGGGCGCTGCCGCTCGGCTCGACGAAGGACCTCGCGGTCGGCGCGCCGGTCGCCGCGATCGGCTCGCCGTTCGGCGAGGAGCAGTCGCTCTCGGTCGGTGTCGTCTCGGCGACCGCGCGCTCCATCCAGTCGCTGACGGGCTTCGCGACCGCAGGGGCGATCCAGACCGACGCGGCGATCAACCGCGGCAACTCGGGCGGACCCCTCCTGGCCGCCGACGGCACCGTGCTCGGGATCAACTCGCAGATCCGGACGGAGTCCGGGGACGGCACGGGCGTGGGGTTCGCCGTGGGCATCGACACCGTGAAGCGCTCGCTCGACCAGCTCCGCGCCACGGGCAAGGTGCGCTACGCCTACCTCGGCATCAGCTCGTCGGCGCTGTTCCCGCAGCTCGTCGACGAGTTCCACCTCGGGACCTCCCGTGGTGCCTGGGTGCAGACGGTCACCGCGGGCAGCCCCGCCGACCGGGCGGGGATCCGCGCCGGCGACGAGCGCAGGGTCTTCCAAGACCAGCCCTACCAGGCGGGCGGGGACGTGATCGTCGCCGTCGACGGCACGGCGATCCGGCGGGACGACGACCTCTCCGCCGCGCTCGTGGACAAGGCGCCGGGTGACCGCGCGCGGCTCACGGTCGTCCGCGAAGGCCGCCGCCAGGACGTCGAGATCGTCCTCGGCGACCGTCCGCTCGAGGCTCCGGCGCGCCCCTGACGCCCCCGTCGCCCGGTAGGGTCAGGCTCCGATGAGCGACAGCAGCAGCAGGCTCGTGCTGGTCTCCAACCGGGGTCCCGTCACCTTCCAGGACGACGGCACGCTCAGCCGCGGATCGGGGGGTCTGGTGACCGCGCTGACCGGGCTGGCCTCCCACCGCGAGGCCACCTGGATCGCCTCGGCGATGACCGACGCCGACATCGCCCGCGCCGAGGAGGCCGGCGGCCAGCCGATCGAGGTGACCTCCCCCGCGGGCGGCGAGTACCAGGTCAAGCTCGTGGCCTCCGACCCGGACGCCTACGACCGCTTCTACCACATCTTCGCCAACCCGATCCTGTGGTTCATCCAGCACTACCTGTGGGATCTGTCCAACGCCCCGGACATCCGGCGCAACGAGGTCGAGTCGTTCGAGTTCGGCTACAACGTCGTCAACGAGGATCTCGCCCGCGCGGTCATCGAGGAGATCGAGGGCGTCGAGGACCCCGTGGTGATGGTCCACGACTACCACCTCTACACGCTGCCGGCGCTCGTGCGCCGCGCGCGCCCCGACGCGTTCCTGCACCACTTCATCCACATCCCGTGGACGCAGTCGGACGCCTGGCGCGTGCTGCCGCGGCCGATCCGCGACGCGCTCTACCGCGGGGTGCTGGCCAACGACATCGTCGGCTTCCACACGTCGTCCTACCGCCGCAACTTCTTGCAGTGCTGCGACGACCTCTTCGAGGAGTCCGAGGTCGACCACCAGCACGGGATCGTGCACTTCGACGGCCGCGAGGTGTGGGTGCGCCACTACCCGCTGCCGATCGACGCCCGCGCCACGAAGGCGCTCGGCGGGCGCGACCGCGTCAAGGAGTTCGAGCAGACGCTGCTGGCCCGCCGGCGCGAGCACCTCATCCTGCGCGTCGACCGCGCGGACCTGTCCAAGAACGTGCTGCGCGGCTTCTCCGCCTTCGACCTCTTCCTCGACCAGCACCCCGAGTTCGTCGAGCGCGTGACGTTCATCGCGCAGCTCATGCCCTCGCGGACCGACGTCCCCGAGTACGCGGAGTACCTCGAGCGCATCGAGGCGCTCGTCGCGGTGGTCAACCACCGCCACGGCACGCCGGACTGGATGCCGATTCAGCTCAAGCTCCGCGACGACCTCGAGGAGGCCGTCGCGGCGTACAAGCACTACGACGTCCTGCTCGTCAACGCGATGTTCGACGGGATGAACCTCGTCGCCAAGGAGGGCCCGCTGCTCAACGAGCGCGGCGGGGTCTCGATCCTCTCTGAGAACACGGGCGCCCACGAGGAGCTGGGCGAGTTTGCCCTGAGCGTCAACCCGTTCGACATCCAGGAGCTCGCGGACGCGATCCACGGCGCCCTGACGATGGCGCCCGAGCGGCGCGAGGAGCGGCTGCGGGGCCTCAAGGCGATCGTCACGGCGCGCGACCCCGGCGACTGGATCGACGACCAGCTCGCGGACATCCGCATGAAGGCGGAGCACCGGGAGCAGTGAAGCTGCCGTCGTCGTGACGGGGACCGCCTCCGGCACGGCGGCGCGCGGGTGGTCGCAGCCACCGCCCGCGTCCCCGCTTTCGTTCGCCGCCGCAGAGGAGCGGCGCCGCACCCCGGACCCCGACGCGCCGCCGAGCTCGCGCTCACCGGCGGCGCGGGAACTCCGAGCCGGCGGGACCGAACTCCCGCTGCGCCTGGTGCCGCGGCGCCGGCGCACGGGACCGAGCCGCCGGGGCGCGGACGGGCGGTGGGCGGGGCGACGGCACGCGAGGAGGCGGCGGCGCGGGCGACGGGGGCCGACCGGGCGGGCGAGCCGGCGGGCGGGAGGGCGGGCCGGACGCACGGTGGTGGCGCCGACGACGCGTAGCGGTGGATGCACCCGCCGGCGCCGGCCTCGATCGCGAGAAAGCGGATCCGGCTGCCCCGCGACCGCTTCCGCCTGTTCGCGATCTCGCGGCGCTGCGCCCGCGCCGCGTGCGGGCGGATGCGGTGGCCCCACCGCCGCCTGCGCCGGCTCGCCTCGTCGCCTCACCGCTGCCCCCGCCGCCGCCGGCTCGGCCGCCGCGCGCCGTCGTCGCGGGGTCCGGCCTCCGCGACGCCGGCGAGTCCGGCCCGGGCTCCGTCGAGGTCACCGCGGGCGCCGGCGGGCCCAGGACCTCACCCCCGGGCAACGGGAGGGCGGCCGCCCCCGCGCGGGCCGGGACCAGGGCCGAGGGCGGCGGCTCGGGTGCGCGCGGCGCCAGCCGCGGCCAGGCGAGCACCAGCGCCAGGCAGCCCAGCACGACGAGTGCGCCGGCCACGTTGGCCCAGCGGATGCGGTGCAGCAGGGAGTCGGGGGCCATCCACTACCACTAGGGCCGGACGGCGCAAGTTCGCCCCCCTTGCTACCGTCGATCGTCGCTCATGGCCACCAAGAATCCGACGTACGACCTCACGCTCCTGCTCAACACGTCCACCGAGGACGAGCAGAAGAAGAAGATCCTCTCCGACACGGAGTCGACGATCCGCCGGTCCGGCGAGGTCATCGGGACGCACGACTGGGGGGTCCGCCCGACCGCCTTCGAGATGGACAAGCGCACGGACGCCGAGTACCACCTCATCCAGTTCCACGGCAACCCCGAGCTGCTGGCCTCGCTCGGCCACACCCTGCGCATCACCGACGGCATCCAGCGCTTCCGGATCATCAAGCTCGCTGCCGGCGTCGGCTCCCCGCCCGACCTCCGCAACACGCCGGCCACCGCGCCGACGGGCGGCGACGACATGCGCGACGACGACGACGATCGCGGGGATCGCGGCGACCGCCGCTAGCCCCGCGGCCGCCCCGCGCCCGCTCCCGCTCCACGCGGGACCCCGACGCCGCGGCCCTCCGCGGCGTCTTTGCGTCCGGAGTGCTGTCAGCTCACCCGGTCTCGTCCCGACTCTGCGTAGAAAGCGCGCAACGAGCGGGCATCCGGGGGCCGCGGGGGGCGAGCCCTCCGGCGCTCGGCCTAGACTCGGTGACCGGCAAAATCCGATGGCAAAGGAGTCCGTCCATGGCGGCGAGCAACATCAACCGGGTCGTCCTCACGGGCAACCTCACGGCCGATCCCGACCTCCGCGAGACGTCGGGCGGCTTGCAGATCTGCAAGCTCCGCGTGGCCTGCAACACGCGCCGCAAGGTGCAGGACCAGTGGGTCGACAAGCCCAACTACTTCGACGTGACGGTGTTCGGCGCGCAGGGCGCCAACGCGCACAAGTACCTGTCCAAGGGGCGCCCGGTCGCGATCGACGGGCGCCTGGAGTGGCGTGAGTGGCAGGACAAGGACACCGGCAAGAACCGGCAGTCGATCGACATCATCGCGGACTCGGTCCAGTTCCTCGGCGGCCGGGACGACAACGGCGGGAGCGGGGGCGGCTACAGCGCAGGCAGCGGTGACGGCCAGAGCTTCCAGGGCGGCTCGGACGTGCCGGTGGACACCACCGACTTCGCCGCGCCCGCGCCCGTCGGCGGCGGCTCCTCCACGGGCGACGACGACATCCCGTTCTGAGCGGCCCGGCACCGCGCCGGGCGTAGGCCGCGCCGGCGGCCTACGCCCGGTGGCGTCCATGCGGTCTGCTACGCGCACCACGCCCGCCTGGGCCCACCGGCTACGATGTGCGCTCTCGCGCGCCCGTCCGGCGCGCGTTCGACCGTCTAGAGACGACTCCGAGGACTTTCACGTTGGCCAAGCAGCGCAACAGCAGCAGCAGCGCCAAGCCGCGCCGCGACAAGAAGGGCGGCCCGACCAGCGGCCGCCGCAAGCCGTGCCTGTTCTGCAAGGACAAGGTCGAGCAAGTCGACTACAAGGATGTCGCCACGCTCCGGAAGTTCATCTCCGAGCGCGGGAAGATCCGCTCGCGCCGCATCACGGGCGCCTGCCGCCGCCACCAGAACCAGGTCGCCAAGGCCGTCAAGCGCGCCCGCGAGCTGGCGCTTCTGCCCTACGTCAACGAATCGGGCAAGGAAGAGCGCCCCGGCGGCAGCCGCGGACGTGACCGCGACCGCGAGGACCGCTAGGCCATGCCCGAGGCGATCCTGCTCGAGGACGTCGACGGCGTCGGCGCCAAGGGCGCCGTCATCGACGTGTCCAAGGGGTACCTGCGCAACTTCCTGATCCCGCGCAAGCTCGCGGCCCCCGCGACCAAGGGCGCCGTCCAGGCCGCCGCGCAGCGCACCGCCAGCCAGGAGCGTGCGCAGCGCGAGGCGATCAGCAAGGCCCACGACCAGGCCGACCTGCTGAACAAGACGGTCCTCACCCTCGCGGAGAAGGCCGGCGACGACGGCCGCCTCTTCGGCTCGGTGACCACGCAGGACATCGCCGACGCGATCCGCGAGGCGCGCGGCATCACCGTCGACAAGCGCCACATCCACCTCGACGAGCCGATCAAGCAGATCGGGACGTTCCAAGTGCACGTGGAGGTCGCGAGCGGGGTGACCGCCACCGTCAAGACGATGGTGACCGAGCTCAAGTAGCTTCGCGCCCCACTTCCGCAGGACCCGCGAAGCGCCCCGTACCCCGGGGCGCTTCGTCGTTCGGGCGCGACTTCGTCACGCATCTGCCTCACGCCGGCCAAAGCGTGCGCAAGGAGCGGCAAGCCGACGGTCGCGGCCGGCGGCCCCGGGTTATCGTCAACCGCCGATGAGCGAGCACCCCTACGACGCTGCACCTCCGCCGGACAACGTCGTGCAGGGGATCGCCCCGCCCCACTCGATCGAGTCCGAGCAGGGCGTGCTCGGCGCCGTCCTGCTCTCCGACCGGGCGATGTACGCCTACGTCGTCGAGTCGCAGCTGCGCTCCGACGACTTCTACCGCGAGCGCCACCGCGTGATCTTCGGCGCGATGGTCGAGCTGTACCGCGAGTCCGAGCCCATCGACGTCCTGACCGTCACCGAGCACCTCCGCGCCCGCGCCCAGCTCGACGCCGCGGGGGGCCAGGCCGGCATCGACGAGCTCACCGCCGCGGTGCCCGCCATCGGCAACATCAAGCGCTACGGCGAGATCGTCAAGGAGATGTCGCTCCTGCGCCGGCTCCTGCAGGCGACCTACGAGATCCAGGCCTCCGTGCACGGGCGCGAGTCGCTGCCGCGGGAGATCGTCGAGCAGGCCGAGCGCGCGATGCTCGAGGTCGCCCACGACGACTCGACCAAAGCGTTCGCCAGCGCGGGCGCGATCATCGAGCACGAGCTCGACATCTGGCACCGGCTCTCCGAGGAGGGGATCGCGCTCACGGGCACCCCCTCGGGGTTCTCAGACCTCGACGAGATCACGGGCGGCTTCCAGGGCGGCAACCTCGTGGTCATCGCCGCGAGGCCGTCCATGGGAAAGAGCGCCCTGGTGACGAACATCGCCGAGAACGTCGCGCTGCACCCCGAGCGGCCCATGCCGGTGGCGCTGTTCTCGCTGGAGATGAGCGAGGGGGAGCTGGCCCAGCGCTTCGTGGCCTCCCAGGCGTCGATCGAGGGCGACGACCTGCGCAAGGGGCGCCTGAAGGACGAGCGGAAGTGGAAGAAGGTCCTCGAGGCCGCCTCGCGGTACGACGCCGCGCCGCTGTTCGTCGACGACTCGTCCGACATCGGCGTCCTCGAGATCCGCGCGAAGGCCCGCCGCCTGCACCAGCAGATGCTCGCCGACTACGGCGGCCTCGGGCTGATCGTCGTCGACTACCTCCAGCTCATGCGCCCCGACGGCCGCACGGAGAACCGCGTCGAGCAGGTCGGCCAGATGTCGCGTGGCCTGAAGATCCTCGCCCGCGAGCTCGACGTGCCGGTCATCGCGCTGTCGCAGCTCTCGCGCGGGGTCGAGTCCCGCACCGACAAGCGCCCGATGCTCTCCGATCTCCGTGAATCCGGCGCGATCGAGCAGGACGCCGACCTCTGCGTCTTCATCTACCGCGACGAGTACTACAACGCCGAGACGACCGAAGCCCCGGGCGAGGCCGAGCTCATCATCGCCAAGCACCGCAACGGCTCGCTCGGCACCGTCAACCTCGTCTTCCAGGGCAAGTTCACGCGCTTTCGGAGCATGAGCCGGGAGTACGAGTGACGCTCCGCCCGGACGCCCCGTGCCCGTTCGGTGCGTGCGACGGATCGGGGTTCGTCGACGACGAGGCCACGCAGACCGCGCGGGCGTGCCGCTGCCGGCCCGAGCGGATGGCGGGGCGGCGCAGCGCGGTGCTCTCGGCGGTGATCCCGAAGAAGTACCGCGGCGTGGGGTTCGACCGGCCGCCGGTGACCGAGATCAGCGAACGGGCCCCGGGGCAGGTCCGCGCGATCCGGGCCTACGTGCGCGAGCTCGACGCCAACCTCGACGCCGGCCGCGGGCTGTGGCTCTTCGGTGGCCCCGGCACCGGCAAGACGACGCTGGCGATGATCGTCTCCAAGGCGGCGCTGGACGCGGGCCGGACCGTCGCCATCTACTCCCTGCCGAAGCTCCTGGCCGAGATCCGCACGACGTTCGACGAGGACGCGGTGCACTCGTACACGAGCCTGCTGGACAAGCTCACCGCGGTCGACCTGCTGCACATCGACGACGTGGGCGCGGAGAAGACGAGCGACTGGGTGCTCGAGCAGCTCTACGCGATCGTCAACGCCCGCTACGAGGAGGAGCGCTCCGTGGTCATCACCACGAACCTCGTGGAGCGCGAGCAGATGGTCGAGCAGATCAAGGAGCGCACGGTCTCGCGGCTGGAGGAGATGTGCGAGGTGCTCCCGCTCTACGGCGAGGACGCTCGCCGCCGCGTCGGGTAACCCTCTCTAGACTCAGGGGCAATGCCGGGACTGGTCATCGTGGGCGCGCAGTGGGGCGACGAGGGCAAGGGCAAGGTCGTCGACCTCCTCGCGGAGCGCGCCGACGCGGTCGTGCGCTTCCAGGGCGGCAACAACGCCGGCCACACGATCGTCCGCGACGGCGAGGAGTTCAAGTTCCACCTCGTCCCCAGCGGGATCCTCTACCCCGGCAAGACCTGCATCATCGGCAACGGGGTGGTGGTCGACCCGCGGGTGCTGCTCTCCGAGCTCGACGGCCTGCGCGCCGCCGGGCTCGACGTCTCGGGGCTGAAGGTGTCGGCCAACGCGCACCTGATCATGCCGTACCACATCGCCCTGGACCACTCGGGCGAGGCGAAGCTCGGCAAGCAGGAGATCGGCACGACCAAGCGCGGCATCGGCCCCTGCTACGCCGACAAGGCCGCGCGGCTGGGGATCCGCGTGCAGGACATGCTCGACGAGAAGATCCTCAAGAAGAAGATCATGGCCGCCCTGGTGCCCAAGCAGCTGATGCTGCGGCCCTACGAGCGCGAGGCGGACTGGGCGCCGCGGCTCGACCTCCAGCAGATGACCGAGGACCTGCTGACCTTCGGCCACCGCCTCGAACAGCACATCGCCGACACCTCCGCGCTGGTCTGGCGTACGCTGGACGAGGGCAAGCTCGCGCTCTTCGAGGGCGCCCAGGCCACGATGCTCGACATCGACCACGGCACCTATCCGTTCGTCACCTCGAGCAACCCGGTCGCAGGCGCCGCGACGATCGGCGCCGGCGTCGGGATCCACGACATCGACGAGATCTGGGGCGTCGCGAAGGCCTACGCCACCCGCGTCGGCGCGGGTCCGTTCCCGACGGAGCTCTTCAACGAGACCGCCGACCGCCTCCGCGAGAACGGCCACGAGTACGGCACCACGACGGGCCGCCCGCGCCGCTGCGGGTGGATCGACCTCGTCGCCCTGCGGTACGCCGCCCGCCTGAACACGCTCGACGCGCTCGTGATCACCAAGCTCGACGTGCTCTCGGGCTTCGACGCGATCCAGGTCTGCACGAAGTACCGCGGCGAGGACGACGCGACGTTCGAGACGTTCCCCTACCACCAGTCGGTGCTGCACAAGGCGCGCGGCGAGTACGAGGAGCTGCCGGGCTGGACGGAGGACATCACGGAGTGCCGGACGGAGGCCGACCTCCCCCAGGCCGCGCGCGAGTACCTCGCGTTCCTGGAGGAGCAGACGGGCACGCCGATCGTGCAGATCGGCGTCGGGCCGGGGCGCGAGCAGCAGATCTGGACGGAAGCCGGCCGGGCCGTGACCTCCATCCAGGAGCACGCCTCGGCCTGAGTCAGCCGCGCTCGCGCTCGAGCAGGTCGTCGTCGCCGACGTAGCGCACGACGCGCCCCGGGACGCCGATGACCACGCCCCGCGGCGGGACGTCGTTGGTCACGACCGAGCCCGCGGCGACGTAGGCCTCCTCCCCGACCTCGACGCCCGGGGTGAGGATCGCCCCTCCACCGATGCGGCAGGCGCGCCGCAGCGTCGCGCCCCCCAGCACGTCGTCCGCGTACTGGCGGGCCATGGTGTTGTCGTTGGTCGTCATCGCGCACGGCCCGACGAACACGTCGTCCTCGATGACGGAGAAGCCGGTGATGTAGACCTGCGACTGGAGCCGGACGCGGCACCCGACGACGACGTCGTTGTCCACGCAGGCGCCGCGGCCGACGACGCTGTCGGCGCCGATGACCGCCCGCTCGCGCACGTAGGCCTGGTCGCCGATGATCGCCCCCGCTCCGATGTGCGCCCCCGCGAAGACGATGGCCTGCGTGCAGATCGACGCACCGTCCTCGATCACGAGCGGGGCGTCGACCGGCGCCGCGCTCGAGGACCGGGCGGAGAGGCGGGGGGCCTTGCCGAGGACGACGCCGTCCTGGATGACCACCCCGGCGCCGATGACCGTCTCCCCGTGCACGACCACGTTGGCGCCGAACACGACGTCGCCGGCCACCCGCGCCGTGGGGGAGAGGACGAGGCCGGGGGCCGTCGGACTGGACGCCATGGCGGTAGCTTATGGGCCTCGTGACCGGGCCTGATCTCAGGGTGGCGCTGCGCGGTGCGGTGCTCGGCCTGGGCATGATCGGGCGCCACCACGCCCGCCTACTGCACGCCTCCTCCCGCGTGGAGTTCGCCGGTGCGGTCGATCCCGGCGGCGACCGCTTCGGCATGGTGCAGGACCCGGCCCTGCTGTTCGCGAGCGTCGAGGAGCTGCTGGCCGCCGGCCCCGTCGACTTCGCCATCGTCGCCGTACCGACCCAGGAGCACCTGCCCGCCGCGTGCGTGCTGGCCGCCGCAGGCGTCGCCGTCCTCGTGGAGAAGCCGCTGGCCGCCACCGCCGACGAGGCCCGCGCGCTGATCGCGGCGGTCTCCGAAGCCGGCGTCCGCGCCGCGGTCGGGCACGTCGAGCGCTGCAACCCCGCGCTGCTCGAGCTGCGTCGCCGGGTCGGCGACGGGCAGCTCGGGGAGATCTTCATGATCGCGACCGAGCGCGTCGGGCCGTTCCCGGCGCGCGTCCGCGACGTCGGCGTGGTCAAGGACCTCGCCACCCACGACCTCGATCTCGTCCGCTGGCTCGGCGGCGCGCCGATCGAGCGCGTCGCCGCGCAGACCCAACACCGCATGGGCCGCGCGCACGAGGACCTCGTGCTCGTCACGGGCCGCCTGGCCTCGGACGTCGCGTTCAACGTCAACGTCGACTGGCTGTCGCCCACCAAGGTGCGCCGGACGCGGATCCTCGGCGAGCGCGGGATGCTCGTCGCCGACACGCTCACCTCCGACCTCACGTTCTTCGCCAACGGCGAGGTGACGAGCGAGTGGACCGCGGCGCAGGCGACGCGCGGCGTGAGCGAGGGCGACATGACGCGCTACGCGCTCTCCCGCCGCGAGCCGTTGCTCGTGGAGCTCGAGGCGTTCTGCGACTGGGTCGCCGGGGACGACGATGCCGCCGTGGTGACCCTCGAGGAGGGCCTGGCCACCGTGCTGGCCGCCGAGGCCGTGCTCGCGGCGGCCGCGTCCGGGGAGACCGTGCGCCTGTGAGGGCGGTGGTCGTCGCGCTCGGCAAGATCGGGCTGCCCCTCGCCGCGCAGCTCGCGCGGACCGGGCACGAGGTCATCGGGTGCGACGTCGACGCGCGGGTCGTCGCGGAGGTCAACGCCGCCCGCCCGCCGTTCCCCGGTGAGGCGGAGCTCGACGAGGTCCTTGCGCAGGTCGTCCTCGGCGACGGGCCGGGACGCCTCCGGGCGACCGCGGACACGACCGCGGCGGTCGCCGCGGGCCCGGACCTCGTGGTCCTCGTCCCCCCGCTGCTCGTCGACGACCGGGCGCAGCCGGACTGGGCGATCCTCGACGCGGTGATCGCCGACGTCGGCGCCGGCCTGCAGCCCGGGACGACGGTGGCGCTGGAGACGACGGTGCCCGTCGGGACCACGCGCGCGCGCCTCGCGCCCGCGCTGGAGGCGGCGTCGGGCCTCGTGGAGGGGGAGGACTTCAACGTCGTCTTCTCCCCGGAACGCGTCTTCTCCGGGCGGGTCTTCGCCGACCTCGCCACGTACCCGAAGCTCGTGGGCGGCCTGAGCGCCGCGGGGGAGGCGCGCGGCGCCGGGCTCTACGCGCAGTTCCTCCCCGGCGTGGAGGTGTGGGCGATGGGCGGCGCCGAGGCGGCCGAGCTGACCAAGCTCGTCGAGACGACCTACCGCGACGTGAACATCGCGCTGGCCAACGAGTTCGCCCGGCACGCCGACGCGCTCGGCCTCGACGTCCATGGCGTCATCGACGCAGCGAACTCGCAGCCGTTCTCGCACGTCCACCGGCCCGGCGTCGCCGTCGGCGGCCACTGCATCCCCGTCTACCCGCGCTTCTACCTCGCCGGCGATCCTCAGGCGCAGCTGCCGCGCGTCGCGCGCGCCGTCAACGAGGCGATGCCGGCCTACGCCGTCGACCTGCTCGGCGGCGTCGACGGCGCGACGGTCCTGATCCTCGGGGTCGCCTATCGCGGGGGGGTGAAGGAGACCGCGTTCTCCGGCGCGTTCGGCCTGCGCGACGAGCTCCTACGGCGCGGCGCTCAGCCAGTCGCCTCCGACCCGCTCTACGACGCGGCGGAGCTCGCGGCGCTCGGCTTCACGGCGTGGGACGGCAGCCGTGTCGACGCCGCGATCCTCCAGGCCGACCACGCGGAGTACGCCGCGCTTGTGCCGGCGGACCTGCCCGGCGTGCGTTCCGTCGTCGACGGACGGGGCGTGCTCGAGGCGGCGCGCTGGGCCGGCGTCGAGCTGCGGCGCATCGGCCGCCCCTGACCGGACCGCCCCCGGCCGCCCGGTCAGCGCACCCGGACCGTGACCGGCGCCGAGCGTGGGCCGGGGCGGCCCGAGACGTTGTCGCGGGCCGCGACGGCGTAGTGGTACGCACGACCGCGTCGCAGATCGGTGACCGTGAGGGTGGCCGTGGACTCCACGCTGGTGACGGAGAAGGAGCACTTGCCCTTGCACAGCGGCCGGGCGCGGGCGAAGTCCGCCGCGGTGCGGATCGGCCGGAGCGACTGCTTGACGACGTAGGAGCGCGCGCCCGGTCCGCGGGGGCCGTCCGTCCCGGCCACCCAGAAGGTCACCCTGACCTTGCGGGAGCCGATGGCGCGGGCAGCGAGGTGGCTGATCCGGCCGGGCGTCCGGCCGAAGCGGCGGCGACACGCCGACCGCCGTTGCTCGGCGCGCCGGCTGATCTGGCGCAGCGACGCGCGTCGTGACGCGGCACGACGCTTGAGCGCCCGGCGGCGCTCGACGCCCGCAGCGCGGGTGACCCCCCGCACGCAGGAGCGGAGCGCCGAAGCGCGGGCGGTCTGCGCCGCGAGCGCGGCGGCGATCGGATCCGGGCCGGGCCGCGCTTCGGGCGACGGCGCCGAGCCGAGCGCTGGGACCGACGCGATCGCGGGCGCCGAGGGGGCCTCGCCGCCGGCGTCGAGTGGTGGCGGGACCGGCGCCGTCGGACAGCGGGCGCCCGCGATCCCGGGCGTGCCGAGGTCGACCGGGCCGGCCGATCCCGCGGTCTCGTCGTCGCCGATCGGCCGCTGGTTGCAGTAGCCGAGACGGCCGTACAACCCGTACCCCCAGCAACGCACACTGTCGTCGTCGAGCCGCGCACAGGTGTGCGCGGTCCCGGCGCTGACCGCTCGGGCCGTGCGACCCGCGCCGAGGTTCACGGGCGCCACCGAGCTCGGCTTCTCGATGTCCCCGACCGAGATCGCGTTGCCGTAGCCGAGCTGCCCGAAGGCCGCATACCCCCAGCAGCGCAGGTTGTCGTCGTCGAGCAGCGCGCAGGTGTGCTCTCCACCGGCGCTGATCGCCTTGGCGGTCCGGCCCGCGCCGAGGTCGACCGGCCCCGCCGTGCCGGGCGTGTTGGTCGGGGTGTCCCCGACGTTGCGCTCGTTGCCGTAGCCGAGTCGCCCGCTGGAGCTGTTGCCCCAGCAGCGCACGGCGCCGTTGTCGAGCACGGCGCAGGTGTGCCCGGCGCCGGCGCTGATGGCCCGCGCGGTGCGGCCCGCGCCCAGATCGACGGGGCCGACCTCGTCAGGCTGGAGGCAAGGAGTGGCCACGGGACAAGAGGACGCGAGGCGGCCGACGTCACGGGTGTTCCCGTAGCCCAAGCGGCCACTTCCGGAGAAGCCCCAGCAGCGGACCGAGTCGTCGAGGACGATGGCGCAGGTATGGGACCCACCGGCAGTGATCGTCTTGACCTTGATCCCCTCGCCGAGGTTGATCGGCCCGACCGACGCGGGTGACTCGTCGTCGCCGATGTCGTCGTTGTTGTTCAGTCCGAGCCGGCCGTCGAGGCCGAAGCCCCAGCAGCGCACGGTGTCGTCGTCGAGCAGCGCACAAGAGTGACCATCGCCGGCGCTGATCGCCTTGGCGGTGCGGCCCGCGCCGAGATCGACGACCGGGACGGAGGCGGGCGTCTCGTCGTCGCCGACGTTGTCAGAGCTCCCGTAGCCCAGCCGGCCGTTGCGCCCGTAGCCCCAGCAGCGCACGGTCCCCGCGACAAGCAGCGCGCAGGTATGGAAGTTGCCGGCGCTGATCGCCTTGACGGGTCCCCCCAGGTCGATCGGGCCGACCGACCCCGGCGTCTCGTTGTCGCCGATGCTCTTGGTGTTCCCGTACCCGAGCTGCCCGACGTCCCCGGCGCCCCAGCAGCGCACCGCGGTGCCCGACAGGGCGCAGCTGTGCCGGTCGCCCGTGGTGAGGGTGCCGGCCACCGCCGCACCCGGCTGCGACTCCTGCTCCGCCGCGGCCCCCCCGGGGAGGGCCGCGACGACGAGCGCAGCGAGAAGCACCGCGCCCAAGAGCGCGAGCGTCCGCTGGGCTGCGCCGGACGTCGGACCCGACCCGCCCGACGTGCTCACGCTACTTGGCCTTGGCCTTGCGGACCGTGACGTTCACGGTCTTGGTCGAGGTCGTCGACTTGGTCGACTTGACCCTCGGGACGAACTTGATCCGGATCGTGATCTTCAGCTTCCCGGCGCGGCTCACCTGGCTACGCGCTGCGCGCGACAGGGTGACGCGGATCGCCCGGATGTTCCCGGTACGCCCGACGCGCTTGACCACTGCCGTCAGCCGCACCGTGCGCAACTTGCCCTTGACGCGCAGCTTCGTCGACGCGGTCGCGGTCAGGGTCCCGCTGCACCTGACCCGTACCCGCGTCTCGACCCTTGTGCGCGTCTTGCTGACGTTGGGGTTGAGGAGCGAGAATTGCCCACACACGAACACCGGGTTGGGCCGCGGTACCGGGACCGTGCCGGGGCCCGGGACGGTCCCGGGGCCCGGAGTCGGGCCAGGACCCGGACCGGGACCGGGACCCGGACCCGGGCCGGGTCCGGGGCCCGGGCCCGGATCGACGGCGGTCGGCACCGCGAGGACGAACCGCGAGATCGCGTCCAGACCGGAGTCGGCCGCCTGGGCCGGCGCGGTGGTGGCCAGCGGCGACGGAGCCAGAACGAGCTGCCCGGTCGCCCGGCCGACCACGCCGGCCAGCAGCGCTGCGTCCATCGGCCGGGTGCCGTCGGCGGCGTACACGACGTTGCCGGGCAGGCCACGCCGCGTGGCTTCCGCGACGACGGCCTTGGAGGTCGCGTACTGGTCGCCACCGCCCAGCCGCGTCGCGGACGGGAGGGCCGACGCGACGCTGTCGGCGATCACCGACGAGCCTCCGATGACCAGCGTCTTGGTGATCTTCAGCGAGTTCAGTGCCGCCGAGGTCGCGGCCGGGATGCTCGTCGCCCCGACGTAGAGGATCGGGAGGCGCCGCGCTGCCGCGAGGCCCCCGGCCGCCGCGGCGTCCGGGCTCGCGGGGTTGGCGATCACCACCGCGTCGAACGCGGGGCTCTCGGTCGCCCGCTCGACGGGCCGCCGGATGTCGGCCGCCGCCGCGATCGCCGCGGCCGTGCCGGCGTCGTCGGCGCCGGACAGGCGCGTGATCTGGGCGGCCGGGATGCCCGCCGCAGCGAGATCGGCGATCACCTGATCGGACAGCCTGGCGGTGCTGCCGATCACGAACGCGCGCGCCGGGCCGATCCGCGAGACCTCGTCCTTGACGCTGGTGGGCAGCCCGCCGGGCGGCGAGAGCAGCACCGGCCCCGGGTTCGCGCGACCCAGGACCGCGCCGGCCAGCGCACCGGGTGTGTCGTCCTGGTTGACGATGACCACACTGGAAGCGTTCTTGGTGGCGGTGCCCGTGAGCGCACCCTCGTTGCCCGCCTGGTAGCCGAGCTTGGACAGCGCCACCGAGCGCGCGATCGCGTCGGGCGCCTCGGTCGTGCTCTGCGGCGCCGCCCCGGAGGCGCTGAAGTCGACCTTGGCCAGGTAGGTGTCCTGGTTCTCGGTGTCCCAGTTGCCCTCTCGGGAGTCCATCCAGCCGATCAGGAGCTGTCCGTTGGCCACCGTGACCGACTGCGGCGAGTAGCTCCAATACGTCGAGGGCCGCGACTCCTGGCCGGAGTCGACGTCTGAGGACCGGTCGGTCACGCGGATGTTCCGCGAGAACGTGAGCCCGCCGTCGTCGGAGTACGCGTAGTAGGTGTCGCCGAGGCGGATGTCCTCACACGGAAGGTGCGAGTGCGAGCAGTTGCGCTCGCCCGGGCCCTGGAGCCAATGCCGCCGGTCGTGCCACACGATGTTGACGCGGCCGGAGCCGGGTGAGACCGACACGCTGGGCTGCCGGGTCTGCACCGTCTGGGTGCCGGGGTACTTCGTCCGGTCGCTGATCGACTTCGGGGTCGACCACGTCGCGCCGAAGTCGGTCGAGCGCTGGAAGTAGACCCCGGAGTCGGGGCTGATGAAGTGATCGGCGCCCTGGTAGCCGCCCGCAGGGGTGGTCGGTCCCGTGCCGCCCTGGCTGTAGACGAGGTAGAGGCGGCCCGCCTGGGTGCCTCTGACCAGTCGCGGGTAGGTCCCGTTGGTCGATGCCCCGACCGTCGGGTCGGCCGACGGGACGTGCGTGGCGGTGCTCGTGCCGTTGTTCGTCACCCCGGTGGTGGTGACGGGGGTGCTCCAGGTGACACCCTGATCAGACGTGCGCGTGACCTGGACCGATCCCGCGATTCCGACGGTGCGCCACCCCACGCTCACCGATCCGTCGGAGTTGACGACCGCACCCGACGTCACGTCGGTGACGCTCACGCCCGGAGGGCTGGCGGGGGTGCGCGTGACGAAGCTCGACCCACCGTCGTCCGACACGGCCACCCTGGCCACGGCCCCGTTGAAGTCGGCGCCCACGACCAAGACGCGGTCCGCGCCACCGGTGCCCAGTCCGGGCTGCACGGCCACCGACGGCCGCTGATAGCTCGGGCTCGCCGAGGAGGAGGCGGCTCCCGGCAGAGCGACGACGCCGGTCTGCCAGGTCACGCCCCCGTTCGTGGACTTGTGCACCAGGACCGAGGTGCCCTGCGAGCCGGTCAGCGCGAGGCGCGTGTTGGTGGACGCCGTGTAGACGTTCTGCCCGGAACCAAACTGCACGGACTGATTGGTGTTGCAGCCGAGATCGAACGGAAACTCGCCGGCGCCCGCGACGGGGGTGGTGAGCGGGAAGCCCGCACTCCACGTCGCGCCCGCGTCGGTGCTCACGCTCGCCTCGCAGCGGTTGGCCAGGTAGTCGGAGTTGACCTGGACGACATTGGACGGGTTGGTGGGGTTGACGGCCAGGCCCACCTGGTCCTTCTCCCGGAACGGGATCGAATCGGAGGACAGGCGGTAGTTCTGCCCGACGCGCACTTGGGCCTGCGCTCCGGCCGGGAGGCCGAGGGCGCCGGCGGACATCGCGACGACGACAAGGCCCAAGGAACGCTTCACGGTCACTGCACCTCGAGAGATCATCGGATCGCCTCGGCCGAGCGGCCGGGTCGGGAGTGGCCGCGCGTCGCGCGTCTGCGCGCGGTGCGCACCGAGGCGGCCACGAGCAGGCCCGGCACGAGGAGCAGCGCGAACAGCGCGAACCGAGCACCCGGCCCGCCGTCTCCGCCGCCGCCGGGCACCGCCGCCGTGGGTGTGCCCGTGCCCGCGGCCCGGACCCGGAGGACGGCACGCGACGGGGTGAAGCTCCGCTGCGTCCCGATCGCGCTCGACTTGTACGGGTCGTCCTGCGGGACGAAGACCGGCGGGTTGGACCCGGGCACCTGCACGACGGTGGCGTCGTTGGTCTGGGTCCCGATGATGAGGTAGGTGCCTGCGGCGAGCGTCGGCGGGACGACGAAGGTCGTGTTGATCCTGCCCGACGAATCGGGAGCCTCGCTCTTGAGGAGCAGGCCGTTGCGTGTCGAGAGCCGGATCTTCACGTTGCTGACGCCCGCCGCGGTGCTGAACGATCCGCCGCCCGCGGTCACGGTGACCACCGAACCGGGCGTCGCGCTGGGCGGGTCCAGGGTCAGCGTGGCGGACGCCGACGTCGCGCAGACCAGCGACACCAGCACTCCCAAGATCGATCCCGCGACGATGCGCTGCCTCATCCGTGCTCCCTCGTGTGGCGACGCGCGGCACCCGCGCATCGCGATCAAGCGGGGCCCATTGCCCCGTCGCAGCGCATTCCTAACAGGGTTGGCGCCCGTCGTCTAGGTGTCGCGCGCATCTACCGCTGCTCCCCGGTCCGCAAAACGGTGTCCTGGCGGTCAACCGAAGGCCGCGAGCAGCGCTGCGACCACGCGCCCGCCGGCGCGCCCGTCGCCGTAGAGCTGCGGCCGCGCCGGCGGGACCGGCCGCCCGAGCGCCGCGAGCGCGGCCTCCGCGTCGAGGTCGACGAGGACGTTCCACCCCGCGTCGACGGTCTCCGTCCACTCCGTCGTGTCGCGTAGCGTCACGCACGGCACCCCGGCGAGGTAGGCCTCCTTCTGCACCCCGCCCGAGTCGGTGAGCAGCGCCTTCGCGCGGGTGAGCAGCGCGGTGAACGCGAGATAGCCGAGCGGAGGCGTGACCCGCACGTGGCCGGCGGCGAGCAGCCCGTCGAGCAGGCCCGCGGCGTCGAGCCGCGCCCCGGTCCGCGGGTGCAGCGGCAGGACGACCGGCAGCGGGAGCGCCATCAGCAGGTCGACCAGCCGCCTCAGGCGAACCGGGTCGTCGACGTTGCCCGCGCGGTGCGCGGTGGCCAGCACGTACTCCCCGGGCCGCACCCCGGCGTCGCGCAGCGGCACGGGGTCCGCGAGCGCCCGCGGCTGCACGAGCAGCGCGACGTCGACCATGACGTCCCCGACCACCTCGACCCGGCCCGCGACGCGCTCGGCCCGCAGGTGCGCCGCCGGCGCCTCGCTCGAGCAGAGCAGCAGCGACGACAGGTGGTCGGTCAGCACGCGGTTGAGCTCCTCGGGCATCGCGCGGTCGAAGGAGCGCATGCCCGCCTCGACGTGGGCGACGGCGATCTGGGCCTGCGCCGCCGCGAGGCCGCCCGCCAGCGTCGAGTTCGTGTCGCCGTACACGAGCACGCAGTCCGGACGCTCGGCGGAGAGCACGGGCGCCAGCGCCGACAGCATCCGCGCCGTCTGCTCGGTGTTGGAGCCGGTCCCGAGGCGCAGCTCCAGCGCGGGCCGCGGCACGCCCAGCTCGGCGAAGAAGACGGTGCTCATCTCGTCGTCGTAGTGCTGCCCGGTGTGGACGAGCACCTCGTCGGCGTGCTCGCGCAGGGCCTTGGAGACGGCCGCCGCCTTGACGAACTGCGGCCGGTTGCCGATGACGGTGACGACCTTCACGCCGAGAGCTCGGCCCGGATGAGCGCCTGCACCGCCTCGGCGACGTGCGCGGTGCGCGGCCCGGGCGCGGCTCCGAGGGCGGCGCCGTCGATCGCGTGGACCGGGTGGACCTCGCGCAGCGTCGAGGCCAGGAACGCCTCCTCGAGCGCGGGCAGGTCGTCACGGGCGATCACGCGCTCGCGCGCGTCGGAGACCGCGATGACCTTGCGGCGGGTGATCGAGTCGAGGATGTGATCGCTCAGCGGCGGGGTCACGAGCTCGCCGCCGAGCACCGCGAAGAACGACGCGGTCGGCCCTTCCAGCACGCGCCCGTGCGGCGTGAGCAGCAGCGCGTCGTCGGCGCCCTGCTCCCTCGCCAGGCGACGGGTCAGCATGTTGGCGGCGTAGGAGAGCGACTTGACCTGGTCCATGACCCGGCTGGGTGCGAAGGCGACCGTCGCCAGAGCGATGCTCTCCGGGAGCTCGGCCAGCGGCTCGATCAGCCCGATGCGCCGGCCACCACGCGTGACGAGGACGCGGAGCGCCGCGTCCACGGGGCCGGCGGCGGCCAGGAGTCCCGCGATGTCGGCGCGAAGCTCCGCCGTCGAGAGCGGGAGGCGGAGGTTCGCGGCCGAGCGCGCGATCCGCTCGAGGTGCTCCTCCAGCGCGTACGGCACCCCGCCGTAGAGGCGGATGACCTCGAAGGCGCCGTCGCCGCGCAGGAGGCCCTCGTCGGTGACCGGGACGGTCGCCTGCGCCGCGGGCATGACGCGACCGTCGAGGATCGCGAGCGCTTCCATGCCGGAAGCCTATCCCGGAGGCGTGCGGACGCCCGGTCGCGGGGCGGGGCACGCGGCGCGCGCGAGCGCGGCGGCGACCCGTCAAGCTCTGAGCCATGCCGTCGTCGTCCGACGCCCGCTCGGGATGGATCTCGCTGGCCGGCGCCGCGCCGATCCTCGCCCTGCTGATCTGGTGGATCACGGCTGCCGGGGGCTACGCGCCGACCGTGTGGATGCCGGGCGCCGTGGCGCTCGCCGGCCTGCTCGCGCTGCTGATCGCCGGTCGGTCCGTGACGATCCCCTCCCGCGCCGCCGGCGGGGCGCTCGCGGCGCTGGCCGCGTACACCGTCTGGTCCTTCGCCTCCGTGGCCTGGGCCGCCGCGCCGGGGCCGGCGCTGGAGGGCAGCCAGCGCACGCTGTTGTACGCGGTGGCCTTCGCGGTCTGCGTGGTCCTGCCGTGGACGCCGAGGGCGGCGCGCACGGCCGTCGCGGCGTTCGTCATGTTGGCGACGGTCGCCGCCACGGTCACCCTGCTGCGCGCCACCACGGCCGACGGCGCGGCGGACCTCTTCTTCACCGCCCGGTTGTCGGCGCCGCTGGGCTACTTCAACGCGACAGCGGCGCTGGCCACGATGGCCGCGCTTCCGGCGCTCGTGCTCGCGGGGCGGCGCGAGGTGGCGCCCTGGCTGCGCCCGCTGCTGCTCGCGGCCGCGGTGCTCCTGCTCGGCGTGGCGATCCTCACCCAGAGCCGAGGCTGGCTGTTCACGCTTCCGCTCCCGTTGCTGGCGGCGATCCTCGTGGCCCCCGATCGCGGGTGGGCGCTGTGCTTCGCGGCGCCGTGCGCAGTGGGCGTCGGCGTCGCCGCCGGGCCGCTGCTCGAGCCGTTCCGGCGGGCGGGAGCCCTCCCGGGCGACGCGGCTGCGCAGGTGCTGGCGACCAGCGTCGGGGACGCGCTCCCCACTGTGGCCGCCGGCGCGGCCATCGCGGCGGCGGGGGGGCTCGTCGCACTGGCCGCCGAGCATCGCTGGCGCCGGCCTCCACGAGAGCGCCGCCGCAGCCGCGTGGCCGTCGGGGCGCTCGTCGCGGCGGTGCTCGTCGCCGGAGCCACCGGCGTGGCCCTCGCCCACCCCGCCCAGCGCGCGTGGGACGACTTCCGGAACCCCGAAAACACCGTCGCCGCGGGAACCACGCGTTTTGGGTCGGCGAGCACGACGCGCTATGACTTCTGGCGCGTCTCGCTCGACCTCTGGCGATCGGCACCGATCGTCGGCCTGGGCCAGGACAACTTCGCCCAGCCGTATCTGCGGGATCGCGCGAACGACTTCGACGAACCGCGCTGGACGCACAGCCTCGTGTTGCGGCTGCTGGTACACACCGGCCTGATCGGCGCCGCGCTGTTCGCGGCGTTCCTGGCCGCGGTCGCCGCGGCCACGCGCGGCGCTGACGCCGGCACGAGGGCGGTGGTGCTGCTGCCGGGGATCGTGTGGCTCGCGCACGGCGCGGTCGACTGGCTGTGGGAGTACCCGATGCTCAGCGTCGCCGCGTTCGCGGGCGCCGGAATGGCGGTCGCGATCGGGGGCGACGCGCGGCCGGTGCGGCTGCCGCGGCCGGTGACGGCGGGCGGCTGCGCGATCGTGCTGCTGGGGACCGTCACGATCCTGCCCGTCTACGTCGCGGGGCGTGACGTCCGGCGGGCGTCGGCGCAGTGGCCCGGCGACCCGGCCACGGCGTTCCGGCGACTGGACCGGGCTCGCGCGCTGAATCCTCTCGACGCGCGCCCCTCGGTCGTCGAGGGGATCGTCGCCGTGGAGCTGGGGCGCCTTCGGCGCGCGCGCGGGGCGTTCACCCGGGCGGCCCGGCGCGAGCCCGAGGACTGGTTCGCGCCGTATCAGCTCGGCCTCCTCGCCGCGCGCAGCGGCGACCGGGCCGAGGCGGGCCGTCAGCTGCTCCTCGCGCGCGCGCGCACCCCGCAGGACGCCCTGGTCGCCGACGCGCTGCAGCGGCTTCGCCACCACCGTCACCTCCCCACTCCCCGGGCCAGCCTCGGTCTGCTCAGGTTGCGGGCGCGCAAGCGCTTCGACGGGTGAGCGGCTACCCCACGCCGAAGACCTCGCTGACGACGCCGTCCACGTTCTCGAGCCCGAAATCCTCGGCCAGCGTCCGCACCACGTCCTCGCGCCGACGACCCTCACGCTTGAGATCCCTGGCCAGCGTCCGGACCACGTTCTCCTTCTGACCCTCGCTGTCGAGCGAGGCGACGGCCCTCAGCCCGGTGGATCCCGGGCGACCGCGCTCCAGCGTCGGGCGAACCTGTCCGCCGGCGGCCAGCAGGACGCACTTCCGGTGCAGGGATTCGGCCGTCTCCTCGAACTCCTCGAGCACGCCAGGGGCGATGTCGGCGTGCGGCGGGTCGGCGACAAGCCTGCGTGCGCGACGGAGCTGGATGGCCATCGCCTCGGAGAGCTCGCCGGCGAGAGCGAGGGTCGTGCGCAGCTCGCCCTGCGGACCTTCGGGGCCACTGTGCGGTGGGAATTCGTTCGTTGTCATTGCGCTCCAACCTAGATGAGTGATTCCACGGCGCGGGTTGGCGTGGTGGGTTGGCAGGGGACATAAGGCAGCAGGTCGAAGCTGGCGGTACTCAGTTCCCAGCGCCGACCCAGGGGGCCTCGATGGACGCCGACCTCGACCTGCTGCTCAC
>JBBQEV010000010.1:0-61708 GCA_038321325.1 Solirubrobacterales bacterium
AGCCAGTCCAGGTAGTCCAGACACTTCCAGTCCTCATCAAACCACGCCCGCAGCTCTGCATAGGAGCCCGGATAGTCCTGCCCCGCCGCAAGCGCCATACCGAAATTCTACGGCACCAACATGGAGACCCCAGTTCGTGGGAAAGGTTCAATCGGTCGTCCGTGACTGTCAGCGGGAGACGCAACGCCGCGTTCGAGGCCCGTGGACGCTCTCTCGCGGCGCCACGCCACTCTGGGGTTCAGCCAAGGTGAGGCCGAACGTGACGCGGTGCTTCTGCTGGCCGCCTACGACGTGGTTCGGGGCACCGGTCACCGCCGCGGTCGCCGCGACCAGGGCGAGATGTGAAAGCCGGAGGGAGCTCACGGCGTCTCCCGGGGTGGGCCCGCGGAAGTTCCCACGCATCCGATGTCACGCCGGAATCCAGGCGGACGCCTCGCAAAGCGCCTTGCACAACAGTATGTTGCCGCTGATGGGCACCGGGCGAGCGGGGCGCAGCGTCTACGCTGCCCGCATGAGGATGAGCAGGGCGGCGGGGGTCGCGTTGGTCGGTCTCGTGGTCGCGCCGCTGCCCGCCGCGCCGGCGCGGGCCGACGTCAGCGGCCCGCAGATCGTCAGCTTCGTCAACGCGCAGCGCGCGGCCCACGGCGTGCCCGCCGGCATCGTGGAGGACGCCGCGCTCAGCAGCGGTTGCGCCCGGCACAACGCCTACGGGCTGACCAACGGCGTGCTCACCCACGGCGAGGAGCCGTCGCGTCCGGGGTACAGCCCCGAAGGCGACCAGGCGGCCAAGGCGTCGGTCATCTACTTCGGCAGCGGTCCGTGGACGGCGGCGCGCAACCCGTTCGAGACGGCGCCGGTCCATCTCCACCAGCTCCTGGCCCCGCGGATCGACCGCATGGGCGCCTCGGAGAACCAGGGCTACGGGTGCGCCACGACGCTCGCCTCGCGCAACCGGCCGGCGCCGCCGGCGGACGTCACCTACACCTACCCCGGTGACGGCGCGACGGGGTGGTCTCCGTCACAGCTGGCGGCCGAGAGCCCCGCCACCCCCGGCGAGCGCGTCGGGATCCCCGCCGGGACGACGACCGGCCCGTACCTCTACGTGATGTTCGACGGTCCGAAGCTCTCGGTCTCCTCGATCGCAGCGGCGACCCAGGCGACCTTGACCGGTCCTGACGGCGCGGTTCCCGTCGCCGTCGTGGACAACCGGACGTCAGGGCTCGAGGGCATCCTCCCGACCGGGATGGAGGTGATCCCGCGAACGCCCCTCAGGCCCGGCGGGAAGTACACCGCCAGCGTCGCCGCGACCGTGACCAGGCAGGGCGGCTCGAGCGCGTTCGCGAAGACGTGGTCCTTCACGGCCGGCGCGATCCCCAACGCCGTGCGCCTCACGCAGACGACGTCCGCCCGGCAGGTGCAGGTCGGCGTCAAGAGCGATGCGCCGGGAGCCGTCGTCGTCGCGACCGGCCCGGGGGCGACGCAGTCGCGGCCGGTCGACGCCGCCGGCAACGCGACGATCGCCCTCGACGCCGACGGAACCTGGCAGGTCTGCGCCCGGTCGGGCGGCGCCCCGAGCTCCTACGCCGTCGCCCAGGACTGCGCCACCGTGACGGCCAGCCAGTCGCAGGCCGTCACGGGATCGCAGGCGGCGGCCGCGCCGAAGCCGCCCCGGGCCCGGCGACCGTTCACCGTCTCGGTGCCCAACCACGTCCGCCGCGGACAGCCGATCAAGCTCGCCATCACCGCAGTGTCGTCCTTCAGCATGCACCTGAGGCTGACCGGTGCCGGCCGGCGCACCCTGAAGCGCCTCCCCAACCGGAGGTACCAAGGCGGCGGAGCGACCACGACGTTCGAGCTCGCGGTCCCCTCGGCCTCCGCCCGGCGAGGACGTTCGCTGCGCCTGGTCGTGATCGTCAACACGCGCGGGAGGACCTACGCGGTGGTCCGCACGATCCGCATCAGCCGGCGCTGATCTCCATCAGCGGCCGGAGGTCCTGGCCTTGATCGTCTTCGACCGGGGACCCGCCCGGCCCGAGACGTTGTCGCGGGCGGCGACGGCGTAGTAGTAGGTGCGCCGGGGGCGCAGATCGGTGACCGTGAGGCTGATCTTGGTGTCCAGAGCGGTCACCGCGAAGCGGCAGGCGCCCCGGCACAGCGCCTTCGCGCGCGCGAAGCTCCGGGCGCTACCGATCGGGCGCAGCGACTGCTTGATGACGTAGCTGCGAGCGGCGGGGGGTCTGGAGGCGTCGGAGCCCGGCGCCCGGAACGTCAGGACGACCTTGCCGTTCGCGGTCGCCCGCGCCGAGAGCGTCGTCACCCGCCCGGGGGTGCGACCAAAGCGCGCCACGCAACGCCGCCGCTGCTGCGCCGCGACGCGCTCGATGCCGCGCAGCGCGCGGATGCGCGCCGGGCGGGTGCGGTAGCGCTGCCGGGCGCGGCTGCGGTCACGGCGGGCCTGGGTGACGGCGGTCGCGCGGCAGCCGCTCAGCCCCATGCGGCGGGCCTTCTCGGTCCCGAGGGGATCGGTCGCGCCCGGGTCGGCCGCCAGCTTCTGGGCCACGTCGGGCGGCGGCGCGGGCTGCGGCGGCGGCGCGGAGGCGCCGGGCGCCGGCGGGGTGGGCTCCAGAGGGAGAGCGCACGGGGCGCCGCGCGACCCGGCGACGCCGAAGTCGATCGGGCCGGCCGCCGAAGGCGCCTCGTCGTCGCCGATCGAGGCGCGGCTGCAGTAGCCGAGCTCGCCGTTGGCCCCCCTTCCCCAGCAGCGGATGCTCGCGTCGTCGAGGCGCGCGCACGTCTGGTCACCGCCGGCGCTGATCGCGATCGCGGTACGCCCCGGCCCGAGGTCGACGGGGCCGGCGGCCGCCGGGGTCTCGTTGTCGCCGACGGTCGCGGTGTCGCCGTAGCCGAGCTGACCGCGGAGGCCGATGCCCCAGCAGCGCACGCTGCCGTTGTCGAGGATCGCGCAGGTGTGGTTGGCGCCGGCGGTGATCGCGGTGGCGGTGCGCCCCGCCCCGAGGTCGACGGGACCGACCGAGTCCGGCGTCTCGTTGTCGCCGATCGTGTCCGTGGAGGCGTACCCGAGGCGCCCGTTGCCGCCGAAGCCCCAGCAGCGCACCTTGCCGTCGGCGAGCACCGCGCAGGTGTGGAAGTCGCCCGCCGCGATCGCCACCGCCTTGCCTCCGAGCACGACCGGGCCGACCGTGTCCGGCGTCTCGTTGTCGCCGATGAGGTCGGTGTTGCCGTACCCGAGCTGGCCGTTGCCGCCGAAGCCCCAGCAGCGCACGTCGCCGCCGTTGAGCAGCGCGCACGTATGGGAGTCCCCGGCGGTGATCGCCGTCGCGGTGCGACCCTCACCCAGCGGGACCGGGCCGATCGAGCCGGGCGTCTCGTCGTCCCCGATGGCGTCGAGGTCACGCCCCAGGTTCGTGGCGTAGCCCAGGCGACCGTCGAAGCCGTAGCCCCAGCAGCGCACGTCGCCCCCGTCGAGCACGGCGCAGGTGTGGGCGCGGCCGGCGGTGATCGCCGTGGCCGTGCGCCCGGTCCCGAGGTCGACCGGCCCCACCGCGCCGGGCGCCTGGGCGTCCCCGATGCTCTGGGTGCTGGCGTAGCCCAGCCGCCCGTTCCCGCCGAAGCCCCAGCACCGCACGCTCGCGTCGTCGAGCACCGCGCAGGTGTGCACCGCGCCGGCGCTCACCGCCGTCGCGGTGCGCCCGGCGCCCACGTCGACGCCCGGGGTGGCGGCCGGCGTCTCGTCGTCGCCGATCGAGGTCTTGTTCGCGTATCCCAACGCACCGTCGCCCCCGAAACCCCAGCAGCGCAGGCTCGCCCCGGGGAGCAGCGCGCACGAGTGGAACTTGCCCACGTCGAGCCGCCCGGCGGCGGCGGAGGACGGCGCGCTCGCCTGTTCGGCCACCGCACCCGCCGGCCACCCGGCCACGACGGCGACCAGCGCGAGCAGAGCGCCCAGCGCCACCGCCGAGACCCTTCCCGCTCGTGTCATGGGGCGCATTGTAGACGAGGATCTTTCCGCGCAGAGCAGGTTCGGCGGTCGGCTCGTTGACCCGCCGTCGCCCGTGCAGGGCATCGCGAAGCTCACCGTCAGCGTCGCCGCTGAGTGTCCGAGCAACGCGGCGCCGAGCTCCCTTTCACGAAGCCTTGGTTCAGGCGGGGGTGCTCCGCAACGCCGTGCGCATCACGCAGGCGACGAGGGCACAACTCGCAGCGGCTTCCCACCCGGAAGTACCAGGTGGGCGGAGCGACGACGACGGTCGCGCTTCCTGTCCCCGCCCCGTACAACCGGGGGACGGAGCGTCCGTCTGGTCATCGTCGGGCGGGGGAACAGGTACACCGTGGTTCCTACGATCCCGCTCGGCCCTCGCCGGCCGGCGCCGACCGGGGTCAGGGCCGACGGGTCCTGGCGTCGATCGTCTTCGACCGGGGTCCGGGCCGCGCGGTGACGTTGTCGCGGGCGGCGATGGCGTAGTAGTAGGTGCGGCGCGGACGCAAGTCGGTGACGGTGAGGGTGAGCGTGGTGCCGAGGACGGTCACCGCGAAGCGACAGGTTCCTCGGCACAGCGCGCCGGCGCGCGCGTACTGCGCAGCGCTGCGGATCGGCCGCAGCGACTGCTTCACGAGGTAGCCGCGAGCGGCGGGGGGCCTCGAGGAGTCGGAGCCGGGTGCCTCGAAGGTCAAGATGATCTTGTCGGTCGCGGTCGCCCGGGCGGCAAGGGTCGTGACCCGTCCCGGTGTGCGCCCGAAGCGCTTCAGGCAAGCTCGACGACGCTCAACGGCGGTGCGGTCGCTGCGGCGCAGCGCACGAGTGCGCGCGGAGCCCCTGCGGTAGCGCTGCCGTGCGCGACTGCGTTCTCTGCGTGCCTGGGCCGCCGCGGTGGCCCGGCACCCGCGCAGGCCGCTGGATCGCCGCTTCTCGGTATCGACGGGGTCGGTCGCGGACGGGTCGAGCGACAGCTTCTGAACTGGGGCGGCCAGCGGCGCGGGCTGGTCCGCCGGCGCCGAAGCGCCGGACGCCGGCGAGTCGGGCGCCGGCGGGGCCGGCGGAGGCGGGCATGGGGCGCCGCGCGCGCCGGGGACGCCGAAGTCGATCGGGCCGGCCGCCGAAGGGGTCTCGTCGTCGCCGATCGAGATGCGGCTGCAGTACCCGAGCTCGCCGTTGACCCCTCGGCCCCAGCAGCGGATGCTCGCGTCGTCGAGGCGCGCGCAGGTCTGGTCGCCGCCGGCGCTGATCGCGGTCGCGGTGCGCCCCGGCCCGAGCTCGACGGGGCCGGCAGCCGCGGGGGGCTCGTCGTCGCCGATGCTGACGATGTTGCCGTAGCCGAGCTGACCACGGATGCCGTTGCCCCAGCAGCGGACGCTGCCGTCGTCGAGGACCACGCAGGTGTGGCCGCCACCCGCGGTAATCGCCTTGGCCGTGCGCCCGGGCCCAAGGTCGACCGGGGCGATCGCATCCGGGGTCTCGTCGTCCCCGATGCTGTCGGCGTTGGCGTATCCCAAGCGCCCGCTCCCACCGAAGCCCCAGCAGCGCACCTTGCCGTCGGCGAGCACCGCGCAGGTGTGGAAGTCACCGGCGGCGATCGCCACTGCCTTGCCCCCGAGCTTGACGGGGCCGACCGTGTCCGGGGTCTCGTCGTCGCCGATGAGGTCGGTGTTGCCGTATCCGAGCTGGCCGTTGCCGCCGAAGCCCCAGCAGCGTACGTCGCCGCCGTCGAGCAGCGCGCAGGTATGGGAGTCCCCGGCGGTGATCGCCGTCGCGGTGCGACCCGCGCCGAGCTTGACCGGGCCGATCGAGCCGGGCGTCTCGTTGTCCCCGATGGTGTCGAGGTCTCGCCCCAGGTTCGTCGCGTAGCCCAGGCGACCGTCGAAGCCGTAGCCCCAGCAGCGCACGTCGCCGCCGTCGAGCACGGCGCAGGTGTGCGCGCGCCCGGCGGTGATCGCCTTGGCGGTACGCCCGGCACCGAGATCCACCGGGCCGATCGAGCCGGGCGCCTCGTCGTCCCCGACGCTCCGCGCGTTCGCGTACCCCAGCCGTCCGTCGCCCCCGAAGCCCCAGCACCTCACCGTCTCGTCGTCGAGCACCGCGCAGGTGTGCGCAGCTCCGGCACTGACCGCGGTCGCGGTGCGTCCGACGCCCACGTCGACGCCCGGAGTGGCGGCCGGCGTCTCGTCGTCGCCGATCGAGATCTTGTTCGCGTATCCGAGGGCGCCGTCGCCGCCGTAGCCCCAGCAGCGCAGGCTCGCACCCGGGAGCAGCGCGCAGGAGTGGAACTTCCCGACGTCGAGTCGGCCGGCGTTCGCAGAGGACGGCGCACCCGCCGGCTCGGCCTCCGCCTCCGCAGGCAGCGCGATCAGCGCTGCGATCACCGCAGGCAGAAAGCTCAACGCCGTCGCCGGGACATACCCTCGCCTCCGCATCACCGCAGTGTAGGAGCGGGCGTTCGGCTGTCCCCGACACCTAGTCCGACGTTGCTCCGGGATGTAGACTGCCCGCCTCACGGCGCACTTGAGCGGCCGGATCATCTACGGAAGGTTGCACCGGATCATGGACAAGCCTCTGACGCGCAGAGCGCGGCCCTCGATGTTCAGCGCCGCGGTCGGCGCGGGCACCGTCGCCGCCATCACCGCGCTGGCCTTCACGGGCGCCCCGGCACAGGCCGCTTTCCCCGGTATCAACGGCCCGATCGCCTGTGGCGGTCTGCGCGGCAACGACACCGACCTCGAGATCTTCCAGGTCAATCCGGACGGCACGGGGGAGACCCTGCTGACCAACAACGGCTTCCGCGACGGCAGCCCGGCCTACTCACCGGACGGCACCAAGGTCGCCTTCGAGAGTCAGCGCAACAACGTGCTCGGCCAGCCGGCCAACACGGAGATCTACGTGGCCGACAACGACGGCGACCTCGAAGGTCCCGACGTCAAGCGCCTGACCTTCAACACCGGCATGGCCGCCAACGGCACCCTGAGCGGCGTCGCCGCGACGGACTTCTCACCGACCTGGTCCCCGGACGGCACCCAGATCGCCTTCCACAGCGGGCGGCTGACCACCTTCGAAGACGGCGGGACGTCGCCGGCCACCGACTTCGAGATCTACAAGATGAGCGCGACCACGGGAGAGTCGGTCACCCCGGCGACGCGCCTGACCAACAAGCGCGGTCAGGACGCGATCCCGTCATGGTCGCCCGACGGCACGAAGATCGCCTTCCAGGGCTTTCCGGCGGGCAACCCCGCGGCGCTCAACCAGAACCTCGAGATCTTCACGATGAACCCCGACGGCACCGGCTTGACGAACGTCAGCAACAACCCGGGCACCGCCGCCGCTCCCTCCCTCGGGCTGGACCGCGACGTGATCTGGTCGCCCGACAGCCAGCAGATCGCGTACAACAGCGCACGCGCGACGACCGTGCCCACCAATCAGAACAACGACGTGTACCGCGCCAACCGGGACGGCAGCAACCCCGTGCGGCTCACGCCCGACGTCGACAGCCCTTCCCCCGCCGCGTTCACCGACTACGACGCCCCGCTGGTGTGGTCGCCTGACGGCAAGTCGATCCTGTTCGCCTCGTCGTTCGAGAGTCCCGACCCGACGACGACCAACTTCTTCGCCTACACGATGGACGCCGTCACGGGGGACACCGGCCCGGCCTCCGTCAAGCGGGTGGCCCGGGTCGAGCAGTTCCAGCGCTGCGACTGGACCACTCCGCGTCCGGTGAAGCCGACCCCGACCCCCACGCCGACGCCGACTCCCCCACCGACCCCGACGCCCACGCCTCCGATCGCACCCGTGGTCAACCCCATCGGCGGCGGTGTCACCCCGCCCCCGCCCCCGGCTCGGCGCAAGGGCAAGCTCAGCGCGCAGGTGACCAAGGCCGACCTGCGGGCGCCGTTCAACTTCACCACCTCGGGTCGGCTGACGCTCCCGAGCGGGGTCGCGAAGTCGGCCGGGTGCACGGGCCGTGTGTCCGTGCAGGTCAAGCGCGGGTCGGCGACCATCTCCACGCGCCGCGTGGCGCTGCGCAAGGACTGCACGTACTCCGTGCGCGTGTCCTTCGTCAACGCGCGTCGCTTCGCGTTGGTCAAGCAGCTGAAGTTCACCGCGCGGTTCGTCGGCAACACGTTGGTCTCGCCCACGGTGGCACCGGCCCGCTTCGCGCGGATCCGGCGCTAGGAAGCGGACACCGAGGGGGCGTGGGGATCGCCCCGCGCCCCGAGGGCCACGAGTGCCGAGCTCGGTGGTCTCGACGGTCGGGTCGCTCACCCGCGGCGCGCGGCCAGGACGAGGCTTGGGTAGCCCTGGTGGAGCGCCGCGCCGCGGTCGAGGACCCAGCCCGCCCGCGCCAGCTCCGGCCGCGGATCGAGCGAGCGCAGGCCGAGGAAGGTCTGCGGCCAGGCACGGGCCAGCGCGCCGAGCGCGCCGCGCGCGGCGGGCCGGGCGCTCCAGACGGTGACCACCACGAGCCGGCCGTCCGGCCCCACGACGCGCCGCAGCTCGCCCAGCGCCGCCGCGACATCCGCCGGGGAGAGGACGTGCAGGAGGTAGGCGGCGACCGCCACGTCGAAGGCCGCGTCGGGGAACGGGAGCGCGGTGGCGTCGGCGTGGACGGTGCGCCAGCCCGCGGGCAGCGGGCCGACCCGGGCCAGCATCGCCGCGGAGGCGTCGACGCCGATTGCGTGCGCCGGCCGCACCGGCCGCCGCGCCAGTTCCCGCAGGACCAGTCCGGTCCCCGTGGCAACGTCGAGCAGCCTCTCGTCGACGGCCGGCGCCGCCCACTCGAGCGCGCGCCGGACCGCCTGGTGCTCGAGCCGCTCCTGCCGCGCGTAGCCGTGCGCCGCGCGCTCCCAGACGCCCTCGGCCATCGCGCCAGCCTATCCGGAGCTCCGGGTCGCCGCGGCCGCTGGTGGGTAGAGAGCGGAGATGCGCGCGTTCAACAAGTTCGACGACCCCAACGACCCGGCCATGGCTCCGGTCCGCGAGGCGGGCGGCGGCGAGTCGGAGGGCTTCGAGATGGCGGAGGAGGACCTCATCGAGCACGCCAGTCACGGCGACGAGCACGGCACCACGAGGATCCTCTCCGACGCGGCCGCGCTCGGGGACGAGGGGGAGTCCGCGCCCGATCCCGACCTCTACGGCGAGGCCGACGCCGAGCACGAGGACGATCTCGGGCGGTAGGCGGCGCGCACGCGCGACCGACGTGCGGCGCGGCGGGGAGGAACACCGCCGTGCGGCGTCGAAAGTCCCGCGTGCCCATGAAGAGGACTCCCGCCACCGCCCTTGCCACCGCGCCGCCGCCCCACGAGGCCCACGGCCACCAGACCCTGAGCGCCTACATCCAGGCGCGCTTCGACGAGTTCTCGCGTTCCCAGAAGGACGTCGCGCAGTACATCGTCGACCACCTCGACGAGGTCGCCTTCCAGACGGCCGAGGAGCTCGCGCGCCGCGCGAACACGTCGAGCTCGACGGTCGTGCGCTTCTCCCAGGCGCTGGGCTTCGAAGGCTTCCCGGAGCTCCAGGGCTCAGCCCGCGAGGAGTATCGCCGCCGCCACGAGCGCGGCGGTCCCGGGCCGGGCGGCGCGCAGTCCGCCGCGATCGTCGAGCCGCTGTTCTCCCTCGACCAGAGCGAGTTCGAGACCGCGATCACCGCCGACCACGTCAACGTCGAGGAGACCGCGCGGAAGGCCTCGCGGTCCGACGTCGAGGCCACGATCGAAGCGATCGCCTCCGCCGAGCGGGTGCTCATCGCCGGCACCGACCAGATGGCGTTCTTCGCCTCCTACCTGCGCCACCTGCTGATGCTGCTCGACCTCCGTGCCGAGATCGTCGCCAGCCCCTCGCAAGAGGCCGTGTCGCGGCTGGGCCGCATCGACGAGAACACGCTCGTGATCGGCCTGAGCGCCGGGCGCCCGCACCCGCTCGTCGTGCGCGCGATGAAGCTCGCGCGCCACCGCAAGGCCAAGACCGTCGCGATCACCGACGCGACGCTCTCCGAGGTCGCCAAGCTCGCGCAGATCCGCCTGTACTACTCGTCGAACTCCCCGGCCTACGTGCGCTCCCACACCGCGCTGCTGAGCATGATCCAGGCGCTCGCCTACGGGGTCTACGCGCGCGACGCCGACCAGTACGCGGACCGCATCAAGGCGTTCCGCCTCAAGTAACGTCGTCAGTCGAAACGCGCGGGGGAGCTTGCGACCCCGCGGTCTCCAAACGCGCGGGGGAGCTTGCGACCCCGCGGTCTTGATCTATTCCTCCGAACAGCCCTGGCTACGATGCTCTGACGATGCGAGACGAAGCGACGTTCGGGGTGAAGGCCGGCCTGGCCGAGATGCTCAAGGGCGGGGTCATCATGGACGTGGTCGACGCCGGGCAGGCCCGGATCGCCGAGGACGCGGGCGCGGTCGCCGTGATGGCGCTCGAGCGCGTCCCGTCGGACATCCGCCGCGACGGCGGCGTGGCGCGGATGAGCAACCCCGCGATGATCAAGTCGATCCAGGCCGAGGTCACGATCCCCGTGATGGCCAAGGCCCGCATCGGGCACTTCGTCGAGGCGCAGGTGCTCGCCGCGCTCGAGGTCGACTTCATCGACGAGTCCGAGGTCCTGACGCCGGCCGACGAGGCCCACCACATCGACAAGTGGGCGTTCACGGTCCCGTTCGTGTGCGGCGCGACGAACCTCGGCGAGGCGCTGCGGCGCATCGGCGAGGGCGCGGCGATGATCCGCTCCAAGGGCGAGGCCGGGACCGGCGACGTCGTCGAGGCCGTGCGCCACATGCGGGCGATCCGCGCGGAGATCCGCCGCCTGACGCTGATGGACGACGCCGAGCTCGCCACGCAGGCCAAGGAGCTCCAGGCACCGCTCGACCTCGTCCGGGCCGTCGCGCGCGAGGGGCGGCTCTCCGTGCCGCTGTTCTCCGCCGGCGGCATCGCGGAGCCGACCGACGCCGCACTGATGATGCAGCTGGGGGCGGAGTCGGTCTTCGTCGGCTCGGGGATCTTCAAGTCCTCCGACCCCGCCGCGCGCGCCGCCGCGGTCGTCGAGGCCACGACGCACTTCGAGGATCCGGAGCGCGTCGCCGCCGCGTGCGAGGGCCTCGGCGCGGCCATGGACTCGCTGGAGGTCCGCAAGCTCGACCCCTCACAGGTCCTGGCCAACCGCGGTTGGTGACCGCGCCGCAGGTCGGGGTGCTCGCCCTGCAGGGGTCCTACGCCGCGCACGTGCGGGTCCTCGCGACGCTCGGGGCGGCGGCGCGCGAGGTCCGCGTGCCCGCCGAGCTCGACGGGCTCGACGGGCTCGTCCTGCCTGGGGGGGAGTCGACGACGATGACCCTCGGCATCGAGCGCGAGGGTCTCGCGGAGCCGATCCGCGCGCTCGCCGCCCGCGGGACGCCGCTGCTCGGGACCTGCGCGGGCCTCATCCTGCTCGACCGCGCGCACCTCGGCCTGATGGACATCGCGGCGCGCCGCAACGCGTTCGGTCGCCAGGTGCGCTCCTTCGAGGCCGACCTCGCGTTCGCCGAGCTCGACGGCGGCCCCGTCCACGCCGTCTTCATCCGCGCGCCGTGGATCGCGGAGCACGGGCCGGAGGTCGAGGTGCTCGCCGAAGTCGACGGGCACGCGGTGGCCGCGCGGCAGGCGAACATGCTCGTGCTGAGCTTCCATCCCGAGCTCGGCGACGACCACCGCCTGCACGAGCGGTTCTTGCGGGACGTGCGCGCCGTCCGCGCGGAATGAGCCTCGAGCGGACGTTCGTCGTCCTGGGACCGACGAACGTGCGACGCGGGGTCCGCCGTCAGATCACGAGCCCGTGGCGCACCGTGCTCTCCGTGATGACCTGCGGCTCGACGAAGTGCAGCAGGTAGTCGGGCCCGCCCGCCTTCGTCCCGGTCCCCGAGAGGCGGTTCCCGCCGAAGGGCTGGCGGCCGACCATCGCGCCGGTGATCGAGCGGTTGACGTAGAGGTTGCCGGCCGGGGATCGGCGCGCGACGTGCTCGACGGTGCGCGGGTTGCGCGCGTAGAGGCCCTGGGTGAGCGCGTACGGGAGCTGGTCGACGCGGTCGCAGGCCGCGTCCACGTCGCGGACCGCCTCGACGGTCAGCAGGGGGCCGAACACCTCCTCGCGCAGGACCGGCGCGTCGGCGGGTAAGCCGCCGACCACCGTCGGGGCGCAGAACCAGCCCGTCGCCTCGACGCCCTCCTCGCGCGCGGCGATCAGCGTCCCCGCGGCGCGGGCCGCCTCGGCGTACCGGCGCACCCGCGCCTGCGCGGTGGCCTCGATGACCGGCGGCACGTCGACGCCGAAGCGCTCGGCCTGGCCGACCTGGAGCGTCGCGACCGCGCCGGCGAGGCGCTTCGCGAACGTGCCGGCGATCGCCTCGTGGACGAGGATCCGCGACGCGGCCGAGCACTTCTGGCCCGCGTAGGCGAAGGCGCTGGCGAGAATGCCGGGCACGGCGTCGTCGAGGTCGGCGTCGGCGTCGACGATCACGCAGTTCTTGCCGCCCATCTCGGCGACGACGCGCTTGACGTGCCGTGCGCCGGGCGGCGTCTCGGCGGCGGCGCGGACGATTTCCAGCCCGACGGGCCCCGAGCCCGTGAACGCGATGGTGTGGACCCCGGGGTGGCGGACGAGCGCGGCGCCGACGTCGCCCTCGCCGGGCAGCAGCGCGATCGCGTCGGCCGGCACGCCGCCGGCGCGCAGTGCCTCGACGACCAGCGCCGCGCAGCCGGGCGCCTGCTCGGCGGGCTTGAGCACCACGGCGTTCCCGGTGGCCAGGCCCGCGGCGACCATCCCGAGGGGGATCGCCAGCGGGAAGTTCCACGGGGAGACGACGGCGACGACGCCGCGCGGGCGGTAGTGCAGCTCGTTGCGCTCGCCGGGGACTCCGAGCAGCGCGCCGCCGCGTTCCAGCGCGATCGCGCCGCGCGCGTAGAACTCGAGGAAGTCGATCGCCTCACACACGTCGGCGTCCGCCTCCGACCACGGCTTGGCGGCCTCACGGACCGCGAGCGCCGCGGCCCGGTGGCGGCGCTCGCGCAGCCAGGCTGCCGCCGCGACGAGCGCCTGCGCGCGCTCCGCCGCCGGGACCCGCGACCAGGCGGCGAAGCCGCGCTCCGCGGTCGTGATCGCGTGGGGCAGGTCGGCGGGCGAGGCGGTCGCCCCGACGGCCACGACGCGCTCGGGGCGCCCGGGGTCGGTGGAGAGCGGCGCGTCGCCGTCGCGGCGCTCGCCTCCGATCCACACCGGCACGCGGACCGGCAGCCGCGCGTCGAGGTCGCCCAGCGCGGTGAGCAGCGCGTCGCGGTGGACGGCGCGGCGCAGCTCGAGGACGGGTTCGTTGGCGAACGGCGCGAGCGTCACGCGGGCGCTCCCGGCGCGGCCAGGAGGGTCTCGAGCGGGACGCCCGCGCCCTGCTCGTGCAAGAACGAGTCGTTCGAGGTGTTCTCCAGCAGGCGGCGCACGAGGTAGGCCATCCCCGCCACGAGGTCGCCGACCGGGCAGTACGTCCGCACGCGCAGCCCGCTTGCCGCGAGCGCGGCCTGGAGGGGATCGCCGAGGCCGCGGAGCACCTGGAGCTCGAGGTCGGAGTCGGGGTGGCCCGAGGCGCGGTTGCAGGCGACCGCGTGCGCGACCGAGCGCAGGTTGTGGCTCGCGACCGCGACGCGGAGGCCCGCGCCGGCGGTGCGCGCGCCGAGCAGGACGCGGGTCAGCTGCTCGAAGTTCTCGTCGGAGTCGGCCTTGACCTCGAAGACGGGCGGCGTCCAGCCGTGCTGCCGCGCGTCGACGACCTCGTGGTCCCAGTAGGCGCCCTTGACCAGGCGCACCACGAGCGGGTGTGCGCGCGGCGTGTCCCGGGTCCAGGCGACGAGCCGGTTGGCGAGCGCCGGGGAGTCGCGCAGGTAGGCCTGCAGCACGACCCCGGCCGACGGTCCGCCGGCGAACTCGGGCTCGGCGAGCAGCTCGAGGACGAGGTCGGTCGTCGCCTCCTGCCCGTCGAAGCTCTCCATGTCGACGTGGAGGTGAGCGCCGAGCGCCTGGGCCTGCCGGAGGAGCGCGCGCAGCCGCGGCGCGGCGTCGCGCCGGCCGAGGTCCGGAGCGTCGGCGCGCAGGAGCGGGGTGAGCGCGGAGACCTTCACGGAGAGGTTCGCCCGCGGGAGCGCGCCGGCGCCGTCGCGCTCGAGGGCCGGACGCGCGGGCCAGAGCGCCGCGCTGCGCGTGAGCGACGTCAGCGCCTGCGCGCAGCGCTGGGCGTAGGCGTCGGCCTCGGCCGCGGTCACCGTCGCCTCGCCGAGCAGGTCGACCGAGCTCGCGACCCCGCCGGTCCACAGCGCCGCCAGGACGCCCGCGGCGGCCTCCGGGGTCTCCCCGACGATGAAGCGGTGCGCCATGTGCTTGACCCCCGCGGCCGCCGCCGCGCCGAGTGCGGCGCGGCCGGGGCGCGAGCCGCTCAGGCGCAGCGCCTGCTCGAGCGCCCCGGGCTTCTCGTCGACCTCGGCGAGGAAGCCGGCGAGGTGGGCGGCGAGGTCGTCCACCGAGCGGCAGGCGGGTACGACGTCGACGAAGCGGAACAGCGCGGCCTTGAGCTGCGCGTCCCGCGAGGCGAGATCCATCGCCTTGTCGTCGAGCGCGGCCACCGGGCGGCGGGCGGCCGACGGCATGGCGCCCGCGAGCTCACGACCGATGGCGAGGACTGCCGCATCGGAGGGAGGCGGCAGGGCCATGCTCAGGGTGGCGGTGGCGTGCTGTTGAAGACGCCCGGATCCCCCGGCGCCGGCGTCGTCGTCGGCGTCGTGCCGCTGTCCGGGAGGGCGGACGAGCTGTTGGCCGGCGGCTCCTTCTCCGCGGTGCTTGCCTTCTCGGGCGTCCGCGGCGTGGCGGCGGGGGCCGGGACCGGATCCGGCTTCGGGGTGACGGCGGCCGGCGGGGTGGTCTCGGGCACCCTGGCCGGAGGTGCGGCCGCAGGCGCGGCGGTGGCGGCCGCGCGGCGCGCGCGGCGACGCTCCGCGGCGGCCGCGCGCTCCCGGCGCGCCTTGCGCTCGGCGACCAGGACCGAGCGCTCCTCGGTGTCGACGTTGGTCTTGGGCGCCACCGGCGGCGCGCCCGCGGGGGGCGCGGCCGGGACGGTCGTGGCGGCCGGGCGCGCCGGAGGCGCGTCGGCACCGAAGAAGCCGGCGACGGCCATCGCGGCCAGGAGCGCGGCGGCGACCGACGCGCCCGGGAGGACGTAGCGGTAGACGATCCCGTGCGCGCCGGCGGACGGCAGATGTCTGTGCCGGTCCGCGACCCGCGGATGGGCGACGCCGCCGCCGGGGCCCGCGGGCGGGGCGGCGGTCAGGGGGAGCGCGGGCAGCACCATCGTGCGCTGGAGGGCGCCTTCGCCCTCGGGCTCGTGTCGGTACGGCTGCTCTGCCTCGGCGGCGTGCGGCACGGGTGGCGGCGCGGGGGCGGCCGGTGCGAAGACGGGCGGCGCGGCGGGGGGCGCGAACGCGGCCGGCGCTCTCGCGGGGGGTGGCGGGAGCGGCGGCGGACCGGGGGCCTCGACGACCGGCAGCGCGGACGCAGTCGGCGCGACAGCGGGTGGCGGCTCGGGTGGCGGCGGGGGTTCAGGCGGCGGGACGGTCGGCGGCACGAGCGCTTCGGCGGGCGGGACGGTCGGCGGCGGGTCAGGCGACGAGGCGGCGGACGGCTCGCGCGCTTCGGCGGGCGGCGCGAGCGGCTCGGTGGCCGGTTCGGGCGGCACGACGAAGTCGAGCTCCGCCGCCGGCACGGCGACGTTCGGCGCGGCGGCGGCGAACGCGAGCATGATCTCCGTCAACGCGCCGATCGGCACCGTCCGCGCGGGTGGGGAGGCGTAGAAGTTCTCCGCGCAGTCGACGGTGTCCGCGAGCGAGCGGCAGGCCTCATGGCGCTCGAGGTGGCGCGCGAGGCGCTCCTGGTCGGCGACCCCCAGTGCGCCCTCGGCGCGTGCGGCCAGCAGGTCGGGGACGAGCGCGCAGGTCTCCGAAGCGCCCGTCCCGCGGCTGCCCCCGAGCCTCCCCCGGAAGCTCGGCGCGGGCGGGGAGGGCCTGGGCGCGTCGGTCAGGGAGGCGGCGGCGTGGCGGGTCGCGCCGAGCAGGAGGCGCTCCGGGTCGAGCACCCCCGGGTCCTCGGCCGACGCGACCGCCGCCCGGAAGCGCGCGAACGCCTCGGCGGCGGCGCGCGCGGCGTGCTGCGGCGGGCACACCGTCTCGCAGTAGGCGAGCACGGCGTTCGCGCGGCGCTCGACGAGCGCGCCGAGCGCCACGGGATCGCCGTCGCGGATGCCGGCGGGCGTCACCGCCGCCTGGGAGTAGCTCGCCATTCAGCGTCCAAGGCTACCGAGGCCCCCCGACGTCCGGCGGTTCGGTCGCCGTGGTCGAACGCGCGCCGGCGGGCGTCCCACGAGCGCCGCGGAGCCCGTCGCGGGGTGTCAGGTTGCTGGCGCGTCCGCGCGCCTCACCCGCGCCGGCGGCGGTGGGCTTCGAGCTCCGCGCGCGGCTCGAGGCCGGTGCGGTGCATCGCGGCCCAGCGGTGCTGCGCGGCGGTCCGCGCCGTCCAGCGGCCGGGCAACAGGCGCCCGCCGGCGCCGAGCAGCGCCGCGCGCGCGGCGGGGCCCGCGAGGTGCGCCAGCGCGGTGGCGCGGGTCCGCGGCGCGCCCTGGCGGTCGAGCATCCACGCGTAGGTCGAGCGCTGCGTGCGCAGGGCGCGCTCGTGGTCGTCCCACCGGCCCGCGGTCGCCGCGGAGACCGCGTGCTCCACCCGCGCCCCGGGCACGTAGCGGGTCGTCCAGCCCGCGCGCCGCAGCCGCCACGCCAGGTCGAGATCCTCCGCGTAGAGCCACTGCTCGGGATCGAAGCCGCCGACGTCGTCCCACGCCGCGCGCCGCACGAGCAGCAGCGCGCCGTGCGCCCAGTCGACCTCGCGCGGGAGGTCGGGATCCCAGTGGCCTTCGAGCGGCAGCCGGCGCGCGACGGCGGGGCGCTGGGCGAGCCCGGAGGAGAGCAGCAGGCCGGTGCGCACGGTGGGGAAGGGGTGGACGGAGTGCTGGGTCGTCCCGTCGGCGGTGAGCAGGCGCGGGGCGAACGCGCCGGCCCCGGGGTGCGTCGCGGCCGCGGCGAGGAGCGCTTGGAGTGCCCCCGGCTCGAGCGCCACGTCGGCGTTGGCCGCCGCCAGGAAGGGGGTGGCGGTGCGTGCTGCGACGCGGTTGACCGCCGGGCCGAAGCCGAGGTTCTCGGTCGCGGCGTCCAGGCGCACCCACGGGTGGCGCTCGGCGACCAGCGCCGCCGAGCCGTCCGCCGAGGCGTTGTCGACGACCCACACCTCCGCGCGGCCGGCGTCGTGCTCGCGGCGCAGGCTCGTGAGGCACCGGTCGAGCAGGCCCGCGGTGTTCCAGGAGACCACCGCGATCGCGACGGGGGCGGGCACGGCTCGTGTGATACCTCATGGCCCCGATGCCCGACGCCCTTCCCGACCCGGTCGTGCCCGCCGCGGCCTACGACGAGGCCTACTACCTGCAGGCCTGCATGGGCTACGCGGAGTGGACGGCCGACCCCGGTGCGCCGATCCACGGCACCTACATCTACGCCCTGCACCGCGGCGGCCTGCGCCCGGGGGAGGTGCTGGTCGACATCGGGACCGGCCGGGGCGAGCTGCTCGCGCTGGCGGTCCAGTCGGGCGCCGCGCGGGCCGTCGGCCTCGAGTACTCCGAGGCGGCGGTCGCCCTCGCGCACCGCACGCTGGACGCGCAGGGCGTGCGCGCCGAGGTGCTGCTGGCCGACGCGCGCGCCGTCCCGCTGGGAGACGGCGTCGCCGACCTGGTCACGCTGCTCGACGTCGTCGAGCACCTGTCCGCCGACGAGCTCGACCGCGCGCTGCTCGAGGCGCGGCGCATCCTGCGGCCCGGCGGACGGCTCCTCGTCCACACGTTCCCCAACCGCCTGATCTACGACGTGACCTACCGCCTGATGCGCCTGGCCGTGCCCGACCGCCGCCGCCGCTGGCCGGCCGATCCCCGCGGGGAGCTCGAGCGGACGATGCACGTCAACGAGCAGACCCGCGGCTCGCTTCGCCGCGCGCTGCGGACGGCCGGCTTCGCCCGGGTCCGCGTGGGCTACGGCGAGCTGATCCACGACGCGATCGTCCCCGAGGCCGACGCGGGCGCCCGGACGCTGGTGCACCGCCTGGCCGCCCACCGGCCGACTCGCCCGCTCGGGCGCGCCGACCTCTGGGCGTCCGCGGTCGCGTGAGCCGCCGTGCCCTGGCCGCAGCACGCAGCGGCCGCCGTCACCCGCGCCGGGCGCCCACCGCGCGGACGGCCCGCCCGCGCACGGCGCGCAGACGGCCGGCGCCCGCGCCTCCCCGGTAGAGCACCAGGTGCGCGCGCCCTGAGTGGAAGCGCCGGTAGCGGACCAGCCCGCGGCGCGTGACGTGGTCGAGCAGGGCGGCCACGGGCAGGTCGTGGTGCAGCGCGGTCTGGCCCTCCTCGCCCTCCAGCAGGTTGACGAGCACGAGTCCCGCCGCGCCCTCCATCGCGGTCAGCAGGGCGAAGGGCTCCTCCACGTGCTCGAGGACGTCGAAGGCGTAGGCGAGGTCGTGGCCGCCGGGCAGCGCTTCGCGGTCCAGGTCGACGATGCGCGCCCCGTCGTGCGGGGCGGTCGTCAGCCCGCGCGTCGCGAGGCGGGCGCGAAGGTAGGCCACGCTCGGGTTGTCGAAGTCCGCGAACGTGACGCGGTGCCCGCCGGCCATCAGGGCGAGGCCGTCGGCGCCGATGCCGCACCCGACGTCCAGGAGGCGCCCGCCCGCGGGGAAGGCCGCGTCGATCCACGCGCGGTAGGGGTCCTTCGTGCGCGTCATCGCGAACGCGGTGAGGTTGTAGAGGTAGCCCTCCGAGCGCCGGTAGAGCGCCTGCTCGTCGCCGACGGCGGCGAGCTCGTCCTCGAGCTGCGCCTCGTAGTGGACGAGGCGGTCGTGGTCGTAGGCGGCGCCCAGGTAGGCCCGCAGCTCGGCGGCCTCGGCGTCGGGGTCGATGACGGATCGAAGGCGGGCCACGGGAAGTAGGGTGTCTCGGAGGATGGCGCTCGCAGGGGAAACGATCCGAGAGCGCGTCGGGCGGCGGGAGCAGTGGTACCACACCCTCGAGCTCGCTCCCGGCGTGGTCACTCCCGGGTGGTTCGACCTGCGGACGGTGGCCGCTCACGTGCTGCCCGCCTCGCTGGAGGGCCGGCGCTGCCTGGACGTGGGCACCTTCGACGGCTTCTGGGCCTTCGAGATGGAGAAGCGCGGCGCGGCCGGCGTCGTCGCGGTGGACATCGTCGACCCGCGGGCGTGGGACTGGCCGGTGACCGCGGGCGACGAGCTGGTGGCGATCCTCGAGGACCGCAAGCAGGGCGGCAAGGGCTTCGACATCGCCGCCGACGCGCTGGGTTCGGACGTCGAGTACCGCGAGTGCTCGGTCTACGACCTCGACCCCGAGGAGCACGGCCGCTTCGACTTCGTGTTCATGGGCAGCCTGCTGCTGCACCTCCGCGACCCGATCCGCGCCCTCGAGCGCCTGCGCGACGTCTGCGCGCCGGACGGCATCGTCTGCACGCTGGACGCGGTCGACCCGACGTTCTCGCGCCTGTTCCCGCGGCGGGCGCTGGCGAGCTTCGACGGCGACGGGCGCCCGTGGTGGTGGCTGCCGAACATCGCCGCCTACGAGCGCATGGTGCGCAGCGCCGGCCTGGAGCCGGTGGGCCCCGCCACCCCGGTGCGGCTGCCCCGCGGCCCCGGGCAGCCGCCCGTCCCGGCCACCCGCGACGTCCTGACCCACCGCGAGGGCCGCCGCATGCTGAGCGCCGCGCGCCGGGGCGACCCGCAGGCGTGGATCCACTCGCGGCCGGTGGCGGCGGCCGGGGACCCTGGGCTGGTCGAGCTGAAGCTGCGGGCGATCGACGCGGCCTTCGCGCTGGCGGAGGTCACCTCGGTCGCGGACCTCGGCGGCGTCTGGGCCGTGGACGCCGGCTACAGCTTCTACGCGCTGGAGCACCACGCCCCCGAGCGCGCGGTGCTCGTCGACGACGACATCACGCCGACGGTCCGCGCGCGCGCCGCCGCCTTCGGCCAGTTCGAACTGGTCGAGCAGAACTTCGGCCTCGAGCGCACCCCGGCCGACGTCGGGGCGATCGGCGTCGTGCTGCTCTTCGACGTGCTGCTGCACCAGGTCGACCCCGACTGGGACGAGATCCTGCGCCGCTACGCCCCGCACACCGAGGCGTTCGCGATCGTCAACCCCATGTGGGACGCCGGCCCCGAGACCGTCAGGCTGCTCGAGCTCGGCGAGGAGCGCTACCGCCGGGCCGTCCCGCCGCAGGACAACCTCGACGGGCTCTACGGGCGCCTGGACGAGATCAACCCACGGCGCGGGCGCCCGTGGCGCGACGTGCACGACGTCTGGCAGTGGGGCATCACCGACGCCGACCTGCGGGCCACGCTGGCCGAGCTGGGCTTCGCCGAGGCGTTCGCGCAGCGCCGCGGCCGCTGGCGCGGCCTCCCCGACTTCGAGGACTGCGCGTACGTCTTCCGTCGCACGCGGTAGGCCCGTGACCGGCGCCGGAGCCGCGCCCGCGCTGTCGGTCGTGATCCCCACCTACCGGCGCGCCGCGGTCCTGCGCCGCGCGCTCGACCACCTGGAGGGCCAGGCCGACGACCGCATCGAGGTGCTCGTCGTCGACGACCCCGACGACGACGGCGCCGCGGTCGCGCGCGCCGTGGGCGCGGGGGAGCGCCCGTTCGCCACCACGCTGCTGCACCGTCCCGCGCCCGGCGTCGCGGCGGCGCGCAACGCGGGCTGGCGGACCGCTCGCGGCGCGCTGATCCTGTTCCTCGGCGACGACATCCTCGCGGACGCCGGGCTGGTCGACGCGCACCTGGCCGCGCACGGGCGCCATCCCGCGACCCAGGACGCGATCCTCGGGCACGTGCGCTGGGCGGCCGAGCTGCGCGTCACCGCGTTCATGCGCTTCCTCGAGGAGGGGGCGCAGTTCGACTACGCGCACATGCGCGCCGGCGAGGCCGGCTGGGGGCGCCTGTACGCCTCCAACGTGTCGTTCAAGCGCGAGCTGCTGGCCGCGGTGGACGGGTTCGACGAGGCGTTCGAGTTCGGCTATGAGGACTTGGAGCTCGGGCGCCGGCTGCACGACCGCGGCCTGCGGCTCCTCTACGAGCCGGGCATCGGCGCCGCCCACCTGCACCCGACGACGCTCGCGGCCTGGGAGCGGCGGATGGCCGCCGCCGCGCCCGCCGAGCAGGCGATGGTGGCCAAGCATCCCGACGTGGCGCCGTACTTCCACGACGCGCTGGCGGACTGGCGCGGGCGGCGGACCTCCGCGCGCGCGGCGCAGCTCGCCGACCTCGTGCCCGCCGGCGTGCCCCTCGTCGGCCCGCGGGTCCACGCCGCGGCCCGCGCGCACTGGAAGGCCACGCTCGCCAACGCGTTCTTCGCCGGCTGGAACGGGAGCGGTGACGGCGCGTGAGGACCTCCGACACCCTCGACCTCACTGGCCCGCCGGAGCCGATCGAGCCCTCCGCCGCGGCGGAGGCCATCGCCCCGCTGCGGCCCGACCTGCGGCGCCGCGCCGCGCGCGGGACCCTGATCAACGGCGCCTTCCTCGTCGTGCTCACCGGGCTGGGGCTGGTCCGCGGCTTCGTCCTCGCGCGCTTCCTGACCACCGACGACTACGGCATCTGGGCGATCCTCGTGACGTCGTTCGGGACGCTGGTCTTCCTCAAGGAGGTCGGCGTCAGCGACAAGTACATCCAGCAGGCCGACCTCGACCAGGAAGCCGCGTTCCAGCGCGCGTTCACGATCGAGCTGGTCATGACCGGCGCGGTCACCGCGTTGATCGCCGTGGTCATCCCGCTGGTCGCCTGGGCCTACGGCCGCTGGGAGATCGTCCCCGTCGGCTTCGTCGGGCTGCTCGCCGTGCCCGCGCTCGCCCTGCAGGCGCCGCTGTGGATCTGGTACCGCCGCATGGACTACTTCAAGCAGCGTCTGCTCAGCTCGGCCGACCCGATCGTCGGCTTCGTCGTGGCCGTCTCCCTGGCCGTGGCCGGCGCCGGCTACTGGGCCCTGGTCGGTGGCCTGCTCGCGGGCGCCTGCTCGACCTCCTTCCTGGCGGTCGTCACCTCGCCCTACAAGATGCGCTGGAACCTCGACGGCGCGGTGCTCCGGGAGTACGTGCGCTTCTCGCTGCCGCTGTTCGCGGCGTCCCTGGCGGGCCTCGTGGTCGCCCAGGGCTCGATCATCGCCTCCTCGGCCACGCTCGGGGTGGCCGGCGCGGGCATCATCGCGCTGGCCTCCACGGTGGTGCAGTTCGCCGACCGCGTCGACGCGATCGTCACCGGGACGCTCTACCCGGCGATCTGCCGGGTCGCCGACCGCACCGAGATCCTCTTCGAGTCCTTCGTGAAGTCCAACCGCCTGGCGCTGATGTGGGCGATGCCGTTCGGCGTCGGCCTGACGCTCTTCTCCGAGGAGCTCGTCCGCTTCGGCATCGGCGAGCGGTGGCGGCCGGCCATCGGGCTCCTGCAGGCCTTCGGGCTCATCGTCGCCGTCAACCACCTGGGGTTCAACTGGACGGCGTACTTCCGGGCGCGCGCCGATACGCGGCCGATCGCGGTGGCCAGCGCGATCACCGTCGCGGCCTTCGTCGTCGTGACGCTGCCGCTGCTGATCTTCGGCGGCCTGGTGGGCTTCGCCTACGGCATGGCGGCGATGATGCTCGTGCAGCTCGCGTGCCGCGCGTACTACCTCCGCCGCCTGTTCGTGGGCTTCCGCCTGCTGCCCCACGCGCTCCGCGCGGTGTCTCCCGTCCTCCCGGGGGCGGCGGCCGTGCTCCTGGTCCGCCAGCTCGTCACCGGACGGCCGAGCGCGCTGCAGGCCGCGGGGGAGCTGCTCCTCTTCGCCGTCGTCGTGCTGATCTGCACGGTGGTGGCCGAGCGCAAGCTGCTGGGCGAAGCGCTGGGCTATCTGCGCCGGCCGGCCCCGGGGACCGCGGCTCCGACCCCGGGCGCCTGACGGCGGCCCTGCCGCTTACGCTCTCGGCCGTGCTCCCCTCCGCCCTGGCACGCATCAACGCCCTCCCGGACGACGCGCTCGTCCTGGACGTGGGCGCCTGGGGGGCCCCGCTGCACCGCGCCGACCACGTGCTCGACATCCGGCCCCACGCGACGCGCGGTGTGCTCGGCTCCTTCGGCCCCGGGCCCGAGCGCTTCACGCAGGACACCTGGCACCTGGCCGATATCTGTGACCACGACCCGTGGCCCTTCCCCGACGACCACTTCGACTTCGCCGTCTGCGTCACGACGCTGGAGGACGTCCGCGACCCGATCGGCGTCTGCCGCGAGCTCTCACGGGTCGCCCGGGCCGGGTACGTCGAGGTCCCGACCGTCGAGGCCGAGCTGATCTTCAACGTCGAGGGCACGGGCAGCTTCCTGGGCCACGAGCACCACCGCTGGTTCTGCGACCTCGACCCCGAGCTCACCCCGCCGGACGGGCCCGGCCTCGTCTTCTGGCACAAGAGCCACATGGTCCACCAGGACTGGCGCCTGCGGGTGCTGCCGCGCTGGCGCGCGCAGATGAGCCTGGAGGACCACCTGCTCGGCCGCTTCTGGGAGGACCGGCTGCCCGCCCGCGAGCACCTCGAGCTCGGCCCCGACCTCGACGCCCTGGCCGCGCGGGTGCGCGCGCGCTTCGCGCCGTCGCCCACCGAGCTCCGGGTCAAGGAGGCGCGCGAGGCGGCGCGCCACGTCGCCGCGCGGGCGCTGCTGCCGGCGCGGGGCGCCGCGGGCCGCGCGCTGGACCGCGTCGGCCGGCGCGGATGAGCGGGACGCGGCTGCGTCGAGTCGTCGCTTCGTCCCGCTCAGCGGGTCCAATCGACGATTCGACTGCCGTTCATCACGAGACCACGCGGAAGCGCGTGACGCCCTCGGCGTCGCGCTCCTCGGTGACCTCGCCGCGCGCGAGGAGCAGGTCGACGTGGCCGAGCACCTCGCTGAGCGTGAGGTAGGCCTGGGTGACCGCGACGTTACCCCACATCTGCTGGGCGATCTCGAACGCCGTCGCCGGCTCGTCGACGAGGAGCTTGGCGATCTTCTCCGCGCGGCGGTCGTGCCCGCGCACGCGGTCGTCGACGAGCGCGCGGTGGTCGGTGACCGGCTCACCGTGGCCGGGGAGCACGACGTCGAGCTCCATCGCCGCCGTCGCGCGCATGGAGTCCAGATAGTCGAGCAGGGCACGCGGCCGCTCGTCGGGGTCGCCGCCCTCCAGCGGCCGCGACACGAGCGGGTTCGAGGAGATGCGGCCGATGAGGTGGTCGCCGCCGAGGAGCATCCGCCGCTCGACGTCCTCGAAGACGGTGTCCGAGGGCGAGTGGCCCGGGCGGTGGTGGACCGTCCAGGTGCGGTCGCGGAACGCGAGCTGCCCGCCGTCGGGCAGCCGGGTGTCGACCTGCGCGGGGCCGCCCCACGCGCGGAAGCCGCGGCTGACCGCCTGCAGCGCGAGGCGCATGTCGTGCGGGATGCCGTGGCGCTCCATGACCGCCACCGCGAACGTGTCGTCCTCCTCCATGCTCTCGGAGTAGCGCGAGAGCCACGGGGCGAGGCGGTCGAGCGCGCAGACCTCCGCGCCCGAGCGGTCGACGACGAGCTGCACGAGCCCGATGTGGTCCATGTGCTGATGGGTGATGACGACGCGGCCGATCTCTTCGACGGCGCGCCCGTGGATCGCCAGCCCCCGTTCGAGCTCGGCCATCGAGGTGGCCGAGTTCGGCCCGCTGTCGACGAGCGTGAGCGGGTCGTCCTCGATGAGGTAGACGTTGACGCGGCCGACGAGGAACGGCGTCGGCACCGCGATGCGGTGCACCCCGGCCTCGGCGACCCACGCGGTTCCCGGGTCGTCGGGCGTCAGCGCGGATGCGGGCTCGTCGGGCACCGGCCCATCCTACGTTCGGGCCCGCGCCGGCTCCTCCTCGTGATGCTCGGCGCCTCCGGTCTTCGGCGGGTCGCCGTGCTGCTCGGCCATCTCGCGCTTGCGCTCCGTGGTGCCTTCGGGGTCGCGCCGGTCGGCGAGGAGCGACACGCCCGTGCCGACGGCGAACGCGACGGCGACGATGCCCAGGCTGGCGGCGGGACCGATCTTGACCAGGTCCTCGACGAGGATCTTGACCCCCACGAGACCGAGCACGATCGCGATCGTCTCGTCGAGATAGCGGAAGCGGCGCATGAGGCCCTCGACCAGCACGAACAGGGCCCGGAGGCCCATCAGGGCGAAGACGTTCGCCATCCAGATGATCGGGGCCTCCTGCGTGATGGCGAACGCGGCGGGGATCGAGTCGACGGCGAACGCGATGTCCGCGGCCACGATCGCGGCCAGGCAGAGGAAGATCGGCGTGACCTTGCGGACGCCATCCTCCGTGCGGACGTACTCCCCGGCGCCCATCTCCGCGCTCACGGGGAAGAGCCTGCGGACCCCGCGCACGACCAGGTTCCGGTCGGGGTCGATGTTCTCGCCGACCCCCCTGAAGATCCGGTAGGCGAGCACGAGCAGCAGCATGCCGAGGACGTAGAGGACGACATGGAACTGCTCGATCAGGACGGTGCCGCCCGCGATCGCCAGGCCACGCAGCACGAGCGCCGCGATGATCCCTGTGAACAACATCCCGGCTCGGTGGCGGTGAGGCACGGCGAAGTACGTGAACAGCAGGATGAACACGAAGAGGTTGTCCAGCGAGAGCGACCGCTCGATCAGGTAGACGGTCACGTAGTTGACGGCGTCGTCACCGCCTTGCGTGACGAGCACGACGGCGGTCATCGAGAGGCCGAGTGCCAGCCAGCCGATCGACCAGATCACGCTCTCACGGAACGTCGCCTCGCGGCCGCGAGCGAAGAACCGCAGGTCCACCCACAGCAAGGCCAGGAGGACGACGACGAGACCGATCAGCTCGAGCAGCACGGGCTATGCGCGTCCTGACCGGTGACGGCGCGGGCACGTGCGCAGCGCGGTGCCGCCGCTGAGCCGGTCGAGCATCGCCCAGCGTCGCGTGGCGAGCCACGCGACGTCCATCCGCAGCGCCGCGGCGATCTCCGACGGCGGCGTGCGATGGGCGAGCATGCCGAGGATCGGCAGGTCCTCGGCGTCCAGCCGGGAGGCGACGGACCGCATCGTGGCGGGTGCCAGCGCGGGCAAGCGCGCCGTGCCTTCGGCCAGCGCGCGCACGACGTCGCAGAGCTCGTCGGGATCGGCGGCCTTGCTCAGCAGCGCATCGGCGCCGGCGATGATCCCCAGCGCGACGAGGTGCTCGTCGGCGAACGCGGAGTAGATCAGCGCGGCGGGAGGGTCGGCGATGCCCTTCAGCCGCAGGCACAACGAGATCCCGTCCTCGTCGGGGAGGTGGTGGTCGAGCATCATCACGTCGGGGCCTACGAGTTCCGCGAGGGCGACGGCGCCGCGTGCGGTGGCCGTGACGGCCACGGGGTCGATGTCGGGCTCGGACGCGAGCATCGCCCGGATCCCCTCGCGGACCGCGGCGTGGTCGTCGACCACGACGACCCGGACGCGACGGCGCGTGGGTGCCGCGGAGGGATGCTCGGCGTATGCGTCCACGTCTCCAGGGTCGCGCGGCCGGTCGCTCGCGGCTATGGGTGGCGCTACGGATCATGGCGCGGGGAGCCCCCGAGCACGAGACTGGACACCAGCCTCCTACGGCTGGATCAGTCCGCGGCGGATCGCGTAGCGCGTCAGCTCGACGCGATCACGTAGGCCCAGCTTGCCGAGGATGTTCGCGCGGTGACGCTCGACCGTCTTCTCGCTGATCGTCAGCAGCTCGGCGATCTCCTTGCTGCTGGCGCTCTCGGCCACGAGCTTGACGATCTCGCGCTCGCGGGGGGTGAGCGGATCCTGGCGCAACGGCTCCCCGGCGCGTGCGCGCTGCAGGTAGTCGCGGATGATCGCCCGCACCGCGCCGGGGTACAGGAACGGCTCGCCGCGCATGGCGGCGCGGCACGCCTCGACGAGGTCGCGGTCGGCGACCGACTTGAGCACGTACCCCGCCGCCCCCGCGCGCAGCGCCTCGAACAGATACTGCTCGCTGTCGTGCATCGAGAGGAACAAGATCGGCATCTGCGGCTTCACGCGGCTCAGCTCGAGTGCGGCTTGCAGGCCGGTCATCCGCGGCATGCTGATGTCGAGGACGGCGAGGTCGACCTCCCCGGCGAGCGCCAGCTCGATCGCCTCGGCCCCGTCGCTCGCCTCGGCGACGACGAGCAGGTCGGGCTCGCCGTCGAGGACGAGCCGCAGCCCGCGCCGCACGACCGCGTGATCGTCAGCCAGCAGGATGCGCGTCTTCAGCGGTGTCACGAGCTCGCGCCCAGCGGTACGCGGAGAGCGACGTCCGTGCCCCCGTGGCGGCCCGGCGTGATGCGCAGATCGGCACGGATCAGCGTCGCGCGTTCGTGCATCCCGCGGACTCCGCCCGCGCCGGCGCCGGTGCCGGTCATCCCGACGCCGTCGTCGCTGATGCGCAGGACGAGGCCGTCGCCACCGCGCTCGAGCGTGAGCTCGGCGCGTGAGGCACGGGCGTGACGGACCACGTTGGTCAGTGCCTCCTGGGCGACCCGGTAGATCACGAGCTCCTCGTCGTGGCCGAGGACCGGCAGATCACGCTCGAAGCGCTGCGCGATCGGGAGTCCCGTCTGCTCGCTGAGGCGGGCGCTGAAGTGCCCGAGCGCGCTGGCCAGACCCAGCTCGTCCAGCGTCTGAGGGCGTAGGCGCTGGGCGATGCGTCGCAGGTCGTCGAGGTTCTCGCGGACCGTCTCGGTGGCCTCGTTCAGCTCGGTGTGCAGCGCGGCGGGCGCGCGCTTGCGGATCCTGGCGAGCTGCAGCAGCGCCGCGGTGAGGTTCTGACCGACCTCGTCGTGCAGCTCCTGGGCCACGCGCAGCCGCTCGGACTCCTGTGCGTCGAGCGCGCGCCGCGTGCTCTCCTCGCGCTCGTGCTCGAGACGGTCGAGCATCTCGTTGAAGGCCTGCGCCAGCTCGGCCGCCTCCGACGGGCCGCCCTGCACCGCGACGCGGACGCCGGGGTGCAGCGGATCGACCCGCCGCATCAGCGCCACGAGATCCTCCAGCGGCGCGGTCAGGCGCCGGGTCAACAGCAGGTTGGCGGCGACCATCGCGCCCAGTGCGCCGGCGAAGATGCCCAGCTCCTTCAGCGCCACCGGCGAGCTGAGGGTCCCCGGTGAGAAGACCACCACCGCCAGTGCGGAGGCGAGAGCGAGCACCGCCGCGTTGACCGTGAAGACGCGCCAGAAGAGCCGGCGGTAGGGCTCGCGCAGATCGTGGCCCTCCGGCTTCGCGGTCACTGCGGGGATCGCGCGCTCGCCGTCACCGCACCCATGATCGCGCAGCTCAGGCGCGGATGACGCCGAGCAGCTCGTCGCGCTTGGCCTCCATGTCGGCCGCGGAGACCAGCGACTCCAGGCAGAGCCGCAGCAGCGGCTCGGTGTTGGAGGAGCGTGCGTTGAAGTGCCAGTCCTCGAAGTCGACCGAGACCCCGTCGATGTGGCTCACCGTCGCGCCGGGCCGCGAGCCGTAGGTCTCCTCGAGCTCTGAGAGCTTGCCGGCCGCGTCCTCGACGGTCGAGTTGATCTCGCCTGAGATGAAGTACTTCGCCCGGTAGGAGGCGACGAGCTCTGAGAGCTTGCGGCCCTCCACGGAGAGCTTCTCGAGCATGAGCAGCGCGGGGAGGGTGCCGGAGTCCGCGCAGTAGAAGTCGCGGAAGTAGTAGTGGCCGGAGACCTCGCCGCCGAACAGCGAGCCCTCGCGCTTCATCCGCGCCTTGAAGAACGCGTGGCCGATCCGGTTGACCTCCGCGGTGCCGCCGGCGGCGGTGACCGTGTCGGCGACCGCGCGCGAGGCCCGCGCGTCGTAGAGGATCGTCACCGGTGGGTGGGACGTTTCGTCCTTCGCGATGAGGTGCTCGGCGAGGATCGCGGTGAGGAAGTCGCCGTCGACGAACGACCCCTGGTCGTCAACGAAGAAGCAGCGGTCTCCATCGCCATCCCAGGCGATGCCGAGGTCGGCGCCCGTCTCGAGGACCTTGTCGATGACGAACTGCCGGTTCTCGGGCAGCAACGGATTCGGCTCGTGGCCGGGGAACGTGCCGTCGGGGGCCCAGAAGGTCTCGACGAGCTCGAGGCCGAGCTGCGTCAGCAGCGGGCCGACCATCGGGCCGGCCATGCCGTTGCCGCCGTCCACCACGACCTTGAGCGCGGTGACCTTGCCGGGATCGATGAACCGCAGCGCGCGCTCGTGGAACTCCGCGTAGATGTCCACGCGGGAGACGCTTCCGCCCCCGGGCGGCTCGCCCGCAAGACCGTCACCGACGACGAGTTCGCAGATCTCCCCGATGCCCTCGTCCCCGGACAGGGCGATCGCCTCCTGCCTGACGAGCTTGGCGCCGGTGTAGGCCTTCGGGTTGTGCGAGGCGGTGCACATCAGCCCGCCGTCGAGGCCTCGCGAACCGACGAGGAAGTAGAGCATCTCCGTCCCGACCTGCCCCGCGTCGACGACCGACGCGCCCTCGGAGACGATCCCGTCGCGGTAGCGGCCCGCGAGCTCGGGCGCGGTGAGGCGCATGTCGCGGCCCAGGCCGACGGTGACGTCGGCCACCTCCTTGCCCGCGAGCTCCGCGACGACGCGCGCGAACGCACGGCCGATCTGCTCGGCAGCGTCGCCGTCGATCTCCTCGCCGTACAGGCCGCGGATGTCGTAGGCCTTGAAGATCTCGGGGGAGACGGGCATGGCGCTCAGGACCCTATCGGCCGTCGCGTCAGGGTCTGAACGTCACCTTCTTCGACGCCGGGCCGCTCACGAGGCTGAGCGTCCAGCGGGTCTTGCGCGTGATCCTGCGGCGCGGGACGGTGATGGTGGTGGTGAAGGCGCCCGCCTTCACCGTGCGCCGGATCACCCGGAGCGTCGCGCCCCGTTTGGAGATCCGGAGGGTCACCTTCGCCCCGCGGGACGCGGTGAACGTGATCCGGACCTTCCGCCGCCCACCGGAGGCCTTCGCCGAACGGACCTTCACCCGGGTGAAGGTGAGCTTCCCCGGCTTCGCGGGCACGGGCGGGGGCGGGGGCGGCGCCGGTGTGGTGGTCGTGGTCGTCACGGTCGTCGTGGTCGGGCCGCCGTTCGGGGGGGGCTCGCCGGGCGTGTCGCCGGCCCCGGTGCCGATCGGGTTCGTGGCGGCGCCGAGCGTCACGCGGAACACCCCGCGGCCGTGGGTCGCGGCGTAGAGCACGCGCCCCGAGCTCGACAGCGACATGCCGTAGACGGCGACGACGGGCAGTCCGCCGGCCGCCTTCTCCCACGCGGTCGCCCCGAGCGGGAGCCGGAGGACGCCGAAGTCGTTGGCCGCGTACAGGTCGCCGGTCCCGTCGTCGCGGGCGATCGCGGTGACCGGCGCCTTGCCGATGTCGTACGAGCGGTCGACCCAGGAGGCCTTCTTGCTCGCCGGGTCGTAGGTCACCTCGAAGACGTGGCCCTGGTCCTTGCCGGCGGAGGTGTACTGCGAGTAGCCGGAGTACGACACCCACGCGTGGTTCGGGTTGGCCGGGTCGACGGCGATGCCGCTGACGAAGCGGTCCGGCGAGTTGCCGGTGATGTCGGTGAACTGCACGTCGTCGGGATCGGCGGCGTCGGCGTTCGACGAGAGGAAGAGCCCGCCGCGGCGCCGGCCGCTCCAGAGGGTCCCGCGGTCCGAGGGGGCGCGGGCGAGCGCGACGATGAAGTTCGCGCCGTCCTGGTCGGCGAGGCGGCCCGCCTTGATGCCGCCGACGCGCTGCCAGTCTCCGCACACCTGCGTCCCGTCGCCGATGGCGAAGGCGGTCTCCAGGCAGTGCGCCCGGAGGTCGGCCGGATTGCCGCCGGCGTCGGTCGTCCGCCACACGTACTCCCCGGCGGTGAAGAGCGTCTTGGGCGCGACGGGGTCGGCGATCTCGGGGACGTAGAACGAGAACTGCTCGTCGGCCGTCGCCTCGTCCAGCGGCTCGGAGATGTACAGCCAGGTGTTGGGATTGTTGCCGTTGTAGTTGACGTCCTGGCTCGGGCCGTAGTAGGTGTGCACGCGGTAGGAGCCGTCGCTCGCGATCGCCGAGTTGCCGCCGTCACCGCCGATCGACTCGGTCCAGGTGGGGGAGCCCGAGTACCCCCAGGTGCCGTTGTCCTGGGTGCCGCCGATGACGTCACCGAGCGGGTTCTTGGGGTTGAAGGAGACGCCCTGGAACTGAAGGGTCGCCAGGCCGTCGGAGATCGACTGCAGCTTGGTGGGCACCGACTTGAGCGCCTGGCGGCAGAGCGCGAGCTCGGCGCCCGCGAGGCCGCGCCTCGCGCACTTGGCGCTGTCGTTGGTGAACGTGCCGTTCGAGCGGATCATCCCGCCGTCGGAGCCGACGAACATCTGCCCGGGGTTCGCCGGGTTGACGGCCAGCGTGTGCTGATCGGGGTGCATCCCGGTCGGCGGGCTCGTGGTGTCGTTGGTCATGTCGGTGAACGTCGCGCCGGCGTCGACCGAGCGGATGACGGCCCGCCCGTTCGTGCGGCCCGGCGTGACGTCGGGCGATCCGAAGATCTCGTCGTAGTTCATCGAGCCGCCGAGGTAGACGGTGTTCGGGTTGGCCTTGTCGGCCACGACGAAGGAGTCGTAGGTGCACTGCTGCTCGCAGAACCCGTAGCTCACGAAGGCCGGGTCGAACGTCCCGTCCGGCTTCGTGAGGCTCGGGCTGGACTGGTTGATCCACGGGGCGCCGTTCGCCGCGTTCGTCGTGGCGGTGCCGGGCTGGACGAGTTGCGCGGACGGCAGTGAGATGTCGTCGGTGCGCCACAGGGCTCCGTAGGCGTTGTCCTCCGAGGTGTCCCCGGCGTACATGCGCGTCTTGCCGTTGGCGACCACGAGGTCGAACTCCGTGCGGTCGCCGCCCGAGTCGGGCGTGACGCTCGGGTCGACCGAGTCGAACGGGTACTTCGTGGCGAACACCTGCTCCGGGGGACCCGAACCGGGGAGGCGGTAGATGCCGTAGCCGAAGAACGCCGAGTAGAGCATCGACGGGTTCTGCGGGTCGAGCATCATCTTGTTGACGCCGCCGTTGAAGAGGTCGCGGCCGTCGGCGGCGGCGTGGATGTCGAGGTCGTTGTCGCCGGTGACCTGGAGGACCGGGGTGAACGTGCTCCCGCCGTCCTTGGTCTCGTAGATGCCGAGCGGCGGCGCGTTCGGCGGCGTGCGCCGGCCGCCGTTGGAGGCGGAGGTGCCGTGCCGTGCGACCGCAGTCCCGATCCACAGGTGCCGCGGGTTCGTCGGGTCGACCACGATCGAGGCGACCGACCGGTCGGTCGCGACGCCCGCCTGCGAGCCGGTCAGCGCGGTCCAGCGGTCGCCGCCGTCGGTCGACTTGAAGACGCCGAGGCCCGCTTCGGAGTCCGAGGAGGCGTTCGGCTCACCGGTGCCCGCGTAGAGCGTGTTGCCGGTGGGGTCGGACGGGTCGGTGGTCAGCGAGCCGATGGCCAGCGACGGCAGCCCGGTGTTGACCTCCTGCCACACCGGCTTGGGCGCGGTCGCGTCGGCGGTGCGCCAGACACCGCCGCCGGCGGCGCCGATCCACAGGCGGCAGCCCCTGCCGGGCTGCCCGCAGGTCGGGGAGACCAGCATCGCCGTGGTCCGGCCCGAGTTCTCGGTCGGCGCCCCGGTGTAGGTGACCTCCGCCGGGACCAGCGGCGTCACCGGCCCGAGCTCCTGCCAGGCCGCGGCCAGGGGCGCCGCGGCGCGGGTGCCGGCCGCACCGCGCTTGAAGTCGCCGGCCGCGAGGCGGCTGGGCTTGCTCGTGTAGGCGGCCCGGCCGGCCTTCGCGTCGGCGTCCGCGACGAAGGTCCGGGGGTAGGCGCGCTCGTCGACGCGTTGCTGCGAGGGTCCCGACCGCGACTCGCGCTCGGCCTCCTTGCCGCGGTCGAGCTTCTCGCGGATGACCGCGATGGGCAGCTTTCGGCGCAACGCTCCCGGGTTCTCCCGTGCGAAGGCGACGAGCGACTCGCCCTGCGCCTCTTCGTCGCCGCCCTGCGCCTCTCCGTCGCCGTCCGCGCCCGCCGGGGCGGACGAGCCGACGCCCGCGGCGGCCAAGCCGCCCAGGCCGAGCAGCAGGACGACGAAGGCGACGACCAGCGACTTCGGGGTGCGGGAATCTTCGGGCACGGTGCTTCCTCCGGCGAGACGAGCGGGAACGGACGCCGGCGGAGCCGACCCTCCGGCACCCTACGACGTGGCCGCGGCCACGTGAAGGTCCCGGTGCGCACGTCGTCAGGAGGCAGACAATGCGCGCGGACCGCGGTCCGCGTCGCCCGGGGGAGCTGGGGGCTTGGGTCTGGTGGTCGCCGATCGGGGCCGCTGGCGCCCGAGCCCCCGGTCGCTGCGCTGGCGGTCGCCGATGACCGGCTCACCGGCCGGGCCCTCGGCGTCGGCTGCGGCGAGGGGGCCGACGCCACCTGGCTGGCCGAGCGCGGTTGGCAGGTCACCGCGCTCGACGGCTCTCCCGTGGCGCTCGAGCGTCGCGCGCGACGCCGGCCGGCGCCGCGATAGCCGCAGCGCCCTCGGGACCGACGCACTGCTGCACCGCGACACCGTGCTCTGACAGGCTTGGGTCGATGCGATTGCCGGTCGGGTTCGTCAGGGTCACCAGGTCACGTCTCGCGCGCGCCGCCAAGCTCAACCGGTTGCGGGTCGCGCACGCGGCCAAGCGCCACCGTCTGCGGCTCGCGCGCGCCGTCCAGGTCAACCGGTTGCGGCTCGCGCGCGCCCTGGTCGTCGCGCTCTTCCTCGTCCTGGGGGGCGGAGCGGCCGCCGCGCTGGCGCTGCTGCCCTCGCACTCCGAGGTCGTGGCGGAGCGGGACGGCGCCGCGGCGGACCGTCTGTTGGCCGCGCGCGCCTCCGCCACGGCGGCCCCGACCCGCCTGACGGCGCAGCGCAGCGCCGCACGCCGCGCCCGGCGCCCCGGGAAGGCGTACTACCGCAAGACCGCCGCACGGCACGTGGCGGCCTCCGCCGCTCCGGGGTTCCTGCCGCTCTATCGGGAGGCCGAGCGCAGCTTCGGGGTGTCCTGGCGACTGATCGCCTCGATCCACCGGCAGGAGACCGCGTTCTCCACCGCGCCGAGCACCTACCGCGGCCGCAACGCCTTCGGCTGCTGCGCGGGCCCGATGCAGTTCAACGTGACCAACGGCCCGGTGAGCACCTGGAAGCTCTACCGCGCGTCCTTTCGGGCCGGCAACCGCCCGCGCCGCTACCCGCACCCGACGCGCTTCCACCCGTCGGTCTACGACGACTTCGACGCGATCATGGCCGCAGGCGCGCTTCTGCGCGACTCCGGCGCCGCCGCGTCTCTCGACGGCGGAGCCTGGTCGGCGGCGTACGCCTATTACGGGCACGACGCCTTCGGCGTCGACTACGCCAGCCAGGTCGTGGCGCGCGCGGCGGGCTGGGAGCGTGACGGCTTCTGCCTGAACTGCGCCGTGGACGGCTCCCTGATCGCCGAGTTCGACGACGCCTACGGAGTCGACGCCCGCAGCCAGCTGGCCGCCGACGACCGCAACAAGCGCGAGAAGGGCAAGAAGCACAAGAAGCGCCGCAGCGCGGCGGCGCGCGCGAAGGCCGCCGAGAAGGCGGCCGCGAAGGCCGCCGACGAGGCCGCGCGGCGCGAGGCGCCGGACCGCCCGGCCCGCGAGGGCACGCGGCCCGCGCGCCCGCCGGCGTCGTCGCCGCCCCCGCCGAGCACGAGCACCAAGCCCGCCGCCACGGCCCCGCCACCGCCCGCCACGTCGACCCAGGCGCCTCCCGCGACGACCCCCACGCCGGCGGACCAGGGACCCTGCACCCCGCTCAGCAGCCTGCTCGGCTGCTCCGGTTGAGGGGCGGGGCACTCCTCGGCACCGTCGGGCAGGTACGTAGGGCGCCGGACGAGGCCATGAGGCCTCGCCCGGGCGGTGGCTCAGCGCAGGATGCGGCCCTTGCGGTTGCGGACCGTGAGGCGCAGGTTCACGCGCGACGACACGCGGGTCTTCGTCAGGTCAGGCCGGTAGGTGAACTCGATCGTGCGGGAGCGCAGGTCGAGCGGCAGGATGAGCGTCAGCTTGCCGCCCGGCCGGGATCGCAGCCCCGTCTTCGTCAGCCGCTTCCCGCCGGCGAGCACGTGCACGACGTTGATCCGCGCGCCCACGATCGACCGGGGGTTGGAGCCACAGGTCACGAGCCGCCCACGGGTCACTTGACGTTTCCCGAAGCGGCTGCTCAGCGTCCGGCGCCCGCCGCTCACGAAGCGCAGGCTGAGCCGGCCGCACGTCACCCGGGGGCCGTTGGCGCTGCCGATGCCCCCGTTGGAGCCGTTCGGGCCGTTGGTGGCGCTGCCGCCGGTGTTGCCGCCGCCGCTGCCGGCGCCCCCGTTGGCGCTGGTCGCCACGCAGACGCGGGTGGTCGGGTCGGGCTTCGCACCGGACGGGCACGGGCGCTCGATGACGAAGAGGCAGTTGTTGGAGTTCGGATCGTCGAGGCTCCCCTGCGGGCACGGCCCCGACGGGGTCTCCCGCATGATGACGCACACCAACGGGCCTCCCGGCTGCGGGACCGAACCGGCCGGGCAGGCCGGCGGCGGAGGTGCCGGCGCGCACACCGCTCCATGGGTGTCGACCTTGGACTCGGCCAGCACGATGTTGGCCACGGGCGGAGCGGGCGCGATCCCCAGCACTTGGACGTGCAGCGCCCGGCGCACGAGCGTCTGCTCGCCCGTGGTGGCGTTGGTCGTGGTGACCTGCTCGTTGGCGACGATGCGGAGCAGCGGCTGAAGCTGGTCGATGACGAACGTGTCCTGGTTGGTGGGGATGTTGATGACGATGCCGTTGATCGTCAGGTTGACCACCTGGCTGGTGCCGGTCAGGACCGGCGCGCCGTTGACGCACTTCGCGGTCGCGCTCGAGGTCAGCGCGTCGGCGCTGATGGTGAGCCCCTGCCCGCCGACGGTGAGCGCGAGCGGGTTCAGCGCGGTGGCCGCGCTCGACGTGGCGGTCTGGGTGCGCGCCGGGCCGAGCTCAGGCGTGATGCTCGTCTCGGCGGTCAGCGCTTGGAGGGTCAGCTGCAGGCCTGGGTTCGCGCCAGGAGGCAGGACGACGGAGGGGAGCCCGCCACGATCGCTCGCGCACTGCGCGCGATCACCGTCCGGGTTGGTGGCGCTTGGGGCGTCGGCGTTGGCGGAGACGGGCTCGACGCGAGGCAGAGGCAGCGGCCCGGTCTCGAGATAGCCCGCGCTCCCGCGGCAGGAGAAGACCGGGGCCGCCGTGTCGGCGCTCGCGGTCGGCGCCGTCGCCGCCAACACGCCGAGCGCGCAGAGGCCCACCCGTCTGACCCTGGTGATCGTGCTTCGCAGCATGTTCGTATCTGCTCCCGGTTCGTTGTCCACGCCGTCTGGCTGACGCCGCATGTTCACAGAACCCGGAGCGATGCGAAAGTTGCCCTCAGTCCCGGGCCACCGCCCGGTAGCGCTCGATCGCCCGGCGGCGCTCCTGGGCGTGGTCGACGATCGGGGCGGGGTAGTCGTCGCCGATGCGGCAGCCGGCGGCGTCCTGCTCGTCGTCGCTCATCGTCCAGGGGCGGGAGAGCCGCCCGGCGGGCACGTCGGCGAGCTCGGGGCACCAGCGGCGGACGTACTCGCCGTCGGGATCGAACTTCTCGTGCTGGGTGACCGGGTTGAACAGCCGCTGGAAGTACGGCTTGGGGTCGGTGCCCGTCGAGGCGATCCACTGCCAGCCGCCGTTGTTGGCGGTCATGTCGCCGTCGAGCAGGCGTTCCATGAAGACGCGCTCGCCCTCCCGCCAGTCGAGGTGCAGGTCCTTGGTGAGGAACGAGCCGACGACCATCCGCACCCGGTTGTGCATCCAGCCCTCGTGCGCGAGCTGGCGCATGCCCGCGTCGACGAGCGGGTAGCCGGTCCGCCCCTCCGTCCACGCCTCGAGGTGGTCGCCCGGGTCCTCCCACTCCAGGTCGCGCATCCGCTCGATGTACTCGAGCGTCGTGACGTGCGGGAAGTGCATGAGCACCGCCGCATAGAAGTCGCGCCACGCGAGCTCGGTGCGGTAGTCCTCGGGGCCGGGACCCGGCTCAGCGGCCACGCGCGCGTCGAGCTTGGTCGCCGACAGGCACCCCCAGCGCAGGTAGGGCGACAGCCGCGACGAGCCGCCCGCCGGGGCGTCGCGGCGGTCGGCGTACTGCGCGAGGCCGGTGCGCAGGAACGCGGTCGCCTGCCGGCGCGCCGCCTCCTCGCCCGGGGCGAAGGTCCCGCGCGACGGCGGCTCGGCGAGCCCGAGCGCCTCCAGCGACGGGAGCGATCCGGCCGCGACGTTCGGCGGCGTCCGCACCTCCTGCGGCGCGTTGAGCAGCGCCCGCCGGGGCACGGCTCGCCACGTCCGCGCGAACGGGGAGAACACGGTGTAGGGCTGGCCGGCCTGGGTCCGGATCGCGGCGGGGTCGTCGACGACGCAGGCCCCGGGCATCGCGTGGACGGTGACGTCCGCGAGCGCGCCGGCGACGCGCTGGTCGCGCCCGCGGGCCCAGGGCGCGACGTCGGCGGTGAAGTAGAGGTCACGCGCGCCGAGCTCCGCGCACAGCTTCCCGATCTCCTCCTCGGGGCGGCCGAAGCGCACGACGAGCTTGCCGCCGCGCTCGCGCAGCGCCCCGTCGAGCTCGGCCAGGCAGCCCAGCATGAACCGCGTGCGGATCGCGCTCGGGAAGCGCCCCTCGGTGAGCAGACGCGGGTCGAAGACGAAGACCGGGACGCAGCGCTCGTGGGCGGCGGCCGCGGCGAGCGCCGGATGGTCGCGGACGCGGAGATCCCGGCGGAACCACATGACGGAGACGTCGTCGAGAGGCACGCGCGCAGGCTAGGCGACCGACGCACACCGCACGGCCGAGGGGCAGTCGACGTCCACTTGAACTGGACGCTCATCGCTCGACGGACGTCCGATCGCGCGCACGCCCGGGCGCGTCGATGGGGGGTTCGGCAGGCCATCCGGGGCGCAACAGAGGAGTCGAGCAGCATGGCAAGGATTCGTAGTCGTCTGGCCGCAGTCGCGGTCAGCACCATGGGAGCCTTGGCGCTCGCGGCGCCCCTCGCCCACGCCGGCCCGATCGGAGACGGCGCGGACTGCTCCGTGCAGTCCCCTCTGACCCGGCCGTTCCTTCCCTGGGCCGACCCGGCGCCCTACGCGCTCGCGCCGGACGGGGGGCTCGAGCAGGGCGCCGCCGGCTGGACGGTCTCCGGCGGTGCCGCGACGATTGCGGGCAACGAGCGGTTCCTCGTCGGCGGCGCGACCGACAGCCGCGCGCTCAGCCTGCCGAGCGGGTCGAGCGCGACGAGCCCGCCGAGCTGTGTCGGCCTGCTGTGGCCGACGATCCGCCTCTTCGCGCGCTCGAGCGGTACGTCGCTGTTCTCCTCCCTCCGCGTCGAAGTCCTCTACGACAGCCTGCTCACCGGGCAGACGCAGTCTCTGCAGATCGGTGCGGTGACCCCCGGCGCCGACTGGCGGCCGACCCCCCAAATGGCCACGATCGTCAACACGCTCGGCGCGCTGACGAAGGACGGCATGGTGCCGGTCGCCTACCGGTTCACGCCGAAGGGTGCGGGGAGCTGGCAGATCGACGACCTGTACGTCGATCCCTGGCGCGGGCCGTGACGCAGCCGGCGTAAACCGCCCCGGAGTGGTGGGCTCGGCACGACCGACGACGTAGAATCAGATCACCTTGTGCTTGATGTCACGCAGACGGCGGCCCGAGAGAGTCCGGGTCGCCGTCGTGACGGAGGCTGACCGCTGGTCTCCCAGCCTCGAGGACGCCGCACGGGAGACCCGCGAGCGCCACCAGCACGCGCTGGCCGGGCGCGAGCGTCTCGTCGGCGCGCCGTTCGGCATCGCGCTGCTGCTCGCCGTCGCGCTGATCGCTCTGCTCGTCGAAGATCCTCGCCCGCTGCAGACAGGTCCGGTGCTCGCCTTCCTCGTCGCGTTCGCCGTCGCCGCCCGCGTCGAGTTTCAGACCGGGACCGGGTACGCGGTGCCCACCCAGCTGGTCTTCGTGCCGATGCTGTTCGCCCTCCCCGCGGCCGCCGTCCCGATCGTCGTGGGGACCGGGTACGTCCTCGCGCGCGCCGGCGAGGCGTCCAGGCCACCCCTCGGGCCCGAGCGGATCGTCGGGGAGTTCGCGAACGCGTGGTACGCCGTGGCGCCGGTCCTCGTCCTGACGCTCGCGCACGTCGAGAAGCCCGAGCTCGCCTCGTGGCCGATCTACGTCGCGGCGCTCGGCGCCCAGCTGGCGCTCGACTTCCTGACCGCGAGCCTGCGCGCCGGCATGGCCTTCGGCGCCCACCCGCTCGAGCTGATGCGCGAGCTGCGCGTCGCCCAGCTCCTCGACCTCGCCCTCGCGCCCGTCGGGCTGGCCGCGGCTCTCGTCGCCGCCGACGCGCGGTACGCGTGGGTGCTCGTCCTTCCCCTCATCGCGCTCATCGCGCTCTTCGGCCGCGAGCGGACCGCGCTCGTCGACAACCAGCTGGCGCTCGCCCAGGCCTACCGCGGCACCGCGCTGCTGCTCGGCGACGTCGTCGGCAGCGACGACGAGTACACCGGCCTCCACAGCCGGGGCGTGGGGCTGCTGGCCCTCGACGTGGCCGACCGCATCGGCGTCGACGACAGCGCCAGGCGCAACATCGAGTTCGGCGCGCTCCTGCACGACGTCGGCAAGATCATCATCCCGAAGGAGATCATCAACAAGGCCGGGCCGCTCACGCCGCAGGAGTGGACGATCATGCGCACGCACACGGTCGAGGGAGAGCGCATGCTCAACCGCGTCGGCGGCGTCCTCGACAGCGTCGGGTCGATCGTCCGCGCCTCGCACGAGGCGTGGGACGGGTCCGGGTACCCGGACGGCCTGCGGGGCGCGGCGATCCCGCTCGAGGCGCGCATCGTGAGCTGCTGCGACGCGTTCAGCGCGATCACGACCGACCGCCCGTACCGCCGGGCACGCTCGACGAGCGATGCGGTCGCCGAGCTGCGCACGTGTGCCGGCACGCAGTTCGATCCCGCCGTCGTCGCCGCGCTCGTCGAGGTCGTGCAGCAGCGAGGCCTCGACGCCGCTGTCGCCCCGCCCCTGTCGGAGAAGACGCTCGTCCGGCTCACCGCCGAGCTGGAGCGCAGCCTGCTCGTCGGCCGGGGCGCGCCGGAACACGGTGCGGCAGACGCGGCGGTCCGGGCGCTCATCGACCCCCCGAGGACGCGATCCTCGTCCACGACGGCGACGGGCGGGTGCGGACGTGCAACCCGAGCGCCGAGCGCGTCGTCGGCGCGCGGCGCGCCGCGCTCGGCGCCGCGCTCGGCGGCGGCGAGATCACCGTGGTCGGCGAGGACCGCCGTCCGTTGCCCCACGATCGCCACCCGTGGGAGCGCGCGCTGGCCACCGGCGCGCCGAGCGGGCCGACGCTGCTCGGGTTCGCCCACCAGGACGGTCACGTGACCTGGACGACCGCGAGCGCGCACCCGCTGCACCGCCGCCGCGCGCGGACCCATGCCGTCGTCACGACGCTGTCCGACGCCACGGCACCCCGAGCACTCGCCGGCCGCGCGTGAGCCGATCAGCGGGTGACCGGCGCCGCCGCGAGCATCGGCCGTCCGCCGGGGGGATGCGGGTAGGGTCCGCGCGGTGAGCGACCAAGGCCCGGTGGTGATCCTCTGCGGCGGCCGGGGGACGCGCCTCCAGGAGAAGACCCAGGACATCCCCAAGCCGCTCGTGGAGATCGGCGGGCGCCCGATCGTGTGGCACGTCGTCCAGCTCTACGCCGTCCAGGGCTTCACCGAGTTCGTGCTCTGCACGGGCTACAAGGGCGCGCTCATCGCGCAGTGGACGGCGGCGCAGGAGTGGCCCGAGGGTGTGGTGGTCCGGTGCGTGGAGACGGGCTTGGACACGCAGACCGGGGGCCGGATCCGCCGCGTCGCGCCCGAGCTCGGCGGCCGCGCGTTCTGCGCCACCTACGCCGACGGGGTCGCCGACGTCGACCTGCGCGCCCTGCTCGACTTCCACGCCCTCCACGGCGCGCACGCGTCGATGACCGTCGTGCGCCCGGAGCTCCAGTTCGGGATCACCGAGCTCGACGCGGACAACCGCGTGACGGGCTTTCGGGAGAAGCCGCGCTCGGAGCACTGGATCAACGGGGGCTTCTTCCGCTTCGAGCCGCAGGTGCTCGATTACCTCTCGGACTCCTCGGTCCTCGAGCGCGAGCCGCTGGAGGGCCTGGCCGCCGACGACCAGCTCCGCGCGTTCCGCCACACGGGGTTCTGGGACTGCATGGACACCTACAAGGACGCGATCACGCTCAACGACCTGTGGGCCTCCGGCACCCCGCCGTGGAAGCTCTGGAGCTGAGCGCGCCCTGGACGGCGCTGGTGACGGGAGGCGACGGCGTCGTCGGCGCCTGGCTGGTCCGTGCGCTGCTCGCGCGCGGTGACCGCGTCGTGCTCCTGCGGCGGCCGGGCGCCCGGCGCTCGGCGCTCGGGCTCGACGGCACCGAGGCGGGCTGCTCCGTCGCGGAGGGGAACCTGCTCGACGCGGCCACGATCGCGCGGGCGATCGCCGAGCACGGCTGCGACACCGCCTTCCACCTCGGCGCCCAGTCCATCGTCCAGACGGCGAACGCGGCGCCCGTCGAGACGTTCGAGGTCAACGTCGCGGGCACCTGGAACCTCCTGGAGGCCTGTCGTGCCCGCGGGGTGGAGCGCGTCGTGGTGGCCTCGAGCGACAAGGTCTACGGCCCGGCCGACGCGCGGCCCCACGTGGAGGAGGATCCGCTCCGGGCGCGCCATCCCTACGACGTCTCCAAGGCGTGCGCGGACCTCGTCGCCCGCTCGTACTTCCACACCTACGGCCTGCCCGTCGCGGTCGCGCGGCTGCCGAACGTCTACGGCGGCGGCGATCTGCGTCGCTCGCGGCTGATCCCCGAGCTCGTGGCGGCGATCCTCGCCGGGCGCGCGCCGGTCATCCGCTCCGACGGCTCCCCGCGACGCGACTTCCTCTACGCCGAGGACGCGGCCACCGCCTACTTGGCGATCGCCGACGCGCTCGGCGCCGGCGCTGCGGGCGGCGAGGCGTACAACGCGGGCTCCGGCACGTCGCACGCCGTCCGGGAGGTCGTCGACGCGCTCCTCGCGCTCGCCGGCACCGATCTGGTCGCCGGGTACACGGCCACGGGATCGCCGCCGGGGGAGCTCCCCGCGGCCTCGGTCGACGCGGGCAAGCTGCACGGGCTGACGGGCTGGACGCCCGCCGTCGGCCTCCGCGAGGGGCTGCGACGCACGCTCGCCTGGTACGCGGCGCACCCGGGGGCGCTCGCGCCGTGACGACGCCCGCGATCTCCGTCGTCGTCCCTTCCCACGACCGGCCGCTGCGGCTGCGGTGGCTGCTCAACGCGCTGGCCGAGCAGCGTCTCGACCGCGCGCAGTGGGAGGTGATCGTCGCCCACGACTCGGCCGGCGAGGAGACCGAGCGCCTGCTGCGCGAGCATCCGCTCGCCGCCGCCGGCGTCCTGCGCCATCTGACCTTCGCGCCCGGGAGCGCCGGGCCGGCCGCGAAGCGCAACGCCGCGTGGCGCGCCGCCCGGGCGGCGCTGGTCGTCTTCACCGACGACGACTGTCGCCCGCCCGCGGACTGGGTGGCGGCGGCGCTCGCCGCGGCCACGGCGCACCCGGGAGCGATCGTCCAGGGCCGCACGACCGTCGATCCCGACGAGCTCGCCGTCAAGCTCCACGCGCCCTACGCGCGCTCCCAGGAGGTCGAGCCACCGGTCGAGTGGGCGCAGACCTGCAACATCGTCTACCCGATCGCCGTCCTGGAGGCCGCCGGGGGCTTCGACGCGGCGCTGCCACTCGCGGCCGGCGAGGACACCGACCTGGCGCTGCGCGCACGCAAGGCCGGCGCGCCCTACGTCGGCGCGCCCGAGGTGCTCACCCACCACGCGGTGGAGGACGCGACGCTGCTCGCCCGCGTCAAGGAGGTCTGGCGCTGGCAGCACCTGCCCTACGTGCCCAAGCACCACCCCGAGGTCCGTGCCCACCTCGCGGGCGGCGGGTGGTTCTGGAAGCCCGCCCACGCCCGCGTGCCGTTCCTGCTCGCCGGGCTCGCGCTCGCGGCGCGCGGACGGCCGCTCCTCGGCGCGGCGGTCGCCGCGCCGTGGGCGGCGACCAGCCTGCCGGCCTACGGCCGCTCGCCGCGCGGCCGCCTGCGCGCGCTCTCCGAGCTGCCGTCGCACGCGATCATCGACCTCGCCGAGGTCGCCGCGCTCGCCCGCGGCTCCGTCCGCCACCGCTGCCTGCTGCTGTAGATGCACGTCGCCGCGGTCGCCGTGCAGCGTTCGTATCTGGGCTCGCCAAGCGAGCCCGATGGCGAACGGTGCCTTCGGGTGCGGCGACCCTAGGTGCGGGTCGCGCTGCTCAACCCCGTCTTCTGGCCGGAGGTCCGCCGGGGCTCCGAGCGCGTCGTGCGCGACCTCGCCGACGGCCTGCTGGCCCGCGGCGACCGGGTCCGTCTGATCACCAGCCACCCCGGGCGCGCGAGCCTCACGGTCGAGGACGGGCTGGAGGTCCAGCGCCTCCCGCGGCCGCCGGGCGGCGGCCGCCTGGAGCGCCGCATGTACGAGCAGCACCTCACCCACGTCGGGCTCTCGCACCTCGCGCTGCGCCGGTACGACCCGGACGTCGCGCACGCGTTCTTCGCCACCGACGCGCTCGCCGCCACGCGCTGGGGCCGCGCGGCCGGGCGCCCCGTCGTCTTCGCCTACATGGGCGTCCCGCACCGCCAGGGCCTGGCGAACCGCCGCCTGCGCAAGGAGCTCCTCCTGCGGGCCTGCCGCGAGGCCGACGCGGTCACGGCGCTGTCGCAGGAGGCCGCGGACGCGTTCGCATACTGGCTCGGGGTCGAGGCGCGCGCGATCGCGCCGGGGGTCGACCTCGAGACGTTCACCCCGGCGTCGGGGGCGCGCGCGCCGGCGCCCACGATCCTCTGCGCGGCCGACCCGGGGGAGCCGCGCAAGCGCGTCGGGCTCCTCGTCGAGGCGTTCGCCCTCGTGCGCGAGCGCCATCCGGACGCGCGGCTCGTGCTCTCGAAGCGCCGCGGGGTCGGCGGACCGGCCGGCGCGGGCGTCGAGTGGCGCGACCTCGACGGCCGTGAGGCGCTGGTCGCGGCCAACCGCGAGGCCTGGGTCCACGCGCTGCCGAGCTTCGGCGAGGCGTTCGGCCTGGTGCTCGCCGAGGCGCTCGCCTGCGGCACCACCGTGGTCGGGCCGACCCGCGCGCTCGTCGACGGCGTGGGGGAGCACTTCGCCGCCGCCGACGCGCGGACGCTCGCGGCCGCGCTCGAGCGCGCCCTGGACCGTGCGCGGGACCCCGCGACCCCCGCCGCGTGCCGGGCGCGCGCCGAGCGCTTCTCCCGCCGCGCGACCACCGAGGCCTACACCGCCCTCTACACGGAGCTCGGCGCGTGAGCACGGCGGCGCCGGCGGAGGCGACGGTCGCCCAGGCCGGGGAGCTGCGCCTCGCGCGCCTGGAGTCCCTGCGCGCGATCGCGGCGCTCGGGGTGCTCACCGGCCACGCGTTCCTGTTCGGCCGCCTCGCGCAGGGCCGGCCGGTGAGCGCGACCTTCCCCGAGCGGCTGGTGATCGGCGGCGGGCTCGGCGTGTGGCTGTTCTTCGCCCTCACCGGCTACCTGCTCTACCGGCCGTTCGCCCGGCGCGACTTCGCCGGAGGCCCGCCCGTCGACCTGCGCGGCTACGCGCGCAACCGGGCGTTCCGGATCCTCCCGCTCTACTACGCGGTGCTCGTGGCGGTGCTCGTGCTGCAGGAGGGCGGCGGCAGCTTTACGCAGTGGAGCCGCTTCCTCGTCCTCGGCCAGAGCTTCGACCCGGCCACGGTGGGCACAGTCGACGGCCCGATGTGGTCGCTGGCCATCGAGGTGCAGTTCTACGTCGTGCTGCCGCTCGTGGCGGCGCTCGTCGCGCGCGCGGCCCGCGGGCGCCTCACGGCGGCGGCGGGCCTCCTGCTCGCGGCGGGCGCCGCGGCGATGGCGCTCCACTGGCTCAAGGTCGAGGGCGCGGCGACGGCCGACCGGCGCTGGGAGTACTCGCTGCCCGCGACGTTCGGCTTCTTCGTCGCCGGAATGCTCGTCGCGCTGACCGCCGTGGCCTGGCGGCGGCGCCCGCCGCGGGCGCTGGCCGGGCCGCTCGGGCGCAGCGACCTGTGGCTGCTGGCGAGCCTCCCGCTCTGGCTGCTGGTCGTCGAGGACTACCGGCGCATCGCGCTGGCCGCCGTCGCGAGCGCGGTGACGGTCGGCGGGTGCGTGCTCGCGCCGCGCCACGGCCCGCTGACCCGCGCGCTGGAATGGCGGCCGCTCGTGCTCGTCGGGGTGGTCTCCTACTCGCTCTACCTCGTCCACTGGCCCGTCCTCGACGCGCTCGACGGGACGGTCGCGGGGTGGGTGGCGCTCCTGGCGGTGGGCGGCACGGCCAGCCTCGCGCTCGCGGCGCTGACCTATCGCGGCATCGAGGCGCCGTTCCTGCGGTTGCGCCGCCGCTGGAGCTGACCCGGCGCCGGGGGCCGAGCCCGCACTCGGCGTTAGCATCCCGGCCATGTCCGGACATTCCAAGTGGGCGTCGATCAAGCACAAGAAGGCGATCACCGACTCGCGGCGCGGAGCGATCTTCACGAAGCTCTCCCGCCACATCACGGTGGCGGCGAAGACCGGCGGCGGCGACGTGGAGGGCAACCCCTCCCTGGCGCTCGCGGTGCAGAAGGCCAAGGACGCCTCGATGCCCAAGGACAACATCCAGCGGGCGATCGACAAGGGCACCGGCGCCGGCGCCAACGAAGCGGACTTCCAGGAGATCGTCTACGAGGGGTACGGGCCGGGTGGTGTGGCGCTGCTCATCGAGGCGCTGACCGACAACCGCAACCGCACCGGCGCGGAGGTCCGCTCGGCGCTGACGAAGGCCGGGGGAGCACTCGGGGAGCCCGGCTCGGTCGCCTACCTCTTCGACAAGACGGGCGTCATCGTCGTCGACGCCGAGCGCTACTCCGAGGACGACCTGCTGATTGCCGTCGAGGCGGGCGCGGAGGACATCGAGGCCGACGAGGAGACGTTCGAGATCCTCACTCCGCCCGCCGACCTGCCGGCCGTCCGCGCCGCGCTCCGCGACGCCGAGATCGATCTCGTGTCGGCCGAGGTCGTCTGGCGCCCCAAGACCCGCGTCGAGATCGACGAGGAGGCGCTCAAGAAGCTCATGCGGCTCATCGACACCCTCGACGAGAGCGACGACGTCGGCGAGGTGCACGCGAACTTCGACGCCCCCGCCGACGTCATGGAGCGCGTCGCCGCCGGCTGACGCAGCGGGGCCGATCAGCCTCCGGGCTCCAGCGGCGGCCGCACCCGGTGCAGCCTCACGGGCGCCGGGACGCCCTTCACGCGCCGCTCGCCGACGACCGACCAGCGCAGCCCCCGGGCGTCCCCGATCGCCGCGCGCGTCGCGTCGTCGGTGACCACCGTGCCCACCCGCGCGACGGTGGTGATGCGGCTGGCCAGGTTGACCGGCCGCCCGAACCAGTCGCCCGCGCGCGCGACGGCCGGACCCGAGGCGACGCCGACGCGCAGCTGCGGGAACTCCTCGCCCTCCGCGTAGGCCGCCGCCACGAGCGCGTGGGCGGCGGCCACGAGCGCGCCGGGCTCCGGGGAGACGAGCAGCACCGCGTCGCCGATCGACTTCACAAAGCGCACGGGGGGCGCGACGACCTCGGCGGCGAGCTGGCCGAGCCGCTCGGCGACCCACTCGAGGCGGTGCGGCGGCACCTCCTCGCCGAGCCGCGTGAAGCCGACGAGGTCCGCGAACGCGAGGCTCACCTCCCGGGCGCCGGGGAGCTCGCCGGCCTGGCGCTCGGCCGCGGTGACGATCTCCTCGCGGACGGCGTTGTTGAGGTGGATGCGCAACATCTGGTCCACGAGCGGCCCGACGATCGGGACCAGGCTCTCCGCGACCCCCGCGTACGTCGCGGCCAGTTCCTGCTCCGAGACGCCCGGGGCGAGCGCGAGCTCCATCGCGGTCTGGCGCATGAGCTCGGCCGTCTGCGCGAGCCCGCGCCCGAGGACGCGCGCGGCGCCGACGAGCTGCTCGGGGCGCAGGCCGGCCTCGAGGAAGCGCCGCGTCGTGCGGGCGGCCTCCACGTCCACCTCCCCGTAGTGGACGACGTCGAGGTCGAGCGGGACGGGCAGCCCGCTGGCCCGGCTCAGCGCGATCCAGAGCTCGATCGGCAGGCCGGAGAGGCGGGCGAGGTCACGCGCGCTGAAGCGCTCCGCCGTGCCCAGCACGCGGCCGGCGGCCACCAGGACGACCGTCCCGTTCTCGGTCGCGTGCCGCAGCTCGGCGTCGCCGGCGCGATGCTCGGCCCGCAGCCAGCGCAGCAGCTCGGCGCGCTCCTCGCGCGCCGTGTCCTCGAGGCCGTCGAGCAGACCGGCGTCGTCGAGGTCGTCCATCGCCCGCGAACCCTACGCCTCCTCGCGGCGGCGCTCTTACCGCGCCCCTGCCTGCCGGGAGCCCCAGAGGTGCCCGATGAGCGTCTCGGTCACCCGTGGGTCGAACTGGGTGCCCGCGCACCGCGCGAGCTCCTCGAGTGCCTCGCCGTGGGGCATCCGGGCGCGGTAGGGGCGGTCGGAGGTCATCGCGTGGTAGGTGTCGCAGGCGAGGATGATCCGGCTGCCGACGGGGATCGCGACGCGGTCGAGGCCGTCGGGGTAGCCGCCACCATCCCAGCGCTCATGCTCGTGACGGACGATCCGCGCCACGCCCCCGAGGCCGGGGATCGCGCGCAGGATCCGCTCGCCGATGACGGGGTGCTCGCGCATGAGCGCCCACTCCTCCGCGTCGAGCTTGGCGGGCTTGTAGAGGATCGAGTCCGGGATCGCGACCTTGCCGATGTCGTGCAGGAGCGCCGCCGTGCTCACCCGCTCGATGGCGAGGCTGTCGAGGCCCATCCCGCGCGCGACGCTCACCGACAGCCCGACGACCGACTCGGAGTGCTCGGCGGTGTAGCGGTCGCGCTCGGTCAGCGCCTGCGCGAGCACGTCGATGACGTCCTTGTGGACGTGGGCAGCGGCCGTCTCGCTCGCTTGCGAGGGACCCTGGGCGCGCCCGCCTCCCGCCGCCTTGGCCTGCGCGAGGTGCTCGCCGGCCATGGCGATCAGCGCGTCGACCGAGATGCCGCGCACGGCGGCGGCCACACCCGCCGAGACGGTCACGGGGCCGACGCCCGGGACGTCGACGGCGTCGACGGCGTCCACCGCGCGGGTGGCCGCCGCGAGCGCGCCCGCCAGCTCGGTCTCGGGCAGCAGCACCGCGAGCTCCCCGGGCCCGGTGCGCCCGAGCACGTCGTGCGTCCGCGAGCCCGCGCGCAGCAGCTCGGCGAGCGCGGCAAGCGCGCGGTCGGCGCGCTCCGCGCCGTGGGCCGCGCTCAGCGCGCGGAGGTCGTCGACGTCGAAGAGCAGGAGGGCGAGCGGCGCGCCCGAGCGCCGGGCTCGATCGAGCTCACGCGCGGCGGCGGCGCGAAAGGCCTCGCGCGTGTGTGCGCCGGTCAGCCCATCCGTCCGACGCAGGGCGAGGCGCTCGGCCTCCAGGACGGCCACCCGCGCCTCGGCCTCCGCCAGCGCGGCCCGGAGAGCGGCCACCTCGTTCGCGCGCGTCAACACCTCAGAAGGTCATCGGCACGGGTTCGCCGCGACTTGAGGCGCGCAGCCGCGAGCGCCGGTCGCGCCCTCTCCGGGGAGGCATCCGACCCGCCGCGCAGAATGGGTGCGGTGGTGATCGTCCTCGGCATCGACCCCGGCCTGGCCAACACGGGCTACGGCGTCGTCCAGCGGCGCTCCGGGCGCCTGGTCGCGCTCGACGGCGGCTGCGTCACCACCCGTCCGGAGGCCACCCCGGAGCGCCGCCTGGGCATGATCCACTCCGCGGTCGTCGACCTGATCCTCCGTCACGAGCCCGACGCCGTCGCGCTCGAGGCCCTCTACTTCGGCCAGAACGTGCAGTCCGCGCTCGCCGTCGGGCAGGCGCGCGGCGTCGTGATGCTCGCCGCCGGCCAGCGCGGGCTGGGCTGCCACGACTACACGCCCCAGCAGGTGAAGGCCGCCGTGTGCGGCTCGGGCCGGGCCGAGAAGGACCAGGTGCAGCGGATGGTGCAGACGCTGCTCGGACTGAGCGCGCTCCCGCGCCCCGACCACGCCGCCGACGCCCTCGCCGTCGCGATCTGCCACGCCAACCACGCACCGCTGGGCGCCGCGAAGATCCGCGCGTCGCGCGGGCGCCCCGCGGCGACGCGCACCGCATGATCGCCCTCGTCGCCGGGGAGGTCGCCGTCCGGCGGCCCGACCACGTCGTCGTGGAGACCGCGTCGGGCGTCGGCTACCGCCTGAACGTCTCCGCGGAGACGCTGCGCCACGTGCCCGCCGCCGGCGAGGCCGTCTCGCTCCACGCCCACCTGGTCGTGCGTGAGGACGCGCTCACGCTCTACGGCTTCGCCACCGAGGAGGAGCGCGACCTTTTCCTGCTGCTCCTCGGCGTGCAGTCCGTCGGTCCGAAGGTCGCGCAGGCGATCCTCTCCGGCGGGCCGCCGCGGGAGCTCGTCGCCGCCCTCGCGCGCGGGGACGCCAAGCGCTTCCAGGCGGCGCCCGGCGTCGGCAAGCGGACGGCGGAGCGCATCATCGTCGAGCTGCGCGACAAGGTCGGCGTGCCGTCCGCGGAGGCGGAGGGCGATCCGGGCGCCCCGCCGCGGCCCGACGACCCCCGCTCCCTGGCGCGCGAGGGCCTCGAGGAGCTCGGCTACGCGCCCGCCGAGGTCGACGTGCTGCTCCGCGGCGCCACGGGCGACACGCCCGAGGCGCTCATCGCCGCCGCCTTGAGGGCCTCGCGCGGATGATCCGCACCCCGGACGGCGACGAGCGGCGGATCCAGACGCCGGAGGTCATCCCCGACGACGAGCAGGCCGAGCTGACGCTGCGCCCGCGCACGCTCGACGCGTTCGTCGGCCAGGACGTGGTCGTCGACCAGCTCCGGGTCTCGCTGGAGGCGGCGGCCGCCCGCGGGGAGGCGCTCGACCACGTGCTCCTGGCCGGTCCACCCGGCCTCGGCAAGACGTCGCTGGCGCAGATCCTGGCCGGCGAGCTCGGCGTCGGCTTCGTGCAGACCGCGGCGCCCGCGCTGGAGCGCAAGGGCGACGTCGCCGCGTTCCTCACCGCGCTGGAACCGCGGTCGATCTTCTTCGTGGACGAGATCCACCGCCTCTCCCGCGTGCTGGAGGAGACGTTCTACCCCGCGATGGAGGACCGGCAGCTGCCGATCACCGTCGGCGTCGGCGCCGGGGCGCGGGTCATGACGCTCGACCTGCCGCCGTTCACCCTGGTCGGGGCGACGACGCGCGCCGGGCGCCTGACCACCCCGCTGCGCGACCGCTTCGGCATCCAGCACCGCCTCGAGCCCTACGGAGCGCGCGACCTCGCGACGATCGTGCGCCGGAGCGCGGCGATCCTCGGCGTCGAGCTCGCGGGCGCGGGGGCCGAGGCGATCGCCGCGCGCTCCCGCGGGACGCCGCGCGTCGCCAACCGCCTGCTCAAGCGCGTGCGCGACTACGCGGAGGTCCGCGCGAGCGGCGTCGTGACCGAGGAGGTTGCCGCCCACGCGCTCGACCTGCTGCAGGTCGACCACCTGGGGCTGGACCGCCTCGATCGGGAGATCCTCAGCGCCGTCTGCGAGAAGTTCGGCGGCGGCCCGGTGGGCTTGAGCACGCTGGCGGTGACGGTGGGGGAGGAGACCGACACGCTCGAGGACGTCTACGAGCCCTACCTGCTGGTCTGCGGACTGCTCAAGCGCACGCCGCGCGGGCGGGTGGCCACGCCGCGCGCGTGGGCCCATCTCGGCCTCGAGCCGCCGCGCGACGCCGCGCTGTTCTGAGAAGCTCGCAGGGCGCTGCGACCTCCGCGGCGACGCGGCGTCTACCATGCGCACGGCGGGGTTCGGCCGGCGCAGGCGGCCCAGGACCCTCGGGTCCGATCCCGCACCGCTCTCGACTACCCTGTCGCCCAGCCCCGATGGCCCATCTCTTCATCTGCCCCAACTGCGGGAACCGCACCACGGCGACCGAGCGCACCGCCGGCTTCCGGACGACCCCGAAGGGGTGCCAGAAGTGCGGGTTCGGCTTCCTGTTCGAGCTCCTCGACGACTACTACCCCGCCCCCAACGCGGTGTTCTTCGCCTGTGACCGCCAGGGCAACGTCATCGCCTGCGGCCGCGGCGCGTTCGAGCTGACGGGGCTCGACGACCAACGGGTCATCGGCCGCTCCGTCGGCGAGGTGCTCGGCCTGCGCTTCACCGAGCAGCCCGATCCCGTGACCACCGCGCTGGAGTGGGGTGTCCGCCAGCTCGGCAAGCACGTGCAGGTCAACGCCGAGGGCGATCTGCCCGCGAAGGCCACCGCCGACCTCTTCCCGGCCTACGACGACGACGGCGGCCTGCTGATCGTCCTCACGCCGACCTCTTGAGACTCCCATGACCGATCGTCGCCGCAACCTCCTGATCCTGGTCCTCGTCGGCGCGCTCTTCGCCGCCGCGGCGGCCGCGGTCGTCACCAAGCCGACGCGGCTGGGGCTCGACCTCAAGGGCGGCGTCGAGCTCGTCTACGAGGCCCGGGCGACCAACCAGACGCAGGTCACGAGCGACTCGATCACCCGCGCGATCGACATCATGCGCCAGCGCGTCGACGCGCTCGGCGTCTCCGAGCCGGAGATCCAACAGTCCGGCAAGGACCAGATCGTCGTCTCGCTGCCGAACGTCACGAACGCCGAGGAGGCCGCGCGCGTCGTCGGCACCACCGCCCAGCTGCAGTTCTACGACTGGGAGAAGAACGTCCTCGGCAAGGAGTGTAAGCCCGCGCCGACCGACCTCTCGGTCACGGGCGGCCCGTCCGCCGGCCGCCAGGGTGGCCTCAAGCTCTACGACGCCGTGGCGCGCGCCCGGCGCTGCCCGCCGCTCACGAACCTCAACTCGCCGACCGGCGACAAGTACTACCTCGTCGACGACAAGGCCAAGAAGGTCATCGCCGGCCCCGAGGAGTCCGAGCAGGCGCTGCGCGCCTCCGAGGCCGCCAAGAAGGCGCCCGAGAGCGCGAAGGTCAAGAAGGTCAACAAGGGCACGACCATCCTGCAGGCCGAGTCGATCAACCCGGACGCCGGCCCGAACGACCCTGGCCCCGACAGCTGGTTCGTCCTGCGCGACGACGTCGCGCTCGCCGGCACGGACATCAAGAACCCCGAGCAGAACTTCGACACCGGCGCGGGTCGCGGCGGCGGTCCGAACGTGACGTTCGACTTCACCAACGGCGGCGCGGACAAGTGGCAGGCCATCACGCGGAAGATCGCCCAGCGCGGCCAGGGCTTCGTGGTGACCGCCGAGGGGCAGCCGATCAACGGCGACGACGCCAACCAGCACTTCGCGATCGCGCTGGACAACCAGCTCGTCTCGGTGCCGACGATCGACTTCACCGAGAACCCCGACGGGATCGACGGCTCGAGCGGCTCCCAGATCTCCGGCGGCTTCACGACGAAGTCGGCACAGGCGCTCGCGAACCAGCTCAAGTACGGCGCCCTGCCGCTCAAGCTCGCGCCGATCTCCCAGTCCCAGGTCTCGGCGACGCTCGGGCAGCAGGCGCTCGACCAGGGCCTGCTGGCGGCGGGCGTCGGCTTCGCCATCGTCGCGGTGTTCCTCCTGGTCTTCTACCGCGTGCTCGGCGTGCTCGCCGTCGGCGCGCTCGGCATCTACGCGATCTACCTGTTCGCGCTGATCAAGCTCATCCCGGTCACGCTGACGCTCCCGGGCCTCGCCGGCCTCGTGCTGACGATCGGCGTCTGCGCGGACGCGAACATCGTCATCTTCGAACGCGTGAAGGAGGAGGTGGTCGCCGGACGGTCGATCGCCTCGGCGATCGGCCTGGGCTACCGCAAGGGCCTGTCGACGATCATCGACGCGAACGTCGTCACGCTGCTCACGGCGTTCATCCTCTTCATCCTCTCGACCGCCGGGGTGCGCGGCTTCGCGCTGACCCTCGGCCTCGGCGTCATCGTGACGCTGTTCTCCGCGGTCCTCGCGACCCAGGCGCTGCTGGGGGTCACCGGCTCCAACGCGCTCAAGGATCCGCGCCTGGTCGGGGCCCGCACGCACGGCAAGAAGCGGCGCTTCGACTTCAACGGCGCGACGAAGCTGATGTTCACGGTCTCCGGCGTGATCCTGCTCGCGGGCGCCCTGGCGATCTCCACGAAGGGCATCACGTTCGGGATCGACTTCGAGGCGGGCACCCGGATCCAGGTGGCCTTCGAGAAGCCCGTGAGCGAGACCCAGGTGCGCGAGGTCCTGGCCGCCAACGGCGCCGCGGGCGCCGACGTCCAGAAGGTCACGGGCTCCAAGCTCGGAGAGAACACGGTCCAGATCTCGACGGGCGAGCTGACCCCGGACCGCGTCAACAGGGTCGATCAGGCGCTCGTGACGAAGTTCGGGGCGACCCGCGCGCCGCCGCAGGTGCAGTCCGTCGGCCCGACGTTCGGCCAGTCCGTCGCCCGGAGCGCCGCGATCGCGGTCGTGGTCTCCCTGCTGCTCATCGCGGTGTACATCGCGCTGCGCTTCGAGTGGAAGTACGCCGTGACCACGGCGATCTCGCTGATGCACGACCTGCTGATCGTCGCCGGCCTGTACGCGTTCACCGGCCGGGAGGTGACGAGCGCCACGGTCGCCGCGCTGCTCACCGTCCTGGGCTTCTCGCTCTACGACACGATCATCGTCAACGATCGATTGCGGGAGAACATGCCGCGCATGCCGCGCGCGACGTTCAGCCAGATCTCCAACCGCTCGATGAACGAGGTCGTCGTGCGCTCGATCTCGACGGTGACCTGCGCCTCGCTGCCGATCGTCGCGCTGCTGTTCTTCGGCGGCGAGACGCTGCAGGACTTCGCCTTCGCGCTGCTCGTCGGCACGGTCTCGGGTGCCTACTCGTCGATCTTCATCTCCTCGCCGGTGCTCACGCAGTGGAAGGAGCGCGAGCCCGTCTTTAGGCGCCGCCGCGCGGCGCTGCTGGCCCAGCACGGCGAGGTCCCGCCGTTCGCCGATACCCGGCAGGACGTCAACACCGACCGCAAGGCGCCCGCGCGGACGCGGCTGACCACCCCGGAGCTGCCCAACGAGGAGCGTGCGGTGCCGAAGGCGGAGTTCGACGCGATGGTCCGCGAGCTGCACTCCGACGGCGCGCCGACGCAGGTCGCCGAGCGCAAGCCCGTCGCCGCCCCGCCGAAGCCCCGCCCCGCCCCGCCCGCCCGCGACAGCGCGGCCGACGCCCTCCCGGAGGACACCGTCATGAAGGACGTACGCCCCAAGCGCCCACGCAACAAGAAGCACGGGAGGCCGCGCTGATGGCCGCCCTGGTGTGGGTGATGGTCGGCCTGGCCGTCTGGCACTTCACGGTGTACCTCCCCGACCACTTCTGGGGCGGGATCGCCGGCGCGTTCGTGGGGGCGATCATCGGCTCGGTGCTCGGCGGGCTGCTGCTGCACGGCTTCTCGATCCCCGGCCGGGATGCCGTGGACATCCAGACGTTCTTCGAGGGGCTCCCGGGCACGGCGCTCGGGATGGCGGTCGTCTACTTCGAGGGGCTGCGCCGCGAGCGGGCGGAGGCCGAAGCGGGCGGCGGCGTGGCCCGGCCGGCGTAGTTTCTCGGCGCCTCGCAGCCATCCGAGATCCGCGCTCCTCGCGGATGGCCTCCGACTCGGCCTGCGAGCGGGCGAGACCGCGCGGAGAGGCCGGCTGGGTCTGAGCGACGTTGCGCTCGCCGGGGTGGGGTGTACGGAAAGTTCGTGCGGAAACCCGGGAGACGATCTGGAGGTATCGGGCGTCGCCGTAGCGAACGCCGGTCTGGCTTGACGGGCGCCCGGATGATCTTCGGGTGTCGAAGCTCAGTCGTCCCCAAGCGGGCCTCCGTCGGGTCTGGCGGACAGGACGTGGAGGCGCACGCGTACCGGCCGCGGCGCGCTGAAGATCGACTTCTGCGCGCGGCCGAGCTCGAGCATGCAGCCCTATCGCGTCCACGTCCTTGCCGTCGCCGACGCTGCGCGGCTCATGGACGAGGCCGGCGTCGGCCACCTCGTCGTCGTCGATCGCGATCGGCCGGTCGGCGTGATCTCGACGCTCGACATCGCCGGTGCCGCGGCGTGGGCCGCAAGTCGCGCACCGTCCGTAGTTCCCCGAAGCGCGCCCGCGTCGCGCTACGGATGCCGCGCGCGGCGCCGCGTGGTGGTGTGGAGAACCAGCCGCAGCGCGATTCGAGGAGTCCATCGGAACATGTCGACGATCATTGATCCGCCCGCCACCAGCCCCGCCACCGTCGATCCGTCCGCACCATCGCGGGTGGCGACCTACCGGGCCGCCGTCGTGCATGGCTTCCGCGAGCCGCTGTCGATCGACACGGTGCCGGCAGTCACGCTGCAGGCGGGCCAGGTGCGCGTCCGCGTCGAGGCCACCGGCCTGTGCCACACCGACATCCACGCCGCGCACGGCGACTGGCCGGTCAAGCCCACGCTGCCATTCGTCCCGGGGCACGAGGGCGTCGGCATCGTCGTCGAGCTCGCGCCCGGCGTGACCGAGGTGGCGATCGGCGACCGCGTCGCGATGCCGTGGCTCGGCTATGCCTGCGGCAACTGTGACCACTGTGTGTCGGGCTGGGAGACGCTCTGCCTGCAGCAGGAGAACATGGGCTACTCGATCGACGGCACGTTCGGCGAGTACGCGGTCGCCTACGGCCGCTACGTCGTCAAGGTGCCGGAGGGGGTCGACCCGTTCGACGCCGCCCCGCTGACGTGCGCGGGCGTCACGACCTACAAGGCCGTCAAGGTCGCGGGTACGCGCTCGTCAGACCTGGTCGCCGTCTTCGGCGTCGGCGGCCTGGGCCATCTGGCGATCCAGTACGCCGCGATTGCCGGCGGGCGCGTTGTCGCCGTCGACATCCGCGACGAGAAGCTCGAGCTGGCCAAGGAGCTCGGCGCCGAGTTCACGGTCAACGCCGCCACGGAGGATCCGATCGCCGCGATCCAGGCGCTCGGCGGCGCCGACCAGGCGATCGCGCTGGCGGTCGCGCCGAAGGCGTTCGAGCAAGCCTACGGCTCGCTGAAGCGCGGCGGGACACTCGTCTTCGTCGCCCTGCCGGCCGACAACGACGTGTCGATCCCGATCTTCGAGACGGTCCTCAACGGGATCACGATCGTCGGCTCGATCGTCGGCACGCGCAACGAGCTGCGCGAGGTCTTCGAATTGCACGGCGCGGGCCGCACCCACGTCATCCGCGAGACCCGCTCTCTGCACGACATCAACGAAGCGATCGCCGATCTCGACGCAGGTCGCGTCGCGGCCCGCCTCGTGCTCGAGCCTTAGTTCGGGCTCGCCCTTAGCCCGTCCACCCACGGGCCAGGGGTTGCGTCACGTGGCGCGACGTGGCCGCGGCGCCGTTCCGACCACGATGCGCCGGCTCTCGCGGTGCTGTTGACGAGTGGTCCGCGACCAGATCGACGTCTACTCGTGGGTCGCGGCTTGATCCGGTTTCCGCACGAACTTCCACGAGCCCCGGCGTGGCGCGCCTCGCGACCGACGCGCGGGTCTTCGCGCGCCCGGATACGGCTTGCGCGGTCCTCGACTACGCCGCCGTCCTCCTCGACGAACCCCGCCGTCATCGTGACCCCGGCCCATCCACTGGGTCGCGTCGCCGGCCGCGTGGTAGCGTCCCGGCGCAGAGCGCCATGCAGAGTTCCCTCGCCTGAGATCTCCGGAAGGATCGGCCCGCCGCCGAGCGTTCGGCGCCGCGAGCCACTCATCTCTGCACGAGAGGCATCGCGGATGCTCACGGAGCTTCAGCAGTACCTGCGCGCGTCTGCCGCGCGCGGGCGCACCACCGCTCAGGTCGGTCCGTTCCTGGTCACGATCAGCGAGGGCACCGACCACCCGTTTCTCAACTACGCGATCCCTGACGACGGCGCGCGGCCGAGCGCGGCTGAGGTGCGGGCGCTGGTCGCGGCCTTCGTCGCGCGGAGACGGGTACCGCGCCTGGAGTACCTCGAGCCGAGCGCCCCCGCGAGCCTCGCGGCGCTGCTCGCCGTCGGCTTCGCGGTCGAGGGCCGGCTGCAGGCGATGACCGCCTCGCAGGCGCAGGCGCGGGCCGCGCCGGCGCCCGCCGGGTACGCGGTTGTCGTCCCGGACGCCGACGAGGACCTCGTGGCGATGCTCGCCGCCCAGCGGGTGGCCTACGGAAAGCTCGGGGCGAGCGGTCCGGACCAGCTCGCCTGGTCGCGCGAGTCGCAGGCGGCCGGCGGGATCGTGCTCGCGATCCGCCAGGAGGCCAGCGGGACGATAGTCGGCGGCGGCGTGGCGACCCCGCCCGGTGGCTCCGGCTTCACCGAGATCGCGGGCATCGCCGTCGCGGAGGAGCATCGCCGCCGCGGCCTGGCGACGGCCCTGACCGCGGAGCTCACCCGGCGGGCCCTGGCCGCAGGCGTGCGCACGGCGTTCCTGACCCCGCGCGACGACGATGTCGCGCGGGCGTACGAACGGGCGGGCTTCGCCCGGGTGGGGCGCATGCTCCACGTGCGCCTCACGTAGATCGCGGCGGCGGCCCGCGGCGGCGGGGACCGATCGCGGGTCGCGGCGGCGGCGTGGTCGCGGGTCGAGCGTTCGTCATCGGGCTCGGCCCGCGAGCCCAAACGACGAGCGCGGCGCGACATACCGCTGCTTGCGGGATCGCGGACCGGTTCCGTCCCTCGCGCCCCGTACAACTCCCTGGGTGGCCTCCCGCCTGCGACTCGATCCGTGCCCGTACGCCGACGTGCTCGCGCTCCAGGCGGCGCTGGGCTGCTCGGGCCCGCTCGCGCAGGTGCTCGTGCGCCGCGGCCTGGCCGAGCCCGACGCGGCGCGCGCGTGGCTGGCGGCCGAGGACGACCACGACCCGGCGCTGTTCGCGGGGATCGACGTGGCGGTCGCGCTCGTCCTGCGCCACGTCGCCGCCGGGTCGCGGATCACCGTCCACGGCGACTACGACGTCGACGGGGTCTGCTCGACGACGATCCTGCTCAACGCGGTGGAGGCGCTCGGGGGCGACGCGGACTGGTTCCTGCCGTCGCGCTCCGAGGACGGCTACGGCCTCGCGCACGCGACCGTCGCGCGCCTCGTAGCGCGCGGCACCCGGCTCCTGATCACCGCGGACTGCGCGATCACCGCGGTCGACGAGGTCGCCGCGGCGCGCGCGGCGGGCCTGGACGTCCTCGTGACCGACCACCACGCGCCGCGCGGCGACGGCCGCCTCCCGGACTGCCCGACCGTGCACCCGGGCGTCAACGGCTACCCCGCCGCAGAGCTCTGCGCGGCGGGCGTCGCCCACAAGCTCGCACGGGCGCTGCTGGCCGCCGGCGGACTCGACCCCGCCGACGCCGACGCCGATCTCGACCTCGTCGCGCTGGCCACGGTCGCCGACTGCGTGCCCCTCGTCGGGGAGAACCGCCGCCTCGTGCGCGCGGGCCTGCGCACGCTCGCCGCAACGCGCAAGCCCGGGCTCCGGGCGCTCCTGCGGGTGGCGCGCGTGGACCCGAGCGCGGTCGACGCCGGCGCGATCGGCTTCCGCCTGGCGCCGCGGATCAACGCGGCGGGCCGGATGCAGCGCGCGGACGCGGGCGTCGAGCTGCTGCGCACCGCGGACGAGGCCCGCGCCGGGATGATCGCCGAGGAGCTCGACCGCCTCAACGCCGATCGCCGGCACACCGAGCAGCGGATCCTCTTCGAGGCCGAGGCGCAGGTCGCGGCCACCGAGTCCGCGCGCGCGGGGGCAGACCTCGGGCCGGCCCCGGCCTACGTCCTCGCGGGCGACGGCTGGCACCCCGGGGTCATCGGGATCGTCGCCTCGCGGATCGCGGACCGCCACCACCGCCCGGTGGTGGTCGTCGCGTTCACGGAGGGAGAGCCGTCGGGCACGGGCTCGGGCCGCTCGATCCCGGCCTTCGACCTGCTCGGCGGCCTCGACGCGTGCGCAGCGCACCTCGAGCGGCACGGCGGCCACCGCGCCGCCGCCGGCTGCACGCTGGCCCGCGCGGAGCTCGATGCGTTCCGCGCCGCGTTCTGCGTCCACGCCGAGGCGGTGCTCGGGCCCGAGGACCTGGTGCCCCGCGAGCGCGCCGACGCGGTCGTCTCGGGCGACGATCTCGGCCTCGCGCTCGCCGAGGAGCTCGAGCGCCTCGCGCCGTTCGGCATGGGCAACCCGGAGCCGCGGCTGCTGGTGCCGGCCGCGCGCCTCGTCGACCCGCGGCCGATGGGGGAGGGGCGGCACCTGCGGTTCACCGTCGAGGCGGGCGGTCGCCGGGCCGGTGGCGTGGCCTTCCAGACCGCGCGGCTGCCCGAGTGCGCCGCGAGCGGCGTGGACGCGGTCTTCTCCCTCGAGCGCAACGAATGGGGCGGTGTGGTCGAGCCGCGGCTCGTGCTCAGGCACGCGCTGGCCTGCCAGCCGGAGCCGATCACCCTCGTCGGCGAGCCTGAGGCGTGGGAGGACGCGGTAGGCGCCGAGCTGGTCGCGCCCGTCGCGGCCTTCGCGCGCTCGGCCGACGCGGGCGGCGTGCCCCCTGGTGGTCGTCATACGATCACGAGCCGACACGGCGAGCCGGGCCGCACGGTCTGCGACCGCCGCGGGGCCGGGATCGCCGGCGTGCTCACCGCGCTGACCGCCTCCGGGGAGCCCGTGCTCGTCGTCTGCGCCGACGCGCGCCGGCGCCGGGAGCATCTCGCGGACCGTCTCGGTGGCTTCGCGCTCTGCTCCTGGACGGCGCTGGAGCGCTCGCCAGGCCTCGCCAGGGAGGCCCACCACGTCGTGCTGCTCGACCCGCCCGCGCACCCCGCGCTGCGGGCGCTGGCCACGGCCGGGCGCCCCGCTCAGCTGACCCATCTCTGCTGGGGAGCGGCTGAGCTAGGCTTTGCCCAGCATGTTCACGACGAGCAGCATGCGCTGCGCGACCCGATCTCCGCCGCCTACCGCCTCCTGCGCGGGGCACCGGCAGACGTGGCCGGGGCACTTCCGCGTTCGCCCGTCGTCGCCGGCCGTGTCCTGCGCGTGCTCTCCGAGCTCGGCCTCGTGGAGGTCGATCCGGCGGCACTCACCGTCACCGTCCCCGCGTTCCTCGGCCGCACCGCGCTCGAGCGCTCTCCGACGTTCGCGGCGTGCGCGGCGCGCCACCGCGAGGGGGAGCCGTGGCTGAGACCCGCGCAGCCGCAGGCGGCGTGAGGGGTAAAACCGCCTCGGGGGGCCCCTCGTCGATCGAGCTCGACGGGCGCGAGCGGCGGCTGCTGGCCGACGTGTTCGCGATCGTCGAGGAGCACGCGCACGACGCGGCCGTGGCGGTCGACCGCGACCGCGTCGAGGCCGCGTTCGTGTTCGCCTGCGAGCACCACGCCGACCAGCGCCGCAAGTCCGGCGAGGACTTCATCGTCCACCCCGTCGGCGTGGCGAAGATCTGCGCGGGCATGCGCCTGGACACCGAGACGCTCGTCGCCGCGCTCCTGCACGACACCGTCGAGGACACGAGCGCCTCGCTGGAGGAGGTGCGCGAGCGCTTCGGCGACGAGGTGGCGCTGCTCGTCGACGGCGTCACCAAGCTCACCGGCATCACGTTCATGTCGCGCGACGAGGCGCAGGCGGAGAACTACCGCAAGATGTTGGTCGTAATGGCGACGGACATGAGCGTCATCTTCATCAAGCTCGCCGACCGCCTGCACAACATGCGCACGATCGGCGCGATGCCCAAGCAGAAGCAGATCGACAAGGCGAAGGAGACCTTGGAGATCTACGCTCCGATCGCGCACCGGCTCGGCATCCACGCGATCAAGTGGGAGCTCGAGGACCTGGCCTTCGCGGCGCTGCATCCGCGCAAGTACCAGGAGATCAAGGGCCTCGTCAACCAGCAGCGCGAGGAGCGCGAGGAGTACGTGCGCGCCGCCGGCGACGCACTGGCCTTAGATCTCGAGGCGTTCGGCATCGAGGCGGAGATCTCCGGGCGCGCGAAGCACTTCTACTCCATCTACTCCAAGATGACCAAGAAGGGCCGCGAGTTCAACGAGATCTACGACCTCACGGCCATGCGGGTGATCGTCGAGTCGGTGAACGACTGCTACGGGGCGCTAGGCGTCATCCACTCGCTGTGGAAGCCGCTGCCCGGGCGCTTCAAGGACTTCGTCGCGTTGCCGAAGTTCAACATGTACCAGTCGCTCCATACGACGGTCGTGGGACCCGAGGGACGTCCGCTCGAGATCCAGATCCGCACGGGCGAGATGCACGGAATGGCCGAGTTCGGCATCGCGGCGCATTGGATGTACAAGACCGGCGAGGGGGCCGACGCCGACGGCGAGCTCGGGTGGCTCAAGCGGCTGCTCGACTGGCAGCAGGAGACGGC
>JBBQEV010000011.1:0-61369 GCA_038321325.1 Solirubrobacterales bacterium
GGCGCCAGCTGGCTGTGGAGTCCTCAACGCGAGCTCATCGGCCTCCTCGACAGCCTCGGTCTCGTGCTGCGTCATCAGCACGAGACCGGAGGCGCGCTCTACGACCATGCCGCTGACCTGCCGCCGCGGCCGATCGGCGAGAGCCGCATGGGAAGCCTGCGCATCGAGGCCGGCAGTCAAGTGCTCGCCGAACGCCTCGCGGCGAAGTTGCCCGACGGAGCGCTGCACCTCGGTCACTCGGTCTGTCGTGTGGACGCCCACCAGACCGGCGTCACGGTCGACGCCGTCACCGATGGCGGGCCTGAACGGTTCCAAGCCGAAGTGGTCATCCTGGTGCTGCCACCGCGGCTGGCGGTGCAGATCGCGCTGTCCCCGAGGCTGCCTGCGCACGTCGAAACGCTGGCCCGCTGCACTCCGACGTGGATGAGCGGCACCTACAAGGTCGTCGTCGGCTACCAGGACAGCTTCTGGCGCCAAGACGGGCTCTCGGGCTTGTCGATCAGTCACGTCGGCCCGCTCCGCGAGGTCCACGACGCCGTGACCCGCGGCACCCCGGCGCTGCTGGGCATGGCGCTGGGCGCCGACTCGGCCCTCAGAGCGCTGAGCGACGCGGGCCGACAGGCAGCGATACTCGATCAGCTGACGCGCATCTTCGGCCCCAAGGCCGCCGAACCGGCGTTTCTCGTCGACCACGACTGGACCGCGCAGCACGACTCATCAGCGGACGCCGACGACCCGGGCGCAACGTACGGGGACGCGCGCTTCTCGGAGCGATACATGGGCGGGCGAGCGTTGTTCGCCGGTGCAGAAACCGCGACTGAGAGTTCCGGCCAGATGCACGGCGCGGTGCTCGCCGGGACCCGCGCGGCGCGCCTCCTGCTCGAGGGCCAAGTCAACTGACCTGCGCGACTCGCTGGGACACACCGCAGCGGCCCAGCGGCATCGTTCCTGGATCGAACCAGAATGCCCATCGTGGAAGTGGTCGCGGACGTCGAGGCGCTGCGCATCAGCCCGGCGGGGCTAGCCCAGCGGGTCCGGCGCCCCGAGCTCCGTGTAACCCGGGGCCGTGTACGCCTTCCCGGCGTCAACTTCCGACCACCTCGGAACGCAGAAAGCCAGAAAGCCCCGCAAACGCGGGGCTTCCCTGTCAAGCGGATGAAGGGACTCGAACCCTCGACCTTCTGCATGGCAAGCAGACGCTCTAGCCAACTGAGCTACATCCGCGCGAGCGACGGAGTATAGCCAGGGTTCGGGGTTCCATTCGGCGCGGCGCTTGAGGGGTGAAGGGCCGGGTAGGACGAATGCATGATCGGCGCACTCATTCTCGGCCTCGTCGCAGGCTACATCGCAAAGGCCCTTGTTCCCGGCAAGGATCCGGGTGGGTTCTTCGTCACGATCCTCATCGGCCTCGCGGGCTCGTTCATCGGTTTCCTGGTGTTCACGAAGGTGCTCGGCATCGGCGACAACCGAGCCTTCGATCTCGGCGGCCTGATCGGTGCGATCATCGGCACCGTCCTGCTGCTGGTCGCGTACAAAGCTGTGGCGGGCAGGCAAGGCGCGCGCCGCTGAGGACGGGCGCCGGCGGGCGCCGCGCCTCACCGCCTTCCCGCGCCGTCGCGGCGTCGGTGCCGAGACGGCGACGCCCATCGGCCGGGCGGGGCTCGACGTCTCGCCTCTTTGCGCCGTGGCCTGATGAGCGGCTACGAGCCATCCGCCGCGAGCGCTGTCCATCGACGGCGTGGCGCGGTATCTTCCCGCGGGTGACCGTGTTCGTCGTCCTGCTCACCGCGTCCACCAGCTTCCTCATCCTCAGCGGCTTGGTCGCCTTCGCGATGCTGTTGTGGCGAGGTCCGTCGCCCCCGCCCGCCCCGGTGATCGAGGCTGCGCACGTCGACGACCCCGGGCCCGTCCCCGGCCCCGGTTCCCCGCACTCGGGCCCCGGCCTCGACGACCCGGACCCCGGCTCGGACGTGTGGACCGAGTTCGATCGCCGGCGCGACGCCGCGCTCGTCTGATCCGGGCGGACGCGTGGGCAGTTCGGGCGGTCGTCCGACGCGACGAGGCTCGCGCGCGGGCTGACGGCGGAGGCAGCGTTCGAGGTTCGTCCCGCTGCACGGGATCAACCTCGAGGACCGCGAGGAGGCGACGTCGGGATTCGAACCCGAGTACACGGCTTTGCAGGCCGCTGCGTAGCCACTCCGCCACGTCGCCTCGAACGCCGCAGTCTACGGCCCGTTTCCCGCGGGAGGGCGGCGAGTAGCGCCCTACTGACGTGAAGTCACGGACCTCGTCGGCGCCGGAGCCCTGCGACGCGCCCACCCGGATGCCCGAGGCGGCGTCGAAGACGGCGAGTTCCCAGTCGGTGGCTCCGGGCGCCGGACAGGAGCACCGTGAGGTAACGCTCGGCCGCGGCCTGCCACGGGCGCGCGGCGACGCCGGGGCCGGCCGGGCGCGTGGCGCAGCCGGCCGCCGTGGCCTCGGGGACGGTGGGCGCCGAGGGCTTCCCGGCCAGCCGCGTGAAGTCGCGGGCGGGCCTGGGCCGGCCCGGCGAACTCCGAGGGCGCAGGCGATGGTCAGGACGGCGGCGAGGGTCGCGGAGCGGGAGCGCATGGCTCCGTCAAACGGAACCCGAACGGGGAACTCACGGTCACGCTGCGGAGCACCGTCGTACCCGGCCGCGTTGCTAGGATCCGGCGCTCCCGGGCCGTTAGCTCAGCTGGGAGAGCGCCTGCTCGACAAGCAGGAGGTCACTGGTTCGAGCCCAGTACGGCCCACCTCACGGAAGCCCCTGCCGCCGCGGGGGCTTTCGTGTTTTCACAGTCCGACCTCGCTTACAGCGCCACCACCAGCCGCTCCAGGTCCGTCTCGTCGTTCCAGGCGCCGATCGAGGCGCGCAGGTACGGCGTCCCCGGGAGCGGGCGGATCGTGATGCCCGCGAGAGCGAGGCGGGCGGCGGCCGCCTCGGGGTCGGGCTGCTTCCAGGAGACGAGCGTCGAGTCGCCGCGCGGCGCGACCTCGCGGCCCGTGCCGCGCAGGCGCTCGGCGAACGCCGCGGCCAGGCCGGCGGCCCGCGCGTGGACCGCCGGCCAGCCGCACGCTTCGAGCACGTCGTGGGCGGCGAGCGCGCCGACCAGCGCCTCGTTGGCGAGCGCGGGGGCGTCGAGCGCGCGGGCGTCGGCCCACGGGCCGGCGAGCAGGCCGGCGCTCGGCACGCTGAGGTTCACGTAGGTCGGCGCGGCGACCGCGAGGCGCTCGCGCCACTGCGGCGCCACCCAGAGCAGCCCGGTGCCGACCGGGCCGCAGAGCCACTTCTGGCCGGCGGCGGCGTAGAACGCGCAGCCGAGCGCGGCCACGTCGACGGGGACCGCGCCCGCGCCCTGCGCGCCGTCGAGGAGCACGGGGACGTCGTCGGGAAGCTCGGCCAGTGCGGCCGGGGCCAGGGCACCCGAGATCCACGAGACGTGCGAGCAGGCGACCAGTCGCGTGCGCTGCGTCACCGCGTCGGCGATCTCGGCCAGCGGCACCGCGCGCACGCTGATCCCGAGCTGCGCGCGGGCCGCGGCCAACGGGCCGTAGAGGCCGGGGTGCTCGTCGTCGGCGGTGAGCACCTCGTCGCCACGCCGCAGGCCGAGCCCGCCGAGCACGCGCGCCATCCCGTCGCTCGTGGCCGTCGTCAGCGCGACCTCCTCCGGGCGGCCGCCCACCACCCCCGCGTAGGCGGCGCGCAGGCGCGCGCGCACGTCGACCGCCTGGTCGAAATAGGCCTTGCCGCGGCCCTGCTCGGCGGCGACGCGGCCGGCGTCGGCGGCGGCGCGCAGCGCGGTGGCCGGCAGCGGGCCGCAGGTCCCCGCGTTCAGGTAGGCGACCGATTCGAACACGGGGTACTGCGCGCGGAGGGCGGCGGCGTCCATGGGCCGACCGTACTCCTCGGCGACGGACGCTCGACTAGCCTGCGCACGATGCAGGTCTCCCTCCCGGACGGCAACGTGCTCGAGCTCGAACCCGGCGCCACGGGCCACGACGCGGCGCTCGCCATCGGCCCCGGGCTGGCCAAGGCCGCGCTGGCGATCAAGCAGTGCGGGGAGGTGCGCGATCTCGCTGCGCCGCTCGTCGCCGACGAGGGCATCGAGATCGTCACCGACCGCTCGGGCCAGGACGCGCTCGACCTGATCCGCCACGACGCCGCCCACGTCTACGCCGCGGCGATGCTCGAGCTCTACCCCGGGGTGAAGATCTCCATCGGGCCGCCGATCGAGAACGGCTTCTACTACGACGTCGAGCTTCCCGAGGGCACGACGCTCACCGCCGCGGACTTCGCGCGCATCGAGCAGCAGATGACCCAGCACGTCAAGGCCGACGAGCCGTTCGTCCGCGAGGACGTCCCGGCCGCCGAGGCGCGCGCCCGGTACGCGGCCGCGGGCCAGGACTACAAGGTCGAGCTCATCGACGACCTCGTCCGGGGGACCGACACCCGCCCGCCGGTGGACACCGTCTCGCTCTACACCAACGGCCCGTTCACCGACCTCTGCCGCGGCCCGCACGCGCCCTCGACCAAGCGCATCAAGGCCTTCAAGCTGCAGTCCGTCGCGGGCGCCTACTGGCGCGGGGACTCCCAGCGCCAGATGCTCACGCGCGTGTACGGGACGGCGTTCTTCTCCACGGGCGATCTCGAGGCCCACCTCGAGCGCCTCGAGCAGGCCAAGGCCCGCGACCACCGCCGCCTGGGCCCCCAGCTCGGCCTCTTCGAGTTCTCGGAGGTCGCCCAGGGCTCCGCGTTCTGGCTGCCGCGCGGCACCACCGTCTTCAACGAGCTCGTGAAGCTCAGCCGCGACATGGGTGCGCCGCGCGGCTACTCCGAGGTGAAGACCCCGCAGCTCTACGACGCCGAGCTGTGGAAGACCTCGGGCCACTGGGGCAAGTACCGCGAGAACATGTTCGTGACCGAGACCGAGGGCGCCGAGATGGGCCTGAAGCCCATGAACTGCCCCGGGCACGCGCAGCTGTTCAAGAGCCAGAAGTGGTCCTACCGCGACCTCCCGGTCCGCTACTCCGAGCCGGGCCTGCTGCACCGCAACGAGCTCAGCGGAGCGCTGCACGGCCTGCTGCGCGTGCGGCACTTCGCCCAGGACGACGCGCACGTCTTCTGCACCGAGGAGCAGGTCGAGGCCGAGGTCGCCGCGTGCCTCGAGTTCGCGTTCGCGACCTACGGCGTCTTCGGCTTTCAGGACATCGCGGTGGAGCTCTCGACGCGCCCGGAGAACCGCCTGGGCTCCGACGAGCTGTGGGACCACGCCGAGGACGCGCTGCGCCGCGCGCTCGAGGCGCAGGACATCGCGTTCACCGTCAACGCGGGCGACGGCGCCTTCTACGGGCCGAAGATCGACTTGCACTACGCCGACTCGCTCGGGCGCTCGTGGCAGCTCGGCACCGTCCAGCTCGACTACTCGATGCCGGAGCGCTTCGGCCTCTCCTACATCGCCGCCGACAACGCCGAGCACCGCCCCGTGATGATCCACCGCGCGCTCATGGGCTCCTACGAGCGCTTCATCGGCATCCTCGTCGAGGACACCGCGGGGGAGCTGCCGCTCTGGCTGAGCCCCGTGCAGGCGATCGTCCTGCCGATCTCCGACCGCCACGCGGAGGCGGCGCACGCGGTCGTCGGCGAGCTCCGCACGGCCGGCGTGCGCGCCGAGGCCGACGCGCGCACCGAGTCGGTCGGGCGCAAGATCCGCGACGCGGAGCTGCGCAAGGTGCCCTACATGCTGGTCCTCGGTGACCGCGAGGCCGAGGAGGGCACCGTCGCGGTGCGCCGGCACCGCGAGGGCGACGAGGGTACGGAGGCCGTGGCCGACTTCGCCGCGCGCATCGGTGCCGACGTCGCCGCCCGCGCCCGCTGAGCGGCAGTCACGCCGCGTCGACGCGGAGCCGTTCGGCGAACGCGTCCGCGCCTCCGGCCGCGACCTCGACCACGCTCTTCGCACGGACGCACGCGCGCAGGCGCCGAGGCGGCACGTCGCGGTCGACGCGGAGCACCCGGCCGTCCCGGGCGAGCCACAGCAGGTCGAGTGCGAACCGCATGCCGAACGTGTGGACGGAGTTGCACCCGTGGATCTGCAGCCCGATCGCCGCCGGCAGCTCGTCGAGGCCGGCCAGCCCCTTGCGCCGCTCGTTGAACTTCCTCGCGTGGCGCAGCTCCCGCTCGCCGGCGAGCGGCTCGGCCTCCAGCGCGCCGAGGCGCTGCGCCCAGTCGCTCACGGCTCGCCGAGCCGGAGGAGGTTCGCTCGGCCGCCCATCACCGGACCATTCCGCCGCCACGACCCTCCGCAAACATCGGCCGGCGCCGTCGGGTGATGCGCGGGTTGATCGACGCGCAGCGGGTGGGCGACCGCTCATGTCCCGTGTCGGTCACCTCGCGGTCCTCGGGCTCGCTGCTCATGTCCGGCTGCGGCGCGGGCAAGACGGTCACGAGTGTGCAGACCGTGACTGCGCCCGGAGGCACGACGGCTCCGAGCAGCAGGACGGTCGAGAGCGGGACGACCGCTCCGGGCGGCAGCACGGGCGCGAGCGGCACCACCACCGCCGCCGCCGAGCGCCCGCTGCCGGGTGGGCGGGCTGCGGTCGAGGGCCGCTACGCCATGCGGGTCCGCGGGGCCGCCTTCAGCCGGATCAACCAGGACGTGGCCAAGGGCGAGCAGTCGACGTGGCCGATCTCTATCGCCTGCGCGGGCGAGGCCTGTCGGCTCATGGTCCGGCGCGAGCTGAAGTCCGGCGCCTTCGAGAGCCTCACGCTCAAGGCGCTCGGAGACGCCGCCTACGCCGCCTCCTCGACCGGAACGACCACCGCTTGCACCTTCGGACCCGACGAGGCGGCCACCATCCAGCGGCTCTCCGTCCGGGTGACCGCCACCAACGCCGTGAACGGGCGCCCGACGGCTCAGCGCATCGACGCCTACATGACGGTGCGCGCGAAGTGCAAGTCGGGCCCAGCGTCCGGTCGGGCCCGCGCCACCATCAGCTGGCGCGGTACCCGGCTGCCGTAGCCACGGCGCGACTTGTGCTCCCCAGCGTTTCAGGTTCTCCCGGTCAGCGGGACGAAGCTCGAACGCTGCGCCCAGGTGGGCCACGGCGACGAGCGCCAACGCCGAAGCAGCGCGACCGGGCGTGCCTACGCCGCGGCGGGCTCGACGGCCGTCCCCGCCTGGGCGGCGATCGCCCCCGCGAGGTGCTCGGCGTCGCGGGCGATCCCCGCGAAGCGGCCCGAGCCCCACGTGTGCAGCCACGGGAGGCCGAGGACGAAGAGCCCCGACACGCTGGTGACGCCGCGGCGGTGGACGGGGTAGCCCGTGCCGTCGAAGGCGGGTAGGCGCACCCACGACCAATCTGAGCGGAAGCCCGTGGCCCACACGACGCTCGAGACCTCGGCGAGGGCGAGCGTGGTCGGCTCCCCGGACGCGGGCGCCCACGGGGCGACGTACCGCTCGGCGGGGGGTGCGTCGACGCCGTGCTCGGCGATCCAGCGGTCGATGCCGTCCTCGATGCGCTGCTTGGTCGCGTCGGCGGCGTCGAGGTTCGCGCGCAGGTCGCCGGCGAAGCGCAGCGCGCCCCCGGCGCTCCCGGCGAGGCGGCCGTGGAGGTGCATGCCCTCGGCGGCGAAGGCGCGCAGGTCGATGTCGCGGCCGCCGTCGCGGCCGGTGACGTAGTGGTTGGCCTCCCTGCGCGCGGCGAGGCCTTCCGGGTGCTCGTCGATCGGCATGTCGTAGTGGCCCATGTCCGCGAGCCAGGCGACGACGTCGCGGCCGCGGTGGCGCCGGGCGACGCGCGGCGCCGTGCCCACCGCGAGGTGGACCTCGCGGCCGGCGAGGTGGAGGTCCTCGGCGATCTGCGCCCCCGACTGGCCCGAGCCGACGACGAGCACCGCCCCGTCGGGCAGCGCGTGCGGTGAGCGGTAGCGCGCGGAGTGCACCTGGGTCACGCGGTCCGGGAGGTTCGCGCCCAGCGCGGGGACGCTCGGGACGTGGTAGCCGCCGACGGCGAGGACGACCTGGCCGGCGGTGAGGTCGCCGTGCGAGGTCCGCACGAGGAAGCCTTCCCCGGCGGCCTCGACGGCGCGGACGTCGACGCCCTCGTGCAGCGGCGGCCCGAAGGAGGCGGCGAACGCCTCGACGTAGGCGACGATCTCGTCGCGGAGCATGAAGCCGTCGGGGTCGTCGACCGGGTAGGGGTGGCCGGGCAGCCGGCACTGCCAGTTCGGGGTGACCAGGCAGAAGGCCTCCCAGCGCTCCTCGCGCCACGAGTGCGCGATGCGGTGGCGCTCGAGGACGAGGTGCTCGACCCCGGCCGCGGTCAGCTCGTGGGAGATCGCCAGGCCCGCCTGCCCGCCCCCGACGACGACGCATTCGACGTGCCCGTCGAGGCGCTCCGGGGCTCCGAAGCGGCTCCGCCCGGGGGCGCGCCATACGCCTTCGACGCCGACGTGGCCCACCTGCCCGCGGGCGCGCTCGGTGATCGCCTCGGCGGTGGCGGCAGCGGCGGAGCAGGGGAAGCCGTGCGCCGCGCGGACGCGCTCGGAGCCCGCGGCCAGCGCGTCGCCCGCGCGCCGGACGAGCTCGTCGACGGGGTAGCGAGCGCCGGCGGCGAGCGCCCGCTCGATCGTTCGCGAGGGGGAGGTGCAGCGCTGGCTCGAGCCGTCCGGCCAGCGCAGGGAGAAGTGGACTTCGGGCACTGACGTCAGGCCGCCGTCAGCGGCGTCGCCGTCGCGTAGACGTCGGGCCGCAGGTCGCGGATGGGGGAGAGGGCGCGTCTCGCCTTGGCGAGCGTCGCCTCGAGGTCGAAGGAGGCGACGGCGAGCCCACCGGTGGGCCCGGTCGCGGTCACGACGTCCCCGTTCGGGTTCGTGATCCGTGACCCGCCGAGGAAGCGCAGGGAGCCGAAGCACCCGGTCTGGTTGGCCGACGCGACCACCATCGAGTTCTCCGCGGCGCGGGCCCGGTCCCAGAGCTCCGCGCGGCGCCACTGGCGGTCGTCGGTGAGCTTGTCGGCGGCGTTCGTCGCGCTGCACGGCCAGGCGCTGAGGAAGCAGAGGACCTCGGCGCCGTCGAGGGCGAGCGTCCGCGACGCCTCGGGGAAGGCCTTGTCGTAGCAGATCAGCATCCCGATCCGGCCGGCCGGCGTGTCGAAGGCCTCCAGCGTCTGGCCGGGAGTCGTGAAGCGCCCCTCGTCGAGCGGCATGTGGACCTTGCGGTGCAGCCCGAGCAGCTCGCCGCCCGACACCGCCGCCGCGACGTTGTGGCGGACGCCGTAGCCGCCGTCCTCGCAGAAGCCGACGCAGACCGTCATGTCGCCGGCCATGTCGGCGACACGCTGCACCTCGGGGCCGTCCGGCAGCAGCGCGGGCGGCGGCTCGGTGTCCCCGCTCAGCGACTCGACGTAGCCGCCGAGCGCGGCCTCGGGCAGGACGAGCAGCCCGACGCCGTGCAGGCGCGCGTCCGCGATCAGTCCGCCGATCCGCGCGAGCGCGGCGTCCAGGTCGCGGTCGAAGGGCGCTGCGGCGGCGGCGATGGTCAGCTGGCTCATGGGAGGGTCTCCGGTCGAAGGTCGGCTCGGCCCCCGGCGTCGAGTTGTCGATTCGTCCCGCTCCCCGGGACGAAACGACGACTCGACGCGTCCGCTGCCCCGAGGCCGGTGACGGTGGAGTCGATCGCGGTGGTGACCTCGCCGTCGGGCCAGCGCAGCCGCACGCCGGGGGCGCCGGTCAACCGGCCGCAGGGCGCGCTCGCCGCGGCGCCCGCGGGCGGTGGCGCCGCCCCGGGGGCGTCGGCGGTCACGAGGGCGAAGCCGGGGAAGCAGGCCAGCCAGTCGGCCGTCTCGACGCCACCCGGGCGCGGGATCGTCGCCACGTCGAGCTCGGCGCCGCAGCCCGAGGCCTCGGCGAGCATCCCGGTCGTCCCGGCGATCCCGGCCATCGAGACGTCCTTGGCCGCCCGTGGCCGGCCCGCGCGGACCGCGTCGAGCATCGTGCGCAGCTCTGCTCCGCTGCGGTCGGTCGAGGAGTCCCACTGGGTTCGGCCGTAGCCCGCGCGCCAGCGGCCGCCGAGGTCGGCGGTGACGGTGAGCGCGTCGCCCGCGCGGCCCGCGCCCGCGGGGACGGGGTCGTCGGTGCGGCCGAGGCCTGTGACGCTGAGCGCGCCGGCGACGCCGAGCTGCGTGTGGCCGCCGAGGAGCGGCAGCCCCAGCGCGTCGGCGCCCGCCTTCAGCCCGGCGAGCACTCGCGCGGCGTGGGCCGCGTCGCGCGCGCCGAGCGCGTCGAGCGCCCCGAGCGGAGCGGCGCCCATCGCGCAGAGGTCGTGGGCGGTGACGAGCATCCCGCACCACCCGGCCCACTCCGGGTCGCGCTCGACCATGGCGGGCAGGATGCCGTCCACCGCGGCCACGACGCCGCCCGCGCCGACGGGGACGCCGTCGTCGCCCAGCCAGGGCGCCGGGGTGCCGAGGACACCCGCGAGGAGCCCGGAGAGCGGCGCCTTCGTCGTGTCGGCAAGGCGCTGGAGCCGGTCGATCGGCCAGCGCATGAGCCGGTGCGGCGCGCCCGCGATCGTCATCGGGCGCACCGCCTCCCAGCCCAGGCGCACGAAGAAGGTGACGTGGCGCTCCTGCGCGTGGGCGTCGAAGCGCAGCGCGCCGGCGTCGAGCGCCTCGGCGCAGGCCCGCCGCGTGAGTGCCGCGCCGACGGCGCCGCGGGCGTGCGGGTCGGCGTGGTCGACGCGGCAGACCAGGCGCGAGCCGCGCCACCAGCCGAGCGCGGCGTCCCCGCCGTGGGGGTGCAGCCGCACGCCGCCCAGGACCGTTGCCTCGGCGTCGAGCGCGACCAGCGTCCGCGTGTGCGGATCGTCGTCGAAGCAGTCCTCGTCGTCGCGGGCGAAGAGCCCCTGCTCATCGACGAACGCCCGGCGGCGCAGCGTCCGGAACGCGCGCACCAGGCGGGGCTCGTCGTCGGCGCGCACGACGCGCAGCGGTGCCACCGGCCGGACCGCCGGCAGGGCCCAGGCCGCCTCGATCGAGAGCGTCGCGGGCGTCATCCGCCCTCGCCGCCCAGCGCCGGGCCGGGCGCGGCCGCGAAGCTCATCCGCCCGCGCCGCCCAGCGCCGAGCAGGCGCCGCACGCCGCGCAGCCCGCGCCCTGGTCGGCGCCGCGCATCCCCGCCGCCCGCAGCGCGCCCGCCACGCGCCGGGTGACGCGCACGAGCGTGAGCGCATCGGGTGCGGGCACGCCGTCGGCGTGCGCGAGCGAGCCGTCGAGCGGGCGGTAGGGGACCACGAACGGGTAGACGCCCATCGCGATCAGGCGCTCCGCGCCGGCGACGAGCGCTTCCGGGTCCTCCCCGAGGCCCACGAGCAGGTACGTCGACACCCGGTTGGGCCCGAAGACCCGCACGGCCTCCGTCCACGCCTCGTCGTAGCGCTCGAGCGGCACCGACGCCTTGCCCGGGGTCCAGCGCTCGCGCACGCGCTGGTCGAGCGACTCGACGTGGATGCCGACCGCGGTCGCGCCGGCGTCCTTGAGCCGCTGGATCCACGCGAGGTCGACGGGCGGCTCGATCTGGATCTGGATCGGCAGGCCGGGGACCCGCTCGAGGATCGCCGCGACGCACCGCGCGAGGTGCTTGGCCCCGCGGTCGGGGCCGTTGGAGGTGCCGGTGGTCATCACGACCTGGCGGATGCCGTCCAGGCGCACCGCGGCCTCGACGACCTCGGCGAGCTGGGCGGGGAGCTTGACCTGCGTCGTCGCCCCCGCCTTCAGCGACTCCTCGATCGTGCAGAAGCGGCAGCGCGTCTCCTCGGCGGTGTAGCGGATGCAGGTCTGCACGACGGTCGTCGCGAGGACCTCGGTGCCGTGGAGGCGCGCGAGCTTCTCGTAGGGGACGCCGTCGGCGGTCTTCAGGTCGTAGAAGCGCGGGCGCAGGACGGGTTCGAGAAGCGCGTCCTCCACCACGACGCCGTCCCGGGTGAGCACGCCGCCCTCGCGCAGCTCGAACGGCGAGTCCTCGACGATCGGCAGCGTTGCGGCGCCGCCGCCCTCGCCGAGCGACCAGTGCCCGTCGTCGCTCGGCCCCGCCCCGGCCCGCCGGCGCACCGGCGGGCGGGAGCGCAGGCCGTGGACCGCGAGCGTCGCCCGGAGGTCGAGGTCCATGCGGCGCCTAGAACATCCAGGTCGTGTTGATGAGCGCGCCCTTGCGGGAGTACTCGATCATCGCGTCCTGCACGTCGAGCGGGTGGCAGGGGATGACGCCCTCCATGAGGTCCTCCTCGCGGGCGCCGTGCAGCGCGAGGCCCAGGCGGCAGGCGTAGACCGTTCCGCCGTCGCCGACGAAGCGCGCGAGCTGCGCGTTCTCGTTGCGCATGCCCGGGAACAGCTCGTTGCCGACCGTCGGGAAGCCGCGCGTCTGGAGGCAGTTGAGCGCGCCGATCCCGAAGAAGTAGAGCGCCGCGTCGAAGCCCTTCTTCTGAGCGCGGATCGCCATGAGGACGGCGACGAAGGAGACCGACGACTCGTGGACGAGGCCGTGGACCATCCCGAGGTAGCTCTCGCCGGGCTCGGCCTGGTAGTCCGGGAAGACCTTCGTCTCCCCGTAGATCGACGCGCCGACCTCCTTGGACGGGTGGGGGATCTCCATCAGGCTCGTGATCGCGGCATCGCTGAGCTTCGGTTCGACGGCCATGCAAGGCTCCTGTTCGGGTGGGGTAGAGGGGTACGTCGATGGTGCGGCAGCGCGCGCCCGAGTCACATGGACCGCCCGTCGGAGGTCACGGGCCGCCGGGGCCGACCGGCGGTCCTGAGCGCAGGGTCTCCGGCGGCGCTCCCCCGCCGCGAGGTAGGGACGACCCGACGTCCGACGTCCCGGCGGTACATTCGGCCGTGTGCCGAGGATGCGGGTGCTGGTGGCCGAGGACCAGGCGCTGCTGCGTCAGGGGCTGGTCCGGCTGCTCGGCGAGGAGGGCTTCGAGGTCGTCGCCGAGGTCGCCGACGCCGAGGCGCTGCTGCGCGAGGTCCACGTCCACGTCCCGGACGTCGTCGTCGTCGACGTCCAGATGCCGCCCGACCTCACCGACGACGGCCTGCGCGCCGCCGCGCGCATCCGCGCCGAGCTCCCGCAGGTCGGGGTCCTCGTGCTCTCGCAGTTCCTCGAGGAGCACTACGCCCTCGAGCTGATCGGCGACGACGCCCGTGGCGTCGGCTACCTGCTCAAGGACCGCGTCGACGACGCGCAGGCGCTCGGCGAGGCGATCCGCCGCGTCGCCGCCGGCGGTTCCGCGCTCGACCCCGAGGTCGTCTCGCGGATGGTCGGTCGCCGCCGCCGCGACTCGCGGCTCGACGACCTCACGCCGCGCGAGCGCCAGGTGCTCGTCCTGATGGCCGAGGGGAAGTCCAACCCCGGCATCGGCGCGGCGCTCGGCGTCACGCCCGCGGCCGTGGAGAAGCACGTCACGGGGATCTTCGCCAAGCTCGGGATCGGCCACGAGCACTCCGAGCACCGGCGGGTCATGGCGGTGCTGGCGGCGCTGCGGGCCTAGGAGGCCGGGCCGACCGGGTCTCCGTGGCGTCTGATGGAGCCATGCGGCCCATCAGGCCCCACGGTCGCCGAGGTGAGGAGCTCCGGGCGGTAGATCAGCTCGCCGGGGAAGACGGCCAGGCCGTGGGTCTTGGCCGTGTGCGCGATCGTCACCCGCCACCGCTCTGTCTCCATCGCGCCGGGGCGCGCGCCGTCGCCGCCCGCCCGCGGCGCGAACAGCCCCCAGTTCGCGCGGGCGTGCGCCTCGGAGACGTTGGGGAAGCAGCGCCGGAACCCGGCCAGTCCGAGCTCGGGGTGCACCGTGTGAAGCTCGTACCCGGCGACGTAGGCGTCGCGCACTGCCCGGACCGTGTCGTCGGGCAGGCGATCGGCGGCGACGAGCCCGGTCGTGTAGACGGGGATGTCCAGCGGGATCGTCCGGATAGCGAACGCGGTCCCGCGGTGGTGGAGCACCATGCCCTGGAGCAGCGGCCCGGTCGTGTCGTCGACCCACACCGGGAGCACGTCGACCGCCCCCGAGCCGAGCGCCGGGTCGAGGTCACCTGGGACGTCGATCATCACCGGCGCTCCCACCCCCGAGAAGTCCAGGGCGCCGGCGTACTCCTGCGCGAACCACGGCATGCTCCAGCGCGCAGTACGCGCCCCGGCCAGGTCCGCCGGGGTCCGCAGGCCGGAGTCCTCGCGGACGACGCCGGCGATCGGGTTGCGCTGATGGGCGGCGGCCACGAAACGCACCCCCAGGGAGCCCGCCGCCTCGGTCTGCGCGGCGAGCAGGTAGACGACGGAGGTCAGCGCGAAGTCCGCGTGGCCGGCGGCGACCGCCTTGACGCGGGCGGTGAACCCGGTGACCGAGTAGTCCGGCGGCCTGGTGGCCGCGACGAACTCGACCTCCAGTCCCCGCTCGGCGAACAGCCCGCCCTCCGCCGCCGCGAACGCGGGCAGGTGCATCCCGCTGACCGACCGCGGGCACCAGGTCATCAGGCGCACGCGGCGCATGCGCGGACCCGCGACGCTAGGCCGCGATGCGCTCCACCGCGCCGGCCACGAACTCGGGCCGGTAGATGAGCTCGCCGGGAAAGGTCGACAGGCCGTGGGTCTCGGCGACGTGCGCGACGGTGTCCCGCCAGCGATCGGCGTCCATGATCCCCGGGGCTCCGCCGTCGAACGCGGAGGGCGCGTAGAGCGCCCAGTTCGCGCGCGCGTGCTCCTCGGAGACGTTCGGGAAGCGGCGCCGGAAACCGGCCAGGCCCAGTTCCGGCTGCCGGCGCTGGAGCTCGTGACCGGCGACGAAGGCTTCGCGCATGCGGCCGGCCACGTCGGACGGGACCCGGTCGGCCGCGACGAGACCGGTGGTGTAGACCGGGATGTCGAGCGGGATCGCGCGGACGGCAAAACCCGCGTCCAGGTGGTAGAGCGTCATGTCCAGCCAGGTGGGGATCACGTCGATCTCGCGCGACCCCAGCGCCTCGTCGAGCTCGCCCGGGACGTCGACGATCTGCGGCGCCCGAAGGCCCAGGTGGTCCAGCGCGCCCGCGTACTCCTGCGTGAACCAGGGGATGCTCCAGCGTGCCGCGCGGGCGCCCCCGAGATCCGCCGGGGTCCGCAGGCGCGAATCGTCGCGGACCACGCCGACGATGGGGTTGCGCTGGTGGGCGACGGCGACGAAGCGCACCGGCAGGTGGCTCGCCGCCTCGGTCTGCGCAGCGATCAGGTAGACCGCCGAGGTCAGGGCGAAGTCAGCCTGTCCGGTGGCCACCGCCTTGATCCTCGTCGTGAACCCCGAGAGCGAGAAGTCCCGGAACTTGGCGGCGGGCACGAACTCGACGTCGAGCCCGCGCTCGGCGAACAGCCCTCCCTCGGCCGCCGCGAACGCCGGCAGGTGCATCCCGCTGACGCAGCTCGAACACCAGGTCATCAGCCGCACATGCTGCATTCGATCGTTCTCCTTGGCTCGGGTTGTCGGGGTTTGGTCTCGCGGAGCCAACGCCTCAGCCGGCGCGGGCCGTCAGTGCGCGGGCCGCGGCGGGCTTGAGCCGGGCGGTGCCGAGGAATCTGACCTGGACCTTGAGCAGGCCGCGGCCCAGCCGGCGCCGGGCGGAGAACGTGAACGCGATGCGGTAGCCGCAATCGGGCTTCAGCGTGGCCCGTCGCGTCGAGATCGTCCGCTTGGCGGCCTTCGCCTTCCACTGCACCGAGACCCGTCCGCCGCGGCAGGCCGAGGCGGCGATCCCCGTGGGCCGCAGGACCCGGCCGCTCACGGTGAAGCGGTACGGCGCCCGGCGATCGCGGGCCGGCGCGACCCGCGCCGTCACGCCGGCGACCTTCACGCGCGGCGGCTTGGCGGGGGGGACGCCCGGCTTGGGCGGCGTGACCACCGGTGGCGTGACCACGGGCGGTGTGACCACGGGCGGTGTGACGACCGGCGGTGTGACGACGGGCGGAATCGGGACCGGCGGGACGTCGGACACGAAGAAGTACAGGCGGCCTTGGTCCTGGTTGCCGCCGGCGTCCTGATAGGGCGCCCCCACGACGAAATCGGGCTCGCCGTCGCCGTTGAGATCGCCGGGCGCGGCCAGTCCCTGACCGAACGTGGGGCCGGAGTTGCCCGGCACCGGCTGCTGCACGTCCGCGGTCGGCTGCACCAACTGCTTGAGCAGCGTCGAGCCGTCCTTGCCGTCCAGGATCGAGATCTGGGTGTTCGCGCCCGACAGCGGCGCGATGACGAGGTCAAGCATGCCGTCCTTGTTGTAGTCGCCCTTGCGCTCGACGAACCCGAACCCCTTCGACGCCTGAGGGTCCGGGTCCTTGGCCTCGTACGCGATGACCCCGCGGCCGGCGGCCACCGTCGCCCGGCCGTCGAAGACCCAGGCGCGACCCGCGCTTGGCTGCCCGTTCTCGCCGTCCTGGAGGAAGCCGTCCACGAAGATGTCCGGCACACCGTCACGGGTCAGGTCGCCGGGGGAGTTGTTCTCGACGTCCTGAAGACCCCAGAAGGCGTCGATGTCGGGGACGGGCTGGTCGATCCGGGCGAGCAACACGCCAGTCCTCCCGCTGAACAGGTACATGCGCCCGAAGCGATCCGGGGTGGGCCGCAGCGAGAAGGCGGCCACGAGTTGATCGGCGACCCCGTCACCATCGATGTCGCCCGGGCTCTGCACCGTGCCGCCCATGTTTCCGCACCGGGTCGTGGGGGACGAGCACGCCGGCGCGGCGCGGTCGGCTTCGGGGACGTTCAGCGGACGCAGCAGGTTCCCGTTGCGCCCGTCGAAGATGAACGCCTCGCCCTCGTTGCGGCGGCAGTCCGCGGGGAACGGGGCCACGTTGCCGCACCCGCTGGGCACGTCGTTCAGGTTCGCGCCGACGATGAGGTCGGGCACGCGGTCACCGTTGACGTCGCCCGCTCCCGAAAGCCGGCCACCGAAGCCGCCGTCGACCTGCGGACGGGGGTTGTCCATGCTGAACAGCAGCGCGCCGGACACGCCGTTGAAGGCGTAGGCCTTGCCCTGGCGTTCGTTGCACCCGTTGGGCTCGGGCGTGTCGCAGGCGGTTCCCGTGCCCGTGTACACCGGCCGGAACTGCGCGCCGACGACGACGTCGCCCTTCCCGTCGCCGTTCAGGTCGCCGGGAGTCGTGATGTAGAACCCGAAGTTTGAGCCGGCCTGGGGGTCGGGCTCGGTCAGCGTGTAGACCACGGAGCGCGTGGCGCCGCTGATGAGGTACACGGCTCCGGCGTTCGCCTTGCCCGCCACCGGGATGACGTAGCTGGAGGCGAAGATGTCGGCCACCCCGTCGCCCGTCAGATCGTCAGCCGTGGCCAGGCGTTCGGGGAACCGCGCGCCGAGGCCCGTGAACGGCGACTCGAAGGCGAACGTCTTGAACGCCGTGGCCGACGTCGCCGCCAGGCCGGGCGACGGCGCGACGAGCATCGACGCGCCGATCGCGGAGACGGCGAGCGCCCCGGACGCGAGTGCGCGCCGGACCGAGCGGATCGAGCTGAGACGGTTCATGTTCCTCCACGGTTCGGGTTGACCCATCACGGCGTCGCGGCGACCGCTCGTCGCACCCTGCCTGACCACCGGTGCGGTGACAATCGGTAGCGCTACTGGTTTTTTGGCGCGGGCGTACTGACCGTCGGTGCCCCGGTGACGGTGTCCTACGATCCGCCGAATGAGCCGAACGGTGCGCATCGCGGCGATCTGCGGGTGGATGGCGGTCGCGACGGTCGCGGTCGGACCACCGGCAGGCGCGATCGCCGAACAGGCCTCGCAGCCGGCGGCGCCGGCGGCGGGCAGGCTCGATGTCGGGCGCTACCACGCCTGCGGGGTGCTCTCCGACGCGAGCGTGCGCTGCTGGGGCTACGGCGGGGACGGGGCGCTGGGCTACGCGGGGACGAGCTCGGTCGGGGACGACGAGTCCCCTGGGGCGGCCGGTCCGGTCGACCTGGGAGCCGGGCGCACGGCGACCGCGCTCAGCGCGGGCGCCGTACACACCTGCGCGTTGCTCGACGGCGGTGCCGTGCGGTGCTGGGGGTTCGGCGGCAACGGCCGTCTCGGCTACGCCGCCACGGACGCCGTCGGCGACGACGACCCCCCGGGCGCGGCCGGCCCGGTGGACCTCGGCGACGGGCGCACCGCCAAGGCGATCACCGCGGGGCGCGCGCACACCTGCGCGATCCTCGACGACGGCACGGTGCGCTGCTGGGGCTTCGGCTTCGACGGCCGCCTGGGGTACGGCACCACCGACAGCGTCGGGGACAACGAGGCCCCGGGGAGCGTCGGGCCGGTCAGGCTCGGCGACGGACGCACCGCCACCGCGATCACCGCGGGCGAATCCCACACCTGCGCTCTGCTCGACGACCGCACCGTGCGCTGCTGGGGCTTCGGCTCCAACGGCGCCCTCGGCTACGGCAGCACGGACGCCGTCGGGGACAACGAGACCCCGGACGCGGCGGGTCCGGTTCGTCTCGGCGGCCCTGCCGTCGCGGTCACCGCCGGCGCGTTCCACACCTGCGCGCTGCTCGACGACGGCACGGTGCGCTGCTGGGGGTTCGGGGGCAATGGGCGCCTCGGCTACGCCAACACGCAGAGCATCGGCGACGACGAGAGCCCCGCTGCCGCCGGACCGGTCGCGCTCGGACGCCCCGCGGTCGCGATCAGCGCCGGCAACGACCACACCTGCGCCCTGCTCGACGACGGGACGGTGCGCTGCTGGGGCCTCGGCGCCAACGGCCGGCTCGGCTACGCGAGCACGAACAGCATCGGCGACGACGAGGCCCCGGGCTCGGTCGGCCCCGTCGACCTCGGGGCCGACCGGCGGGGCTCGGCGGTCAGCGCCGGAGGCGCGAGCACGTGCGCGCGCCTGGACGACCAGAGCGTGCGCTGCTGGGGGACGGGCGCCAACGGCATCCTCGGGTCCTGCTCCACGAACAGCATCGGCGACGACGAGGTCCCCGGCGCCGCCGGACCGGTCGAGCTCGGAGCTCCCGGGAGTCCGGGCGCGGGCTGCGCGGGCGTGCCGGCCGCGCCCCCGCCCGCCAGCGGGGTGGCGGCCCCGGGTCCGGCGCCACCGCCGAGCCCTTCAGGTCTTCGCCCCGCGGCCCCGCGCGATGGCGCGCAGCTCGCTCAGACCGCGCGAGCGGTGGCGCTGCGCGCGTGCGTGCGGCGGACGGCCAGACGCAGCCGGCGCGGCCGGCGCTCCTGCCTGGAGCGGTACGGGAGGACGCCCGGTCGCGTCACGACGCTCCGCGTGAAGGCCGTCGGGGCCCGCCGGGTCGCGCTGCGCTTCCGCGCGGTGGGCACGGACGGGTCGAGGGCTCCGGTGGCGCGCCGCTACGTGGTCAAGCAGTCGCGGCGACCGATCCGCGGCGCGGGCGACTTCGCCCGCGCCCGCGCTCTGTGCAAAGGCGCCTGTTCCTTCGACGTCGCCGCGATCGGGGCGAGCGTCGTCCTCGACGTCACCGACCTGAGCCGCCGCAGCGCGTACTACTACTCGGTCGCCGCCCGCGACAACGTCTCCGCCCGGATCGGGCGGCGCTCGGCAACCGTGCGGGCCCGGACGCGCTGACCCGCGCCGTTGGTCGGGCCGGGTCACGGGGGGTGGTCACCGGGCCTGCTCCGCCTTCGCCGCTACGTGTCGGAGGCCCTTACCCGCACTGATTCAGTCTCGTAGAGTGGGGGGCGCGAGAGCGACCGAGCTCCGGCTCGCAGACGCGAGAGCAGGATGTCCCCGAAAGACCAGCAACGAGCGCCGGCCGAGACCCGACCCGGCGAGGTCGCCGCTCACCGGTGCGCGCGGCGGTCCCCGGCGGGTCTCGTCGGGCGTGAGCGCGAGCTGAGGCTGCTGCTCGAGGCCACGCTCGATCCGCCGGCGCTGATCCTCGTCGAGGGCGAGGCCGGAGTGGGCAAGAGCGCCCTGGTGCGCGCGATGATCGCCGCCCCGCCGATCCGCGGCCGGCGTGTCCTCGTCGGGCACTGTCACCGCCTCCGCGAGCCGTTCGTGCTCGGCCCCGTCGTAGAGGCGCTGTGCGGGCTCACGGCGCGACCGTCGCTCGGCCCGCTCGGCCCGGTGGTCGGCGCGCTCCACCAGATCCTGCCCGAGCTTGCCGGCGTCCTGCCCGCGCAGCCTGCTCCCCTCCGCGACCCGAGAGCGGAGCGTCACCGGATCTTCCGCGCTCTCCGCGAGCTGTTCGCCGCCCTGGGGCCCACCGCCTGCGTGCTGGAAGACGTGCACTGGGCCGACGAGAGCACGTTGGAGCTGCTGGGCTTCCTGGCCTCCGATCCGCCGGAGGGGCTGTCCCTGCTGGTCACCTACCGCGACGAGCACCTCTCACCCGTGCCGTCGCTGCTGGCGGCGACCGCCGGGCTGCGGATCGGCGCGCGCAAGGCGTGCGTGCGGGTGCTCCCGCTGTCGGTCGACGAGGTCGCGCGGATGTCCTGCGGACTGCTCGAGACCGAGACCGTGTCGAACGAGCTCGCGCGGCACCTCCACGGCCAGACGGCGGGCCTCCCGTTCGCCCTCGAGGAGGTGGTGCGCCTGCACCGCGGTCAGCTCGAGCGCGTGGACGGGTGGCGCACGGTGGCCGAGCTGGAGCACATGCGCGTGCCGCCGGCGGTGCAGCAGACGCTGCGCGAGCGGATGGAGTGCCTCTCCGCCGACGCCTGGCTGGTGACGCGGACCGTCGCGGTGCTGGCGGCGCCCGTCGGGCAGGAGCTGATCGGCAAGGTCGCGGGGCTCCGGTCGACCCGGACGATCAAGGCCTTGAGCGCGGCGCTGTCGGCCGCGGTGCTCGAGGAGCGCCCCGACGGCCGCTTCGGATTCCTCCACGCCCTCGCGGGCCAAGCCGTCTACGACGAGCTCTCCGGGCCGGAGCGCCGGTGGCTGCATCGCCGTGCCGCGGAGGCGCTGGGCTCCGGTCAGGAGCCTCGGCCGCTCGCGCAGCTCGCGCATCACTTCGGCGAGGCCGATTGCCCGGCGCAGGCCGCGCGGTACTGCGAGGCCGCCGCGGACGCCGCCACCGCCGTCGGCGACGACCGCTCCGCGGCCCGGCTGCTCGAACAGGCGCTCAGATCCCGGGGGCTGTCGCATCCGGCGCGGGTGCGCCTGGCGGTCAAGCTCGGAGCGGCGGCGCTCTACAGCGCCGACCCGGGGCGGGCGATCACGTCGCTGGAGGACGTGCGCGACGCGGAGCGGGTGCCCGTCCCCGTTCGCGGAGAGCTGCGCTACCGCATCGCGCGGCTGCGGTACCAGATCGGTGACGTCGGGGCGTGGCGCGCGGAGATGGAACGCGCGGTCGGGGAGCTGAGCAGCCGTCCGAACCTCGCCGCGTGCGCGATGATCACGCTCGCGTGGCCCGTCGTCGGGCAAGGGGACGTCGCGGACGATCTCGCCTGGCTCGGTCGAGCCGAGGAGGCCGCCGCGCGCGCGGACGACCCCGCCGTGCGGGTCGCCGTGGCCGGGCAGCGTGCGGCGATCCTCGTGTGCCTCGGCGGTCGCGAGGGGTGGAGGGCCGCGGAGCGGCTTCCGCGGCGTGGACGCTCACCGGAGGAGAGCCTGGAGCTGCTCAGCGCCTACCAGAGCCTGGCGGCGACGGCGACCGGCCTCGGCTCCTTCGGGCGTGCCGAGGACTTCCTGCGCGCTGTCGCCGTTCTCGTGGACGAGCTCCCCTACGTCTCGTGGAGCCCGTGGCTGAAGAGCGCGCGTGCGGCCCTCGACTGGCGAACGGGCCGCTGGACGGGGCTCGAAGAGCGGCTGCGCGCGATGGCCGAGCACGGAACCGGAGGACCGGCGCTCGCCGTCTCCAACGAGATGATCCTCGCCGCGCTCGTGCTCAGCCGGAGCCGGATCCAGGAGGCCGAGCAGCGCTTCACGGCGATCCGCGACCGCGCCGAGGCACGCGGCTGGATGGGCGCGGGCATCGCGGCGGCCAGCGGGCTCGCCCGTATCCTCCTGGCCCGAGGGGACGCGCACGGGGCCGCGGAGGCGGCGGCCCGCGGCCTGGCGGTGCTCGAGCGCAAGGGCATCTGGGTCTGGGGGCGCGAGCTCGTGCCCGTCGCGGTGCAAGCCCTCGTCGCGCGCGGCGATCTCGCGGCGGGGATCGCGCTGACCGAGCGGTTCACGTCCGCCGTCGAGGGATGCGACGCTCCCGCGGCACGGGCGGCCGGCCGCTTCTGCCGGGCGGTGGTCGCGGAGGCGGAGGGGCTGCACGCCGCGGCCGCGCGCGGCTTCGCCGAAGCCGCCGCGATCTCGAGCGACCTCCCGGCTCCGTACGAGGCTGCCGCGGCGCGCGCGGGGCAGGCACGCTGCCTGCTGGCCGCCGGCGACGAGGACGGAGCCGAGCTCCTGCTCGGCGCGCTCACCGCCTACGACGAGCTCGGGGCCGTCTGGGACGGCGCCCAGGTTCGCGCCGAGCTCAAGAAGCACGACATCCCCCTGCCGTCGCAGTGGCGGGGCGGCCGCCGGGCCTACGGCAACGAGCTGTCGCCGCGCGAGGCGGAGGTCGCCCAGCTCGCGGGGATGGGGCGGAAGAACCGCGAGATCGCGGAGACGCTGTTCATCTCCCCGCGCACCGTCGAGACCCACGTCGCCTCCGCCCTGCGCAAGCTCGGAGCCGACTCGCGGGACGCGTTCGCCGACTCGCTGCCCGCCCCCGGGGTGGGTGTCGCTTAGTGCTGCGATTCGGAATCGGTGCGCTTAGGCGACACCGAACGGTTCCCGCGTGGCGCGTGATGGAGCCATGCGGTCCATCGGGGACCACGCTGCGCGAAGACGCTCACCCCTCCAGCGGCACGCGCGCCTCGAGGACCGTCCCGCCGCCGCGCGGGCTGGTCAGCGTGAACGTCCCGCCCGCGGCACCGAGGCGGTCCTCCATGCCGCGCAGCCCGGAGCCCCGGGCGGGGTCCGCGCCGCCGGCGCCGTCGTCGCGGACCTCCGCATGCAGCGCCGCTTCCTCCCGGGCCACGCGGACGGAAGCGTGGGCCTGCGGCGCGTGCTTGGCGACGTTGGTCAGCGCCTCGGCGACGAAGAAGTAGATCGTCGACTCGACGTGCGGCGGCCAGCGCTCGCCGGCCGGGACGTCGATCTCCACCGGGACCGGCGCCCGGGCGGTGAGCGCCTCGATCGCCGCGCGCAGCCCGCGGTTGGAGAGGATCGCCGGGTGGATCCCGGCCACGAGGTCGCGCAGCTCCGCGGTGGCGGCGCGGACCTCGTCGGCGGCCGTGTCCAGCGCCGCCCTGACCGCCGCGGGGTCGTCGGAGTCCGCCTTCGCGCGCCGCAGGGTCATGAGCAGGTGGACGAGGCGCTGCTGCGCGCCGTCGTGCAGGTCGCGGCCCAGCCGCCGGCGCTCGGCGTCGGCGGTGGCGACGATCCGCGCGCGGGAGGCCTCGAGCTCCTGGAGGCGCACCCGGTCGATCGTCTCGCGCCGGCGCATCTCCTCGGCGGCGAGGCGGTCGCTGACCTCCCGGAAGGCCACGACCGCCCCGCGGCCGGTCGCCGTGGGAAACGGCGCGGACGAGTAGGCGACGGGGACCATCGTCCCGTCGCGCCGGACGAACCAGTCCTCGTCGACCCGGACGGTCTCGCCCGTCTGGCGGGGCCGCAGCATCGGGCACTCCTCGGCGGGGAAGGGGGAGCCGTCCGGGCGCTTGTAGTGGATCGTCGGGTGCGAGACGCGCCCGAGCAGCTCGCTCGCGTCGTCGTAGCCGAGGACCTTCAGCCCCGCGGGGTTGACGAAGCGCGTGCGGCCCTCGGCGTCGACGAGGTAGACGGCGTCGGCGACCGAGCCCAGGAGCGCCTCGAGCAGCTCGCGCGGTGCGCCGGCGATCAGCGACGACACCTCGGGAGCCAGGAGGGCCGGGAGATCGGGCGGAACGCGCGCGGTGACGGGACGTTCGTCCATCGCGCCCATGATGGCCTGCGCGTCAAGCGCCGGGCGGCCGCGTCGGAGGCCGGGACTACAGTTGGCCGCCTTGCCGGGCGTGGTCAAAGTGGAGCCGATCACCACCGCGCGCGTGCTGCGGGGACCGTTCGACTACCACGCGCCGGAGGGCGCCGTCGTCGGGACACGGCTCATCGTCCCGTTCGGGCGGCGCGACGTCCCCGGAATCGTCACGGGCCTGGCCCCGGACTCCGAGCACGAGCTCGTCGCGCCGCGCCGGGTCCTCGACCCGCCGCTGCCGCGCGCACTGGTCGAGCTCGCGTTCTGGATCGCCGACGAGTACTGCTCGACGCCCGCGCGGGCCCTCGCGCTCGTCGCGCCGCACCCCGGGCAGCGGGCGAAGACCGCGCTCTACGCCGAGCCGGTGCCGCCGCCCGTCGAGTCGTCGGTTGACCACCACCACGGTGGCGAAGCGACGACTCGACGCGCCGGCGCGCCACGGCTCAGCGAGGCGCAGCGGGTGCTGCTCGCGTCGCTGCCGCGCTTCTGCGGCCCCGACACCGCGGCGCTGCGGCGCCTCGAGGCGCGCGGCCTCGTCCGCGTCAGCCCCCGGGTCGTCCGCCGCCGGCCGGTGCACGTCAGCGTCGGGGCGCAGCGCCCGCAGCCCGCACTCACCCCCGACCAGGCGGCGGCCGTCACGGCGATCGGCGCCGCCGCGCCCGGCGAGCCGGTCCTGCTCCACGGGGTCACGGGCTCGGGGAAGACCGAGGTCTACCTGTGCGCCGCCGCCGCGACGCTGGCCCGCGGGCGCTCAGTCATCGTGCTCGTGCCCGAGATCGGGCTGACGCCGCAGATCGTGGCCCGGTTCGTCGCGCGCTTCGGCGACACCGTCGCGGTCCTGCACTCGCGCCTGGGCCCCGGGGAGCGCCACGACGAGTGGCTCCGGCTCCGGCGCGGGGAGGCGCGGATCTGCGTCGGCCCGCGCTCGGCGGTCTTCGCGCCCCTCGACGACCTCGGGCTCGTCGTGATCGACGAGGAGCACGACGCCTCCTACAAGCACGAGGCCGACCCGCGCTACGACGCGCGCCAAGTCGCCGCGTTCCGGGCGCGGCAGGCGGGCGCGGTCCTGGTGGCCGGGAGCGCGACGCCGCGTCCGGAGTCCTTCCTGCGCCTGCGCCGCCTCCGGCTCCCCGCGCGCGTCGACGGCCTCCGGCTGCCGGCCGTCGAGGTGATCGACATGCGCCGGGCGCCGCGGGCGCTGCACCCGCGCGTGCACGCGGCGCTCGCGGGCGCGCGCAAGGCGATCGTGCTGCTCAACCGCCGGGGCTGGTCGAACTTCCTGACCTGCCGCAGCTGCGGACGCGCGTGGGGGTGCCCGAACTGCGACGTGACGCTTGTGCTCCACCGCGCCGAGTCCGTGATCTCCTGCCACCACTGCGGCCACCGCGAGGGCGTCCCGCAGAGCTGCCCGGACTGCGCCAGCACCTCGATCGCGCGCCACGGCACGGGCACCGAGCGCCTCGCCGACGACCTCGGCCGGGCGCTGCCCATGGGCGCCCGCGTCTTCCGCCTGGATGCCGACGTCACCGACGCCGTCCGGGTCCTTCAGGCGTTCGGGGCCGCGCCGGGCGGGATCCTCGTGGGGACGCAGATGGTCGCCAAGGGCCACGACTTCCCCGACGTCGACCTCGCCGTGGTCGTCGACGCCGACGCGGCGCTGCGCTTCCCGGACTTCCGCGCTGAGGAGCGGACGTTCGCGCTGGTCGCCCAGCTCGCCGGCCGCGCGGGCCGCTCCACGCCGATCCCGGCCGCCGCCCCCGCGCGCGTGATGGTGCAGACGCTCGTCCCGGGCGCCGACGCGATCCGCTTCGCCGCCGCCCACGACGCCGACGGCTTCCTCGCCGCGGAGCTCGGGCGCCGCGAGGCGCTGCGCTACCCGCCGTTCTCGACGCTGATCCGGATCGTCTGCTCGGCCGAGGAGGCCGCGCCGGCGCACGCCGCCGCGCAGGCCGTCCGCGACCGCCTCGGCCCGCAGCCCGCGCTGGGACCCGCCGCGCTGTTCCGCCTGCGCGGGCGCGAGCGGGCGCAGGTCGTCGTCAAGGCCCCCGACCGGCGCGCCGCGATCGACGGCGTCCGGGCCGCGGTGGAGGCCGTGAGCGCCGACAAGGCGCACCGCGCGGCGGCATTCTCCGTTGATGTGGACCCGCAGTAGCGGGAGAACGACAGGCAGAGCCGCGAACGGAGCGGCCACGCGCATCGGCGGCGGGGGCCGACATGACTCGCGAGAAGGCGGAAGCGGTCGTGGAGCCGCCGGATCAGCCTGGTGGAGGCACACCGGCGGCGGCACTGCGTCGCGAAAAGGCGGAAGCGGTCGTAGAGCCGCCGGATCAGCCTTCTCGCGGCTGTGCAGCCGCCGTCCGCACCACGATGACGCGGACGACGCAGCGCTGCACGACCCAGGGCGGCGGCTAGGCTGAGGGGCGCATGACCGACCAGGCAGAAGTCTCGGAGGAGCACGCCGGCGCGGAGAACGTCGAGGGGGAGACGCCACGGTCGCGCCCGCTGCCCCCCGAGGTCGCCGCGCGCCGCGAGACGGCGCTCAAGCACGTCCGCCGCTACGGCGATCCGGTGCTCAAGACCAAGGCGATGGCGATCACCCGCTTCGACGACGAGCTGCTCGAAGAGGTCCGCCGCATGGACAAGCTGATGAACGACGCGCTGGGCATCGGCCTCGCTGCACCGCAGCTCGGCATCTCCCATCGCCTCCTGGTCTACCGCGTGGTGCAGGGCGGGCCGCTCGGCGTGCTCATCAACCCGGTCATCGAGTGGTCCTCCAAGGAGGACGAGTGGATGGAGGAGGGCTGCCTGAGCCTGCCGGCCGTCCACGTCGACGTGGAGCGCCCGATCCACGTGCGCGTCACCGCCCAGAACCAGTACGGCGAGCAGCAGACCGTCGAGGCGTCGGGCCTGGAGGCGCGCGTCGTCCAGCACGAGATGGACCACCTCGACGGCGTGCTCATCCTCGACCGCACGCCGCGCGGGCAGCGCAAGGAGGCCATGCGCGCACTGCGCGAGGCCCTCGCGGCCTGAATGAGGATCGCCTACCTCGGGACCACCGCGTTCGCCGCGGGGATCCTCGCCCGCCTGGCCGAGAGTGCGCACCGGCCTGTGCTCGCGGTCACGCGGCCGGACCGTCCGGCGGGCCGCGGACGCAGGCTCGCCTCACCGCCGGTCGCGGAGGTCGCGCGCGAGCTCGGGCTCGAGCTCGACCAGCCCGAGTCGGTCAACGGTGAGGAGGCCCGTGCGCGGATCGCCGCCGCCGCGCCCGACGTCCTCGTCGTCTGCGCGTTCGGGGCGCTGATCACCGAGCCGCTGCTCGCCGATCGCCCGATCCTGAACGTCCACCCGTCGCTGCTGCCGCGCTGGCGCGGTGCCGCTCCCGTGGAGCGCGCGATCATGGCCGGCGACCGCGAGACGGGGGTCTGCATCATGCGCCTGACGGCGGGCCTGGACTCGGGCCCCGTGTGCCTGCGGGGCGCCGAGCCGATCGCCCCCGACGACACCTACGGGACGCTCGCGCCCCGCCTCGAGCAGCTCGGCGGGGAGCTCCTGCTGCGCGCGCTCGATGCGGGCGTCGCCGGTTGGAGGTGGGAGGAGCAGCCCGCCGAAGGGGTGACCTACGCGGAGAAGATCGGCCCGGCCGACCGCACGCTCGATCCGGCCGCGAGCCCCGCCGAGCAGGAGCGGGTCGTGCGTGCGCTCGCGCCGCACATCGGGGCCCGCGTGGCGCTCGAGGACGGCTCGTTCCTCGGCGTCGAGCGGTCGCGCGTGAGCGACGACGGAACGCTCGAGCTGATCGCGGTCAAGCCCCCGGGCGGGCGCCCGATGCCGTTCGCGGACTACGCGCGCGGTCGCGGCCGGTAGTGTCAGAACTCGTACAGACCAGATAGGCGTATTTCACGCTCTGCATCCTGGTGCTACTGCGCAGGTTACGATGCCCGCGCCGCGGGGGCGGGGCGGCGCTCTTATCGAGCGCGTGAGGGGTTCCTCTCCCCGAGTTCCAACCCATCGCTTGAGCAGGAGAGCCATGCACCGTCGCAGCACCCCGATCGTCATCGTCCTCGCGGGGCTCGTGCTCGCCGTCGGTGTCCCGACGGCCGCCCAGGCCGCCGCGCCCACCTTCACCTGCGAGGCCTCCGCCCTGCGCGGAACCGTCCTCGGGACGGCCATCGAGCCGGTCGTCTACGGGCGCGGGCAGGAGTGCAAGACGGGGCAGACCGTGCCCAATCTCTCGCTGCCCGGACTCCTCGACGCGAACGTCTTCGTGGCGGGAGGCGCCAAGGCCGACGATGCGCTCAAGCCCTCCGCGACCGCCGTCGGCGGGCTGGCGGGCGCGCGGGTCAAGCTGCTGCCCTCGATCCCGCTTCCCCCGCTGCCCCTGGATCAGGTCCTGGCCAACGTCCCGCCGATCCAGCTCGGCGCGATCACGGTCGACATCCGCGACGCGCTGCGCGCCATCGCGCCGAACGGCGTCCTGCCGCAGACCGACCTGCTCTCCGCGGGCGTGCTCAGCTCGATCGCGGGTGCCACCTGTGACGGCGCCAACAGCACTCCGAAGCTCGCGGGGGGCTCGACGATCACGGGGCTCAGCCTCCTCGGGCAGACGGTCGACGTCGACACGGCGCTGCAGCAGAACCTCAACGTCATCGACTCGGCGAGCATCGACCCGTCGAAGATCGACATCTCCAAGGTCAAGCTGATCCAGGGGATCGATCTCGGCCTGCCCGTCCTGCAGGCCGTGCTGCAGCCCGTCCTCGACGCCCTGCCGAACATCGAGATCCCGCCGGCCGTCGCGCAGGTCAAGATCTCGGCCAACCAGCAGATCAAAGACGCGACGTCGCTGACTCAGCGCGCGCTGCAAGTCCAGGCCACGCTGCTCGGCCAGCCGTTGATCGACATCGTGATCGGAGAGGCGAAGGTGTCCGCCACCGGCAGCTGCCCGAAGGTCACCGGCTCCGGCCAGCCGGCCGAACTGCAGTGCACCGACCGCAAGCTCGTGCTCCTGGACGTCTTCGAGGAGAAGGGCCGCGTTCGGCTGCGCGGCGCGGCCAACCGGAACTTCGTCGGCAAGAACGTGGAGATCAAGTTCCGCGCCGGCGGCAACAAGGTGGTGGCCCGGGCCAAGGTCGCCAAGAACGGCAGCTTCGAGACCACCGCGTCGCTGCCGCTCAGCAAGGTCAGATCGACGAATGCCGCGCGCTACACGGCCGTGCGCGGCTCGGAGCGCTCGCTGCCGCTCAAGCTCGTGCGCCGGATGCGCACGTCCTCGGTGCGCTCCGCGGGCGGTTTCGTGACCATCCGCGGCCAGATCAGCGGGCCGCTCGCCAGCCCGGTGGCGGAGATCCGCCTCGTCCGCCGCGTCGCCTGCGGCAAGGCCCAGGTGATCAAGCGCTTCAAGCCCCGCGCCGACGGCTCGTTCACCGTGCGGGTCAAGAAGTCCTCGCGCCCGGCGGTCTACCGCGCGACCACCCGGGTGCGCAAGGTCACCAGCAACCCGAAGACGTACCCGACGTTCACGCTGCCGCGCGGCATCGACCTCAACCAGCGCTGAGGTCCGGAGGAGGAGGCGCTCGGACGAGCGCCTCCTCGGAGGTTGGTGTCAAAGGCTCGTGGCGTGAGGAAACCACCTCGCGCGCACCAGGCGCCACCCGATGACTCATCAATCCAACCAGGATCGATCACGTCATCGGTCGCCCTCTGGCACGGGCGATGCGGCTCCCTCACACGACGACCCCGATTGACACCAACCTCCTAGGCTGACGGGCGCATGCCCGTCAGCCCCGCCCGTACCGCAGCCTTCGTCGTCGTCCGCCGCGTCTTCGAGTCCGGCGCGTACGCCGACCGGGCGCTGCGCGCGGAGCTCGGGCGCCTCGAGGACCCGCGCGATCGCGCGCTGGCCAAGCGCCTGGCGTTCGGCACCGTGCAGCGCCGCGGGACGCTCGACTGGGTCGTCGGGCGCCTGACCAAGGGGCACCTCGAGCATCAGGTCCGCGCGGCGCTCTGGCTCGGGCTCTACGAGCTGCTGTTCTCCGACGCCGGCGGCCGGCATGCCGCCGTGAGCGCCGCGGTGGAGCTCGCCAAGCCGAGCCCCGGCCACAAGGTCGTCAACGCGGTGCTGCGGCGCGTCGCGCGGGACGGCATCGAGCTCCCCGACGACGTCCATCCCGCGGGCGCCGCGGTCCGCCACTCCCATCCCGAGTGGATCGTCCGGCTGTGGTGGGACCTCCTGGGGGCGCAGGAGACCCGGCTGCTCCTGGCCGCGGACAACGAGCCGGCGGAGTCGGCCCTGCGCGTCAACCCGCTCGTCGACTGCGACGACGCGGAGCTCCCGCCGGGCCGGCGCGAGGGCGACGCGCTCGTGCTCGACGCGCCCTTCGACGTGGCCGGCTCCGCGCTCTTCGCCCGTGGGGCGATCACGCCCCAGTCGCGCGCCGCGCAGCGCGTCAGCGTCATCGTCGACCCGCAGCCCGGCGAGCGCGTGCTCGACCTCTGCGCCGCCCCGGGCGGCAAGACGACGCACCTCGCCGCGCTCATGGGCGACCAGGGGACGGTCGTCGCGGTCGAGCGCCACGCGGGCCGCGCGGCGGCGCTCGCCGTCACCGCGGCGCGGATGGGGGCCCGCAGCGTCGTCGTGGTGCACGGCGACGGGCGCGACGACCTCGCCCACCCGGCCCTGCACGAGCCGTTCGATCGCGTGCTCGTCGACCCGCCGTGCTCGGGGCTGGGCACGCTGCGCTCCCACCCGGACCTGCGCTGGCGGATGACCCTCGCGATCGTCGCGCGGCTCGTCGAGGAGCAGGACGCGCTCGTCGCCGCGGCCCGCGCGCGCCTGCGCCCCGGCGGCGTCCTCGTCTACTCGACGTGCACGATCAACCCGGGGGAGGAGCGCGTGCGGGGCACCGGGCGCGAGCAGACGCTGCCCCACCGCGACGGGACCGACGGCTTCTACACTGCGCGTGAGTGAGCGCCGAGGTCAACCTCGGGCCGAAGTGTCCGAACTGCAAGGAGCCCTGGCTCCGCCCGACGGCGCTGCCCGGGCGCTACCGCTGCGTGTACTGCCTGCACCGCTTCGAGCTGCGCTCGGTCTGCCCCGACTGCGGCGAGCACGGGACGATCGTCCGCATGTCCGTCACCATGGTGATGACCTGCAACCACTGCGGCGGCTCCCTCCTCGCCGAGTCGTAAAGCGTTACAACTCCGCAGATGCCCGCACCCCGCATCGCCCCCAGCATCCTGTCCGCCGACTTCGGCCGCGTGCGCGAACAGGTCTCGGAGATCATCGACGCGGGCGCCTCGGTCGTTCACATCGACGTGATGGACGGCCACTTCGTCCCGCCGCTGAGCATGGGCCCGCCCGTGGTCAGCGCCCTGCGCGAGCTCGGCGTCCTGCTCGACGTGCACCTCATGATCGAGCAGCCCGAGCGCCAGATCGCGGACTTCGTCAAGGCGGGCGCCAACCAGATCACGATCCACGCCGAGGCCACGCCGCACGTCCACTACACGCTGGCGGCGATCCGCGACGCGGGCTGCCTCGCGGGCCTGGCGATCAACCCCGGCACGCCGGTCGGCGCGCTGGAGGGCATCGAGCTCGACTGCGCGCTGGTGATGACCGTCAACCCGGGCTGGGGTGGCCAGAAGTTCATCCCGACCTCGCTCGACAAGGTCCGCCGCGTCCGCGAGCTCATCGGCCCGGACGCCGAGCTCGAGGTCGACGGCGGCGTCGACGCCTCCACCGCGGGTCCGTGCGCGGACGCCGGCGCGACGATGTTCGTGGCCGGCTCGGCGATCTTCGGCGCCGACGATCCCGTCGCGGCCTACACGGCGATCGCCACTGCCGCGGGCGTCTGAGGCAACCGGCTCCGGGGCGCCGGCCGGCACGGCTCAGCCCGCGACGGCGCTGGAGGGTTTGTACGGATCCATCGCACACGCCTGAACGGTGAATCCGTTCAGCGACCAGGGTCCGGTGGCGCTCACTCGTCCCGGGTGATCCGCAGGCCGGGCGCCGAGACGACCACGCGCACCCGCGCGGGCCGTGAGGGGGTCACGAGCGAGAGGAAGTCGTGCACCGCGCCCGCGTGGTCGCAGACCGGGCACCGCATCGGCTCGGCCGGCGACAGCGCGCGCCCGCCGGGGCTGACCGGCGCGTCGCACTCCGGGCAGGCCAGCGTGCCCGTCGCGACGACGGTCGAGCGGGTGGCCCGGCGCTCCTCGGCGCTGCCGGTCGTGCCCCCGACCGGCTCACCGGGGTCGCCTCCCGCGCCCGTGCCGCTGCGGTGGATGCTCACCCGCCGAGTGTAGGCACGGCGCGCACGATGCCGGCAAGGCCTGGCGCGGCGATGCTCCGCGAAGGGCGGCGGCCCGGCGCGAGTTCCTCGGGCACCTGCGGGAGTGCTTCGGGTCCTCTTGGGGCCATCCCCACTTCACCGCGAACGTGGAGCACGCCAAGATGCGCGACATGATCGTCACCGCCACCGGCCTGGCCCGCTCCTACGGCGAGGGCGAGGCCACCGTGCACGCCCTCGCCGGCGTCGACGTCGCCTTCCCCGAGGGCGCGTTCACCGCGATCATGGGCCCGTCGGGCTCGGGCAAGTCGACGCTGATGCACCTGCTCGCGGGTCTCGACCAGCCGACCGCCGGCTCCGTCGTGCTCGCCGGGACCGAGCTCGCCGACCTCGGCGACAAGGACCTCACCGCGCTGCGCCGCGACAAGGTGGGGTTCATCTTCCAGTCGTTCAACCTCCTGCCGGTCCTGACCGCGGAGGAGAACATCCTGCTGCCGCTGTCGATCGCCGGCGCCAAGCCCGACCAGGAGTGGGTCGACCGGCTCATCGACACCGTCGGGCTGCGCGACCGGCTGGGCCACCGGCCCGCGGAGCTCTCCGGCGGCCAGCAGCAGCGCGTCGCGGTGGCGCGCGCCCTGGCCTCCCGGCCCGCGGTCGTCTTCGCCGACGAGCCGACCGGCAACCTCGACTCCAAGAGCTCCGCGGAGGTCATGGAGCTGCTGCGGCGCTCGGTCGACGACTTCGGCCAGACGATCGTGATGGTGACCCACGACCCGCGCGCGGCGGCTTACGCCGACCGGCTCATCGAGCTCGAGGACGGCAGGGTCGTCCGCGACGGCGCCCCGGCGCCGGTGGAGGCGAAGGACCCTCGCGGCGGGACTTCGCGCCCGGACGCCATGACCAGGGGCGCCTGATGCGCCGCGTCGCGCTGCGCGGGCTGCTGGCCCGCAAGACCCGCCTGGCGCTCACCGCGCTGGCCGTCGCGCTCGGCGTCACGCTGATCAGCGGGACCTACGTGTTCACCGACACGATCAACACCTCGTTCGACCGCATCTTCTCCGCGGCCAACAAGTCCACGGACGTCGTCATCACGCCGAACGCCGACGTCGCCCTGACGGACAACGGCGACCTGCCCCCGATCGACGGGGCGCTGCTCGACCGGGTGAAGGCCGTCGCCGGGGTCGACACCGCCGAGGGCTCGATCTTCGACCAGGGCGGCACCTTCCTGACCAAGCAGGGCAAGCCGTTCGCGGCGCAGGGCCCGAAGTTCGTCGGTTCGACCTTCGACGACCGGCGCTTCGGCGGCTTCTCCTACGCCGAGGGCCGCCGTCCGCAGACCGACGGGGAGGTCGCGATCGACAAGGCCACCGCGCGCAAGGAGGGCTTCGCCGTCGGCGACAAGTTCGAGATCCAGGCCGAGACGCCGAAGCACGCGTACACGATCACCGGGCTGACGCAGGTCGCGGGCGTCGACTCCTACGGCGGCGCGGCCGTAGCCCTGCTCACGCTGCGCGAGGCCCAGAGGATCACGAGCAAGCGGGGCAAGTACGACGAGATCGACCTGACCGTCGCTCCCGGGCAGGACGTGACAGCCGTCTCACGGGCGCTCCGCGCCGAGCTGCCCAAGAGCGTCGTCGTGCGCACGGGGGAGGCGCAGGCGGCCTCGCAGTCCGCGGACATCCGCGACAACCTCGGCTTCCTGCGGACGGCGCTGCTCGCGTTCGCCGGCATCTCGCTGTTCGTCGGCGCGTTCATCATCTTCAACACGTTCTCGATCACCGTCGCGCAGCGGGCGCGGGAGTTCGCGCTGCTGCGCACCCTCGGCGCGTCGCGCGGACAGGTGCTCCGCTCCGTGCTCGGGGAGGGGATCGTGCTCGGGGTGCTCGGCAGCGCCGTCGGTCTCGCCTTCGGGGTCGTCGTCGCCGGCGGCCTGCGGGCGCTCTTCAAGCTCGTCGGCTTCGAGCTTCCGTCGACGGGCACGGTGCTCGAGCCGCGCACCGTGTACGTCTCGCTCGTCGTGGGCGTGGTCGTGACCGTCGTGTCGTGCCTGGCCCCGGCGTTGCGGGCGACCCGCGTGCCTCCCGTCGCGGCGCTGCGCGAGGGCGTCGCGATGCCGGAGACGAAGTCGTCGCGGCTCGCCTTCCCGCTCGCGATCGTGCTCGCCGTGCTCGGCGTGGCCGCGATGGCCGTCGGGCTCTTCGCAGGGCTCGCGGACTCCTCGGCCCTGCTGTTGCTCGGCATCGGCGCCGGGGTGACGTTCCTCGGCGTCGCGCTTTCGTCGCCGAAGCTCGTCGGCCCGATCGCCTCCGTGGTCGGCCGGCCGGTCGAGGCGTTCTTCGGCGTCACCGGGCGCCTGGCGCGTGAGAACACCGTCCGCCAGCCCGGCCGGACGGCGGTGACCTCCGCGGCGCTCATGGTCGGCGTCGCGCTCGTCGCCTTCGCGACGATCTTCGCCGCCGGGGCGAAGTCGACGGTCGACGACGCGATCGACGCCGGGCTGCGCGGCCAGGCGGTGCTGCGCAACCAGGACGGCTTCTCGCCGTTTACCGCCGACGCGACCAAGCGCGTCGCGGGGATTCCCGGCGTCGAGCGCGTGGCCTCCGTCCGCTTCGTCAAAGCCCGCGTCGACGGTCGCAAGCAGGACGTGACCGGCATCGACGCCGGCACGTTCAAGGCGCTGTACAAGACCGCGCTCCCGCCGCTCGACGCCGGGACGATCGTCGTCTCGAAGAAGTACGCCGACAAGCACGGCGCGAAGCTCGGTGACACGATCACGGTGACCACCGCGAAGGCCAGGCGGCTCGCGCTGCGCGTCGCCGGGACCTTCGAGGACAAGGGCATGCTCCTCGGCGACCTCGTCGTCACCAACGAGCTCGTGACCCGCGACTTCGGGCAGCGCAAGGACTCGCTGGTGATCGTCGGCTACCGAGGGGGCGACGCGACCAAGGCCGCGATCGACGCGGCGATCAAGACCGACTTCCCGCAGGTCGAGGCGCTCACCGCCGAGGAGTTCAAGAGCGATCAGGCCGGCAAGATCGACCAGATCCTCCGGCTCATCTACGCGCTGCTGGCCATGACCGTCGTCGTGGCGATGTTCGGGATCGTCAACACGCTGGTGCTCTCGGTGACCGAGCGCACCCGCGAGCTCGGCATGATGCGGGCGATCGGCACGTCGCGCTGGCAGGTGCGGCGCCTGATCGGCCTGGAGGCGCTCATCACCGCGCAGATCGGCGGGGTGCTCGGCATCGCCCTCGGCGTGTTTCTCGCGGTGCTCGTCACCCGCGCGATCGACGACTTCGCGCTCGCGATCCCCTGGGTCCTGCTCGCCGTGCTGTTCGTCGCGGCGTCGATCGCGGGCGTGGTCGCGTCGGTGCTCCCGGCGCGCCGCGCCGCGCGGCTGGACGTGCTGAAGGCCCTAGCGTACGAATGAGTGCTGCACACCGCCGCCCACCACGACGGGGTCGTCGACCGGGTCGCGATCGAGGAGCCGCTCGAGATCCGGGTCGGCGGCGCGGCGCTCGCGGTCACGATGCGCACGCCGGGGCACGACGAGGAGCTCGCGGTCGGCTTCCTGGTCAGCGAGGGGCTCATCGCGCCGGGGCCCGTGCGGACCGGCCCGCCCGCCGACCTCGGCGCGAACATCGTGGAGGTCGAGGCGGCGCTGCTGCGCACGCCGGACTCCCGCCGCTTCTACGCCACCTCGTCGTGCGGGATCTGCGGCAAGGGCGCGCTCGAGGAGGTCGCGGTGCTCGCCGCGCCGTTGCCGCCGGTCGCCGACGGGCCGCGGGTGCCGCGCGAGCTGCTCGCCGGCCTCCCGGAGCGCCTCGCGCAGCCGGGCTTCGCCGCCACCGGCGGCCTGCACGCCACGGGCCTGTTCACCCCGGACGGGGAGGCGCTGCTCGTCCGCGAGGACGTCGGGCGCCACAACGCGATGGACAAGGTCACCGGCCGCCGCGCGCTCGACGGCGCGCTCCCGCTGCACGGGCTCGTGCTCTGCGTCTCGGGCCGGCTCTCCTTCGAGCTCGTCCAGAAGGCGGTGGTCGCGGGCGCCGCGGTGCTCGTCGGCGCGGGCGCCCCGACCTCGCTGGCGATCGCGCTGGCCGCCGAGCGCGGGCTGACCCTCGCGGGCTTCGCGCGGGGCACCCGGGTGAACGTGTACGCGGCGCCCGAGCGCGTGATCGGCTGACCGCCCGGCGCGGGCGGGTTTGGCAGCCCGACGGGCGTGCCGGAGCCCGGAAGCGCCGAGGCCCACGCCGGCCCCTCCGCGGTCCGCGACGCCGAGCGTCGAGCCGTAACGCCGGATACCGCTAGTTGTAAAGCAACCTGGCGTCCAGGCCTGCACCGGTTCGCTTGATCGCGGGGCGACGCGCCTCGTAAAAGCGGTACCCATGTCGAACGTCGTCGCATCTTCCTTGCCACTCGCGTTCTGCGCGACGATCGTCCGGGACGCGCACGCGGACGCGACGGTGGTCGCCCTGGCCGGCGAGATCGACCTGTTCGTCGCGGACGTTCTCGACGACGCCCTCACCACGGCACTGGACGACGGCCTCGGGATCCTCGTCGACCTGAGCGCATGCTCGTTCTTCGGCTCGACGGGCCTCAACGCGCTGGCCAAGGCCGAGCGCGAGACGCGCCGGCGGCAGACGGGGTTCGCCGTCGTCGCCCCGCCGGGAGGCGCGTGCCGGTTCGTGCTCGACCTCGCACTCCGGGACGGGCCTGGACTCTTCGACGATCACCCCGGCGCACTCCAAGCGCTGCGGACCGCGGCGCAGGACGCAGGCGTGCAGCCGGCCCGGTCGCGGTGATCGCCGCGCACGGCCGGCCTTCCGTCAGCCGCGCCCGGTCAGCCGCCGCGCGGGCAGGCGCCCCTGTCCTCGCCGCGCACGGTCGTCGCCGGCTGCATCCAGGACGCCGGAGGTGACGGGTCTCACCGGGGCGAGCGCGCAAGCTCGGCGTCGATGATGTCCGGAGGCGTCTGATCGCGACGCGTCACGGTCAGGTAGACGACGAGGGTCAGGATGAGCGTCAGGAAGATGACGCTGGTCACCGTGGTCCCGAGGCCGAAGCCGCCGTCGGCCTTGGCCTGCGACATCCCGTCGCCGATCGACGCGCCGAGCGGCCGCGTGAGGATGTAGGCCAGCCAGAACGCGAGGACCGCCTGCAGGCCGGTCTTGAAGTGCAGCAGGGCGATCACCGCGATGATCCCGCCCCACAGCGCCACGGAGGGCCAGTAGCCCACGCCCGCCTTCTCGGCCACCAGGTCGCCGGTCGCGGTGCCGAGCGCGAAGGTGAACAGGATCGCGAGCCAGTAGAACGACTCGCGCCGCGTCGTGACGATCGAGTGCATGGAGAGCGTGCGCTCCACGGCGAACCACACGGCGAAGACGATGGCCAGGAGGACCGCGAAGGCCGCCGTGCTCGTCGTCAGCGGGACGTTGTAGCGATCGGTCAGGTTGTCGGTGATCAGCGTGCCGAAGACGCTGATCACGACGACGACCGACCAGTACAGCGCGGGGACGTAGCGGCGCACGCGGAACTGGGCGAGGAGCAGGACGGCGAGCAGCGCGCCCGTCACGTAGGTCGTGTTCGTGAGGCCGAAGCCCAGGGTCTCGTTGATGTAGTCCGCGGCGGTCTCGCCGACCGTGGTGCACAGGATCTTGATGACCCAGAAGAACACCGTGATCTCTGGGACCTTGTTCAGCATCTGGCGGCCGAGGGGCGACGCGGAGCGGGGGAGGGCGATGGTGCTCATGGCCGCATGATGCGCGCCGATGTCTGACAGCCACCTGACTGGCTCCTGGCGGGCGCGGCGGCGCACGTCGATCGGCCGCGGGCCGACCAACGTGCGCTCGTGTTGAGGTCGACCCCGATCGCGAGGCGACCGCGGGCCGGGGGCGGCTCCTACTTCCCCGCGGGGACCGGCGACGGCACGACGCGCATGTACGGCTTGGGCTCGTCCCACCCGTCGGGGTAGCGCTCCTTGGCCTGCTCGTTGCTGACCGAACCGGCGATGATCACGTCGCCGCCCGGCTGCCACTGGGCGGGCGTGGCGACCTGATGCTCCGCCGTGAGCTGGAGCGAGTCGATGACGCGGAGCACCTCGTCGAAGTTGCGCCCGGTGGTCATCGGGTAGATGAGGACGAGCTTGACCTTCTTGTCGGGCCCGATCACGAAGACGTTGCGCAGCGTCGCGTTCTGGGCGGGGGTCCGGGCGGTCGGGTCGCCTTCGACGTCGCTCGGGAGCATGCCGTAGGCCTTCGACACGGCGTGGTCGGTGTCGGAGATCAGCGGGTAGTTCAGCGCGGTGCCGCCGATCTCCTCGATGTCCTTGGCCCACTGCTCGTGGTTGTCGGTCGGGTCGACGGAGAGGCCGATGATCTTCGTGTTGCGGCTGTCGAAGTCCGGCTTGATCGACGCCATGTAGCCGAGCTCGGTGCTGCAGACCGGCGTGAAGTCCCGCGGGTGGGAGAAGAGGACGGCCCAGCCGTCGCCGATCCAGTCGTGGAAGTTGATCCGGCCCTCCGTCGTGTCGGCCTCGAAGTCCGGGGCGGGGTCGCCGATGGTCAGCGCCATGTCGTCTCCAATCGTGGGGGTGGTCGGTAAAAGGGACAAACCCGACCGGGATTGAGGGAGATACTAGTCGCTCCGTATCGGGACCCGAACGCCGCGAGCCGGCGCTTTACGCCCATCAGGTCCTTTGGCGCGGCCGCCGGCCCGGCGGTAGCTTGCGCGTCCAACGTCCGTGCTCCTGCGGAAACGCACCTGAACTCGTGGAGTCGATGTCCATGTCCGGTCGCCGCATCGTCGCTGAAGCCGTCGGAACGTTCGTCCTGGTGTTCGGGGGCGTCGGTGCCGCGGTCATCTCCGGGGACGTGATCGGTGCGCTCGGCGTCGCCTTCGCGTTCGGGCTGGCGCTGCTCGCCATGGCCTACGCCGTCGGTCCGATCTCGGGTTGTCACATCGACCCGGCGGTCACCATGGGTCTGCTGGTGGCCAAGAAGATCACCCCGCCGGAGGCGGTCCGCTACTGGATCGGGCAAGTCGTGGGCGCGATCCTCGCGGCCCTCGTGCTCTTCGTCGTCGTCAAGGCGCAGCGCGGCGGCTACGACCTCAGCGCCAACGGCTTCGGCGCGAACGGCTACGGCGACCACTCACCGGGCGGCTACCCGCTCGGCGCGGCGTTCCTGGCCGAGGTGGTGCTCACCGCCTTCCTCGTGTTCACCGTGCTCGCCGCGACCGACCGCATCGCGAACGCCGCCTTCGCCGGGCTCCCGATCGGGCTGGTCCTCGTGCTGATCCACATGGTCGCCATCCCCGTGGACAACACGAGCGTCAATCCCGCCCGATCGATCGGTCCGGCGCTGTTCGTCGGGGGATGGGCGCTCGGTCAGCTTTGGCTGTTCATCGTCGCACCGATGCTCGGTGCCGTCGCCGCGGCGGCGTTGCACGCGTACCTGTTCGAAGGGAGCCGGCAGGTGGACCCCGAGCAGTCGGCGGTCGCCGCCGACCTTCCCCCCGAGCCTCCTCCGTCCGCGGGGCGTCACGCGCGCTGAGTGGCTCGCTGCTTCGCCCGTCGTACTCACCCGCCGCCCCGACCGTTTCCACTAGGCTGACGCCGGGTGTGACCCGGCCCGTGGGCAGGCGCGCGCGGGCCCGACATTCGAGCTTCGAGGAGAGCACCATGGTTCGTCGATCCATTCTCGCGGGATGCGCGAGTCTCCCGGTGGCGCTCGCCATCGTGGCGGCGGCCGCGCCGACCTCGGCCGTGGCCGACGGACCGGGCCTGCCGCGCACCTACGCCGTGCGCAGCATCAACAGCCCGATGGCGACCGCCAACGGGGTCTTCGGGCGGTCGCTGGCCGGTGCCGGCGACGTCAACCGGGACGGCAAAGACGACCTGCTCGTGTCCCAGCAGGCCAACAGCCCAGGCAACGAGGGTGAGGTCTTCGTGATCAACGGCGCGACCGGGGCGCTGATCGACACCCTCGTGGCGCCCGATCCCGGCAATCCCACGAACGCCACCGGGAACAGCAAGGCCGGGTTCGGCTCCTTCCAGGTCTCGAAGATCGGCTCGTCCCGCGGTGCGCCCGGGACGTTCACCGACCTTGCCAGCTGCCCCGGCGGCACCTCGGGCGTGCTCTGCCCCAACGCGACGATCGGGCCGCCGGACGGCACCCCGGAGATCGTCGTCGGCGCCCGGGGCGTCGACCCGCGCGGGCGCCCGGACGCCGGCCGGGTCTACGTCTACGACGGCGCCACCCGCGCGCTGCTCAAGCGCATCGACCAGCCGGCCGCGGACACCACCGACCTCGCCCTGACGCGGGTCGGCAACGGGACGAACTTCGGGCGCACGGCGCTCAACCCGGCCGGCCTCCCGGCCTGCTCGGGCAACTTCGGGGTGGGCGAGTGCCAGGATCCGCGGACCCTGCCCCGGGCGGTCGAGATCGGGGACCTGGACGCAGGCGGCCTGCCTGACCTCGTGATCGGCGCGGCCACGCACACCGAGAGCTCCGCGACCGCCGACCCGACGTCGCAGTGCGCGCGGACCGCGGGCGCGCGCTGCGAGGCGGCGGGCCGGGTCTACACCTATCGCGGAGAGAACATCGTCGGCTCGAGCCCACAGGAGATCCTCGACGGCAGCGTGAACGCCAACACTGCGGCGGGCTCGAACGGGAGCGAGACCGTGCGGGGACTCAGGAACCCCGACGCGCAGGCGGACAACCAGTCGAGCGTCAACGCGGACTCCGAGCAGCTCGGCAACACGCTGACCGCGATCGGGGACGTCGGGCGGTGCACCCCCACCATCCCGGCGCCGGCGTCGCCCATCAGCGTGGGTGACCGCTGCCCCCGCGCAAACAGCACGAACGTCCCGGACGGCGTCCCCGACTTCGTCGCCACGGCCCCCGGGGCGGACCTGCCGCTCGACAACCCCGACCCGAGCTTCGCCAACGCCGGCGTCGCCTACCTCATCGACGGGGCCAGCGGCACCGTCCTCTACACCTACCAGCACCCCGAGCGCCAGTCCGGGGCCACGTTCGCCTCGCAGCTCGGCAGCCACGAGCCCGCGGTGGGCGATCTCGGGAACTCCGCCGCGCCCGACGTCTACTTCCCGGCTCCGGGCCAGAACACGCCGGCCGCCTCGGGGGCGGGGCGGGGCTACGTCGTGAACGGCAACTTCCGGACGGGATCGGGCACCGTCCTGCTCGACCGGCTCGACGATCCGACGCCCCAGAAGAACGGCAACTTCGGCGGCGGCTCGGCGGGCGTCGGCGACCTGGTCGGGGGAGCGGACAACCCGGCCAACGAGATGCTGATCGGCGTGGAGGGCTTCACCAGCTCGCCGAGCAGTGACGTGCACTTCTTCAACCCGGCGACCGAGCGGGTCCTCCAGACCGTGCCCGATCCCGACCGGCAGGCGGGGAGCGCCTTCGGCGGCGCGATCGTGCCGCTCGGCGACCTGAACTCGGACGGCTTCCTGGACTTCTCGGTCAGCGCCGAGAACTTCACGGGCAGCGCGGGCGCGGCGGAGGGACGGGTGTACGTCTTCTCCAGCGACAACTCGCCGGTGCCCGTGGTTCGCCCGCCGACGGCGACGACTCCTGCGCCCGCGCCCGCGCCTGCGCCGCCCGCATCCACGCCCGCGCCCGTCGGGCCGACGCCGGCGCCGGTGGTCACGCCCCCGGGGCCGACCGCGGCGGCCAGGGCGAGCCGTACGCTCAGGATCGCCGTGCGCGCCCGACGGCTCGGCGCCCGGCGCTCGGTGCGGATCACCGGGGCGCTGAAGGTGGCGGCGAACCGCGGCGGCTGTCGCTCGGGCCAGCTGGTCGTCGTGGAGCGCCGCTCCCCTCGGAGCACCCGCTACCGGGCGTTCGCGCGCCTGAGGACCCGCAGCCGCGGGACGTTCGCGCTCACCATCAGGACGAGCCGCACCGTGGTCTACCGCGCGCGGGTCGCGCAGACGAGCGCCTGCGCGGCCGCGGTGTCCAACCGCAGGACCGTCGTCGTCCCCCGGAGGTGACGCCGCCGGCTCGTTCGGCGGGATGCTGACGCCAGCGACCTCAAAACCGAGCGGCGGCGCGCCACGCGAAGAATTCCCAAGGTGTGCTTGACATGCGCTTCGATGAGCGACTAGGTTCGAAAGTGCCGGTTGTCGCCACACGATGCCCGTCCGTTCGTCGCTCTAAACCCGTCAGGAGCTTTGAGGGACGATCCCGGCCCCGCCGGCGTCGAGCTACCAGGGCGGCCCTACTACTGGGTCGCGAAGTACAGCGGCGACGCCACGAACCTCGCCTCGCAGAGCGTCTGTGGCGACGAGGTCCTGACGGTCTCGCACGCCGTGCAGCTCTCCTCCAGCCGTGCCTCCGCTCCCGTGCGAGCCTCAAGCGGCGGGCCGCGACCCGCGGGGCGATGGCGCGCAGTGCTCGCGCCGAACGGCGAGCGGTTCGTAGCAACAGCGCTCGGGGCGCGGCGTTCAAGGACCGGCGCCGCGGGCTCTAATCGCCGACGATCGAGGCGCGGCGCTCGGGCTCGACTGCCGGAGTGCCCTCACCCGCCGGGTCGCGCGGGCGCCGTGACGCCGGCGCCGCGCCGGTAAAGCCCGAAGAGCGCGAGGGCCAGGGCCGTCGTCGCGCCGAGGTAGCCGACCTCGGCGCGCACGAGCGCGTCGGCGACCGGCTCGAGCAGCATCCACGCCGCGAACGCCGCCGCCGCCCCGAGCCACAGGGCGGCCGCGGCCGAGGCGCGGCCGCGGGCGAGCGCCGCCTGGTTGAGCGTCGCGGCGGCCAGGTGCGAGCCCATCCCGAGCGCCACCGCGGCGAGGCCGAGCCCGGAGTAGCCCGGCCGGTTGAGCAGCAGCTCGAGGGCGAGCGGCCCGACCAGGAGCAGGCCGAGCGCGACGGCCAGCGCGAAGCCCGCGACGGCCAGCAGGGTCGTGCGGATCGCCCGTGCGAACGCCGCGCCGCCCTCGGTCACCTCCAGGCCCGCGAGGTGCGGCAGCAGCGAGGTCTGCACCGACTGGAAGAGCTGGAGCGGGATGCGCGTGATCAGGAACGCGTTGAAGACGACGCCCGCGGGGCCGCCGGCCGGCACCAGGAGCACCGCGACGTTCAGCAGCGCCTGCTCGCCGAGGCCGATGCCCGCTACGGCGAGCGCGAAGCGGCCGTCGCCTTCGGCCTGCGCGGCCCGGGCGCGCTCGGCCGCGTCGGGCGCCCGCGCGGCGTGCCGGCGCAGCGCGAAGGGCACGACGGCCAGGGAGGCGAGCGGCGCGGCGAGGATCCCGAGCGCGACCCAGGTCCTTCCCGAGGCCAGCCCGAGCACCGCCGCGAGTGGGAAGCAGACGCGGGCGAGCGCCTCGAAGAACACGAGGCCGCCGTAGAGCCCGAACCAGCCGTGGCCCGCGCAGTAGCCGCGGGCGAAGTAGGACGCCGCGTAGGCCAGCGCGCTGCCGACGAGCACCCAGAACAGCGCAGGCCCGCCGAGCGCGTCCTCCAGCGTGCCCCGCAATGCGAAGGCGACGACCAGGAACCCGGCGGCGAAGGCGAGCTGGATGAGCACCGGGCCGCGGAGCGGGTGGGCGTCGAGCAGCCCGCGGGCGCGGCGGTCGGCGATCGTCCGCGACAGGAGCTGCTCGACCGGCCGGTAGATCACCGAGATCGTGATGAACAGGATCGCCCACAGCAGCGAGATCGAGCCGTACTGCTCCTTGTCGAGCTCGTAGGAGGCCAGCGAGAAGTACGCGAAGGTGACCAGCCCGGTGGTCGCGATCCCGACGCTCAGGATTCGCGCGCCGCGCCCGAAGCCCGGCCGTTCATCGGTGGCTTCCAGGGTCGCCGGCTCAGCGGTCAAGCCGCACGAGGAGCATGGTCCACGGAAACGGCGCGCGGGCCGCGACGACCTCCCCGTAACGGCTGAGCAGCTCCACGAACGAGCGCTTGGTCCAGTGGTTGACGTGGCCCGGCGTGTTGCCGAACTCCTTGACGTAGGCGCCGCGGGCGAGGTTCAGCCCGCGCCACAGCGGCTCGCGCGGCACGGACACGAGCAGGTGACGCTGCGCGACCCGGGCCATCTCGGCGACCGTGTGCGCCGGGTCGGGCACGTGCTCGAGGACCTCGATCGCGGAGGCCACGTCGAACTCGCCGTCGGCGAACGGGAGCGCCTCCGCCTTCATGACCTTGTACTCGAGGTTCGGCGCTTGGCGTTCGGCCCACCCGGCCTGGATCGACGGCTCCTCGAGATCGATGCCGACGACCCGCGCCGGGGTGATCGCCTGCGCCCACTCGTGGACCAGCACCCCCTCCCCGCAACCCACGTCGAGCAGCGAGGTGGGGGCGGCCTGGGCGAAGAGCTCGGCGAGCGTCCCCTCGAAGTTCGCCATGAGGCGCTTGACGACGGGGTTCGTCGAGCCGTACTTGTCGTAGGTGTTGCCGGTGACGACGCCCGCGTCGTCGACGGTGACGGGGGGCGGGGTCACGTGCGGACGGCCTCGCGGTCCTCGGTGGTCTGGCCGGCGTTGGCGCCGGTGGTCGGCGGCTGCCCGGTGGGCACGGCGCCGGGCTCGTAGTGCGACGGCGGGATCTTCAGCTCGAGCTCGATGCGGCGGATCTTCTCGAACGTGCGCTGGGCGATCACGCGCTGGCTGTAGAGCACGTCGCCGAGGATGCCGAGCGCGCCGAGCACCACCGCGGCGTTGAACAGCACCGCGCCGAAGATCAGCGACTGCACGTGGCCGGCGCCCTCCCCGGACAGATACGCGATCAAAAAGCGCGTGAACGGGATCAGCGAGAGCACGAACGTCGCGAGGGCGAACGTCGAGAAGACCTTGAGCGGCTCGTACTGCGCGTAGATGCGCAGGATCGCCACGGCGTTGCGGCGCACGTAGGCGCCCATCGAGGGGAAGAGCTTGGACTCGCGCGTCTTCGCGTTCGTCCGGATCGGGACGTGCGCGACGGCCACGGTCAGCTTGCCCGCCTGGATGATCGTCTCCAGCGTGTAGGTGTACTTCGAGACGACCGCCATCTGCAGCGCCGCCTCGCGGTTGTACGCGCGAAAACCCGAGGTCGTGTCGGGGACGTCGGTACCCGACGCGGCGCGCACCACCCCCGAGCCGAGCCTCTGGAGGCGCTTCTTCAGCGGCGAGAAGTGCTCGATGGTGTCGGTCTCGCGGTCGCCGACGACCATGTCGGCGCGGCCGGCGACGATCGGCTCCACGAGCGCCGGGATGTCCAGCGCGGAGTACTGGTTGTCGGCGTCGGTGTTGACGATGACGTCGGCGCCGAGCTTCAGGCAGGAGTCCAGTCCCGCCTGGAAGCCGGCCGCGAGCCCCTTGTTGTTCGTGAGCCTGATCAGGTGGTGGACGCCCTCCTCGAGCGCCACCTCGATCGTGCGGTCGGTCGATCCGTCGTCGATGATGAGCCACTCGACGACGTCGAAGCCGGGCACCTCGCGCGGAAGGTCGCGGAGCGTGGCGGGAAGCTGCTCCTCTTCGTTCCAGCAGGGGATCTGGATGATCAGCTTCATGGCTTGAGGACGTCCGAACGACGGGGATTGAGGGGAGGAGACCCCGGACGGCGCGCCTGGTTACGCGGCCCAGGCGGTGCCGTACACTCGGCGTCGATCATCTCAGACGTCCGGCCGGGGTGTCACGCCGGGCCCCGCGGATGGTCATTGCCCGCAATGGAGACCGCGACGCTCACTCGCCAACGGTCGGGCCCCGAGCCCGCGCCCGCCGACCCACCGCCGAAGGCCCGCGCCTCGCGCCTGCCCGCCGCCGCTCTCGCGGTGCTCGCGCTGCTGGCCGTGGTCGGCTTCTTCGTCTACCCGACGTTCCCGAATTACGACAGCTACTACTCGCTGCTGTGGGGCCGGGAGCTGCTCGACCTCCAGAAGCCGAGCTTCGACGCCTACCGCGCGCCGACCGAGCATCCCCTCGGGGTGCTCTTCGGCGCGGGGCTGAGTCTCATCGGGGACGGCGCCGACCGGCTCATGCTCGGCGCGGCGCTCGCGAGCTTCGTCGCCCTCGCCGCGGGCCTGTACCGCCTCGGGCGCGTCGCCTTCACCCCCGCGATCGGGCTGGTTGCCGCGGTGCTGCTGTGCACGCGCTTCGACTTCCCGTTCCTGGCCGCCCGGGGCTACATCGACGTCTCCTACCTGGCCGCGGTCGTCTGGGCGGCCGCCCTCGAGGCGCAGCGTCCGCGTCGCGGGGTTCCCGTCTTCGGGCTGCTCATGCTCGCCGCGCTGATGCGCCCGGAGGCCTGGCTGCTCTCGGGCGCGTACCTCCTCTGGATGTTGCCGGGGGCGACGTGGCGCCGCCGCGGGCTCTTCGCCGCCCTGACGGGCGCGGGTCCGGCGATCTGGGCGGGGCTGGACCTCTTCGCCACCGGCGACCCGATGTTCTCCCTCACGCACACCAGCGGCCTGGCCGAGGAGCTCGGCCGCCAGCGGCCGGTGAGCGAAGTGCCGGGTCTCGCGGTGGAGTACCTCAAGGAGCTCGACAAGCTCCCGGTGTTCCTCCTCGGCCTCGCCGGGCTCGCGTTCGCCGCCTACGCCGTCCCGCGGCGCATCGCGCTGCCCTCGGCGCTGCTCGGGATCGGGATGGGCACGTTCCTGCTCGTCGGCCTCGCGGGGCTCTCGGTCATCAACCGCTACCTGCTCGCCCCCTCCCTGATGCTGATGATCTTCGCCGGCGTCGCGCTCGCGGGCTGGAGCATGCTGGAGCTCGGGCGCGTGCGGACCGGCTGGATCGCTGCGGCGGCGCTGCTCGCCCTGGGCGGCGCCGCGTTCACGGCGACGCGCCTGAGCCTGCGCTCCTTCGACACCGACCTGCGCTACCGCGGCGAGGCGCACGCCTCCCTGGAGCAGGTGCTGTCGGCCCCCTCGGTGCGGGCCGCCCGGGCCTGCGGGCCCGTCTCGGTGCCGAGCCACAAGCTCGTGCCCGACACGCGCTGGATCCTCCACGCGGGGGTCACCGGCGTCTACGCCCGCGCCGACCGCAAGGCCGCCGGGAAGCTCGGCAAGGGGGTCGCGCTCTACGTCACCAACCGCACCGCGCTGCTGCGCCAGGCGCTCGTCGCGCCCACCGACGACCCGCTGGACTCCGTCCCGCTGCCCGGCTTCGTGCGCGCGGCGACCTCTCCCTACTACGCGGCCTACGTCCGATGCTGATGGACGGCGTCGGCACGGTCGAATGGACGAGCGCGCGCTCGAGATCGAGTCCGGCCGCGGGGCCGCGCGCCCGCACGCCCGCGCCGCCGTCGGCGTCGTCGCCGCGCTGGACGCTTGCCGTGGGTGCCCTGCTGATCGGCGCGTTCCTGGTGCGCGTCTGGGGCGTCGGCCACGGGCTCCCCTACGCCTACAACGCCGACGAGAACGCGCACTTCGTGCCGAAGGCCATCGGGTTCTTCGGGCACGGCACCAACCCGCACTACTTCGTCAACCCGCCCGCCTACACCTACGTCCTCCACGTCGTCTTCCAGGTGTGGTTCGGCGGCCGCGAGGGCGTGTCGAACGCCTACGCGACGAACCCGACCGAGGTCTTCGTCGTTGCTCGCGTGACCGCCGCGGCGCTGGGGACGCTCGCGGTCTGGCTGCTCTACCTCGCGGGCGCGCGCTTGTTTGACCGGCGCGTCGGCCTGCTCGCCGCCGGGCTGCTGGCCGTCGCGTTCCTGCCCGTGTTCTACTCGCACCTGGCGCTCAACGACGTCCCGACGCTTGCGCCGGTCACGCTCTCGCTGTGGGCCTCCGCGGGCATCATGCGCTTCGGCCGCACCCGCGACTACATGATCGCCGGGCTGGCCCTCGGGCTCGCGGCGGCGACGAAGTACACGGGGGGCATCGTGCTGCTGCCGCTGGTGGGCGCGGCAGCGGTGCAGTTCGTCGCTCCCGGCGGCCGCAGCACCGCGCTGAAGGGCGTCGCGGTCGCGGCCGGTCTCGCGCTCGCCGGGTTCCTCATCGCCAATCCGTACGCCGTCCTGAGCTTCGGGGAGTTCGCCGACGGGCTGGCACACCAGAACGACGCGGCCGCCGACACCGCCGGCAAGCTCGGCCTGACCCAGGAGAACGGCGTCTTCTACTACCTGGGGACGCTGACCTGGGGCCTCGGCTGGGTTCCGGCGCTCCTGGCGCTGGGCTCGCTGGGGTGGCTGTGGCGCGACGAGCGCCGGCTGGTCTGGGTGCTCGCGCCCGCGCCGCTGGTGTTCCTCGTCTTCATGGGCCTCCAGGCGCGCTTCTTCGGCCGCTGGGTCATCCCGATCCTGCCGATCGTCTGCCTCCTGGCCGCCTACCTCGCGCTCGAGCTCGTCGACCGGGTCGCGCGCGACCGCCCGCGGCTGCGCCCGACCCTGGTGACCCTGGCGGTCATCGCCGTCTGCGGTCAGGGCACGATCGCGGTGCTGCACGGCGGCAAGGTGCTCTCCAGCGAGGACACGCGCAACGCCGCGCGCGCGTGGATGGTCGCCAACGTGCCGCCGACGCAGGTCGTGCGCGGGGCGACGGGGGAGACGAAGGTGGTGGCGACGCGCATCGTCGCCGAGCCCGTGGTGCCCGACGGCTGGGCGCAGGACATCGGCAAGCCGTCCGCGCTGACCTCGAACGGCAATCGCTGGGTGAAGTTCCCGACCTCGCGCTCGAACTTCGAGAACGACGGGACGACCGCGATCCCGGGCCTGGGGCGCATCGTGAACATCGAGGACTACGAGCGCACGCTGCGCCCGGAGCTCATCGACACTTACGAGCAGCAGGGCTACTGCTGGGTCGTCTCGGGCTCGACGCAGCGCGGTCGCGCCGACGTCGACGCGCGCGAGGTGCCCCAGGCGGTCGCCTACTACGCAGAGCTCGAGCGCCGCGGGCGCCTCGTGCACGAGTCCTCCCCGTACGGCCAGGGCGCCGACCCCGTGCCCTTCAACTTCGACTTCTCCTTCAACTACGAGCCGCTGGCCTACGCGCGGCCGGGGCCGGTCATGCAGGTCTACCGCCTCCGCGGCGGGCAGTGCGCCGGATAGAGCGCGGCCCGCGCGACACCCGGTCTGACCTCCGGCGTGAGGGCGGCGGCCGGCTCATCGCCGCCACGGCTCGCTCAGGGTAGGGTCGGGCGATGGGGATCGGCGGCGAGACTCAGGCCTCGCGCGGGTGGACGCTGCTCCCGTGTCTTATGGCGGCGGTCCTGGCGCTGGTGGGCTGCGGGACCGGCGCCGGGCCACGCGCGCAGCAGAGCGACGGCGCCGCGGAGGCGGTCGTGGCCGATCGCGAGCAGCCGATTGAGGCTCCGGTGGGTCAGCCGGGCGCTCCAGCCAAGGCCTCCGTCGCGACCGGGCGCGATCGCGCGCGCGGCGCGCGCTTCTCGCTGCGCTCGAGGACGCTGACGGTCAGGTTGAGCCCGCGCAGCGACGCGCGCGGACTCGCCGGCCAGCAGGTGCTCGCGGCCTGCGTCGCGCAGGCACGCCAAGGCGACGGCGCCAAACGGAGGCTCCGCTGGCCGGCCCGCACCCGCGCCCTCACCGTCCGCTTCCGGACGGACGCGGGACAGGCGCCTTTGTTCTGCTCGATCGACACCGCGTCGCTGAGCGGGCGCACGTACCACCTGGAGGCCGTACTTCGGTAACGCGTACCCGCGCGACTGCCGCACCTCGTAGGGCCGACGTTGAGATGATCCGGGTACGCCGCGCACCGGTAGCGCCATCCGGCCGGCCCCGGACTTCCGGACGACGCGGTTCTCTGGCGCGACACCGGTTGACCGGGCCGTCCGACGGAGCTAGGTTGCGGTCCAGCCGGCACGGTTGGAGCCGCCGGGCCCAGTGCCATTTGTAGGAGAGCGAATGCCGCGCAGGCCAGGGTGCTTCCGACCGTACGCCAAGCACCGCGCTGTTCGGTTGCTGTGGCTGCTGGTGACGGCGACGGCCACGCTCGCCGTGGCGAGTCCGGCCCAAGGTGCCGAGCGAGCCAAGCTCACCTGGGACACCGACAAGACCGACGTCGACCTCCACGTCTGGGACTCGGCGGGCAATCACGCCTGGTACAGCAACCAGAGCGACATCCCGAACGCGGAGCTCTCGACGGACATCATCTACGGATTCGGCCCGGAGCGCTTCGAGGAGTTCTCCGGGAGCACGGGCCGGACCTACACCTACGGCGTCTGCTACTACGGATCGAACACCGACGACGGCACGGTCCCGGAGACCGTCGCCACGGTGGACATCGTCGACCCCAACGGGCAGACGCGCACGCTGAAGCGCACGCTACGGGCGACGAAAGAGGCGTACTACCTCGGCGGCAGCCCGCAAGGGGCGGGCTTCGTCCCCCGAGACGACTGGTGCGACGCCGGTCCGTACCACCCGGCGGTCGACACCGGCCCGACGCCGGACACCACCGTCGGGGGCGGAGGGGCGTTCGAGGGATGCCCGCGCGTGCGGCGGCGCATCGGTGTCGCCGAGCTGTGTGCCGACCAGTTCACCGGTGGTGGACCGGTGTACACCGCGAGCGGCAACGTCCGGGTCAACGGCTCGGTGTACCTCGGTGAGGGGCCGGTCTCCGTCGACGTCGCCGATCGCACGATCAGCGCGCCCGCCGCCTCGGTCGCCGTCGTGCGCGGTCCCCAGCGGATCCCGATCGCCGGCGGCGATCTCGTCATCGACGCCAATCCCGTCAAGGACCCGGTTTCGGGGCGCGACCAACTCGCCGCCATGAGCCTCGCCAGCGCGCGGCCCGACCTCCAAGCGCTCAAGGTGGCAGGCCTTCCCGTCACCGTCAGCGGCTTGACCGGAGGCGCCCTGAAGCTGTTCCTCGACCGCCGGGATGGCGGTGGGGTGATCGCGCAGGCGAACCTCAAGCTGCCCTTCGCGCAGAACGCGTCCAGCGCGAGCGCGCTGGCGATCGGCGTGCACGGCAGCAGCGCCGCGGCGGTGCGGGCGCTCGGTGGGACTGCCGCGTTCGGAGCCGTGGCACTCCCGGGCGGCTGGAGCTTCGAGGGCTTCACGCTCACCTATCAGGAGGCCGGCAACACCTGGCAGGCGTCGGGCAGCCTGAAGACACCCGCGTTCGGGCTGGACCTGACCGGCGGTCTCACCGACGGGCAACTCGACGCGGTCGGGGTGTCAGTGTCCCGCGATGTGCCGATCGGGGCGACCGGCTTCGTCATGACCAAGATCGGCGGCAGCGTCGCGGGGCTCGCCACCCCGCCGTTGAAGATCAAGGCGACGACCTCGGCCAAGTGGGGGTCGGTGCCCGGGCTGAACGCCGCGCTCGTGCTGCTCAACGACGTCACGCTGTTCGTCGATCTCTCGGGGAGCGCGAGCCTCAAGGGCAGCGTCACCTTCCTGAAGAACCCGAGCCCGGTGACCGGGACGATCGACATCGGCCTGGCGATCTCGCCGTTCCGTGCCTCCGGGCGCCTGACGACGGCGGCCAAGCTCGGCCCGCTCGACGTGACGGTGGGCGGTGGGATCGTCATGCGTCCGGGCGCCTTCACCGCCGCCGGGAGCGCCGACGGGAAGTTCCGCAACGTCAAGCTCGCGAGCGGTCGCAGCGTGCTCTCCGACAAGGGGATCGGGATCACCGGGCGGATGTGCCTCTTCCGCGCCTGCTCCGACGTGGGTGCGGGGATGAACTGGAAGGACTTCCCCAGCGTCCGCTACATCGGTGGCGACGTCGACCAGTTCGCCACCGCGTCACGCGCCGGAGTCGCGGCTGTTGCGTCGCGCCGCTCGATCACGGTCGCGTCGGGCCGCCCGTTCCTGTTCGTGGACGCCGACGGTCCCGACGGCAGCTCTCCGGCGTTCCGGGTGCGAGCGCCGGGTGGCCGGATCTACACCACGGCGTCCCCGAAGGCCGACAGCCGGGTCGTGAGAGACCCGAGCCTGGGCTTCACGGGGTTGACGATCGCTGCGCCCCGCGCCGGCCGCTGGACGGTCACGCCCGTCGGCGCAGCTCAGCGCGGTACGCGGTTTCTCACGCAGTCCGTCCGCAGGATCAGGCGCCTACGCATCACCCGGGTCACCCCGTCGGGGTCGCGTCGCCGGCCGATCTCGCGGCGCCGCGGGGCCGCCGTCAGGGTCGACTGGGCGAGTCGCGGGCTGCCGTCCGGCGCCAAGGTCAACGTGTACGTCACCCCCGATCCCGCGAAGCTCGGCCAGTTCGTGACGGGCGGCAAGGGCGCCCGGCGCGGGCTCGCGCGCATCCCGCGCCGGTTGCTCGGGGGCGGCGCCAACCGTGTCCGGCTCGTCGTCGTCGACCGCGGCATCGGCGTCGACAACGTGATCGCGCGCACCGTGATCCGGGCGAAGTAGGGTTCCGCGAAGCGGTGGACGAGCAGGTGTCCGCCCCCGGGAGCGCGGATCGGCCGGCTGGCGCGACTCCTCGTAGACTGGTCCGCGAGTCGACGGATGCTGCGTACCCAGACCGATCACACCCTGCTCGCCCGCGCCGTCGAGCTCGCGCAGCGCGGCCTCGGGCGCGTCCATCCCAACCCCGTGGTGGGTGCCGTGGTGGCCCGCGACGGCGAGGTGCTCGGCGAGGGCTGGCACGACGAGTTCGGCGGACCCCACGCCGAGGTGAAGGCCATCGCGGCCTGCGGCGGGGCCGACCTGGCCGGTGGCACGATCTACGTCACGCTGGAGCCGTGCTGCCACCAGGGCAAGACGCCGCCGTGCACCGACGCGATCCTGGCCGCGGGGCTCGTGCGCGTCGTCGTGGGCTCCGACGACCCGACCGAGAAGGCCTCGGGCCGCGGCCTGGGCATCCTGCGCGACGAGGGGATCGAGATCGACGTCGCCGACGGCGATCTCGCCGCCCGCGCACGCCTGCTCAACCAGGGCTTTCGCAAGTGCGCGCGCACCGGCCGGCCGTGGGTGCTCTTCAAGTCGGCGATGACGCTCGACGGGAAGGTGGCGACCGCAACGGGCGACTCGAAGTGGATCTCCTCGCCACACTCGAGGGAGCTGGCCCACCGCTGGCGCTCGGAGGTCGACTCCGTCGTGGTCGGGATCGGCACGGCGCTGGCCGACGACCCGCAGCTCACCGCGCGGATCGAGGACGTCACCCGCCAGCCGCGCCGCGTCGTGTTCGACTCGCTGGCGCGTCTCCCGATCGACTCGCGGCTCGTGGTCGCCGCGAGCGAGCTCCCACTGTCGGTCGTGGTGTCCCGGGCCGCGCCGCGGCAGGCGACCGACGCGCTCGAGATGGCGGGCGTGGACGTCATCGTCGCGACCGGCGAGAACGAGCAGGCCCGCGTGCGCGCGGCGCTGACCCAGCTCGGCGACCGCGACGTCAACTCGCTCCTGCTCGAAGGCGGGCCGCACCTGGCGGGCGCGTTCTTCGACGCGGGCGAGATCGACGAGGTGCGCCTCTTCCTCGCGCCGCTGCTGCTCGGCGGGCGCACCGCGCGCGACCCGCTCGAGGGCGAGGGGGTCGAGCGGATCTCCGACGCGCTGCGCGCGCTCACGCTCGACTGCGAGTGCTCGGGCGAGGACGTGCTGATCAGGGCACGACTCAGGGAGTGGTGAGGTGTTCACCGGCCTCGTGGAGGACCTCGGCACGGTCCACACCGTCGCGGCGACGGCCGCGGGCGCGCGGCTGACCGTCCGCACCCGGCTGGCCCCCCAACTGGCCGAGGGGGACTCGGTCGCGGTCAACGGCGTCTGCCTTACCGCGATCGACCTCGGCCCGGGGAGCTTCAGCGCCGACGTGATGAACGAGACGCTCCAGCGCTCCGCGCTCGCGGCCGCGACCGACGGCGCCGCAGTCAACCTGGAGCTCGCGCTGCGCGCCGACGGACGCCTGGGCGGCCACATCATGCAGGGCCACGTCGACGGCGTCGGGACCGTCACCGCGGTGCAGCCCGACGGGCTGGCCCGCCGCGTCACGATCGCCGCAACGCCGGAGCTTCTGCGCTACGTCGTCGAGAAGGGCTCGATCGCGGTCGACGGCGTGTCGCTGACCGTCGCCTCGGTCGACGCGGATCGCTTCGTGGTCTCGCTGATCCCGGAGACCCTCGTGCGCACCACCATGGGCGTGGCCGAGCCCGGCATGCCGGTCAACCTGGAGGTCGACATCATGGCCAAGTACGCGGAGAAGCTGCTCGGGGCGCGCGCCGGATGAGCGTGCCGACCCCGTTGGCGGCGCCCGACCACGACGCCTTCTCGACCATCGAGGAGGCGCTCGAGGACCTCGCCGCGGGGAAGTTCGTCGTCGTCACCGACGACGAGGACCGCGAGAACGAGGGCGACCTCGTGATCGCCGCCGAGCACGTCACGGCCGACGCGGTGAACTTCATGGCCACCCACGCGCGGGGCTGGATCTGCCTCGCGCTCACCCCGGAGCGCTGCGAGGAGCTCGGGCTCGAGCTCATGACGGCCAAGAACGACACGCCCTACGAGACCCCGTTCACCGTCACCATCGAGGCCGCGGAGGGCGTGACCACCGGGATCTCGACCGCCGAGCGCGCACATACGATCCGCACCGCCGTCGACCCGGCGAAGGGGCCCCGGGACATCGTCAAGGGCGGGCACGTCAGCCCGCTGAAGGCCAAGCCCGGCGGGGTGCTGGAGCGGACGGGGCACACCGAGGCCTCGGTCGACCTCGCGAGGCTGGCCGGCTGCGAGCCCGCCGGTGTGATCTGCGAGATCATGAACGAGGACGGGTCGATGGCCCGCGTCGGCGACCTCACGGCCTACTGCTTCAAGCACGGCCTGAAGATGATCACGATCGCCGATCTGATCGCCTACCGGCGGCGCCACGACAAGCTCGTCGAGCGCGTCGTGCAGACGGCACTGCCGACGGCCTTCGGCGTCTTCGACGTGTTCGGGTACCGCTCGCTGGTTGACGACAAGCATCACGTGGCGCTCGTCAAGGGCGAGGTGCGCGGGGTGCCCGACGTGCTCGTCCGGGTCCACTCCGAGTGCCTGACCGGCGACGTGTTCCACTCGCTGCGCTGCGACTGCGGCCAGCAGCTCGAGAGTGCGCTCGCGACGATCGAGTCCCACGGGCGCGGGGTGCTGCTCTACCTCTCCCAGGAGGGTCGCGGCATCGGCCTGCTCAACAAGCTGCGGGCCTACAAGCTCCAGGAGGAGGGCTACGACACCGTCGACGCCAACCTGAAGCTCGGCCTCCCCGCCGACCTGCGCGACTACGGCATCGGGGCGCAGATCCTCGTCGATCTCGGGCTGAGCTCCATGCGGCTGCTGACCAACAACCCGAAGAAGATCCGCGGCCTCGAGGGCTACGGCCTCACGGTGACCGACCAGGTGCCGATCGAGCACCTCCCGAATCCGCACAACGAGGCCTATCTGCGTGCGAAGGCCGAGAAGATGGGCCACATCCTCCACCATCAGGGGCTCAACGTCGACGGCGAGATGCTCGCCGACGAGCGCAAGGCCGACCGCGATCGGACGGAGGGGTGAGTCGCTACGCGATCGTCGCCGCGACGTTCTACGCAGAGCTCGCCGAGCAGCTCGTCTCCTCGGCCCGCGCGAGCTTCGAGCAGGCGGGCGCCGAGGGGATCGACGTCTTCGAGGTGCCGGGCGCCTTCGAGCTCCCGCTCGCCGCGCGCTACTGCGCGCAGTCCGGGCGCTACGCCGGGGTCGCGTGCCTCGGCGCGGTGATCCGCGGCGAGACGAGCCACTACGACTACGTCTGCGGTGAGGCGGCGCGCGGGATCATGGACGTCGGGCTCTCCACGGGCGTCCCGTGCGGCTTCGGCGTGCTCACCGTCGAGAACATGGAGCAGGCCCGCGCGCGTGCCGGCGGCGGCAAGCGCGACTCGGGCCGCCACGCCGCCGAGGCGGTCCTCGCGGTCGCCGCGGTGCGCAGCCAAGTGGGCGCGTAGCCCCCGGAACGCCGGGGTAGCCTCGGAGGGTGGACATGGAGCTCCTGGCCATCCTGCTCACCTTCGTCGTGCACGTCATCGGTGCCGGCGTCCTGGTCTGGGCGCTGGTCGACCGCGACGACGCCGACGCCGACGCCGGCGCCTGGCGCGACTGGTGGCCGAAGGACCGCGGCCCCGAGCCGCCGGTCGAGCCGGGCGACGCGGGCGGTGGCCGCGCCGAGCCGCCGGGCCTACCCGACGCCGAGCCGTCGACCGTCCGCCTGCGCGAGCCCGGCCGCATCGGCGAGCACCGGCCGGCTCCCGGCCGCCGGCCCGAGCACCCGCCGGTGCCCGAGCGGCCCGTGCGCCGCTGAGCGCCCATGAGCGCCCAGCCGAGAAGCCGGTGCCGGAGCGCCAAGAGGGGTGGAAGGCGGATCCCGCGGAAGTAGGTTGGCTTCCATGCGAGCCACCCTGATGTACGCCGCCGGCGACGTCCGCGTCGAGGATGTCGCCGACGCCACGATCACCGCGCCCACCGACGCCCTCGTCCGCATCACGCGCTCCTGCATCTGCGGCAGCGACCTGTGGCCCTACAAGTCCCACGCGGGGGAGGCGATGCGGATGGGCCACGAGTTCATCGGCGTCGTCGAGGCGGTGGGGGCCGAGGTGGCGACCGTCAAGCGCGGCGACGTCGTCGTGGCGCCGTTCGTCGCCTCCGACGGCACCTGCACGTTCTGCGCGGAGGGGCTGCCGACCTCGTGCCGCAACGTCGTGTTCTGGGGCTCGGGCGACAACGACGGCGGTCAGGGCGAGGCCGCGCGCGTCCCGCACGCCGACGGGACGCTCGTCGTGCTCCCCGTCGGAGAGGACGACGCCCTGATGCCCTCGCTGCTCACGCTCTCCGACGTCTTCGCCACGGGCCATCACGCCGCGGTGAGCGCCGGCGTGGCGCCGGGCAAGAGCGTCGCGGTGATCGGCGACGGCGCGGTCGGCCTCTGCGGCGTCATGGCCGCCCGCCGGCTCGGCGCGGAGCAGATCATCCTGCTCGGCCGGCACACCGACCGCACGGACCTCGGCCGCGAGTTCGGCGCCACCGACGTCGTGGCCGTCCGCGGCAAGGAGGCCGTGGCCGAGGTCGAGGGGCTCACGGGCGGCGACGGCGTGCACTGCGTCATGGAGTGCGTCGGCGAGGAGGCGTCCTTCCGCACCGCCACGAAGATCGTGCGCCCGGGCGGGACGATCGGCCGCGTCGGCGTCCCGCAGTTCCAGGCGCTCGCGGGTGCCCGCCCGACCTTCTTGCGCAACGTGACGGTCGCGGGCGGTATCGCCCCGGCCCGCGCCTACATCGAGGAGCTGCTGCCCGACGTGCTCGAGGGCAGGCTGCAACCGGGCCGCGTGTTCGACCGCACGATCGGCCTGGACGAGGCGCCCGAGGGCTACCGCGCGATGGCCGACCGGGAGGCGATCAAGGTCCTCATCGCGTAGGCCGCGTTCCTCATCGCGTAGCCCGCGTTCTCGCGCCGACGATCACGCGGGCCGTGCCGCGGCTCCCGGGCCGGCCGGCCTCGCGCCAGCGGAACGGCACGCGGTAGGTCCCTGCCGGGAGGCCGTTGTCGGTGACCGTGAAGCGCGCCGAGTCGCGCCGCTCGGCGCGCCGGAACGCGAACCGCACGGTCCGGCCGTCGCGGTGGACCGTGGCACGGCGGCCCGAGCCCTCGCCGCTGCGCGGCACGTCCGCGTAGGCGAGGCCGCCGCCCGGCGCGCGTGCGAGCCACAGGCTCGGGACCGTCAGCGCCAGGCTCCCGTCGGCCACGGCGCGGCGCGTGAGCTCCACCGTGAACTCAACGCGCCGGCGCGAGCCGGCCTCGATGCGCGCGGTCGACAGCCGCAGCTCCCCGGCCCCGAGCGCGAAGCGCGTGCGCGGGGCGGTGGCGGCCGATCCGGGCGCGGCGGCGCCGACCGCCGCGGGTGCGACCGCGGCAACCGCCACGACGGCCAGGCACCGGCCGCGGTGGCGCCCCGCGCGCCATCCGGCCCCGGCGCTCACCGGCGGACCCGGATCGTCTTGCGCTTGGTCTGGCGGTTGCCGGCGGCGTCGACGGCGGTGCCCGCGATCGTCGCCCGGATCCGGCCGCGCGTGCGGGGGTCCCTCAGCGCGCGCTGCAGCTGCCTGCGCAGCGACGCGGAGAGCGCGAGCGACAGCGTGGTTCGCTGGCCCTTGCGGAGGGCCTTGGCCGCCGGGCGGGCGCTGACGCGCCGCACGTTTGGTCGCCGGGTGCTCGCCGGGACGCTCACCACGCCGGTCGCGGACACGACGCACGGCTCGGCCGCGCACAGGACGGTGAGCTTCAGCGCGCGCTGGCGCACCGCGCGCTGCGCCGCCGCCGCGGTGAGCGTGAGCGCGACCGAGCGGTCGCGCGCCCGGGGCGGGGTCGTCCCCGGGATCGTGGGTGCGGGTGCGGGTGCGGGTGTGGGCGTCGTCGCCGGCGGCGGGGGCGGTGCAGCGCCCTCGGCGTAGGCGATCGGCGGCGAGCACACCGAGGTGAGCCCGCCGAGCGTCGCGGTGGCGCGGATCTGTGTCGTGCGGCCGGCGGGCACCGTGACCTCGATGCCGGGTGCCGCGAGCCCCGCCGCGGTGCCGGTCGCGGCCGGCGTGCCGGTGCACGGGGCGTCTGTGTAGAGGCGGACGGTCGAGCCGCCCGGGGCGGTCCCCGAGACCTGGGGCGTCGTGTCGGGGGCCGGTGAGGCGGGAGCGGTGGCGGTGAGCGACGGCGCCGGCGGCGGCGGCGAGCAGGTGGCCCCGAGAGCGGTCGGGGAGCCGGTCGGCACGCTCACCGGGACGGTGTAGGTGCCCTGCGCGGAGGTCACCTCGAGGCTCATCGTCACCGGTCGCCCGCACGGGGCCTCCGCGGCGAGCGCGCCGGCGTACTGCGTCGCGTTGGCCTGCGTCGCCCCCGCGGCGATGTCCGGGTAGGCCGATGCCGGCTGCGTGAGGGAGAGTTCGGGCTGCGCCTTCGTGAGCGTCGCGCTCACGCCGGTCGCCGCCCGGACGCCGATGTTGCGCAGCCGCTGGGTGAGCGCGAAGGGCTCCCCCGGTTCCAGCCTGCCGTCGTTGTCGCCCGCCGGGTCGGTGACGGTCACCGCGTCAGAGCGGATGACCGGCTCCGCGGCGACGAACGTGAAGGCCTCCCCGTCGCCCGCGTCGCGCTTGTCCGACCAGACCGGCAGCGCGATGCCTTGGGTGGCGTCGATGCCCGTGTAGTCGCCGTAGTCGTTGCCGAAGGAGCAGCACCCCGCCCCGCTGTAGTCCGACGGCTGGGAGGAGACCTTCGTCAGCGCGCCGAGGGTGTGCCCGCCGCCCGCCGGGGTCACCGTCCGGACGTAGAAGTTCGTCGTCCGGCGCGCCAGGTCGTCGCGCGTGGAGTAGAAGTCGGCCCACGCCTGGCCCGTCGTCTGGTCGATCGCCAGCCACGGGAACCAGTCGTCGGAGTTGGCCTGGCCCCCGCCCTCGCCGTCGGTCAGCAGCCGCGTGGCGACCGTCGGGGAGGGGCCCGCACTGCCCGGCAGCCCCCCGGGGGCGGAGGCGACGAAGCTGTCCCACGTCAGGTGCGTGGCGACCGGCGGGGTCTTCTCCGCGCACCGGGTCGTGCCGCTGCCCGTCCGCAGGTCGCTCCAGGTGACGTACACCCGGCCGTTGTTGGCGCCACCGGAGCGGTCGACGTCGAGCTGCGGCGACGTCGCCGCGCGGCCCCCGGGCTGGGCGAGGATCGGGCAGGCGAAGGGGACCGGGCTGCCGCCGGTGGCGTCGAGCGTGGCGATCGTCTGTGGTGTCCCCCACGCGGCCGCGACGGCACAGTTGGCCGCTGCTGGGCACGTGTCGCCCCGGATCGCGTTCGCCGCGGAGTAGTCCCACCAGACGACGTTGGCGGTCCCGTCCGGCGAGGCGGCGACGTCTGAGTAGATGTAGCTGCCGGGGAAGGGGGTGACCGACGCGGGGGCCGACCAGTTGTCGGCGTTGTCGCAGTTGGGGGCGTTCGGCACGCCGCCGGGCCGCGTGTCGCACTGCGAGATCACGACGTTGATGCCGCCGCCCGCGGCCGGCTCGTTCCAGACGACGTAGAGGCGGCCGAAGTGTGGGCTGGACGGCGAATCGTCGATCGTCATCATCGGCTTGTCCTGCGTCCCGGTGGTGCGCTGTGGCAGCCCGACCGTGAGCGGCTGGAAGCTCTGGGTGCCCGCGGCGATGCGGTTCACGACGATCCGGCTCGGCTGGCCGGCGCCGTTGTCGAACGAGAGGCCGCCGTACCAGATGTCGCCGTCGGCGTCGGCGGCCGACATCGGGTCGCAGCAGAGGTTCGACGCCTCCGGGTTCGCCTCCGCGGGCGCGTCGGTGAGGGCGGGCATCGACAGCTTCGTGAAGCTCTGCCCGTCGTCGGTGAGCCACGCGTTGAGGCCGCCGCCGCCGTTGGCGCCGACGGCGAAGCGCCGGCGGTTGCCCGGTACCACCGTCAGGAACGTCTCCGACTCGTTGCCGGCGTCGTTCGTCGCGTTCTGCTCGAAGCCGGGGTTCGCCAGCCGGGTCCACTCCGGGGCCGTTTCGCTCGCCTCGCGGGTCGGAGCGTAGAAGACGGCCTTCAAGGCGCCCTTCGTCTCCGAGCGACCGCGCTCGCGCCAGCGGTAGGCCAGCGCGTAGGTCCCCGCGGGGATGCCGGCGTCCGTCAGCGCGAACTCGGCGGCGTCGCCGGCGCGCGCGTCGGTGAAGGCGAGCGTCACCACCCGGCCGCTGCGCCGGGCGTCGGCGCGGGTGCCCGACCCGGTCCCCGTCTCGGGCACCCGCGCGTAGGGCAAGTCGCTCGGCGTGGCCCGCGTGGTCCACAGGCGGGGGAGCGTGATCTCCAGCGTGCCCTCGGTGACGTCGCGATCGAGGACGGCCGAGAGCTCGAGCCGTTGCCGGCCGGCGGCCAGCAGCTCCGACGCCGACAGGCGGACGTCCCCGGCGGGCAGCGCGGCGCGGGTGCGCGGGCGGTCGGCGACCGAGGACTCCTCCCGGGCCTGCTCCAGCGGCGCCGTGGGGCCGGCGCCCTTGGCATCCGGATCGTCGGGTACCGCTGATGCGGGGGTCGCCGTGACGGCGGCCAAGAGCACCGTCACGACAGACACCACCGTCCCGCGCCTGCTCATCCGCAGAATCTAGTGGACACGGCCAGAAGTTCTGCGGGATTCCCCGGGCGTCTCGTCGCACCTGACGCGCCCGGCCGGCTTGCGAAGGCACCCAGCCTGAGCGGCGCCGGCCGGCCACG
>JBBQEV010000012.1:0-59270 GCA_038321325.1 Solirubrobacterales bacterium
CTTGTCCTCGTCAGACAGCTCGTCGATGCCGAGGATCGCGATGATGTCCTGCAGCTCCTTGTAGCGCTGCAGGATCTCCTTGACGCGGTTGGCGACCGTGAAGTGCTCCTCGCCGACGATGTCGGGCTTGAGGATCGTCGACGTCGAGTCCAGCGGATCGACGGCCGGATAGATGCCCTTCTCGGAGATCGCCCGCGACAGCACCGTCGTGGCGTTGAGGTGCGCGAACACCGACGCCGGCGCCGGGTCGGTGAGATCGTCGGCGGGCACGTAGATCGCCTGCACCGACGTGACCGAGCCCTCGCGCGTGGACGTGATGCGCTCCTGCAGCTGCCCCATCTCTGTCTCGAGCGTCGGCTGGTAGCCGACCTGCGAGGGCATCCGGCCCAGCAGCGCGGAGACCTCCGAGCCGGCCTGCACGAAGCGGAAGATGTTGTCGATGAACAGCAGCACGTCCTGCCCGCCCTGCTCGCGGAAGTACTCCGCCATCGTCAGGCCCGACAGGGCGACGCGCATGCGCGCGCCGGGCGGCTCGTTCATCTGGCCGAAGACGAGCATCGTCTTGTCGATGACGCCCGACTCCTTCATCTCCAGCCAGAGGTCGTTGCCCTCGCGCGAGCGCTCGCCGACGCCGCAGAACGCCGACAGGCCGCCGTGCTCCTGGGCGAGGTTGTTGATGAGCTCCTGGATGAGCACCGTCTTGCCGACGCCGGCGCCGCCGAAGAGGCCGACCTTGCCGCCCTTGGCGTACGGCGCGAGCAGGTCGACGACCTTGATGCCGGTCTCGAACATCTCCGTCGTCGGCATGAGGTTCTCGACGTTCGGCGCCGGGCGGTGAATCGGCCAGCGCTCGGTGAACTGCACCGGGCCGCCCTCGTCGATCGGCTCGCCGAGCAGGTTGAAGATCCGCCCCAGCGTGCCCTCGCCGACCGGCACGGTGATCGGGCCGCCGGTGTCGACGACCTTCGTGCCGCGCGCGAGGCCGTCGGTGGTGTCCATCGCGACCGCGCGCACGCGGTCGTCGCCGAGGTGCTGCTGGACCTCGCAGACGAGCGTGTCGCCGTCGCCGCGGTCGATCGTGATCGCGTTGTAGATCGCGGGCAACTCGCCCTCGCTGAAGGTCGCCTCGATGACGACGCCCTGGATCTCCTCGATCCGGCCGACGGCGCCCTGCTTGCTGGTGCTGCTGATGGATTCAGTGGTGGCCATGAGGTTTCTCCTGAGGGTTAGGTGAGGCTCTCCGCACCGGCCACCACTTCCATGATCTCCTGCGTGATCTCGGCCTGGCGGGCACGGTTCATTTCCAAGGTCAGGTCCTCGATGAGCTCGCCCGCGTTCTCGGAGGCGTTGCGCATCGCGGTCATCCGCGCGCCGTGCTCGGACGCGGTGGATTCCAAGAGGGCGCGGTAGACGGAGATCTCGACGTAGTCGGGGATCAGCCGCGCGAGGATCTCGTCGGGGTCGGGCTCGTACTCGACGAGCGCGTGCTGGCCGCTGCCGGACGCGCCGTCGTCGGCCGCCTGGGCGGGATCGGTGTCCGCGGGGTGCGCGGGGTCCGGTCCTTCGAGGATCGTCGCCTGCTGCAACGGCAGCAGCGTCTCGCGGCGGACCTCCTGGGTCAGCGGCGAGATGTAGCCGTTGTAGAAGATCTCGACGCGGTCGGCCTTGCCGTCGACGTAGGCGGCGATCAGCTCCCCGGCGATCTCGCGCGCATCCGCGTAGGACGGGCGGTCGGTGAAGCCGACGTAGCGCCCGACCGGCTCCTTGCCGCGGAAGTTCAGCGTCGACACGCCGCGGCGGCCGACGGCGCTGTAGAGCACCGCGCGCCCCCCGCTCTCGTGCTCGCGCGCTGCCCGCAGGCCCGCGCGGATGATCTGCGAGTTGAAGGCGCCCGCGAGACCGCGGTCGCCGGTGACGAGCAGCAGCGCGACGGTGTTCTCGGCGTCGTGCTCGGTGAGGACCGGCAGGCCCGAGATCTCGCTGCCGGCCGCCTCGGCGGCCTGGCGCGTCATCCGCCGGATCGCGCTCGCGTACGGCCGCAGCGCCTCGATGCGCTGCTCGGCGCGGCGCAGGCGCGCGGCCGCGACCATCTCCATGGCGCGGGTGATCTTCTGGATGTTCTTGACCGAACCGATCCGGTTCTTGACGTCTCGCTGCGAGGCGCTCACGCGGGTACGGCCTCCTCCTCGGGCTCGTCGGCGGTCTCGGCGGCCGCCTCGGACGTGTCCGTCGTGGCCGCGGCCGAGCGGGGGTCGTCGGCATCCATCGCGCCGCCGTCCTCGTCGAGGTCGTAACCGAAGTCGTCGGCGAACTCGGCGATCGCGCCGCGCAGGGACTCGGCGGTGTCGTCGCTCCAGTCGCCCCCGGCGATCTGCTTGAGCAGATCGGCATGCTCGGCACGCATCCGCGCGACGAGCGCCTCGTGGAACTCGGGCACGCGGACGACGTTGACGCGGTCCAGGAAGCCGTTCGTCGCCGCGTAGATGACGACGACCTGGTCCTCGACCGGCATCGGCGAGCGCTCGTTCTGGTTGAGTGTCTTGACGAGGCGCTCACCGCGGGCCAGCGTCGCCTGCGTGTCGGCGTCGAGGTCGGAGCCGAACTGCGCGAACGCCTCGAGGTCGCGGTACTGCGACAGCTCGAGCTTCAGCCGCCCGGCAACCTTGCGCATCGGCTTGACCTGCGCGTTGCCGCCGACGCGCGACACCGAGATGCCGACGTTGATCGCCGGGCGCACGCCCGAGAAGAAGAGCTTGGGCTCGAGGAAGATCTGCCCGTCGGTGATCGAGATGACGTTCGTCGGGATATATGCCGACACATCCCCGGCCTGCGTCTCGATGATCGGCAGCGCGGTCATCGAGCCCCCGCCGAGCTCGTCGTTGAGCTTGACGGCGCGCTCGAGCAGGCGGCTGTGCAGGTAGAAGACGTCGCCCGGGTAGGCCTCGCGACCGGGCGGGCGGCGCAGCAGCAGCGACATCTGGCGGTAGGCCTTGGCGTGCTGGGTGAGGTCGTCGTAGACGCACAGCGCCGCGTCGCCCTTGTAGAGGAAGTACTCCGCCATCGCGGCGCCCGCGTAGGGCGCCATAAACTTGATCGGCGCGGCCTCGTCGGCCGAGGCGGCGACGATGATCGTGTTGTCCAGCGCGCCGGCGTCGGCGAGCGTCTGGGCGATGCCGACGACCGTCGCCATGCGCTGGCCGATCGCGACGTAGACCGACACGACGCCCGTGTCCTTGTTGTTGATGATCGTGTCGATCGCGATCGTCGTCTTGCCCGTCTGGCGATCGCCGATGATCAGCTCGCGCTGGCCGCGGCCGATCGGGATCATCGAGTCGATCGCCTTCAGGCCGGTCTGCATCGGCTCCTTGACCGACTGGCGCTGCACGACGCCGGGCGCCTTGAACTCCGCGGGGCGCATCTCGGTCTCCTCGACCGCGCCCTTGCCGTCGAGCGGCTTGCCGAGCGGGGAGACGATGCGGCCGAGCAGGTTGTCGCCGACCGGGATCTCGAGCAGGCGGCCGGTGCGCTTGACGGTGTCGCCCTCGACGACCTTCTCCCAGTCGCCGAAGAGCACCGCGCCGACGCTGTCGGACTGGAGGCTGAGCGCCAGCCCCGTCACGCCGTGCGGCAGGTCGAGCATCTCGAGCGACTGGGCGTTCTCGAGGCCGTGGATGCGCGCGATGCCGTCGGAGATCGACAGCACCGTGCCGACCTCGGTCAGCTCGGCCTGGCCGGCGTCGAGGCCCTCGATGCGGCTCTTGAGGATGGAGGTGATCTCGTCGGGCTTGATCTTCATGGGAAGCGGACCTCTTCTGGGGTTACGCCCGGGCGACCTGCTTGCGCAGGGTCTCCAGGCGGGTGGCGATGGAGGCGTCGAGGATCGAGTTGCCGACGCGCAGGACGATCCCGCCGAGCACGTCGGGATCGACCGTGGAGACGAGGTTGACCTTGCGGCCGGTCTGCTCGCCGATCTCGCGGCCGATCCGCTCGACGGTGGCCGCCTCGAGCTCGACGGCCGAGGTGATCTGGACCGGGAGGAGCTTGTTCTCCTCCTCCCAGAGCCGGTCGAGCTCCCGCCGCAGGCGGAAGACGGCGGGCATGCGGTGCTTCTCGATGAGCAGCCCGAGGAAGTTCTGCACGACGGGGTCGGCGTCCTCGAGCGCCGAGGCCAAGCCCTCCTTCTTCTCCTTCGTGGAGAAGTACGGCGAGAAGAAGAAGACGGCCAGCTCGCGCGTCTCCTGGAGGGCGTCGGCGAACTCGCCGAGCTGGTCGCGGACCACGTCGAGCTTCTCGGCCTCCTGGGCGACCTCGAAAAGGGACCGGGCGTAGACGCGGGCGATCTCCTCCATCGCTAGTGCCGTTCTCCGCTCAGCGCCGTGAAGTCCAGCTCGCCGAGCGCCTCGTCGACGAGGCGCTTCTGGTCTTCGGCGGTCAGCGTCTTGCGGGTGACCTTCTCGGTCGCGGCGACGGTCAGGTCGGCCACCTCGGAGCGCAGCTCGCCGATCGCGCGCCGCGTCTCCGCCTGGATGTCCTTGCGCGCCTGCTCCATGAGCTCCTCGCGCTTGGCGTGGGCGGCCTCGGCGGAGTCCTTCTCGGTCGCGGCGCCCGCCGCGCGGGCGCGGGTGACGATCTCCTCGGCCTGGACGCGAGCCTCCTTGAGGCGCTCGCGGTACTCCGCGAGCAGCTCGTCGGCCTCGGCTTTGGTGCGGCTGGCCGTGTCGATCGACTCCTCGATCGCGTGCTGGCGCTTGTCGAGCGCCTCGGTGATCCTCGGGAACGCGTACTTCTTGAGGACGTAGAGGGCCACGCCGAAGGAGAGCAGCGTCCACAGCATGAGCCCGACGTCAGGGCTCACGAGGAAGGTCGAGCTCTCCTCCTTCTTCGCGCCACCGGCGGCGGCCTCGGCGAAGCCGAGGACGTAGGTCGCGGCGCTGGTGACGAACGCCTCCATCTAGCCGAGGAAGAACGCGATGAGGCCGAAGATGAACGCGTAGAACACGATCGCCTCGGTCAGGGCGAAGCCCAGCCACTGGATCGACGTGATCTCGTCGCGCATCTCGGGCTGGCGGGTCACCGACTCGATGACCTTGCCGAAGATGTAGCCGACCCCGACGCCGGGGCCGATCGTGCCGAGGCCGGCGCCGATGCCCAGCGCGATCGCCTTGCCGGCCTTGCGGCCGTACTCGCCGGCGATCTCGGGGGTGACCGACTGGGCGGCGAGAGTGCTGATGATGGAGAGATCCACGGTTGCGGCTCCTTGGAAGCGCTAGTTCGGTTGGACGGTGAAGGAGGGGAGGGGCATCTAGTGCTCCTTGGCGACGGCGCCGCCGAGGTAGATGGCCGTGAGCGTCGAGAAGATGAAGGCCTGCAGCGTCGCCACGAGGCCGATCTCGAAGAGGAAGAAGGCGACCGCGAGGGGCATGGTGATCAGGCCCAGGACGATCGAGCCGGCCGCCGCGAGGTTGAGCAGGATCACGAGGCCGCCGCCCATGAACAGGATCAGCAGGTGGCCCGCCAGGATGTTCGCGAACAGACGCACGCTGAGCGAGACGAGGCGGACGAAGTCCGAGATGAGCTCGATCACGAAGATTGGCCCCTTGGCAGGACCCTCGACGCCCGCGGGCACGAGGCCCTTGTAGAAGCCGCCGACGCCCTTGGCCCGGAAGCCCTCGACGTGGTAGGCGATCCACACGACGAGCGTCAGCACGAGCGGCACCGAGAGATTCGCCGTCGCGGCGTAGAGCGCGAGGCTCGGGACCGACACGCCGAAGATGTCGACCTTGTGCTCGGTGTTCGTCGGCAGCGGCAGGTAGCCGATCATGTTCGAGAAGAAGATGAACAGGAACAGCGCGGCGATGAACGGGAACCACTTCGCCGCCATCTCGCGGTCCATGTTGCCGCCCGCGATGTTGTCGCGCATGCCGACGTAGGCGGTCTCGACCACGGTCTGGATGCGGTTCGGCCGATCCTGCATCCGCTTGGCGACGTAGAAGAACATCCCGATCGTCAGCGCCGTCGCGATGAACACGTAGAAGACGGCCTTGTTGATGTCGAACGGGCCGGGGAGGTTGATCCACGGGTCGAGCTTGAACTCGTTCTGCGGCTTGTAGTCCTCGTTGACCATGATCGCCGCCAGGGCCGGTCGCGGGGCGAGCAGCAGGAGGGCGAGCGGGGCGGCCAGGGCGGCGAGGCGGCGGGTCATGAGGGCAGCTCGTTCGGGGTGGTGAAAGGACGCAGGACCATCGCGGTCGAGAAGTACGCGGTGAAGCAGACGATCACGAGCACCGCCGCGGCGAGTCCCACGTCGTCGTCCTGGCCGGCCAGGAAGTAGCCCGCGAAGATCGCCAGCGCGCAGAGCCAGCCCCGCCCGATCATCGATCCGGCGGTGAGGCCCGCCACCTTGCGCATGTCGGCGATGGCGGCGGAGTCGTCGCGGTGGGGGTCGGCGGCCGAGCGCCTCGCGATCTCCAGCGCGCGGCGCTCGGAGAGCTCCTTGATGACCTTCTGCACGATCCAGGCGGCGGCACCGGTCGCGTAGCCCGCCAGCGGGAAGCCGGCCGCGACGAAGACCGGGAGCGCGAGAGCGAGGACGACGAGGTCGACGTGCTTGAGCACGGGCATCGCTCAGCGGCCTTCCAGCGGGCGCCGCAGCATCGGCCGGCACGGCTCGCGACGATCACGATGCCCGCGGACGAGGTCTCGCGATCCGCGCGGGCAACGGCGACGGCGCGCGCGGTGAGCCGCGATGTGCGTGCGGTTGGCGCCAGGGCGGCGCTGGTCGTGAGGATCGTTCTCGGACATGGGCGCAGCGGTGGCCAGCCTACAGACGGTGCCGTGGCCGGGCGGTGAGGGGGAGGTCGGCCGCCGCGGGGCCGGAAAGCGATGCTTCTTCTTCTGCGGCAGATAAAGCATAGCGGTTCTAGCGAGTTTGTGCGGACTTTGTGACAGTGCGTGGCAGCTGCCACGCACTCGCCCGGCTCGCGCCGGGCCGGTCAGACGCGCGCGTGCCGGAAGCCGACGTCCTGCCCGTCGACGCGGGCGATCCCCATCGTGTGATGCGGCTGGCTGCGCTTGTCCGTCGGGCTGCCGGGATTGAACAGCTGGAAGGTGAACCCCGCCTCGGCGACGGTCTCGTGGAGCGGGACATGCGAGTGCCCGAACACCACCGCGTCGCAGTCTCCGAAGCGCCGGCGCTGACGCTCGAGGCGACCGGCGGCGGGGCCCGCGTCGTGGACCATCCCGATGCGCACCTCCCCCACCTCGACGATCCGCGTCGGCGGCAGCCGCGCGCGGAGCGCGGGCGCGTCGACGTTGCCCGTCACCGCGTGCACGGGGCGGCCGAGCGCCTCCAGGAGGGCGAGGACCTCGGGCGCCACGAGGTCACCGGCGTGGAGGATGAGGTCGGCGGCGCGGAGGTGCTCGAGGCACGTGTCGCTCAGCGCGCGCGCGCCGCGCGGGAGGTGCGTGTCCGAGATGATCGCGAGCGTCGTGGCCGCCACGCGAAGGTCCGCCCTCAGCCGCGAGCGGCGAGCGCGGCGGCGCGCCGCACCCGCGCGAGCGCCACGCGGAACGCCTCGCGAGGGCGGCCGTGCGGGTTGATGAGCGCCGAGTCCCACTTGTCGCGCGGACCCGCCGGGTTCCAGTGGTAGAGATAGACGCGGCGGATCCGCGGGGAGAGCGGCACCAGCCGGTCGAAGAGCCAGCGCGTCGCATCGGCCGCGTGGCTGGGGCTCTCCTCGAAGGGAATCTTGGCCCGCGCGGTCCGGCTGACGATCCCGCCCGTCTCGGTGAACCAGATCTTTCCGCGGGTGACGCGCAGCAGCGTGCGGGTGCCCTTCGTCCCGAAGCGGTTGGCGTCGACGTAGTTGTGCAGGCCCCACGCGCGCGGCTCGTGCTTCGCGGCGGCGCGGAAGCGCCGGACCCAGGAGGCCATGTTCGGCGTGTCGAGCACCTCGGCTCCGAGAATCGTGCACCGCGCGCACGCCCGGGTCAACGCATCGAAGTAGCGTGCGGCCAGCTCGGGCCGGCGGCAGAGGGGCTGACTGCAGTGGTTCGGCTCGTTCCAGGTGACGAACTCGGTCACCCACGGGAAGTTCACGCGCACGCGACGGAACTGCCGCTGGAGAGCCGCGGGCGAGGGCCGCAGCTTTTCGCGGCCCAGGCGCCGGGAGTGCCCGAAGGAGAGCAGCGGCGTGACGCCGGCCGCGCGCGCGGCGCCCAGCCACGCGAAGAGCTCCGTGCGCTCGAAGCCCCCGTCCATCGCGTCCCACGGCACGACGAGGCGCGCGGTGCGGACGCCGAGCTCGCCGAACAGCGGGTCGCTGAACATCTCGGGCTTCTGGTCGGCGATGCCGACGAGCGGCACACCCGCCTGGGCCTGGGCCGCGACCGTCCCGAGGCAGGCCAGCACCGAGAGCAGCGCAAGGGCGAGGGCGGCACGCCGCGACGGCATCCCGGTGCGTTCGGAGCTACGCCGTGGCGGACCGAGCCGGAGCACATCACCTCTATCGGCACGCCGATGATGTTCGCGAGCCATTGACGCTCACAGTAGAGCTGCTTCCGCGGTCACGCGCGCAGCAGGCTCGCGACGCCTTCTGCGTCGGGCACGACGTGGAAGACGTCGGACGCTCCAGCGAACGCGGCGTCCGCCGAGACCAGCGCCGCGGCGTGGACCCGCGCCGCGCACGCGGCGAGCACGGCGTCGAACGCGCCGATCCGCGTGCTGCGTTCGAACCCGGCGAGACCGTCGAGCAGATCCTCCTCGGTGACGGTCAGCAGCGGCGTGAGGAGGTCGTCGTAATCGCGCGCGCGGGCCGCGGCCTCGGCGCGCCCGCGGCGCCGTGCCCGCACGTGCGCGAACTCCTGGAGCACCTCGACCGTGGTGGTGGCCTTCACCCGCCCGTCCGCGATGGCGCCGATCAAGGCGCGACACGGATCGCGGAGCGCGTGATCGGCGCCGACGGCGTAGATCAACACGGTCGTGTCGACGACGATCATCCGCGCCGGCCACGCAGCGCCTCGAGCTCGGCCGCCAGCTCTTCGGGTGCGGGGACGGGCATCGGCTCGGCCGAGAGGATGCTGGTCGCCGCAGCGCGCCGCCGGTCGTCGGGCGCCGGAAGGCCCCGGTCGATGGCGTCGCGCACCACCGTGGCCACCGACACCCCGCGCGAGCGGGCGACGGCGACCAGCCGATCGTGCCGGGCATCGTCGAGAAGGATCTGGAGTCGATGGTTCAACACCTGTGCATACAGTAGCATGCGGCAGTACCGCAGATGGGCGCCGCCGTTAGGGTTTGCCGCGATGAGCCCGGCCCCGCCCAGCACCGCCAAGCGCGCCCAGGTCCAGCAGGCGGTGCTCGCGGCGACCGAGGAGCTGCTGGCGGAGGGCATCACCTTCCAAGAGCTGAAGATCGAGCGGATCGCCACGGCGGCCGGTATCTCGCGCACGGCGTTCTACTTCTACTTCAAGGACAAGCGCGAGCTGCTGATGCGCCTGACCGAGGACGTCTCCGGCGAGCTCTACGGGCACGCGGACGTGTGGTTCTCCGGCACCGGCGGCGCGCCCGAGGACCAGGTCCGCGAGGCGCTCGACGCGATCTCCAAGCTCTACTTCGAGCACGGGCCGCTCCTGCGCGCGATCGTGGAGCTCTCGAGCTACGACGAGGAGGTCGCGGTCTTCTGGCGCGCGCTGCTCCAGCGCTTCGCCGACGCGACCCGGACGCGCATCGAGACCGAGCAGGAGACCGGGCGGGCGCCCGCCATGCCCGCCGCCGCGACGGCGTTCGCCCTCGTCTGGATGACCGAGCGGACGTTCTACCAGCAGCTCGTCCAGGGCTGCCCGGTCCCCCAGGACGATCTCGTCGAGGCGCTCGACGGGATCTGGCTGCGCTCGATCTACACGACGTGAACGGGTCGCCGGCCGTCGACCGCTGATCACAGGATCTTCACGAGATAGGGTTGGCTTCTGGTAGTCCACCCCGATCGGAGGCCGCAGTGCTTCAGGAACCCGTGTACGAGACCATCCCGGGCACGTCGCACGCCGAGGCAGAGGTCGCCGACCTGCTGCCGATCGGGGCGACACCCGCCGAGGCCGAGCGCGTACGCGACCTCGTCCCCGTCTGGTTCCACACGTTCCAGCTCGCACCGGGCGTGTACACGCCGGGGTTCGCCCGCGACCACCGCTACCGGGTCCCGGCCCTGACCCGCGAGCGGCTCGCCGGCCGCAGCGTCCTCGACATCGGCACCTTCGACGGCTTCTACGCCTACCTCGCCGAGGCGCGGGGTGCGCGACGGGTGGTCGGGGTCGACAACGAGCAGTACGTCGACTGGATCAAGGGGCGCTTCGGCCTCGAGCTCGAGCCGGCGGCGGGCTTCCGCGCGATCGGCGAGCTCCTGGACTCCCGGGTGGCCTACGAGCGGATGGACGCCGAGGAGGTCGGCCGGCTCGGCGAGCGCTTCGACGTCGTGCTCTGCTTCGGCATGCTGCACCGCGTCCACGACCCCGTCGGCCTGCTGCGCGCGCTCGCCGCGGTGCTCGAGCCGGGCGGGGAGCTCGTGCTCGAGACCTACGGCACGCAGGGAGACCAGGACGACGGCGTGCTCGACGTGCGGGAGCCCGGCGACGTCTACGAAGGCGACGACTTCACGTACTGGGGCTTCCCGGCGGAGGGCCTGCGACGGCTCGGCCTCCTCGCGGGGCTCGACGAGATGGAGATCGTCGACCACGTCCTCGTCGCCGGCCACCCGCGCATCATCGCCGTGCTCCGCCGCACGAGCTGACCCCCGCGCCCCGCCCGCTCAGCTCAGGGCGGGGCGTCCCCGGTCGCCTCGCGGACCGCGTCGAACTCGCCCGTCTCCAGGCGCGCGCTGACGTCCTCGTCGATCTCCTGCTCGGTGACGCCGGGACGCGTCCGCCGCAGGCGCATGGCGTCGACGCGCTTGAACTTCAGGATCTCCAGGACGTAGACGAGGTAGACGCTGGCGACGAGCACCAGCAGCCCGAGCGCTCCGATGACCAGCGAGCCGGTCAGGCGCAACTGGCCGGTCGCGTCGTCGGAGTAGGGCACGAAGCGCAGTGCGACGGCGAGGCCGCCGAGCAGCAGCGTCCACGCGTAGAGGTAGAGCACGGTGCGGCGCTGGGAGAACCCGATGCGGCTGAAGCGATGGTGGAAGTGGTTGGCGTCGGCCTGCCACGGCTTGCGCCGGTACTTCAGCCGCTTGAGCACGACGAAGGTCGTGTCGACGAACGGCACCGCGAGCACCACGAGCGGGAAGACGAGCGCGAGCACCGCCTGCGTCTTGACGGCCCCCTCGACGGCGATGCAGCCCAGCAGGAGCCCGAGCAGGTTCGAGCCGCAGTCGCCCATGAAGGCGCTCGCCGGGTGGAAGTTGTGCACGAGGAAGCCGAGCGCCGCCCCCGCGGTGATCGCGGCGAGCACGCCGGCGTGCCCGCGGCTCAGGTCGAAGGCGATGATCGCGAACGTGATCGCGCTGATCGCGCAGACCCCGGCGGCGAGGCCGTCGATGCCGTCGGACAGGTTGACGACGTTCATGACCAGCACGAGCCCCGCGATCGTCAGCGGCGCGCCGGCGCTGCCGAGCTCCTGCGGGCCTACGAGCGGCAGCGTGATGTTCGAGACCTCCACCCCGGCCTGGACCGGGATGTAGGCCGCGAGGAGCTGCCCGAGGAGCTTGAGCGTGGGGTGCAAGTCGTAGCGGTCGTCGAGCGCGCCGACCAGCGCGATCACGATCGCCCCGGCGAGGATGCCCCGGAAGCGCTCCTCGACGCCGGAGGAGAAGTCGAGCAGCAGCGCCGCGGCCACCAGGACCGCGACGAGCATCGCCAGCCCGCCGAGCAGCGGCGTCTCCCCCTTGCCCAGCCCGCGGTCCTTCGGGTGGTCGACCGCCCCGACCATCCGGGCCAGGCGCGAGCTGAGCGGCGTGAGCAGCGCCGCGACCGCGAAGGCCACGAGGAACGCGTAGATCGCCTCGCGCTCGGTCATCGCGGCGGACTCTAGGAGGTTGGTGTCAACCAGGGTCGTCGTATGAGGGAGCCGCATCGCCACGCGGGCCCGCCCGCCCGGCGACCGATGCCTCAGGTCAATCCTGGTTGGATTGATGAGTCATCGGGTGGCCGGACCCACGGACTGCGTCCGCGTGTGCCCCGGTGCGCGCGAGGTGGTTTCCTCACGCCACGAGACTCTGAGCCGGTCAGACCGCGGCGGGCGTGGAGAGGTGCTCGTAGAGCGGGAAGCGGCCGGCCAGCGCGGCGACGCGCTCGGCCAGCGCGTCCTTCTCCGCGGCGTAGTCCGGCGTCAGCGCCGCGGCGATGACCTGGCCGACCTCGGTGAAATCCTCGACTTGCAGTCCGCGCGTCGCGAGCGCCGGGGTCCCGATCCGCAGCCCGCTGGTGACCATCGGCGGGCGCGGATCGAACGGCACGGCGTTGCGGTTGACGGTGATGCCGACCTCGTGCAGCCGGTCCTCGCCCTGCTGGCCGTCGAGCGCGGACTCGCGCAGGTCGACCAGCGCCAGGTGGACGTCGGTGCCGCCCGTGAGCACGGAGACGCCATGCCCGGCGGTCATGAGCTCGGCGGCCAGCGCCCGGGCCCCGTCGATCGTGCGCTGCTGACGCTCGACGAACAGCGGGCTCATGGCGATCTTGAACGCGACGGCCTTCGCGGCGATCACGTGCTCGAGCGGCCCTCCCTGCTGGCCGGGGAAGACGGCGGAGTTCACCTTCTTGGCGTACTCCTCCGCGCACAGGATGACCCCCGAGCGCGGGCCGCCCAGCGTCTTGTGCACCGTCGTGGTCACGACTTGGGCGTGGGGCACGGGCGACGGGTGCAGCCCGGCGGCGACGAGGCCGGCGAAGTGGGCCATGTCGACCATGAGCAGCGCGCCGACCTCGTCGGCGATCTCCCGGAAGCGGGCGAAGTCGAGCTGGCGGGGGTAGGCCGACCAGCCCGCGATGATCAGCTTCGGCGAGCGCTCGCGCGCGATCTGTGCGACCGCGTCCATGTCGATCAGCGACGTCTCGCGGTCGACCTCGTAGGGCGCGACGTCGTACAGGCGACCCGAGACGTTGAGCTTCATCCCGTGCGTGAGGTGGCCGCCGTGGGCGAGCGAGAGGCCCATGATCGTGTCCCCCGGCGTGAGCAGCGCGTGGAAGACGGCGGCGTTGGCCTGCGCGCCCGAGTGCGGCTGGACGTTGGCGTGCTCGGCGCCGAAGAGCTCCTTGGCGCGATCGATCGCGAGCTGCTCGGCGACGTCGACGTGCTCGCAGCCGCCGTAGTAGCGCTTGCCCGGATAGCCCTCGGCGTACTTGTTGGTCAGCACGGAGCCCTGGGCCTCGAGCACGGCCTGGGGCACGAAGTTCTCGCTGGCGATCATCTCCAGTGTGCGCTGCTGGCGCCCGAGTTCCAGCGCGAGGACCTCCGCGATCTCGGGGTCCACCTCGGCGAGCGGGCGGTTGAAGTAGTCCGGGCTCAGGTCGCTCATCAGTGCCGACAGGGTAGAAGATCGACCCGGGCGGCCCTCCCCTTCAGGAGAGGTCGGTGGGCTCCCGGACGGCGTCCATCTCGATCTGGCTGACGCGACGTTCGTGGCGGCCGCCCTCGAACCCCGTCGCGATGAACGCGGCCACGATGTCGTCGGCCTCGGCCTCGTCGAGCCGCGCGCCCGAGAGCGTCACGACGTTCGTGTCGTTGTGGCGCCGCGACATCGCCGCCTCCTCGGCGTCGTGCGCGTTGACGGCGCGGACGCCGTGGACCTTGTTGGCGACGATGGAGACGCCGACGCCGGAGCCGCACGCGAGCACGGCGACCTGCGCCTCGCCGGAGGAGACCAGCGCCGCCGCGGCGTGGGCGAAGTGAGGGTAGTCGACGGACTCGTCGCTCTCGGCGCCGACGTCGGTGACCTCATGGCCGCCGGCGACGAGCGTCTCCTTGACGTGCTCCTTGAGGGCGAAGCCGGCGTGGTCGGACCCGAGTGCGATGCGCATGCCCCGAAGCTTCTCAGACTTCGCGCGGCCGCCCGCAGCGGTTTGTGTACCGTGCCGTGACGTGTCGGGCGAGCGCGGCCACCGCCGATCCAGGGTGATGCCCACCCGGCCGGCGAACGGCGACCGGTGACGGTCACCGGCGCCACGCTCCGTGGCGCCCTCCTCGGCGTGATCGTCGCGCTGACGGGGCTCTTCACCGCGACGGTGGTCGTCGGCGCGCTCATCAGCGGCCCGCGCGGCTTCCTGGACGCGCTCCTGACCGTGGTGCTCGTGCCGCCGGTCGCCTTCTTCGTCGGCGCCGCCATCGCCTTCCTGCTCGAGCTCCCGCTGCCCGGGCTGATCTCCTTCTTCACGCCGATCGCCACCATGCTCGTCTTCTTGTCGCTGCCGCGCAGCACGCCGCTCGAGCTCGGGGTGACGGTGGTGATGTACTCGGGGGCCGGCGCCGTCGCCGCGGCGCTGCGGCTCTTCTGGCCCGAGGAGGACGATCGGCACTACGACGACGACCGCCGTCGCGGAGCCCGTGCGCGGCCGCCGGAGCCTCCGCCCTACCCGCGGTGGTAGCGGACGAGCGGCACGCCGGAGCTCCGCGTCAGAGGCGTGCGGCGATCGCGGCGGCCGGCAGCGCGCCCTCGCGCACCACGACCCACTCGCCCGTGGCCTCGTAGGCGGTGAGGTCGACGATCGTCGAGGCGACGCCGGGCAGCTCGCCGCCGTCGAGCAGGAGGTCGGCGCCCGCGCGGATGCCGGCGTCCACGTCGCCCAGGCGGCGCGCCTCGGGCCCGCCCGCGAGGTTCGCGCTCGACTGCAGCACCGGCCAGCGGACCGCGCCGAGCGCCGCGGTGCCCGCGCTGGGGGCGGGGACGCGCAGCCCGAGCACCGCGCTGTCGGGGCCACAGGCGAGCGGGAAGCGCGCGGCAGGGTTGGGCAGGAGCAGCGTCACCGGGCCGGGGAGAAGGGCGAGGAGGGCGTCGCGCGTGCGCGGGCCGAGCTCGGGCAGGGCGGCGAGGGCGAGCGACGGCTGGAAGAAGAGCACGGCGGCCGGCTGGCCGGGGCGGCGGCGCTTGAGCGCGTACAGGCGTTGCGCTCCCTCCCGGGACTCGGGCTCGCAGGCCAAGCCGTAGACGGTGTCGGCCGGGAAGACCGCGACGCCGCCCACGGCCATGCACCGCTCGAACGTCGCCGCGTCGGCGGCGGTCAGGGTCGCCACGCGCTGACCACCCGTTCGATGCCGCCGAGGTCGCGGCCGGCGTCGGTCTCCCACTCCGGGTCCCGCCCGCCCCACAGCGCGCGGACCGCCGCGGCCTGGCCGGCCCCGACCTCCAGCCCGGCGAAGCGCGCGCCGCTCGCGATGATCGCGGGCACGAGGCGGCGGAGGACGTCGAGGCCGTCGGCGCCCGCGAACAGCGCGCCCGGCGGCTCGTGCTCGGTGATCTCCGGTGCGAGCGCCGCCCCGGTCTCCACGTAGGGCGGGTTGGCGACGACGGCGTCGGCCCGCAGGCCCGCGAGCAGGTCGCCTTCGGCGAAGGTCACGTCGAGGCCGAGGCGCAGCGCGTTGGCGCGGGCGACGTCCAGGGCGGCCGCCGAGACGTCGGTCGCGAGGACCTCGAGGTCGGGGCGCTCGTCCTTGAGCGCGAGGGCGATTGCCCCGCTCCCGGTCCCCACGTCGACGACGCGCGCGCCCCGCGGCAGCCCGCGCACCGCCCACTCCACGAGCGCCTCGGTGTCCGGCCGGGGGATCAGCACGCGCGGATCCACGTGGAGGTCGAGGTTGCGGAAGCCCTTGACTCCCGTCAGGTAGGCGACGGGCACGCGTTCGACCGCGCGGCGCCGGACCGCGAGCTGGAAGGCGCGGACCGCCGCGCCTTCCACCGGCGTGTCGCGCTCGAGCATCAGTCGGGTGCGGTCGACGCCGAGGGCGTGGGCGAGCAGCACCTCCGCGTCCAGGCGCGGCGTGTCGACCCCGGCGCCCTCGAGCGCGATCCGCGCCGAGGCCAGCGCCTCGCCGACCGGCACACCGGAGAAGGGGCCCGCCATGCTCGCTACTCCGGGGAGTTCGCCTGGTCCTCGAGGCGGCGGCGCTTCTCGTCGGCCTGCAGCGCGCCGGTGAACTCCGCGAGGTCGCCCTCCAGGACGGCATCGAGGTTGTGGGCGGTGAGCTTGATGCGGTGGTCGGTGACCCGGCGCTCGCCGTAGTTGTAGGTGCGGATCTTCTCGGCGCGGTCGCCCGTGCCGACCTGCACGCGGCGGTCGGAGCTGAGCGCGGCCTGCTGCTCGGCGAGCGCGGCCTCGTAGATGCGCGCACGGAGGATGCGCATCGCCTTCTCGCGGTTCTGGAGCTGGCTCTTCTCGTCCTGCATCGCCACGACGATGCCCGTCGGCCGGTGGGTGATCCGCACCGCGGAGTCCGTCGTGTTGACCGACTGGCCGCCGGGGCCGCCGGAGCGGTAGACGTCGATCTGGAGGTCGCTCTGCTGGATGTCGACGTCGACCTCCTCGGCCTCGGGGAGCACGGCGACGGTCGCGATGGAGGTGTGGATGCGCCCCTGGGACTCGGTGGCGGGCACGCGCTGCACGCGGTGCGAGCCGCCCTCGAACTTGAACACGGAGTACGCGCCGTCGCCCTTGACCGCGAACGTGTGCTTGCCCTCCCCCGCAGCCATCGGCTCGGTCGCGAACCCGCGCTTCTCGGCGTACTTGGAGAGCATCCGGTAGACGTCGGCGGCCCACAGCGACGCCTCTTCGCCGCCCGCTCCGCCCTGCACCTCGAGGATGACGTTCTTGTCGTCGTTGGGGTCGCGCTCGACCATCGCGAGGCGCAGCTCCTCGGCGATCTCCTCCAGGCGCGCGGTCGCGGCGACGAGCATCTCGCGGACCTCGGCGTCCTCGCCCTCGGCGAGCATCTCCTTGGCGCCCTCGACGTCGCCGTGGGTGCGGCGCCATTGCTCGCCGAGCTTCGCGCCCGGCTCGAGCTGGGAGTACTCGCGGCCCACGTCGGCGTAGCGCTGGCGATCGGAGATCACCGCGGGGTCCGTCATCAGGCGACCGAGCTCGGCGAACCGGGCCTCGATCTGCTCGACCAGCTGCTCGATCATCCGACCGGCGAGACTAGATGATCTGTTCCACGAGGCGCCCAGCCTTGCGGGCGGCTGCGCCGACCGGCAGGGTGACGCGATGGCCACCGACGCTGCGCGCCACATCGGGATCCTGCTGTTCGACGGGGTCGAGGAGCTCGACGCCGTCGGCCCCTGGGAGGTGCTGGCCTACTGGACCCGTCGCTACCCGCAGGACGGATGGACCGTCTCGTGCCTGTCACGCGACGGTGGCGCGGTCACCGCGGCGAAAGGCATGGTCCTCGGCGCCCACCACGCGCTCGGCGACGCCCCGCCGCTCGCCGTGCTCGTGCACCCCGGGGGCGCGGGCGCCGCCCGGCTGATGCGTGACGCGGAGCATCTCGACTGGGTGCGCGCGCAGCGCGCGCCCGTCGCGCTCATGACCAGCGTCTGCACCGGCTCGCTGGTCTACGCCGCCGCCGGGCTGCTGGCCGGGAGGCCCGCGACGACGCACTGGGCCGCGCTCGACGATCTGCGCGCGCTGGACCCGAGCGTCGACGTGCGGTCGGACGAGCGCTGGGTGGACGACGGCGACATGATCACCGCCGCGGGCGTCAGCGCGGGAATCGACATGGCGCTGCACCTCGTCGCCCGCCTGGCCGGATCCGATCGCGCGCGGGAGGTCCGGCGCGGCATCGAGTACGACCCGGCGCCACCCGTCTGATAGTGACGCGCGGGTCGGTTCAGCGCACGTCCGGGATGACGTGCTCGATCGACGCGAAGCGGGCGAAGTCGCGGTCGAGGCTCGCAACCGCGCACCCATGTTCGAGCGCGATCGCGGCGATGACGGCGTCGGGGACCAGGTCGCCGGCCGCCGAGGCCTCGTCGCACACACGCCGCAGCAGGCGCAGATGGCCCACACCGGGACCGAGCAGCAGGTGATGAGGCTGGGCGCACACCGCATCGACGAACGCGAACGCCTCGCCAAGGGGCGTGGGGACCGCGAAGATGCGCCGGTTGGTGACCAGCCGGAGGAACGACGCCCAGACGACGACCGGCACGCAGAACGGCTTGGCGTCGGCGATGACCGCGTCGAACCATGTGCGCATCGGCGCGTGCTGCGCGTGGTCGGCGCGGTGGGCGGCGAGCACCACGTTGACGTCGAGCAGCAGCACGCTCAGCGGCGGTGGTCGAGGTCGAGCGTCTCGTCGAGGACCTCGTGAAGCGCGCGGTTGGAGGTGAGGTCGATCCCGGGCCGGGGGCCGGTGCCGCCCCGGAACACGGGAACCGCAGGCCCCGCGGCAAGCGGGTGGCTGCGCGCCATCTCCGCTCGCAGCGCGGCCTCGACCAGGCCACCGAGGGTCTGTCCCTGGAGATGGGCGCGGTGCTTGGCTGCCTCGAGCAGCTCGTCGGAGATCGAAACCGTGGTGCGCATGATGCGTAGGATAACGCATCACCTCCATCAGGCCAATCGCGCGTGTCAGGCCACGACTTCGAGGCCGAGCAGGTCGGCGGCTTCGCTCCCCGGCCGTTCGCGGGCGAGGACGGCGGTCAGCGCGGCGATGGCGACCGCGAGCTGCTCGTGGTCGGGCTCGCGGGTGGTGAGCTTCTGGAGCTGCATCCCGGGCCACATCACGGCGCGCGCCCAGCCGGCCGAGCGGTGGCGACCCGTCGCCTTGACGATCTCGAAGGACAGGCCGGCGACGAGCGGGACGCCGAGGATGCGCGTGAGGACGAGCCAGTACCAGGCGGGCAGCCCGACGGGGGCGAACGCGAAGATCGCCACGACCATCACGACGAGCAGGAAGCTCGTGCCGCACCGGGGGTGCAGGCGGGAGAAGCGCTGCGCGTCCTCCGGGGTCAGCGGCCGCCCCGCCTCGTGGCAGGAGATGGTCTTGTGCTCCGCGCCGTGGTACTCGAAGAGGCGGCGCAGATGGCTCAGGCGCGTGAGCGCGACGAGGTAGCCGACGAAGATCGCCGTGCGCAGCGCGCCCTCGACGACCCAGAAGAGCACGGGCGAGCCGAGCTGGTCCTTGACCAGCGAGGTCAGCGTGACGGGGACGACGAAGAAGAGGCCGACCGCGAGCCCGAGGCCGGCCACGAGGGCGACCAGCCAGGTGCCCGTGGACATCTCCTGGCCCTCCTGCCCCATCGTCGTGTTCACGGAGACGTTCAGCGCGCGGAAGCCGATGCGCAGCGACTCGCCCAGCGCGACGACGCCCCGGAGCACCGGGAGCCGGAGGACCCGGTGGCGCCGCAGCACCGAGTCGACCGGCTCCTGGGTGATCTCGATCGGCCCGAGAGGCACCTCGCCGCGCGGGAGGCCGGCGCCCCCGGCCGCGCCGAGCTGCGCGGGCGTCGGAGCGCGGACCGCGACGGCCCAGCTCTGGACGCCGCGCATCATGACGCCCTCGAGGACGGCCTGGCCGCCGACGGGGGCGTCGGGCACCGCGGCGGCGCTAGCCGGACTTGCGGGCCGCGCGGCGCTTGAAGCGCTCCACGCGGCCGCCCGTGTCGACCAGCTTCTGGCGACCGGTGTAGAACGGGTGGCAGTTCGAGCAGATCTCCACGTTGATCGTGTCCTGGGTGGAGCGCGTCGTGAACTGGTTGCCACAGGCGCAGGTCACCTGCACCTCGGCGTACTTGGGATGGATTGCGGTCTTCATGGCTGCGCACATGGTAGCCGTCGGGGCCGCGGCGAGACCGGTGCTGGACGAACGGCTCAGGCCGTCGGCCGCCGAGGCTCAGGCGCTCGGACAGTCCAGCTTGAGCGTGTCGTCGGCGTCGGCGACCTCGTCGCCTCCGCTCGGCGCGTCGATCCGGGCGAGGACGCTGCCGCCGGGGCGGCAGGGCGGGCCGTCGAAGCTCACGACGCCGATCGCGTCGGCCGGGAGGCCGGAGAGCGTCTGCGCGTCCTGGACCACGCCGTCGACGGCGAGCACGACACGCAGCCGGCCCGCCGCGGCGGCCGCGGCGCCGTTGCGCACCGTGACGACGTAGCGCACGCGGCCGTTCGGCAGCGGGGCCGCGGTGAGCCCGTCGACCGAGACGTCGCGACGCTCGTCGGCCAGGCGGCAGGCGCCGCTGACCCTCGTCGCGCGCCGCAGGACCGTCCCGTCCGGAGCCGACCAGCGGAAGCGCACCCTGACGCGGTACGCCGACCCCGCCGCGAGCCGCTCGACGCGCTTCTCGTAGACGAGGCCCGCCGCGCCCGGCGTCGAGTGCTCCCAGCGCGTGAAGCCCGGCGGTGACATCGCCTTCCACCCGTCCCCGGAGCGCTGCTCGAGCACGAAGCGCATCTCGAGGACCGACGCGCCGACGATCGACGGCATCGTGCCCCTGAACGTCGCGGCGCGCGGGCCGGGGCTCAGACCGGTCTCACAGCCCGTCACCCGTGCGCCGAGCGCGGGCACCGCCGGAGCCTCCGCCGCCGCCGCACGGGACGTCGGGGCGGCGAGTGCGGCCGCCGTCGTGGCCAGGAGAAGGGCGATCCGTCGCATTGCATCCGTTCGAACTCCCCGAGGATGCGGTTTGTTGCGCGCGGGCATCTCGATCGCGACGCGGCGGGCGAGCGGGGCGCGCTACACCCGGCGCACGTCGATCCCCGAGTGAGCGGCGGCGATCAGGTCGAAGTCGGCGTCCTGCGTGTAGACCGGCAGGCCGTGCTGGAGCGCCGTGGCCGCGATCACCGCGTCGAGCACGGTGGGCCGCGTGCCCGCCGACCGGCAGTCGTGCACGAGGCGGGCGAAGTGCGACATCGTCGCCTCGGTCACCGGGACGGGATCCGCCGCGCGGGCGAGCGCGAGCGTCTGGGCGCGACGGGCACGGACGGCGTCGTCGCCGGCCGCCAGGACGCCCAGCTCGAGCTCGCCGATCGTCACCACCGAGACGGCTCCCTGCTCGGGAAGCGCACCCAGCGCGCGGCCGCCCTCGGCGGCGATGAACACCGACGTGTCGAGCAGCCCGCGGCTCACGCCAGCTCCTCGATCGTCCCGCCCGCGAGCTCGCGCAGGTCGTCGCGGAGACCGGGATCGGCGGCCCGTTCGCCGAGCTGCTCGCTCAGCCACGCCCCGGGCAGCCAGGGCACACGGCGGTGGTGCGGGACGATGTCGGCCACCGGCTCGCCGCGGACGGTCAGCGTCACGGTCTCTCCCGCTCCGACGGCGTCGATCACTTGCGCGGTGCGGTTCCGCAGCTCCCGGACACTGACCTCCATGTGCGACACCGTAGCACGCTAGCCGAGCCACGCGGCCGGTGCCGGACCGGTGCCGCCGACCCCAGGACAGCCCGAGCGCGCGTGTCGAGCATCAGTGGCCGAGGACGTTCAGCACGCGCCCGGTGGGCTCGCGGACGAAGAAGCGGCGCACGCCCCACGGCTCGTCGGTGAGCGGGTGCACGATCTCGCAGCCGCGCGCCACCGCCGCGGCGTGCGCGGCGTCGACGTCGTCGACCTCGATCGAGACGTCGGGGTTCACGGGCGCCGTCGCGTCCCGCGCCATCACCGTGAGCTGCGCGGCCGGGGTGCCGGGCGCCGCGAAGGTCGCGACCCAGCCCAAGTCCATGACGAGCTCGAGGCCGAGCACCTCCGCGTAGAAGTCCGCACCCGCGGTGGGGTCGTCGCTGTGGAGGTCGGGGACGATGCGCCGGACGTTCATGCGCCACAGCCTGCCACCCGCCCGGCGCTCAGGCGCTCCTCCCGCGAAGTGGCTTCGCGATCGGTCCCGGGCGCCGGACGGACGAACCTCGGGCCGACCCGATCGAGGAACGCGCGGGAGGCGGCGCGACGCCCTCGGGGGCGAACCACGACGGGCGCCCCGCAGGACGCCCCTCGAAGCACGGACCCGCAGACAGCTACGTCAGCTGGTACAGCGGGCCGTCGCCGCCTTCGGGCGTCGTCAGGCGGCCGCCCTTGGCGGTGATCGCCCCGCACTGCACGCAGTTCGTGTAGTTGACGATGACGTCGACGTGCTCCTCGGGCTTGCCCTCGGTCGCCTCCAGCTGCTCGTCGGCGATCTCGTAGACGCCCGCCGGGCACATCCAGCGCCACCCCTCCGCGATCACCCGCGGGACGTTCTTCTGCACCCGGATGTGGTTCGGGGCGTCGTCGCGGGTCGCGTTGCCGGTGACGAAGACGGAGGAGAGCTTGTCGAAGGTGTACTTGCCGTCCGGCTTGGGGTAGCCGTCCTTCGTCTTGCCGATGAACAGCGGCGTCTCGTCGGAGGCCTTCATCGCGCGGCGCCCTCCCGGGAACCGCCCCTTGGTCGCGATCATCAGGTTCGTCACCAGGCCGCCCTTGATGAGGCCCTTCTGCGCGAGCGGCTGGCGCGTGTTGCGCACCTCCCACAGCTCCTGGCCGACGAGCGAGGCCTCGATGTCCTCCTCGTAGCCGACCAGGCTCGTCTCGCCGCGCTTGAGCACGCGGAAGATGTTCTCCGCGGCGATGATCCCGGCCTTGATAGCGTAGTGGACGCCTTTGAGCGCCGTCGTGTTGACCATGCCTCCCGCGTCGCCGACGAGCACCGCGCCGGGCATCGAGAGCTTCGGCATCGACCAGTACCCGCCGCCCGGCAGCGCCTTGGCGCCCCAGCCGACGCGCTCGCCGCCGTCGAGGATGTCCATCACGAGCGGGTGGAGCTTGAACTGCTGGAGCAGGTCGTGGGCGGAGGTAGTCGCGTCGGCGTAGTCGAGGTCGACGACGAAGCCGATCGAGACGAGGTCCTCGCCGGTCTTCTCGTTCTTCATCGGATAGATCCACGATCCGCCCGTGTGGTGGTACCTCGTGTTCAGCTTGAGCGGCCACGGGCCGATCGTGTGGATGACGCGATCCAGGGGCTGGTTGACCTTCCAGACCTCCTTGACGCCGAGCTCCCAGCTCTGGGGCTCGCGACCCTCGGCCAGGCCGAACTCGCGGATCGCGCCACCGGTGAGGTGCCCCCAGCAGCCCTCGGCGAGGACCGTTGCCTTCGCGGTGATGTCGGCGCCCGGCTCGAAGTTGCCGAGCTCCTGGCCCTCCTTGCCGCGCCCCTTGTCGCCCGAGCGGACGCCCTGGACGCGGCCGTCGGGCACCAGCAGGGCCGAGGCGGCGGTCTCGGTGAGCACGTAGGCCCCGGCCTCCTCGGCCTGCGCGGCGAGGTAGCGGCACAGCGCGGCGACGGAGATGACCTCGGCGCCGTGGTTCTGGAACGGCGGCGGGGTCGGGATGCGCAGCGACGCCTTGGCGGAGGGCAGCAGGTAGACGGCCTCCTTGGTGACCTCGCCGAACGCGAAGCCGGCCGCGCGCCAGTCCTCGCGCGTCAGCTCGGGAAGGAGCTCCTCGAGCGGCCCGGGGCGCATGACCGCGCCGGACAGGTTGTGCCCGCCACAGCTCTTCGCCTTCTCGATGACCGCGACCGGGACCTCGCCCAGGCGCTCGAGCATCTCTGGGTCCTCGGCGAGGAGCTGCAGCAGCCGCGTCGCGCAGGCGAGGCCGGCGGTGCCGCCGCCGACGATCGCCACGCCGACCTCGATGCGCTCGTCCTCGGGGTCCAGCTCGCGCTTGATGAACTCGCGCTGCGAGTCCACCGGGGGCGGGAAGGCGGCGGGAACCGTGGCGTGTCCGTTGCTGGCGGCCATGGGTTCAGGCGCCGCGCTTGGCCGCGATCGCCTCGGTGAGCTTGGGCACGATCTTGTTCAGGTCGCCGACGACGCCCAGGTCGGAGAACTCGAAGATCGGAGCGTTCGCGTCCTTGTTGATCGCGACGATGTTCTCCGAGGCCTGCATGCCGACCTTGTGCTGGATCGCGCCGGAGATGCCGGCGGCGAGGTAGAGCTTGGGCGCGACGGTCTTGCCCGTCTGGCCGATCTGGCCGGCGTACGGGTACCAGCCGGCGTCGACGACGGCGCGCGTCGCGGCGACGGCGGTGCTGCCGCCGAACGCCTGGGCGAGCGCCTGGAGGAGCTCGAAGCCGTCGGCGTTGCCGAGGCCGCGGCCGCCGGCGACCAGCGTGCCGGCGCCCTCGATGTCGACGTCGGCGCCGCGCTGCTCGCCGCGCGAGACGATCGAGGCCTGCGCGGCCTGCGGGGAGGGCTCGGCCGTCACGGCGACGACCTCGGCGCTGCCGCCGGAGGCCTTCGCCTCGAACGCGTTCAGGCGGGAGATGATGATGCCCCTGTCCTGGTAGCGGGACTCGGAGATCGCCGAGTCGCCGAGAATGGGACGCTCGGCGACGAGCTTGCCGTCCTCGACGTTCACGCCCGTGACCTCCATGGTCACGCCGGCCTTCAGCCGGGCGGCGAGGCCGGCGCCGACCTCGAAGCCGAGCAGGCCGCCGCCGAAGATCGCGTACTGGATGGCCTGCTCGGTCATCACGTGCGCCATGACGTCGATGACCGGCTGCGCGAGCCCTTCGGGGCCCTCGGCCTTGAAGACCTTCACGGCGCCGTACTCGCCGAGGGTCGCGGCGAGCTCGTCGGGGATGCCCTCGCCGACGACGCACGCGTGGGCCTGCCCGCCGGTCTCGGCCGCGAGCGCGGCGCCCGCGGTGATCGCGCCGAGCGAGTTCTTGTTGAACGCGCCCTCGTAGTGGAGCGCGTAGATGAGGATGTCGGCCATCAGATCAGCTTCCTCTCGTCGAGCCAGGCGACGATCTTGCCGACCGTCTCGGTGGTGTCCTCGTCCTCGATGATCTGGCCCGCGGCCTTGGCCGGCGGCGCCTTGAACTGCCCGCAACGCACCTGCGAGCCGTCCGCCCCGACCATCGCCGTGTCGATGCCCGCGTCGCCGACCGCGAGGGTGGCCAGCGGCTTCTTCTTCGCGCCCATGATCGCCTTCAGCGACGGGTAGCGCGGCTCGTTGATCGCGTCGCCGACGGAGATCACGGCGGGGAAGGTGACCTGGACGGTGTCGTAGCCGTACTCGGCCTGGCGCTCGCAGCGGACTCCCGCTCCGGACACGTCCATCTTGACGACCTGGGTCAGCGACGGCATCCCGAGGTGCTCGGCCACCACCGCGCCGATCGTGTAGCACTCGCCGTCGTCGGACTGCTGCCCGAGCAGGACGAGGTCGGGGCTCTCGCCCTTGATCGCCGAGGCCAGGGCGTAGCCGGTGGCGGCGACGTCGGAGCCGGCGAGGGCGGGATCGGTGAGGTGGACGGAGCGGTCGGCGCCGAGCGAGACCGCCTTGTGCAGCGCGCGGACGGCGCTCTCGGGCCCCATAGTGACGGCGACGATCTCCTCGACGGCGAGCTCCCCGCCCTCCTTGAGCTGCATGGCCGCCTCGATGGCGTGGGTGTCGTAGGGGTTCAGGGTCCGCTCGCCCGAACGGTCCATGCGACCCGTGGACGGGTCGATGCGCTTCGTGACGGCGGCATCCGGCACCTCTTTGACCAGAACGCAGATCTTCACTTCGGCCTCCTCTGACGACGGACGCCGGGATTGTAGCCGTCGCGTTGACTGACGAGTCAATCGGGCGCAGGGTGGCGCGCCGGCGGCGAACGGGCAGCGGATCCGCCGCGCCGCGCGGGGGCCTTACTGCGTGACGGCGCCACGGATGAAGTCGATGATCGCCTGGGTCGGTGCGCCGGGGGTGAACACCTCGGCGACGCCGAGAGCCTTGAGCTCGGGGATGTCGTCGGCCGGGATCGTCCCGCCGACGGTGACCACCACGTCGTCGATCCCCTGGGCCTTGAGCAGCTCGACGATCTTCGGGACGAGCGTCATGTGGGCCCCGGACAGGATCGACAGCCCGACGGCGTCGGCGTCCTCCTGGATGACGGTCTCGACGATCTGCTCCGGCGTCTGGTGCAGGCCGGTGTAGATGACCTCCATGCCGGCGTCGCGGAGCGCCCGCGCGATGATCTTCGCCCCGCGGTCGTGGCCGTCGAGGCCCGGCTTGGCGACGACGACGCGGATCTTCCTCTGCACGGTGGCCATGGGCGGCTGAGCATATTGCGACGCCTCGCGGCTTGACGCCCGCCGCGCGCGGGCACGGCCGGCGGGTCGAGGCGGAGGCCGCGGGGTTGGCCCGGCGGTCGGTAGATCGGGGCAGGCGGGGCGAGGAGGATCAGGACGGTGAAGCCGCCACCGATCTGTCGCCCCGTCCCCCGCTCCAAGCTCGACACCCAGCCGTTGATGCCGCGCCGGGCCAAGCCCCGCTGCGTGCGGCGCTAGGAGGTTGGCGGCGGAGCGTTCGCATCCGGGCTCGCTGCCCGCGGCGGCGACGAGCGCTGCCGCTCCCGCGGCGCCCTCAGAAGACCGGCGACTCCGTGAAGGAGCCCCAGACCGCTTGGAGCGCGAGGACGATCTCCCCCTCGGAGACGTGGGCGCGCGCGGCGTCCAGGAGCGGTGCCATGAGGTTGCGCGACGGGTCCGCGGCGGTCTCCTTCAGCGCCTCCAGGCAGGCCTCGACCTGCGCGGCGTCGCGGGCCGACTTCACCGTCCGCAAGCGCTCGATCTGCTTGCCCTCGAGCGTCGGATCGACCCGGAGGTAGGGCAGGTGGCCGTCGTCGCCCTCGGTGTGCTGGTTGACGCCGACGACGATCCGCCGCCCGGCGTCGATCTCGGTCTGCAGCTCGTAGCTGGCGTCGGCGATCTCGCGCTGGGGGTAGTTGAGCTTGACGGCCTGGACCATCCCGCCGAGCTCGTCGATCTTCGCGAAGTAGTCGTAGGCCTTCGCCTCGATCGCGTCGGTCATCGCCTCGACCGCGTAGGAGCCGCCGAGCGGGTCGATCGTGTTCGTGACGCCCGTCTCGAGCGCGATGATCTGCTGCGTGCGCAGCGCGATGCGCGCGGCCTCCTCGGTCGGGAGCGCGAGCGCCTCGTCGTAGGAGTTCGTGTGCAGCGACTGCGTGCCGCCGAGCACGCCGGCGAGTGCCTCGATCGCGGTGCGGACGATGTTGATGAGCGGCTGCTGCGCGGTGAGTGAGACTCCCGCGGTCTGCGTATGGAAGCGCATCAGCCAGGACTTCGGGTCCTTGGCGCCGAAGGTCTCGCGCAGCTCGCGCGCCCAGATGCGGCGGGCGGCGCGGTACTTCGCGATCTCCTCGAAGAAGTCGATCTGCGCGTTGAAGAAGAAGCTCAGCCGCGGCGCGAACGTGTCCACGTCAAGCCCGCGGGCGATCGCCTCCTCCACGTAGGTCAGCCCGTTCTTCAGCGTGAACGCGAGCTCCTGGGCGGCGGTGGAGCCCGCCTCGCGGATGTGGTACCCGCTGATCGACACCGAGTTGAAGCGCGGCATCTCGTTGGTCGAGTACTCGATCATGTCCCCGAGCAGGCGCATCGCCTCGTCGATCGGGAAGCACCACTCCTTCTGGGCGATGTACTCCTTGAGGATGTCGGCCTGGATCGTGCCGGCCAGCCGCTCCGGGCCGACGCCCTGGCGCTCGGCCGCCACGACGTAGAACGCGAGCATGATCGCCGCGGGCGCGTTGATCGTCATCGACACGCTGACCTTCCCGAGGTCGATGCCCGCGAAGAGCGTCTCCATGTCGTCGACGGTGTCGATCGCGACGCCCTCGCGGCCGACCTCTCCGAGCGATCGTGGCGAGTCGGAGTCGTGGCCCATCAGCGAGGGCATGTCGAACGCCGTGGAGAGGCCCGTCTGCCCGTGGTCAAGCAGGTAGCGGAAGCGCGCGTTGGTCTCCTGCGCGGTGCCGAAGCCCGCGAACTGGCGCATCGTGAACAGGCGCCCGCGGTACATCGACGGGTACACCCCGCGGGTGAACGGATACTGCCCCGGCAGCCCGATGCGCTCCTCGGCCGGGAGGTCGGCGGCGGTGTAGAGCGGGCGGACCGGCTCGCCGGAGAGCGTCGTGAACGGCGCGTCGCGCTCGGGCACCAGGCCGTAGGCGGCGAGCCACTCGTCGTGGGTGGTGGGAACGGTGGTCGACATGGCCTCTGACTCGCGGGGATCGGACGTGCCCGGACCTTAGCCCGCGCGGCCGCCCCCGTCCGACCCGGGACCAATCCGGGGAGCGGCCGCGCTCCGCCGCACGTTCCTCGGCCGGGCGCCGACGAACGTGCGCCGCGCTTCGTCGAGGCCGTTCCCCGCCGTGCCGAGCCTTCAGCGCACGACGCGGCGCGACGCGACCGTCCGGCTGGCGGTGCCGACCAGCGCGGCCGCCAGCAGCGCGGCCCCACCCTTCAACCGCCGGCCGAGCTGCTCGAAGCGGATGACGTCCCAGCCCTCCTGGCGCGCGACGCGGCCCAGCGCCGCGTCCGGGTTGACCGCGACGGGGTGGCCGACAGCGCGGAGCATCGGCAGGTCGGATTCCGAGTCGGAGTAGGCGTAGCTCGCGGCGAGGTCGTACCCCTCCTCGGCGGCGAGCCGGCGAACCTCGCTCGCCTTGCCCTCGCGATAGGTGAACGGCCCGCCGGCGCGTCCGGTGTAGATCCCGTCGACGATCTCCGAGCGAGCGCCGATCGCCCCGTCGAAGCCGAGGACGTGGGCCATCATCGCGGCCATCTCCTGCGAGGCGGCGGTGACGATGTAGACGGGCCGGCCCGCGTCCTGGTGGGCGTAGGCCGTATCGAGCATCTGCGGGTAGAGCCGCGGCAGGACGCCCGCGAGGACCTTCGGGGTCATGCGCTGGAAGTCGACGACCCGGCGGCCGCGGATCATCTCAGCGACCTCGATCTTGACCTGGTCGGTGGCCGCGTCGGTCGAGCCCTGGAGGCGGAACCTGACGTTCTGCCAGCCGTAGCGGGCCATCTGGCGGCGGCTCAGCAGCCCGGCGCTGCGGGCCGCTCGCGCCCAGTGCAGGCCCGACGACCCGGCCATGAGCGTCTTGTCCAGGTCGAAGAAGGCGGCGCCGCGCGGCTCGGGCATGCCCGGCGCAGGCTAGTGCTCACCAGACCGGCCGCAGCGAGCCGCCGCGCCCGTAGAGCTTCACGAGCAGCGCGAGCGCGTCGGCGGCCCGCTCGAGCTCGGCGGCCCCCGCGCGCCGCGCCCATTCGTCGCGCAGCTCGTCGAGGATCACCGCGGAGCGCGCGAGCGCGTCGGCACCGCGAGGCGTCAGCGCGAGCGGGCGCCGCCGCGCGTCCTGCGCGTCGGCCGCGCGCGTGACGTACCCCAGCGCCTCGAGCTCGGCGGCCATCTTCCCGGCGGCCTGCTTGGTGACGCCGAGGCGGCGGGCGAGCTCCGACGCGGTCGCGCCATCGCTCCCGATCGCCTGGAACGCGTAGCCGTGCGCCGGCCGCAGATCGGGGTGGCCCTCCGCGGCCAGGCGCGCGTGGAGCTCGTCGAAAAGTGCGCGCGAGGCGGCGAGCAGCCCGACGCCCAGCTCCCATCCCGCTCTCGCCCGATCGGTCACTTGACGACGAAGTCAATCAGGTTTACCTTCGGCCAGACCGACAACCTAGTTGACCTCTGGAGGCTCGATGATGCTCACGCGCAGTGTCGACATGCCCGTCCACGCCACGCCGAACGCCACCATGCGCACGCTCGCCGCGCCGTCGCTGGGCGCTTCGGCCCTCTCGGTCTGGGAGGTGGTCATGGGCGAGGGCGCCGCGGGCCCGCCGCACCGGATCGACGCCGAGCAGGTGTGGGTCGTGCTGGAGGGGCGCCTCCGCGTCGAGATCGGCAAGCGCGTGCTGGAGGCCGCCACCGGCGATGTCTTGACCCTCCCGGCGGGCGCGGAGCGCCGCATCCGCGCGACCACGGCCACGCGGGCGCTGGTCAGCAGCCCGGCCACTCCGGCCGTCACGACGGCGGACGGAGGGACGCGGCCACTGCCCTGGGCGGCCTGAACGCGGTCCCGCTCCGAACCAACCGTTGACGGGTGCGCCTACCGCGCCCTTCAACGGCCGGCTCGGCGGGTACGGCCGGTTCGGCGGGTCCGGCCGCGGCGCCGGGCGGCGCCGGCGTCAGCCGTGGACCTTCAGGATCAGCGCGTCGCCCTGCCCGCCGCCCGAGCAGATCGCGGCGACGCCGAGGCCACCGCCGCGGCGCCGGAGCTGCTGCACGAGCGCCCCGATGATGCGGGCGCCCGACGCACCGATCGGGTGCCCGAGGGCGACGGCGCCGCCGTTGACGTTCACGCGGTCCTCGTCGATGCCGAGCATCCGCAGCGACTGGAGGGTCACCGAGGCGAAGGCCTCGTTGATCTCCCAGAGGTCGATGTCCGAGGGCTGGAGGCCGGCCTTCGCGAGCGCCTTCATCGCGCTCAGGGCCGGGGTGGTCTGCAGGATCGCCGTGTCGCCGGCCGTCTGGGCGTGGGCGACGATCTCGGCCAGCACCGTCTTGCCGTTGGCCTCGGCCCACTCGTCTCCCGCCAGGACGAGCGCCCCCGCGCCGTCGTTGACGCCCGGGGAGTTGCCCGCGGTGTGCGAGCCCTCCTTGCCGTGCAGGCCGGGGAGCTTGGCGAGCGCCTCGAGGCTCGAGCCGCGCCGCGGCCCCTCGTCGACCTCGACGACCGTGTCGCCCTTGCGTCCCTTCACGGTCACCGGGACGATCTCGTCGCTCATGCGGCCCTCGTCGATCGCCGCGAGGGCGAGCTCGTGCGAGCGCAGCGCCCAACGGTCGAGATCGGGGCGGGTGAGCTCGAAGCGCTCGGAGGTCTCGGTCGCCTCGACGAACATCTGCTTGCCGCTGAACGGGTTGGTGAGGCCGTCGGTGACCATCGCGTCGAGCATCGCGGCGTCGCCCATCCGGTAGCCGAAGCGCGCCTGCGACAGCAGGTAAGGCGCGCCGGACATGGACTCCATGCCTCCGGCGACGCCGACCTCGACGTCGCCGCCGCGGATCGCCTGGTCGAGGATGACCGCCGCGCGCAGACCCGAGGCGCAGACCTTGTTGACCGTCTCGGAGGTCACCTCCTTCGGGATGCCGGCGTTCAGCTGGGCCTGGCGGGACGGGATCTGCCCCTGCCCGGCCTGGAGCACCTGTCCCATCACGACGTGGTCGACCTGTTCCGGGGCGACGTCGGCGCGCTCGAGCGCGGCCGCGATCGCGACGCCCCCCATCTCGGTGGCCTTCAGGGTCGACAGGCCACCGCCGAGCTTGCCGATCGGGGTGCGGGCGGTGCCGAGGATCACGGTTCTGCTCATGGCCGCAGCGTAGAGGGACGTGAAGTGCCCCGGTAGCGTGGGCCGGATGGACGTCTCCGCCACCACCGCCGCCCCCGTCGAGACCGCGGCGGACACCGTGGCGCTCGGGGTCTTCGCCGGCAAGGCGATCCCCCACGACCTCGAAGGCGCGCCACTCCAGGCGCTGCTCGACGCGGGCGAGGCGCGCACGGCGTTCAAGCATCTCGCGCTCACGCACGCCTCCGGCAAGCGCTGGATCCTGGTCGGGCTCGGCGCGCGGGACGACTTCACGCCCGAGCGCGCCCGGGTCGCCGCCGCCTGCGTCCTCGGGCGCGCGAGGGAAGTCGGGAGCGAGACGCTGTGCTGGGAGCTCCCGCACCGCCTCGAGGATGCCGCGGTCGCGGCCTTCGTCGAGGGCACGCTGCTGGCGGCCCGGCGCATCGACCGCTACAAGGCCGCCGATCCGGAGGAGCGCCCGAGCGGCCTCGCGGCGCTCGTCGTCTCCGACCACGCCGACCGCTCCGGCGCGGTCGCGCGGGCCGTCGTGATCGCCTCCGCGCAGAATCGCGCGCGGGATCTGCAGGACCGCGCGCCGAACGACCTGACGCCGACCGCGCTCGGCGCGCGCGCGCAGGAGCTCACCGCTCTGGGCGTCGAGGTCGAGGTCGAGGGGCGCGCGGAGATCCTGGCGCGGGGCATGGGCGCCTTCGCGGCGGTGTTCCAGGGCTCGGCCGAGGAGCCCGCGCTGATCACGCTCCGCTACGCCGGCGCGGGCGCCGCCGGTCCGCGGCTGGGCTTCGTCGGCAAGGGCGTTACGCACGACACCGGCGGCTACGCGCTCAAGCCGAAGGGCTCCATCGCGGGTATGAAGTTCGACATGAGCGGAGCGGCCGCGGTGCTCGAAGCCGTGGCGGCGATCGCCGAGCTGCGGCTGGCCGTCGATCTCGTGGCGGTCATCGGCGCGACGGATAACAAGATCGACGCGGCGGCGGTGACCCCGGGGGACGTCGTCTGTTCCGCGAGCGGCCTGACGATCGAGGTCAACAACCCCGACGCGGAGGGCCGGCTTGTGCTCGCCGACTGCCTGTGGCACGCGCAGCGGTGCGGCGCCGAGCGCCTCGTCGACCTCGCGACGCTCACCGGTGGCGCGGTCACGGCGCTCGGCACCGTCCACTGCGCGCTCTTCGTCAACGACGAGGAATGGGCGGGCGCGCTGCAGGCCGCGTCGGCCGCCAGCGGGGAGCTCGTGTGGCGCTTGCCGCTGCATCCGGAGTACGCCGAGCAGGTCGCGGGCCGCTACGCCGACCTCGACAACGCGCCGGGCGGCGGCAAGGCGCAGCCCGTCCTGGCCGCCGAGTTCCTCCACCGCTTCGCGGGCGACACGCCGTGGGCGCACATCGACCTGACCGCCGCCCACAACCTCGGCAAGCCCTACGCCAAGCACGGCGGCGCGGGCTGGGGCGTGCGGCTGCTGGTCGAGCTCGCGCAGGCTCAGGCTTCAGGTTGAGCGGCTCAGCGCCGACGTTGGAGCCTGCGGCTCCATATTGGAGCCGTGAGGTCCAACCTCGCCGGGCTGAGCGGCGCGGCTGATGCGCCGCGGCGCCTTGCTCTGGGCGGTGCTGCTGGCCGCCTACGCGACCACCCTCGGCCTCGACGCGACGCCGCAGGACCGCTACACGGTGGCCGAGACCCATCGGCTGCTGACCGCCGAGTCGCTCGCCGAGGACTCGAGCCTCGAGCTCAGCGACGAGTACGCGGCGCGCGACTGGGACGCGTTCGCGGACCGTCCGCTGACCCCGACGGTGCCGCCGCGCGACGGCCGCCTCGTCGAGCCGCAGGGCATCGGCTTCGCGCTGCTGAGCGCTCCGGCCTACGCGCTCGGCGGCCCGTGGGGCGTCGAGCTGCTCTGCGCGGCGCTGCTCGCGCTCGCCTTCACGCTCGCGGCGGCGCTTGCGCGGCGACTGGTGCCCGAGCCCTGGGCGACGCGCGCCGCCCTGGTCGCGGGCCTCAGCCCCCCCGCGCTCGCGGGCGCCACGACCATCGCCCCGGCCGCCCCGGCCGCGGCGCTCGTGGCCGGGGCGAGCCTGCTCGCGCTGCGGGTCCGCGACACGCCGCGCCTGGGCACCGCCGCACGCGCCGCGGGGCTGCTCGCGCTGCTGCCCTGGCTCGGCGTGCGCTTCCTCGCCCCGGGCGCGGTGATGCTCGTCGCGCTCGCGCGATGGCTGCGCCGCCGCCGGCGCGGCGTCACGAGCCTCGTCGCCTTGGAGGTGCTGTTCTCCAGCGCCGTCGCGCTGATCAGCGTCAACGAGCGGCTCTACGGCGGGCTCGTGCCGAGCGCCGCGGAGCCCGGAGGCGGGACGGCCGGCGTCGACGGCGTGGCGGAGCTCCTCGGCCGCCTCCCGGCGCTGGCCGGAACGCTCGTCGATCGCCAAGCGGGCCTGCTGCGCTGGGCGCCGGCCCTCGCGCTCGCCGGCGTGTCGCTGTGGCTCCTGGCGCGCTCCCGCCGCGACCGCGTCGCGCTGGCGCTTCCCGAGCGCATCGACGTGGAGGCCGCCGCGGCGCTGCTCGCCGCCACCGTGGCCGCGGGCCTGGGCGCCGCGGCGCTGGCCGCGGCCTCGATCCGGGGCCCGTGGCTCGTCCCCGGCGACGTCCTGGCCGTCCTGCCCGTGGCCGCGGCGCTCATGGCCTGGGGCCTTCGCCATCTGCCGCGGCTCGGCGCGGTCCTCGCGCTCGTGACCCTCGCGGGGTCGGTGTGGCTCGTCCTCGGCGCGCGCCTCGGCGTCGGCGCAGGGCTGGCACCCCCGTCGGGGCCGCTGCCGTGGGGCGGCGTGGAGGCGCTCCTGCCGCTGCTGTGACGCGGCGCCGTCGCGCCCCGCCTACAGCCCGAGCCGCCGGAGGACCTGCGTCGCGGCGCTCGCGGGATCGAGCTTGCGCTCGACGACCTCGGCGAGCAGCGCGGTGAGCTCGTCGTCGCCGTCCATCCGCGCGGCGAGGTCGCGACGCATGCGAAACGTGCAGATCGACAGCACCTCGTTGCGCAGGTTGCGCCGGCGGCGCTCGCTCAGCGTGCCCTCCGCCGCGATGAACGCGCGGTGCTCGTCGAGCTTCTCTACCAGCGTCTCGACGCCCTTCCCCCGCGAGGCCTCCGTCTTGACGATCGGCACGCGCCAGGCGCCCTTGACCGCCGGGGCCAGCGAGAGGACCCCGCGGATGTCGCGGACCATGGTGTCCGTGAGGGGATGGTCGGCCTTGTTGACGACGATGACGTCCGGGATCTCCATGACCCCCGCCTTCAGCGCCTGGATCGAGTCGCCCGAGCCCGGCATCAGGACGAGCACGACGGTGTCCGCGTGGTCGATGACGTCGATCTCGGCCTGCCCCACGCCGACGGTCTCCAGCAGCACGTCGTCCTTGCCCGAGGCGTCCATGAGCAGGGCGGCCTGCAGCGCCGCCTCGCTCAGGCCGCCGAGTGCGCCGCGGCTGGCCATCGAGCGGATGAAGACGCCCTGGTCGAGGAAGTGCTCGGTCAGGCGGATGCGGTCGCCGAGGAGCGCGCCGTGCGTGAACGGGCTCGAGGGGTCGATGGAGAGGACCGCGACCTGGCGGCCCGCCTCGCGGCGGAGCTTCGTCAGCACGGAGATGAGCGTCGACTTGCCCGCGCCGGGCGCGCCCGTCAGGCCGACGATCGCCGCCCTGCCGGTGTGCGGGAAGACCTCGCGGACGAGCTCCCAGCCGGCGGGATCGTCGTTCTCGACGAGCGTGATCGCTCGCGCGAGCGCGCGCTTGTCCCCGGCGAGGAGGCGCTCGCCGAGAGGTCCCTGAGCAGTCGTCATCCGACGGGGCACATTACCCTTGCCCCGGTGGAGCCCGTCCTGTCCCCGCCGGCGCCGAGCGCGGTCACCGTGCCCGTGCTCCGCGGCGATCCGCCGGCCCTCGCGGGGGGCGCGCTCGCGCTCTGGCGCTTCATGCGCGCGAACAAGATGGTGTCGCGCGACCACGCGAGGCTGCTCGCGCGGCTGGCGTGGCTCAAGCTGCGCTGGCGCGGACGGCTGAGGACCGACGGCATCGCGTTCGTCTGCCCCGGCGTGACGTTCGAGATCGGCAAGGGCGCGACCGTGCACCTCGGCCGCTGGAGCTGGATCGGGCAGGGGACGAAGGTCCGCGCGCACGAGGGTGAGGTCCACATCGGGGCCAAGACGGTCATCGGCCAGGAGTGCACGATCACCGCGTTCCAGCACGTGTCGATCGGGCGGGAGTGCATCCTGGCCGACCGCGTGATGCTCATCGACTTCGACCACGGCGTCGTCGAGGTCGAGCGGCCCGTCCGCGCGCAAGGCATCTACAAGCGCGACGTGCGCGTGGGCCACAACGTGTGGGTCGGCTACGGCGCGTGCTTCCTGCGCGGGGTGACGGTGGGCGACAACGCGGTCGTCGGGACGAGCACCGTGGTCACCAAAGACGTGCCCGCGGACGCCGTCGTCGGCGGCGTCCCGGCGCGGGTGCTGCGGATGCGCGACGTGCCGCAGACGCTGCGCTGGGGCTAGGGATGGCGGCCGACGCGGAGATCGAGGCGGCGATCCTCGCGCTGCTCGCCGAGCGCGACGCGGGCAAGACGATCTGCCCCTCCGAGGCCGCCCGGGCCGTCTTCGGCGACGCCGCCTTCCGCGCGCACATGGACGCTGTGCGCGGCGTGGCCTTCGCGCTGGCCGATCGCGGGAGGATCGTCGTGACCCAGCGCGAGGCGGTCGTCGACGGTCGCGGCGCGCGTGGGCCGATCCGCCTGCGCCTGATCGCGGACGCGCCGCGTACGACGCGCCGCTTGTGAAGATTCACCGGACGAGAACATCCTCGCCACCTCCGGCGGATTGGCTGCGCTGGCTGCCATCCAACTCCCGGAGAACCTCTCTTGCGCAAGCACCACTCCATCGCCTTGGCCTCGGCCGGGGCCCTGAGCCTCGCGGTCGCCGCCTCTGCGGTCGCCGCGCCCGGCACGGGCGTCAAGGGCCCGACCACCTCGGTCGCCCCCTACGTCCTGCCGGTCGCCGACGGCGTCCAGACCACGTCGCTGCTGACCGTCGGCGACCTGAACACCGGCGCGACCGGCTCGACCGGCCCGACGGGTCCCACCGGCTCGGCCGGCCCCACCGGCTACCGGATGGTCGGGATCCCCGACGGCCTCGGGGCCCGTCTGAACCCCGGCGGCGCCGTCGAGGTGTTCATGAACCAGGAGCTCGGCGCCGCTGCGGGCATCGTCCGCCGCCACGGCCAGAAGGGCGCGTTCGTCTCGAACTACCTGATCAACCGAGCCTCGCTCGCGGTCACCGAGGGCAAGGATCTCATCGGCCCGAACCAGGTCACCTACTTCAACTACCCCGCGCAGACCTTCGGGCCCACGCCCTCCCCGGCGGGGGCCACCGGCCCGACGGGCGCGACCGGTGCCACCGGCGCCACCGGTACGACCGGGCCGAACCCGCTGTTCCTGGCGCAGAACGCCGCGTTCAACCGCTTCTGCTCGGCCACGTTGACCGATCGCGGCCAGCTCATGAGCACGGTCATGACGGGGGGCATCACGAACGGCTACGACGGCCAGATCTACTTCGGCAACGAGGAGGGTGGAGACGAGAGCCGCACCTTCGGCATCCTCACCGACGGCACCACCAAGCAGCTTCCGCGCCTGGGCCTGCTGTCCTGGGAGAACACGATCCCGGCCCCGAACCGCACCGACACCACGCTCGTCCAGGGCCAGGAGGACGGGGCCGCGGGCCAGATCTGGAGCTACGTCGGCCGGAAGACCAGCACGGGCGACGCCTTCGACAAGGCCGGCCTGATGAACGGCACGGCCAACGTCGCCGACACGCTCGACGAGTCCGTCTCGACCGACGCCCAGTTCCGCGACAAGTTCGGCAAGGGCGTCCCGGTTCCCGTCGATTTCTCGGAGATCGACACGAACCAGACGGGCGCCACGCAGAACGCGCAGGCAGCGGCCGGCGGCCTCTCGCTCAACCGCATCGAGGACGGCCACTGGGATCCGAGCAACCCGCGTGACTTCTACTTCGTCACGACCGAGGGCGGCGACACGACGACGGCCCCCGGTACCCCCGCCATCACCCGCGACGGCGGCGGGCTGTGGCGCCTGCGCTACAAGGACATCGAGAACCCGTTGCGGGGCGCGAGCCTGACGCTGCTGCTCGACGGGTCCGAGACCCCGTACCTGTCCAAGCCGGACAACATGGCGATCGACACGCACGGCAACCTCCTGATCCAGGAGGACCCGGGCAACAACGCCGAGGTCGCGCGCATCGTGGCCTACGACGTCAACACGGGCCGCCGCGGCGTCGTCGCGCAGTTCGACGCCTCGCTGTTCTCCACCCCCGCCGCCGGGAGCGCGGCCCCGCGGACGATCGACGAGGAGTCCAGCGGCATCATCGACGCCAAGGACACCTTCGGCGACGGCAAGTTCCTGTTCGACGCGCAGGTGCACCGCACCAACCCGGATCCCGAGCTCGTCGAGTACGGGCAGCTCATGCTGCTCGACGTGCGGGACTTCGAGGCGGTCTACACCGGTCGCGCAGTCCTGCAGAACGGCGCGACCGGCCCCTCGGGCGCGTCGGGCGCTGCGGGGACCAACGGCACCAACGGGACCAACGGGACGAACGGCACCAACGGCACCAACGGCGCGAAGGGCGACCCCGGGACTCCCGGCGCCAAGGGCGACAGCGGCGCTCCCGGGACGCAGGGACCCGCGGGCCCGGCGGGTCCGCTCGGGCCGGTCGGCCCCGCCGGCACGAATGGCACCAACGGCACCAACGGGAAGAACGGCACCAACGGTAAGAACGGCAAGACCCCGAGGTTCAAGGTCACTTGCAAGCTGTCGAAGAACCGCAGGAAGATCAGCTGCAAGGTGTCCACCACGGGCAGCAAGCGGGCGGCGAAGGTCCGCCTCGTCCGTCAGGGCAAGACGGTCGCCACGGGCCGCCTGGTCAAAGGGACCGCGACGTTCTCGGGCAAGCGCAGCCTGGCCAAGGGCACCTACACGCTGGTGGCCCACGGGCGCTCGACGCGTCTGACGATCAGCTAGCGCCGAGGCGCACGGCAGCAGGACCGGGGCGGTCACCGCAAGGGTGGCCGCCCCGTCTGCGTACGGCGCCGGACGGCACCGGCGCGAGCCGCCCCGCGCGGCGGCCTACAGCGCCTTGGCCAGCCTGACGTCCCGCGCCTGCTCCGGATCGCCGAGCGCCTCCAGCGCCGAGCCCGGGTCCGGCAGCCCGAGGACCGTGCCGTCGTGCAGGACCATGAGGAAGCGGTCCAGCCGGCGCAGGAACGCCCGGTCGTGGGAGACCGCGACGACCGTCCCCTCGAAGCCGTCCAGGGCGGACTCGAGCGCCTCGGAGGAGTCGATGTCGAGGTTGTCGGTCGGCTCGTCGAGGAGCAGCAGGTTGTGGCCTTCGAGCTCGAGGCAGAGGATCTCCAGGCGCGCCTTCTGCCCGCCGCTGAGCGTGTCGTAGGTGCGCCGCGCCGCGTCCTGCAGCCCGTAGCGCGCCAGCGCGGCCATGCTCGTCTGCGTCGCCCCGAGGCGCTCCTCGACGACGTCGAGCACCCCGCGGCCTGCGAAGTCGGCGCGCGCGTTGAGCTGCGTGAACAGCCCGGCCGAGACCCGCGGACCGGTCACGAGCTCCCCCTCCCCCGGAGGCTCGTCCCCCGCGAGCACGCGCATGAGGTGCGTCTTGCCGCCCCCGTTGGGCCCCACGATCCCGACGCGCTCGCCGAAGTGCACCTCGTCGGAGAACGGCCGGACCAGCCCGGGCTCGCCGACGCGGCGCAGGTCGAGGACGCGTCGGGCCGAGTCCGCGCCGCGCAGGCGCACCTTGATCTGCTGCTCGGCGATCGGCGGCGGCGGCGGCCCCGGCTCCTTGAAGCGCTTCCAGCGCGTCTCGAACGCGTCGGCGCGCTTGGCCAGGACCGGGGAGTACCGCGCGCGCTCCTTGAACGTGCGCACGAGATCGCGCAGGCGCTTCTCCTCCTCGTTCCAGCGCGCGACCGCGTCGCCCAGCGAGCGCTGGCGCTCCTCCCGCGCCGCGGGGTAGGTCGCGTAGGAGCCGTGGTGCAGCCAGGCGCCGTTGCCCTCGAGCGTGAGGATGACGTTCACGCCCTCGGCGAGCAGGTCGCGGTCGTGGGAGATCACGAGCACCGTCTTCTTGGTCTGCCGCAGCTGCTGCTCGAGCTCGCGCTTGGCCGGGACGTCGAGGAAGTTGTCGGGCTCGTCGAGGAGCAGGACGTCGGCGTCGGAGCGCAGGAGCACGTCGAGGACGAGGCGCTTGCGCTCCCCGCCGGAGAGCGAGATCGCCGGCCGGTCGGCGATCGCCGAGAAGGCGCTGCGGACGATGCGGCGGCAGGCGGCGTCCCACTGGGCCTCGCGCTCGTAGCCGCCGAGCTCGGACCAGTCACCGATCGCGGCGCCGAGCGCCATGCCCGCGTCGGCGTCGCCGCCGGCGAGCGCGTGCTCGGCGGCGTTCACCCGCTCCCCCGCATCGCGCAGCGCGCCCGTGGTCAGACCGACCAGCAGCTCGCGCACGGTGCGCGGATCACCCGCGACGCCCACGTCCTGCGGCATGTGCGCGACGCGGCCGCCGACGTTCGCGTCGCCCTCGTCGGCCGGCAGAGTCCCCATGATCACCCCGAACAGCGTGCTCTTGCCCACGCCGTTGACGCCGACGACGCCGACGTGCGCGCCCGGGGCGATCTTGAACGAGACGCCCTCGAAGAGCAGGCTGCCGCCCGGGTGGGCGTAGGCGAGGTTGGAGACGCTGACGTGGGGCACGGGCGCGCCGAACGGTCGCAGAAGCGCGGGGTGGCGGGCGCTCCGGCTCCGTCCGCGAGCATCGGTGACGCCCGGGCGAGCGCGACCGGCCGGCCGAAGCGGGCCCAGAAACTCGCGCGCATCGCGCGAAGCCATCTACCCTCCGAGCCACCGTGCCGCCCCTCGCCGCCGAGCCCGCATACGACACGCTCCCAGGCGGGGATCTCGTCCGCTGCGGCCTGGCCGACATCCGCGCCGGACGCTCTGAGACCCCGCAGGCGCTCCTCGTTCGCGCCGCGGGCACCCGCCTGCGCGCCGCCGGCGTGCCGGTCCCCGCCGGATCGGAGAGCGTGGACGCCCCCCAGCGCCTCTATCACGCGCTCGGTGACGCCCACGGCCGCGACGCCCACGGACGCTGCCTCGCGCTGCTGCGCCAGATCGAGTCGTTCGCGCGCGCTGCCGAGCATGCGGCCCGACGCTGACGCGGCGCGGGTCCGAGCCCTCGCGCGCGACCTCGGCCGCCACGCCGGCCAGCGGGTTCGGCTCTACGTCACCGGCGGCGCCACCGCAGTCATCGAGGGCTGGCGCGACTCGACGATCGACGTCGACCTCCGCGTCGAGCCGGACGACGAGGCGCTGGCCCGTCGCATCCCGCTCGCGAAAGCGGCCATCCCGGTGAACATCGAGCTCGTCTCCCCACCGGATTTCATCCCCGAGCTCCCCGGGTGGCGCGAGCGGTGCGTCTACGTGTTCACCGAGGGGAACGCCGACGTCTACCACTTCGACTTCTACTCGCAGGCGCTCGCCAACCGCGAGCGCGGGCTCGACCGCGACCTCTTCGACGTCCGTGCGATGCGCGAGCACCGCCGGATCGAGAACGCCAGGCTGCTCGAGCACTTCTCGGTGATCGAGCCCGAGCTGTTCCGCTACCCCGCCATCGACCCGCCGGCGTTCCGGGGCCGCGTGGAGACGTTCGCCGGCTCGCAGGACGTGCGCGCGCGTCGCCGCGGAGCTCCTTGACTGAAGCCGTCGGCCCTCGGAGCGAGTCCCCGGCTCAGGCCACGCTCCGCGGCGAGGCGGCCGGCAGGGTGGCGTACAGCGCGCCGGTCTCCCGCGCGATCTCGGCCCAGTCGAAGCGCAGCACGTGCTCGCTCGCCTCGGCGACGAGCCGCGCGCGGAGCTCGGCGTCGGTGAGCATCCGCTCGATCATCACGCCGAGGTGCTTGGCGTCGCCGCCCTTGAAGCGCAGGCCGACGTCGTGCGGGACGACCTCCCGCAGGCCGCCCGTGTCGGCGACGATGCACGGGCAGCCGCTGGCCATCGCCTCCAGCGCCACGAGGCCGAACGGCTCGTAGAGCGAGGGGATCACGCAGAGGTCGCAGATCCGGTAGAGCGAGTGGAGCGCGTCGTCGCCGATCCAGCCGAGGAACACGCCGTGGCGCAGGAGCCCGAGCCGCTCGGCCTGCGCCCGCAGCTCGGCCTCGTGGGTACCCGAGCCCGCGACCAGCCAGCGGACCCTCCCGACTGCGGCGATGGCGCCGTCGGGGCCGGCGAGCGCGTCGAGCGCGTGCTGAAAGCCCTTCTCGTAGACGAGGCGGCCCGTGAGCAGGACGAGCTGCTCGTCCGGCGCCGCGAAGCGCGCCCGGAGCGTCGTGAGGTCCTCGACCGGCACGAGGTCGGCGGGATCGATGCCGTTCGGGATGACCGCGACGGCCTCCTCGCGCAGGCCGAAGACGTCCGCGACGTGCCCGCGCATGTAGTGCGAGCAGGTGATGACGCGGTCGGCGCGGCGGGCGATCCAGCGCTCCGCGGCGTGGATGTAGCGCTGCGGGTGCTGCTCGACCGAGCCGTGGTGGCGCCCGTGCTCGGTGGCGTGGACGGTCATCACGAGCGGGCAGCCGTGGACGCGAGCGAGGCGGTCGGCGGCCGTCGCCACGAGCCAGTCGTGGCCGTGAACGAGGTCGAAGCCACCGCCGATCGACTCCGCGGCGCGCACCATGTCGACGTTCATGCGGTCGATCCAGCCGAGGAACGCGTCGAGGTCGCTCGGCTTCGGCGGCTCGGGCACGCGGTGCAGCTGGACGCCGGCACGCAGCTCCGCGGCCGGGTCGCGCTTTCCGCCGCGGGTGAGGACGTGGACCTCGGTGCCCTGCCCGGCAAGGTGCTCGGCGAGCTTGGCCACGTGCCGCGCCAGCCCGCCCTCGACGATCGGCGGGTACTCCCACGAGAGGACGAGGACGCGGGTCACGCGAGCGCGAGGGTGGCGGGGCCGGCCCGCGCGGCCAGGTTGCGGAGCGCCGGGGCCGTCCCCCCGGGGTCGGCGAACGCCGCGAGGAGCGCGGCGTAGTGGCCGGCCGCCCGCTCGCCCGGGTAGTCGCCCGCCGTGGCGCTCGTCGTCAAGAAGGCCCAGTCGGAGGACTGGAGGGCGAGCATCTCGCGCACCGCCCGCGCGGGCGGATGCGGCCCGGCGGCGACCACCGCGAGCTCCGCGGCCCGGGCACGCCAGGCGAACGCGGCGACGCCGGGGTGGTCCCAGGTCGACAGGTCGCGCGGCGTCCCCCACGTCGTGATGCCGAGCCGCCCGGGTGACAGCGGCTCGGCGGCGTCGACCTCCGCGACCGCCGCGTCGAGGCCGACGAGCTCGACGCCCCGCGCGGCGCACTCGGCCACGACCGCGGCCAGCCACCACGGCCCCTCGTACCACCAATGTCCGAGCAGCTCGGTGTCCAGCGCGCAGACGCAGAGCCCGCCGCCGGCGAGCCGCGCGCCGACGCGGGCGACGAAGTCCCGCGCGTCGTGGCGGCACTGCTCGCGGGCGCGGTCGGGGTCGTAGACGGCGCCGTCCACGGCCCAGGGGTGATGGTCGCGCGGCGAGCGGCGGTGGTAGTCGCGGTAGGCCGCGTGCGCCGGGTAACCGCCCGGGCTCCAGACGAGCTCGATGATCTCCCTGTCGATCGGCACCAGCACCGGGCCCGCCGCGGTGCGCAGCGGCGTGAGCTGCTCCGCCGCTCCTCGCCCGAGGACGTCGGTGAGATCGACGCAGACCGCCCGGGCCCCGGCCTCCTCGAGCAGCGGATCCAGCCACGGGGCGTAGGCGCACTCCGGCAGCCACAGGCCACCGTCCCAGTGGCCCGCGCTGCGCGCGCGGTGCGCCTCCACACCGACGCGCAGCTGCAGGCGCACGCCCGCGTCGGTGGCGCAGAGCGGGAGCACCGCGTGCGTGGCCGCCGACGTCCACGCGGGCGCGAGCGCGCCGAGCAGGCCGCGGTCGCCGAGCCCGTCGAAGCGGGTGAGCGCCCGCGCGTAGTCGCCGGCCGCGCGGTCGAGCGCGCGCGCCTCGGCCTCCCGCCCGCTCGCGCGGAAGCCGGCCGCGTCGAGCGCGTGCGACGCGGGCCGCACGTCGCGCAGGAACGCGGTGAAGCGCTCCCCGAGCCCGGGCGCCTCGAGCTGGTCGGCGAGCACGGGCGTCACCGAGACCGTGATCGGGCTGCCCGGGAGCACGTCGAGCAGCGGCAGGTAGGAGGCGGCCATCGCCTCGAACAGCCACTCCTCGCCGAAGGGCCACGTCCCGAAGCCCTCCACGTAGGGCATGTGGGAGTGCAGGACGAGCGAGAGGCGCCCCGGCATCTAGAGGATCTGTTCCACGAGTCATCTAGCCGCGGCAGAAGGCGACGAGGTCCAGCGCGCGCTCGAGCGGCCGGTCGGTGCGCAGCGCGAAGTCGCGCGCGGAGATCGCGGGGGTGAAGCGGTCGTAGAACGCCTTCGTGAGGCCGAGCCGCGGGTGGATCGCGTCCCAGCGCAGGTGCTCGAGCGCGAAGGCGTGCGCAGCGAGCCGGCGGGCGTGGAACACGCCGTGCAGCTCCACCTCGGCGAAGTGCTCCGCGCAGAGCGCGCGGAACTCCTCGGGCGGGTACTCCCTGAGGTGCCAGGGGTTCCCGGACTTCGCGGCGCCCGCGGGCGCGAGCGTGAGCACGTTCGGCGTGGAGAGCACGACCAGGCCGCCCGGCCCGACCCGCGCCCTGAAGTGCTCGAGCACCGCGCCGGGATCGGGGACGTGCTCGATCGTCTGCAGGAAGACGACGGCGTCGCACGCCTCCCCGAACGTCTGGACCATGTCGCGCACGAAGCGCAGGCGCGGGCCGGTGTAGCGCAGGCGGGCGTGCTCGTGCGCCTCGGGGTTGGCGTCGACGCCGATCACCTCCCGCGCGGTCCGCGCCAGGACGGCTGCACCGTAGCCCTCCCCGCAGGCCATGTCGACGACCTTCAGCCCGCCGACGCGGGCGCGGATCCACTCGTAGACGACGAGGTGGCGGCGGTACCAGTAGTTCTCCTCGGGCACGTCGGGCAGCGTGCGCTCGCCGGTCAGGGCGAGGGGCGGCACGCCGGGCGGCTGGTCGCGCTGGAGGTAGAGCGGCGGTTGCTCGTCGGTGGCCATGCGGCCGGGAAGCCTAGTTCCCGGCGCCCGGCGCGCGAGCTGTCGACGATCCGGACGGCGGGCGGGCCGCGCGCGGCCGGGCGGTAGCCTGCCGCCCGATGAGCGCGCCGGTCACCGCGGAGGAGATCCGTGACGTCAACACCCGGTACCACGACGGAGCCGCCGCCCAGTACGACGCCAAGTGGGGGATCAACTGGGGCGAGGTCGGCGCCCACCAGGTGCTGCTCAAGACGCGCAAAGCGCTGGGCGGGACGCCGGCGCACTTCGCCCGCTCGCTGGAGATCGGCGCCGGCACGGGCTACTTCTCGCTGCACCTCGTCAAGGCGGGGATCGTCGGCGAGGCGACCTGCACCGACATCTCCCCCGGCATGCTCGCAACCCTCCGCGCCAACGCGGCGCGCCTCGGGCTCGACGTCGAGACCGTCGCCTGCGACGCCGAGCAGCTCCCGTTCGCCGACGGCTCCTTCGAGGTCGTGATGGGCCACGCGGTCCTGCACCACCTGCCCGATCTCGCGCGCGCCTTCCGCGAGTTCGCGCGCGTCCTCACCCCGAGCGGCACCGTCTTCTTCGCCGGCGAGCCCTCGCGCACCGGCGACCGCATCGCGAACGTCCCCAAGCGCGCGGCCAACTACGCCGCGCCGGCCTGGCGGCGGATGCTCGGAGCGCGCAAGGCGCCGGAGGGCCATACCGACGGCGGGGAGCACAACCATCAGCTCGAGGGCGCCGTCGACGTCCACGCGTTCGTCCCCGCCGACCTCGAGCGCTTCGCCGCGGCGGCCGGCCTCCGGGACGTCCACGTCCGCGGCGAGGAGCTGCTGGCCAACTGGTTCGGCTGGGCCAACCGCGCGCTGGAGGCGACCGCGGAGCCCGACGACGTGCCGTGGCTGTGGCGGCAGTACGCGTTCCGCGGCTACCTCGCGCTGCAACAGCTCGACGCGCGGCTGCTGGAGCAGCGGCTCCCGCCGGCGATCTTCTACAACCTGATGGTCAGCGCGCGCAAGGCGGGGTGAGCGCCGAGCGTCGAGTCGTCGATTGAACCCGGTGGGCGGGACGCATCGACAACTCGACGCACGCTCAGCCCGCGAGACGGTTGCGGAGGTCCTCGACCTCGCCGAACCACTCACGTGAGCCGGCCCCGGCGCCGAGCTCGGCGGCCCACAGCTCCGACAGCTCGGACTCCGCGCCCTCGACGCGGTCGAGCGCGTCGAGCGCGAGCGCGACGAGCTCCGCCTTCCCCGCCGCCGGGTGCGCCTTGGCCCAGGCCAGCGCGTGCGGGCCCGAGCTGCCCATCGCGACGGCCGTCAGCGGCCGGCCCTTCGCCGCGGCCACGACCTCGGCCGCGGCGAGCGCCGCGGCGCCCTCGTCGGACTCGAGGTACTCGCCGGGCGGGCAGGCCGCCGCGGTGTGCAGCGTGTCGCGGACCATGTCGAGGCCCCCGCCGGAGGCGAGGTCGGCCGCCCAGTCCGATGCGGTGTCGTTCTCGAAGCTCCCGGCCCCCCACGCGCCCATGGTCGGGACGCTAGCGCGGCACCCGGCCCGGCGGCGCGCGACGCGGTGGCGGAGATGACAGCCCCCGATGACGGCGTACTCGATGCCCGTGGCGTTTCAGGGGCGCCAGGAGCGCGCCGTCGTGGCGAGGCACGTCAGCGCGGGCGCTGGAGCTTCGCGGCAAGCGCGGCAAGCTCGCGCCGTGCCCGGTGGGCACCGCGGACGGCGGCGGGCGCCACCGCGGCGCGGCTGGAATGATCGCCGGACGCTCCTCGCCGCCGCCTCACCCGTCGATCAGCTCGCCCGCATCCTCGGCGGCGTAGGCCTCGTGTTCCTCGTGGTCGGGGTCGCGCTGGTCGCGTTCACCCGGATCAACCGCCGGCGCCGCGCCGCGTTCGCCGCCCGGGCGCAGACGGCGCCCGGGGAGGTCGTGGACAACGTGTGGCGCGACGTCGGTCGCTCCACGGAGGTGACGCTGCTCGCCTTCCCCCGGCTGCGCTACCGCCTGCCGGACGGCACGGTCGTCGAGGAGCTGAGCTTCGAGGGCGCGAGCCCGCCGATCGCACGCGAGGGGAGCACCGTCGAGGTCCTCTACGACCCCGCCGAACCGCGCCGCGTGCGGATCGCGCAGGACGGGCGCATCCACCGCGCGCTGCCCACGTTCATCGTGGTCATCGGCGCGCTCTTCGCGCTGCTCGGCGCGGCGATGGTCGCCGGCGCCGTCGCGCTCGCCGGGTGACGCTTCGAGGACAAGGCCGGCGACACCTTCAAGGCCAAGCCTCAGACCACGTCGGTGCCGAGGACGGCCGCCCGTTCGAGCCGGCCGTCCTCGTGCACGAGGTGCGCCTCGTCCTCGTGACAGAGGACGGAGCGGGCCGGTGATCCCGCACTGCGGGCGGCCAGGAGCGTCGCGGCGATCTGGTGGACGTCGCGCACGACGCCGAAGCCCAGGAGCGAGCGGGTCTCGTTGGCCAGGCGGCCGTCGCCGGCGCGCAGCACGATCCTCAGATCGGGCGCGAGCGAGCGCGCCGCCATCGCGATCGAGAGGTTCTGCAGGTCGTCGGAGGTCACGGCCGCCAGCGCGCAGGCCTTGTCGAGCGAGAGGCGGCGCAGCACCGACGGGTCCGCACCGCGGCCGATGACGACCGGGATCCCGTCCTCGCGGGCGATCCCGACGTCCTCACCGTCCTCCTGGTCGTCGACGCCGACCACCCGCACGCCCACCGCGCGCAGGAGTTGGCACAGACGCAGCCCGACCTTCCCCAGCCCGACGACGACGACGTGGTGGCGGCGCGGCACGGCGCGCGTCCCCACCCAGCCCGTCAGGCGCCGGTCGATCAGGCGGTTGACGATTCCCGCGGTGAAGAGCGCCTCGAAGAACAGCGCGCAGAGCATCGCGCCCGCGGTGAACAGCTTGAAGCCCGGCGGCCCCTTGGCCACACCGTCGTTCGGGTCGACGGTCACGAGCGTCTTGGTCGCGCCGTAGAAGGCGTCGGTCGCGCCCTGCTCGAGGACGACGACCGCACCGACCGTCTCGGCGGCGAGCACCGCGAGCAGGCCGAGGCAGCCGTAGACCAGCAGGGCGGCGCTCTTGTCGTAGGGCCGCGCGAGCGCCGAGAGGAGGCCGAGCACCCGGTTGCCGTGGTCGGGCGCGACGAACGGCTCCTCCCGGACCCGGTCGCCGTCGGTGCGCACGGCCACGGGGCCGCTCGGACGCTCCAGGACGGCGACGAGGTCCGCGCCGGCGCACGGCCCCGCCAGCGACGGCGCGACGATCTCGGCCATCGAGGTGATCTCGACGTGGGGGTCGGCTTCGCGGAGCTGCGCGCCGGCCGTCGGGTCGAAGAGCGTCACGAGCAACGGGATCTCGCGGTCCTCGTAGCGGACCATGAGGGCCATCCGCAGCGCGATCGCGTCGTCGCGGGAGACCACCGTCACGCGGTCGCACGCGCCCGGGGCCAGCGCGTCACGGACGTCGCCCTCGTCGGGCTCCTCGAGGCGCACGACGTCGGCCGACTGCGCGTCCAGCGCGGCGGCGACCTCGTCGGCGAGATCTCCCGCGCCGATGAGCAGGACGCGCGTCACCGGTGGTCGGCGCGGCGAGAGCGGGGGACCGTCCCGGCGCGCGGCCCGGGCGCCGGGCGGCGGCGCGCCGCGGGCGTGCGCGTGGAGGGCACCGCGCCGGCGACGGACGGCACGACGGGAACTGGAGCGGTGAGCACGCCGCGAGGTCTACCCGTTTTGCACACACGCGGCGCAGCGCCCGCGCAGCACGACGTCCACGGCGTCCACCGTCAGCCCGGCGCGCTGCGCGGCGCGCTCGAGCAGCCCCGCGTCCGCCACACCCGGGACGTCCGTGAGCGCCCCGCAGCCGGTGCACGAGAAGTGCGCGTGCGGTTCGGGGCCCGGGTCCCAGCGGACCGCTCCGGCTCCCACCGCGACGCGCTGCACGAGGCCGAGTCGCGCGAGGAGCTCGAGGGTCGCGTAGACGGTCGGCAGCGAGAGCCCGGGGAGCCGCGGCGCCGCCGCACTCATCACCTCGTCGGCCGTCGCGTGGTGCCCGAGGTCCAGCAGCGCCGCGTGCAGCAGGAGACGCTGCGAGGTGACGCGCAGGCCGGCGGCGCGCAGCCGCGTGGACAGGTCAGGGGCCTCAGCCATAAGGGAACCCTAATTGAAGTCCGTAGCATTAGCAAGTAGTATCGTCACCATGTTCTCCGAGGTCCTGACGGGGTTTCGCGGCGCGAGCGAGCGCGACAAGCTGCTGCGCTACGTGCAGCCGAGCCTCATCGACGGGACGATTTCGACGCTCGCCCCGATCTTCGCCGCCGCCTACGCCGCGAACTCGCGGACGGCGCTGCTCGTCGGCCTCGCCGCCGCCCTCGGCGCCGCGATCTCCATGGGCATGAGCGAGGCGCTCTCCGACGACGGGGAGCTCACCGGCCGAGGCTCGGCGTTCCGGCGCGGGCTCATCACGGGGATCGCCACGTTCATCGGCGGGACGCTGCACGCGCTGCCGTTCCTCATCTCCGAGACGGCGACCGCGCTCCTCGTCGCCTACGTGGTCGTCTCCGTCGAGCTCGTCGTCATCGCGATCGTCCGCAAGCGCTTCCTGAAGGTGTCCCTGACGAGCTCGCTCGTCCAGGTCACCTGCGGCGGGTTCGTCGTCGCGATGGTCGGCGTGGCCGTCGGCCACGCCTGAGGCGCGCCTACGGCCCAGGCGCGGGAGCGCTGCGCCCGGGGATGTCGGGCTCGAGGTAGATGACCGTCGCGATCGGCACGGCGGCGCGCACCCGGGCCTCACAGGCGTCGATCGCGTCGGCCAGCTGCGCCATCGAGAGGGCGGGATCGAACTCGACCCGGGCGCCGACCAGGAGCTCCTCGGGGCCGAGGTGCTGGGTGAGCATGTGGATGACTTGGCGCACGTCGGGGCCCTCGGTCAGCTCGGCTTCGATCCGGCGGATCGTGTGGGCATCCGCCGCCTCGCCGATCAGCAGGCTCTTCATCTCGCGCGCGAGGATGCCCGCGATCGCCACGAGCACGAGGCCGATCATGAGCGTGCCGATGCCGTCGTAGACCGCGTTGCCGGTGAGCGTCGCCAGGGCCACGCCCGCGGTGGCGAAGCCGAGCCCGATGAGCGCCCCGGTGTCCTCGAGCAGGAGCACCGGCAGCTCGGGGCTGCGCGACGTCTTGACGTACTCGACCCAGCTGCGCTCCCCGCGCTCGGTCTGCGCGTGGCCCATGGCGGACCGCAGCGCGAACCCCTCGAAGACGATCGCCACGGCGAAGATCGCGAAGGCGATCGCCGGAGACTCGACCTCCTCGGGCTCGGCGATCTTGTGGTAGCCCTCGTAGACCGAGAAGAGCCCGCCGAGCGAGAACAGCACGACGGAGACCACGAAGGCCCAGAAGTAGCGGCTGCGCCCGTACCCGAACGGGTGCAGCGGCGTCGGCGGACGCTTGGCCCGGCGGCCACCCAGGAACAGCAGGCCCTGGTTGCTGGCGTCGGCGAGCGAGTGGATCGACTCGGCCAGCAGGGAGGAGGACCCGGTCAGGAGGAACCCGACGAACTTCGCCAGCGCGATCCCGACGTTGGCCGCCAGCGCGGCGAGGATCGCCGCGGTGCTCTCGCCGTGCCCGCCGGAGTCGCCGCTCACGGAGGCGAACCTACCCGCCCGGCGACCCGCGGCCGCGTCAGCCCTTGGCGCCGTAGAGCCGCGCGGTCAGCGGCGCGAAGATCGCCGTGAGCCCGACCGCCTCGGCCAGCACGAGGCCGACGTCCCCTCCCGAGCCCGCGCCCGCCATGACGCCGCGCACGGCGGTGACGAGATGGGAGACCGGGTTGACGGCGACGAACGCCTCCAACGCGTCGGGCAGCGTGGAGGGCTGCACGAAGATGTTGCTCAGGAAGATCAGCGGGAACAGCGCCATGAAGCCCGAGTTCATCACCGCGCTCGGGGAGCGGAGCACCAGGCCGACGGTCGTGAACACCCAGGAGAGAGCGAACGCGAAGACGACGACGAGCAGCACCCCGGCGACGAGGCCGCCGGCGCCGCCCTTCGCGTCGAAGCCCATGATCAGGCCGAGCACGACGACGACGATCGACGCCAGCGCGTAGCGGACTGCATCCCCGAGCACCGCCCCGACGAGCGGGGCCGGCCGCCACACCGGCAGCGAGCGGAAGCGGTCCACGACCCCCTTGGTCATGTCCGTGTTCAGCGTCACCCCGGAGTACACGGCGGTGAACAGGACGGACTGCACGAGCATCCCGGGAAGCAGGAATTGGAGGTAGTCGTCGGTCGAGCCCGCCACCGCGCCCCCGAAGAGGGAGGTGAACATCACCAGGAACAGGACGGGGGTCAGCGTCACGTCGATCAGCTGCTCGGGGACGTGCTTGATCTTGAGCATCCCCCGCCAGCCGAACGTCAGGCAGACCGAGACGGCGCTCGGCCGCGGCGGTCGCTGCCCGGAGGCGAGCGCCGCGTGGAGCGCCTCCTCGCTGACGGGAGCGCTCGGGGCGTCGCTGGTGGTCGTCATGCGGCGACGTCCGCGTCGGCGGCCGGGGCCTGGCCGGTCAGCGCGAGGAACACCTCGTCGAGGCTCGGCTGCCCGAGCGAGAAGCCCGCGACCGCCAACCCCTCGCGGCCGAGCTCCGCGAGCGCCTCGGCGGCCCTCGCCGCGTCGGCGACGGGCGCCGAGAGCGCCACGGGATCGCCCTCGAGCTGCACGGGCGCGTCGAGGCCGAGCGCGAGCAGCCGCGCGGCCCGGTCACGGTCCTCCGCCGCGACGAGCCGGACGTGGAGCGTGCTCTGCCCGACGGACGCCTTCAGCTGCCCCGGCGTCCCCTCCGCGATCACGCGCCCGTGATCGATGACCGCGATCCGGTCGGCGAGCTGGTCGGCCTCGTCGAGGTACTGGGTGCACAGCAACACGGTCGTGCCCTGTCCGACGAGCGCCCGCACGATATCCCAGACCTGGTTGCGCGAGCGGGGGTCCAGGCCGGTCGTCGGCTCGTCGAGGAACATGAGCTCCGGCGTCACGACGATGCTCGCGGCGATGTCCAGGCGCCGGCGCATGCCGCCCGAGTAGTTCTTCACCAGCCGGCCGGCGGCCTCGGTCAGTCCGAACGCGACGAGCAGCTCGTCGGCGCGGCCGGACGCCCCGCGGCCCCGATAGCCGAGCAGCCGCGCGAGGAGCACGAGGTTCTCGCGGCCGCTGAGGTCCTCGTCGACGGAGGCGAGCTGGCCGGTGAGGCTGATGCGCGCGCGGACGGCATCGGCCTCGGTGACGACGTCGTGCCCGAGCACCCGCGCGGTGCCCGCGTCCGGGCGCAGCAGGGTCGCGAGCATGCGGATCGTGGTCGTCTTGCCCGCGCCGTTGGGGCCGAGCACGCCGTACACGGACCCGCGCGCGACGGCGAGGTCGACGCCGTCGACGGCGCGCGCGTCGCCGAACGCCTTGACCAGGCCGGAGACCTCGATGGCCAGCTCGGAGTCCACGGCACGGCACGCTAGCGCGGAATGTGCAGCCGATCGCGCCTCCGCCGCTCGTTCCTGACCCACCGGCTCGGCCGCGTGGACGACCGGCGCGCGATCTGTCGCGCGCTGTCCGCGCTCGCCGACTGCTGAGCGCCGCTACCGCGGCCAGCGCGGCTGGCCGTCGACGAGCTCCGCGCGGGCGACCTCCGCGCGCTCGTGCACGGCCGCGCGCGTCGCGGCGTCGAAGCGCCTCCACGACGACACCGCGCGCCGCGTGCGCGGGTTGGCGGCGAGCACGCCGGCGTGGCGGTCCACGAAGTCCCAGTAGAGCGCGGTGACCGGGCAGGCCGTCGGCCCGTGCTTCTCGCTCGGGGAGAAGCGGCAGCCCCGGCAGTGGTCGCTCATCTTGTCGATGTAGTTCCCGCCGGCCGCGTAGGGCTTGGTCATCATCTCGCCGCCGTCGGCGAAGAGCGCCATGCCCGCGGCGTTGGGCGCCATCACCCACTCCGCGCCGTCGACGAACGCGCCCTGGAACCAGCGGACCAGCTCCCACGGCTCCGTGCCGCTCGTCAGCCCGATCGTCCCGAGCACCATCAGGCGCTCGATGTGGTGCGCGTAGCCCGTCGCCGCGACCCCGCCGACCACGGAGTCCAGGCAGTTCCAGCCGGTCGGCGAGCCCCAGTAGGCCGCGCCGAGCGGGAGGTGGGCGTCGAGCGCGTTGCGCTCCGGCCACTGGTCGGCCCGCAGCCAGTACATGCCCCACACCCACTCGCGCCAGCCGATGACCTGGCGGACGAAGCCCTCCGCGCTCTGCAGCGGGACCTCGCCCGCGCGGTACTTGCGCTCCGCCGCGCGGACGGCGGCCCTCGGGTCGAGGACCCCGAGGTTGAGCGGCACGCTGAGCAGCGCGTGGAAGAGAAAGCGCTCGCCCTCGACCATCGCGTCCTGCCATGGCCCAAAGCCCGCAAGGCGGTCGTCGACGAACGAGGCGAGCGCCCGGCCCGCCTCGGCCGGGGTCACCGCGAACTGCCGCGGCCCGTCGTCGCCGAACAGCTCGAGCCCGAGCGCGTCGATGTCCGCGCGCACCTCCGCGTCGATCGCGTCCTCGCGCGGACGGTAGGGCTCGGGCGCGCGCAGGTCCTTCGCCGGCGGCCGGCGGTTCTCGGAGTCGAAGTTCCACCGGCCCCCTTCGGGCTTGCCGTCGGCGTCCATCAGCACGCCGAGGCGGCGGCGCTGCTCGCGGTAGAAGTCCTCCATCACCAGCCGCCGGCGATCGCCGGCCCAGTCCGCGAACGCCTCGGGCGCGGTGAGGAACTGGTTCGAGTCGACCGCGTGATCCCCAGCCGCGCCACGCCGCGCCGCGCCGACGCGGAGTTCGGCGCTGCGCAGACCACGTCGTCGAGCCCGTCGAGCCCCGCCGTCAGCGTCGCGACGCCCCGCCGCTCGATGACCTCGATCTTCCCCGCGGCACGCAGCTCGTCGGCGAAGTGACGCATCCCGCTGAGCACGAGGTGGACCCGGCGGCGGTGCGTGCGCAGGCGCCGCATGCCCGCCGTCGACTCGACGAACACCACGCGGGAGGCGCCGTCGAGCGCCGGGTTGTCGCGCATCAGCTGGTCGCCGAAGACGAGGGCGGTGTGGCTCACGTCAAGGCGTACGGGCGAGGGCCCAGTCCAGCGCGCCGGCGAGCAGGAGGCGGTGCCGCGGGTCACTCCACGTCTGCGGACGGTGGCCGAGCGCGGAGTAGAACACGCGGCCCCGCTGCTCCGTGCGCCACCACACGAGCGGCCGGTCGCCGCGCGGCCGGCCGCCGAAGGAGGCGATGTCGAGCGAGGCGAGCACGTGCGCGCCGCGCCGCGGGTCCGGTGCGGGGAGGAACCGGTAGTACTCCTCGCGCAGGCGGAAGGCCCGGGGCAGGCGCGCGGTGGCCGGATGGCCGCGGTCCTCGACGCGCACCCGGCCGACGCCGGCGTTCGGGTGGTCGCGGAAGCTCGCCCCGAGCATCCGGTGGAACGCCGGCCACGCGGGAAACGTGTCGGCGGCGGCGTGGAAGGCGAGCAGCGCCAGCCCGCCGCGCACCGCCGCCAGCAGGCGGGCGCGGCCCGCCGCGTCGAGCGCCGGGGTCCCGGACGTCTCGAGCAGGACGAGCCCGTGGGCGCCCGCCAGCGCCTCGGGGGTCAGCAGCACGAAGCGCGGGAGCACGCGGAGGCGGAAGCCGCCGCGCTCGCGCGCGCCGAGGCGCCGCAGCTCCTTCAGCCCTGCGGCGATCGCGGCGCCGTGGCGGAAGCCGGCCGTTTCGGTGACCACGAGCAGCACCGGTCGCTCCTCGGCCGCGCTCCGCGCTCCGGGCGCCGCCGCGACGAGCACGCAGGCGACCAGGACGGTGAGCAGCGCGCGCAGCACGGCCGGGATGTTCCCCGGAACGCGGGCCCGCCGCGCCGGGAGGCCCGTACGATGAAGGACATGTCCGACCGCGTCGTCCAGGACTTCCCGATCTTCCCCCTCGGCCTCGTCGCGATCCCGCGCGAGTTCGTCCCGCTGCACATCTTCGAGCCGCGCTACCGCACGATGATCGCCGAGGCGCTCGAGCAGGAGTCGGAGTTCGGGATCGTCTGGAGCGACGAGGAGGGCCTGCGCGACGTGGGCTGCGCCGTCGAGATCACCCGCGTGCTCGAGCGGATGGACGACGGCCGGATCAACATCGTGACGCGCGGGACGCGCGCGTTCGAGATCATCGAGACGGTCGAGGGCCTCCCGTACCCCGCCGCGCGGGTCGCGTGGGTCGAGGACGCGGACGAGGAGCTCGACACCGACGCCGAGGAGGCGGCGCAGGCCGCCTACGCGGAGCTCGTCGAGCAGGCCACCGACACGAAGCCCGAGGAGGACGAGCTCGCCGGGATGGGCGCCTACGCGATGGCCGCCAACGTCGAGTTCGGCCTGGAGGCCAAGCAGAACCTGCTCGAGCTGCGCTCGGAGAACGCGCGGCTGCAGCTCGTCGCGCGGCTCTTCCGGGCGGCGACCAAGCGCTTGGACTTCGTCGAGCGCGCCCAGGTGCGGGCACGCTCGAACGGGAAGGTCCGCTTCGGCTGAGCGGCCGCCCGGGCTGAGCGGCGCGCCCGCGGCTCAAGGGCGCCCGCGGCTCAGGGGCGCGCGGACGCCACGGCCGCCGGGCGCCGTGCGGGCAGGCGGCCGCCCGCGGCGAGGTAGGAGCCGCCGAGGATGAGCGCGAGGCCGGCGAAGGTCCCGGCCGTCACCGACTCGCCGAGCACCGCGACGCCGTAGCCGACCGCGAAGCCCGGCGACAAGTAGGCGACCAGCGACGCGCGGGACGGCCCGACGTCGGCGATCAGCCCGTAGAAGATCAGGAAGGCCAGGCCCGTCCCGAGGATGCCGAGCGCGAGCAGCGCCGAGACGCTGTCGGCGCCCGCGCTCGTCGGCAAAGTGAGCAGCGCCGCGGGGAGGGTGAGCACCGCGCTCGCCGCCATCGTGGCCGCGGCGGCCGCGGCCGGGTCGACGCCGGCCATGCGGCGCTTGAACTCGATCCCCCCGAGCGCGTAGCCGAGCCCGGCCAGCAGGACCAGCAGCCCGCCGAGGATCGCCAGCCCGCTCGAGCCGAGGTCGACGCCGAAGAGCAGCGCGACGCCGATCATCCCGACGCCGAGGCCGGCCAGCGCGACCTGGCCCGGACGCTCCGCCGGCGCGTAGGGGGTGAAGGCCAGCGCCGCGGTCCAGATCGGGGCGCTCGCGACGAGGATCCCGGCCAGGGCGCTGGGGATCCACCGCTCGCCCACCGTGATGAGCAGGAAGGGCGCGGCGACCTGCAAAGCCGCGAGGACCGCGATCGAGCGCCCGCGACCGCGCAGCGCACCGAGCGCGTCCCGGTGCACGGCGACCGGCAGCAGCACCAGCGCGGCCAGCGCCGTGCGGGCGAAGACGACGAACGGCGCCGAGAAGTCCCGCAGGCCGACCTTGATGAAGAGGTAGCTCGCACCCCAGGTCGCGGCGAGCACCGCCATGAGCAGCCAGGAGCGACGGTTCACGGCTTCCAGGCTAGGTGGAGCGGGCATCGCCACCTCCGGCAGTTCCTTGCGTCGGTGAGAAGCGGCGCTTATCGGTCGCGGGGCGGCGGTGGCCGGTTCAGCGCGCCAGCCGGCACGGGCCCTTGGCGAGGCGCCGCGTCAGCGCGGCGATGTCGCGGAAGGTCTGGGGCTGGCCCGCCGAGGTGTCGCTGAAGCTCACGGTGCCGTCCTGGCCGCGGACGACGTAGCGGAAGACGGCCATCGGGCCGGGCCGCAGGCTCAGGCCCTCGTCGGCCGGACCGACGTCGCCCTCCTTCTCCCCCTCGAGCTCGCGACGGATCTGGCGGGCGGCGATGAGGTCCCCCGAGGCGATCGCGACCAGGGGCTTGCCGTTGCACGACGCGCGCCCGTCGTCGGTGAGCCGCAGCACGAGGCGGGCGCCCGGGATGTCGCCAGAGCGCGTGACGACGAAGATGTCCGCGGGAGGCCCGCCGCCGCACCCGGCGAGCACGAGCGCCGCGGCGACGCCCGTCCGCGCCGTCGCGGCCACCCGTCTGCGCCGCGTTCGTGGACGGGCTCGCCTCGCGAGCCCGAAGTCGAACGGTGCGCCCGTGCGGCCCGCAATGGGTCGCTTCGCCCTCATGCCGCGACCGCCGCGCCGCCGCGCCGCGGGTCGCCGGCGCCGGTGAGGGCGCCGCCGGGGCCGCGCTGCACCGCGCCGACGCCGCCGAAGAAGAGGTTCCGCGACCGGAACTCCTGCACGGTGCGCCCCGCTGCGCGCAGGCCGGCGGTCGGGACGCCCGGCTCGACGTAGACCGTGCCGTCCTCGAAGTGCAGGCGCGGCGCGTCGACGGCCGGCGCGGCGGCCAGCCCGCGGTCCACGACGCCCAGGATCGTCTGCACGATCGCCGAGCGGATCCGGTTGGAGCCCGCCGAGCCGAGGACGAGCTCGACGCCGTGCTCGCCGACCACCACCGTCGGGGCCATCATCGACGGCATCCGCCGCCCGGCGGGGAACGCGTGGAAGCCCAGGGGGTTGAGGTCCTCCTCGCCCATGATGTTGTTCGGGTGCATGCCCGTGCCGGGCACCACGATCCCCGAGCCCTCGCCGTTGGTGCACGTGACCGCGGCCGCGCGGCCCGCGCGGTCGACGACCGAGACGTGCGTCGTGGAGCCCAGCCGCGAGGCGAGGTAGCGCTCGTGGAAGCCGGGCTCGCCGAGCCCGGCGACGAACTCCGGCGTGCGGCCGGCCTGCACCTCCTCCATCACCGCGACGAGCCGCTCGGGCCCGTGGTCGTCCCCGCGCGCGAGCAGCGCGAGCGCGTGGCCGACGAGGATGCCGCCCGCGTTCGGCGGCGGGTTGACGAGCACCTCACGGTCGCGGTAGGCGATCCGCAGGGGCTCGCGCTCGATCGCGGCGTAGCCCGCGAGATCCTCGCCGGTCAGCACCCCGCCGCGCTCCTGGAGCCAGGCCAGGACCCGCCGGGCGACGTCCCCGGTGGTGAACGGCTCGGCTCCCTCCGCACCGAGGCGCTCGAGCGCGTCGGCGAGATCTGGCCAGACGAAGCGGTCTCCCGGCCCCAGCACGTGGCCGTGGGGGGCGAAGAGCGCCGCGGCCTCGGGCGTCGAGGTGAGGATCCCGGCGAGGATCTCCGAGACGTAGCCCTGGGATGAGTTGAGCGTCACGCCCTCGCGCGCGAGGGCCACGGGCCGCCGCACGAGCGCGTCGAGGCCGATCGAGCCCCAGCGCCGCAGCGCGGCGTCGATCCCCGCGACCATGCCCCACGTGCCCACCGAGGCCGGCCCGACGTTGAACGTCTGCGTCGCGTCGCCGAAGTCGACGTCGACGGGCAGGAGCTCCGCGCGCGGGGCGTCGGCCGCCCGGCCGCACCCCGGGGCGGCGACGAAGAAGTCCAGCAGCGTCGGCTCCGCGTCGAAGCCCTCCACGAGCAGGTAGCCGCCCGCCCCGAGGCCGGTGAGCAGCGGCTCGGCCACGAACGACATGAGCATCGCGCCGACCGCCGCGTCGACGGCGTTCCCGCCCGCGCGCAGCACCTGCGCGCCCGCGGCCGCGGTGACGGGATGCCCGGCGGCGACCATGCCGCCGGAGCCCAGTGTTCTCAGCCCCTGGGGATGAACTCAGGGATGTCGAGCTCGCCCAGGCTGGAGCGACGCGTACCGCGCTCGCGGCCCGCGCGCTCCGGCGCCGGCCCACGGCGCTCGACGCGCGGCTCGCCCGCCGGCTCCTCGAGCCGTGGGCGCGGCGGCCGCACGCTGGGCTGGCCGAAGCCCGTCGCGACGACGGTCACCCACACCTGGTCCTCGAGGCGCGCGTCGACCATCGCCCCGAAGATGATGTTGGCGTCGGGGTGTGCGGCCTCCGCGACGGCCTTGGCCGCCTCGTTGACCTCCCACAGCGACAGGTCCTCCCCCGAGGTGATCGAGAGCAGGATCTTGCGGGCGCCCTCCATCGAGGTCTCCAGCAGCGGCGACTCGACCGCGTGGTGGGCGGCGTCGAGAGCGCGGTCGTCGCCCGTGCCCATGCCGATGCCCAGCAGCGCGGGCCCGGCCTCGGACATGATCGTCCGCACGTCGGCGAAGTCGAGGTTGATCAGCCCGGGGAGCGTCACGAGGTCGGAGATCCCCTGCACGCCCTGGCGCAGGACGTCGTCGGCCACCCGGAACGCGTCGACCATCGACGTCTTCTTGTCCAGCACGCTGAGCAGGCGGTTGTTCGGCACGACGATCAGCGTGTCGACCTCCTCCGCGAAGCCGACGATGCCCTCGTCGGCCTGCTGCGCGCGGCGGGTGCCCTCGAAGCCGAACGGCTTGGTCATGATGCCGACGACGAGCGCGCCGAGCTCCCGGGCGATGCGGGCCACGACGGGCGCCGCTCCCGTGCCCGTGCCGCCGCCGGCGCCCGCGGCGACGAAGACCATGTCGGCGCCCTTGAGCAGCACCTTGATCTTGTCGTACTCCTCCATCGCCGAGGCCCGGCCGAGCTCCGGGTTGGAGCCCGCGCCCAGCCCACGCGTGATGCCCGGGCCGATGTGCAGGGTGATGTCGGCCGTCGACTGCTGCAGGGACTGGACGTCGGTGTTGATGGCGATGAACTCGACGCCGCCCACCTCGGCCTCGACCATGCGGTTGACCGCGTTGACGCCGGCCCCGCCGACCCCCACCACACGGATGATCGGCTGGCCCACCGGGCGCGCCTCGCCCCAGGGCGTCGGCGCCTCGTGGCGCGCGAACGGGTCGGACTCGTAGGCGCGCTGCGGCGGAGCCGCGGGGGACTCCCGCGGCGCGACGACCGCAGGCGGCGGCGTCCGCGGCGGCGTCTCGGAGGAGAACGCGCTGCGCAGGCGGTCGGTCGGCGAGGCCACCGCGGGTTCCGGCTGCGCCGGGGGCCGTGCGGCGCCGAGCCCGGGGTGCGGGTACTCGCGGCCCCCCGCAGCGGTCGCGGGCGGCGGCGCCGGGGCGGGCGCGGGGGGCGCGACGGGC
>JBBQEV010000013.1:0-55118 GCA_038321325.1 Solirubrobacterales bacterium
GGCGATCGAGACGACGAGGCGGAGGTTGGACTCCACCATCTTCTGCTTGGCGTCGAGGTCGCCGCGCTCGATGCGCTTGGCGAGGTCGACCTCCTCCTGGGCGGTGAGCAGGCGGACCTTCCCGATGTCCTTGAGGAACAGCTGCAGGGAGTCCGTCGTCATGTCGGGACGGAGGTCCAGCGCGGCCTTCTTCGTGCGGCCCCGGCGCTTGTCGGGTGCGCGCTCGACCTCGTTGGCCGCGGCGGTGGCGGGGTCGATCTCCTCGACGAGCTCGATCTCGGACTTCTCGAGGAACCCCTGGAGCTCCTCGACGTCCGACTCGTCGAGGTCGAGCTCGGAGACGGCCTTCCTGATCTCGGCGTAGGTGAGCACGCCGACCTGGGCGCCCTTCGCCATGAGGCCCTTGATCTCTTCGAGTTCCTGCAGTTCTACGACTGACATCTGAGTCCGTTTCGTTCGCCGTGCCCGGACGGCCGGCATGCGCTCGTACCGACAAGAGGATCGTCCGCGCCGAACGGGGGGCTCGTGTCCCCGGCCGCGGGCTCGAACGGAGGCTCCGATCCTAGCGCGTAGGTTTTCGATCCCGGAGGGGCCGCGGACTTTCCGCGGCCCCTTTCCGACCCGTACTACGCAGAACGCGCGCGTCAGGCCGGGAGTTTCGCGAACGGGGCAGAAGCCGGTACCTGCGCGCGCGGTCCCCCGCGAGCGGCGCGTAGGCGATGATGTGCGCCGTGAGCCCGCCCAAGGAGCCCAAGCCGACCGATCCCGGGGTCCTTTCCGGCCTGCCGCGGACCCGGCCCCAGCGCCGCAGCACCCGCCGCACCGCCCGGCCGCCCGGAGTCGCGGACGCCGACGCGGACGTTCCCGCCGTCGCGGCCGCCGACGCGACGACCCCCGATCGGCCGCGGACCCGGGAGAGCGCCGGTTCCGGCGCGGACGCACCCGTCGCCGCCGCGGTGAAGGCCGCGCGCGCGGCGGCGAAGGCGGACGGCGGACGGGAGCCGAGCGCGAAGGCGGAGAAGGCCGCGGCGGCCCAGGCCAAGGCGGCGCGCAAGGCGACGGGGAAGCCGAAGGCGCACAAGGGCAAGGCCGCGAAGGGCAAAGCCGCCAAGAAGGCCGGGGCGCCGCGCGCCCAGGCCGCCGGCAGCGCGGGGGCTGGGGCGCCGGGTGTGAAGCGTGCGGCGCGCAGCGCGAAGGCTGCCGCGCCCGGCCCCAAGGCTTCGGCCGCCGGCGCGACGGCTGCGGCGCGCTCCAAAGCGCCGGGCGGGAAGGCCGCGGCGTCACCCGGGGCGTCCGGGGCGTCGCCGGCGAAGGCCGCGGCGAAGCCCAAGTCGCCGGGTGCGAGCCACCCAACGGGGCCGGGCGCGACGTCCGGTGCCTCGGCCAAGCCGCTGCCCGCCGCGGGCTACGCGACGCCCGAGCCCGGCAAGCCGGCGTCCGGAGCCGAGCTCGTGGCCACCGCGCTCCAGGCGGCCGGTGAGGTCAGCCGGCTCGGCGGCGCCGCGCTCCGCGGCCTGCTCTCGCGCCTCCCGAAGCCCTAGAAGGAGGCCGGTGTCAATCAGGGGGTCGTCGAGCGCCGCCGCGAAGGGCGCGATCGGACGACGACCGCTGCCGGACCGCCGCGCCGGAGGGGACGCGCCGGCGGCGGTCACGCGAGCGGGAGGCCCTCCGCGCGGGCCGCGAACAGCTGGCCGTCGGCGTGGGCGAGCAGGGCCTCGGGGGTGTCGCCGTCACGCGGATGCTGCGCCACGCCCGCCGACGCGCGCAGCGGCGCCCCGTGGTGGCTCGCGGAGGCGCCGACGGCGTGCGTGAGCGCGCGCGCCAGGGTGCTTCCGTCCGTCTCGGAGGCGAGCACGAGGATCGAGCCCGGGCCGTCCGGCGCGTGAACGGCCCCGGCGGGAAGGGCGGAGCGGAGCGCGGCCGCGGCCGCGGCGAGGACCCCCGCGGGGACGACCGCCGCGTCCTCGACCTCCACGACGAGCAGGGCGAACGGGACGCGGGCCACGACGAGGCGCTCGGCCTCCGCGGTGAGGCGGCCGCGCGGGTCGGCGGAGGCGCGCACGTCCTGAACCGTGATCGCGCCGGGCGGAGCCGGCGTGCGCAGGGCGCTGCGCAGCAACTCCGCGCACGCGTGCGCGAGCCGGTCGTGCAGCCCGGCGTGCAGCGCCGGATCGGTCGCGGGCGCCACGACGTCGAGCACGGCGCCGCGCAGGTGCTCGGTCGCGCCGGCCAGCGCCGCCGGCGCCCCGCCCGGCGAGAACGGCACGGGCTCGACGAGCGCGCGCAGGTCGCTGGCCTCGCCGCTCAGCGCCGCGAGCGCCCCGTCGTCGGCGAGCGAGGCCAGCAGTGCCCCGCAGAGGCCGGGCGCGCGGTCGGCGAAGTCGCCGCCCGCCAGCGCGGCGGCAGCCTCGAGCGGCGCCGCCGCGATCCGCCGCACCAGCCACGCCCGCGCCACCGCGCGGGGGTCGGCCGCGGGCAGGCCGGCGAGAGGACGCGGAGGGACCATCGCCGCGCATCCTCCCGGGCGCTCCGGCGGATCCCCCACCGGTGGAGCCCGCGCGCCGCGCCACCGTGGCGCCTGATGGTCCGCATGGCTCCATCACACACCGCGGAGCGCTCCCGCCGCGCAGCGTCACGCCCGCGCGCCGCGCCACGCCGACCGCGGGCGCCGCGTCCGGCGCGGCGCCCGCGATGATGCGCACGTGCTCTCCATCGATGCGGCCCGTGAGATCGTCCTCGGCGCGACCCGTCCCCTGCCGGCCGAGGGCGTCGCGCTCGCCGAGGCGCTCGATCGGGTGCTCGCGGTGCCGGTCACGGCCGCGCACGACGTCCCGCGCTTCGTCAACAGCGCGATGGACGGCTTCGCGCTGCGCGCCGGGCCGGCCGACCGCACCCTGCAGATCGTCGGCGAGTCGCGGGCCGGGGCCCCCGCAGACGTGGCGGTCGGTCCGGGGGAGGCCGTGCGCATCTCCACGGGCGCCGCGGTCCCCGCGGGCGCCGACGCCGTGGTCATGGTGGAGCGCACGCGCGAGCAGGACGGCGACCTGCGCGTCGAGGTCGCCACCGAGGTCGGCGAGAACCTCCGCCACCCGGGCGAGGACATGCGCGCGGGCACCGTGGTCGTCGAGGCCGGCACCCGCATCGGCCCGGCCGAGATCGGCGTCGCCGCCAACTCCGGGCTCGCGACGGTCCGCTGCTTCCGCCGCCCGCGCGTGGTGATCCTGGCCACCGGCGACGAGCTCGTCGCGCCGGGCGCGCCGCTGGGCCCAGGCCAGATCCACGACTCCAACGCCCTCACGCTCGCCGCGCTGGCGCGCCGCGCGGGCGCGCACGTCGTGCACGCCGGCGAGGTCCCCGATACGCCGCAGGCGACCGAGGCCGCCGTCCGCGCCGCGCTGACGATGGCCGACGTGCTGATCTGCTCGGGCGGCGTGTCGGTCGGCCCGCACGACCACGTCAAGCCGGCGCTCGTGACCGCGGGCGTGGAGGAGCGCTTCTGGCGCGTCGCGCTGCGCCCCGGCAAGCCCACCTGGTTCGGCGTCCGCCACCCGCAGCTCGCCTTCGGCCTGCCGGGCAACCCGGTCAGCGCGATGGTCACCTTCCTGCTCTTCGCCCGCCCCGCGCTCCTCAAGCTCCAGGGCGCCGACCCGGGGACGCCGCGGGAGCGCAAGCGCCTGACCCGGCCGCTGCCCCGCCACGCCGGGCGCGACGAGTGCGTCCGGGTCCGCCTCGACGCGGACGAGGCCACGCCGACGGGCCCGCAGGCCTCGCACGTCCTGACGAGCATGCTCGGCGCCGACGCGCTCGCCATCGTGCCCCGCGGCGAGGGTGAGCTGCCCGCGGGCAGCGAGGTCGAGGTCGAGCGCCTGCCGCGCTGAATCAAGCGTCGACGGCCGGCTCCTACGCCGCCTCGATGTAGGCGATCATCCGGTTGGTGAGCGCGGTGAGCGTCGGTGCGGACTCCTCGCGTGCGAGGGGACGCTCGGAGAGCACCTCCTCCAGGCGACCGCCGAGCTCGGGATCGACGCGGCCGGCCAGCCGGGCGGCGGTCCGGGCTGCCTTGCGCGTCGCGTGGGGGTCGAGCGTCCAGATCGCCTCGAAGCGCCGGTCCGCGTCCCCGGGGCCACCGGGCTGGGTCACCCCGGGCACCTCCCAGGCCAGCAGGCACGCGGCGTAGCCCGGCGCGTCGACGATGACCACCCACTCGTTGCCGAGCTTGTCGTCCGGAGCGAGCGGGACCTCGATCGGACCACCCAGCGGGCGGCGGAGCTCCGGGAAGTCCGCGAAGACCACGGAGGCGTCGGAGAACCGCGAGATGCGCCGGTACCGCGACTCCACCTCGCGGTAGAACCGCTCGTGCTGGAAGGCGCCGAACAGCACGGGCGAGGCGGCCTGGGCGAGCGTCTCGTGCTCGATCGCCCGGGAGATCGCCATCAGCGTCGACTTCTTGAGGACCTGCGGATGGGCTCCGTGGGCGGTCGCGGCGACGGCTGCGTAGATCGACGGGTGGTCGCCGGCCCCGTTGCGCTCGCGCGCCCGCTCGATCGCCGCGGGGATCGAGAGCCCGCGGTGGCGATAGGCCACGATGCGCCGGAGGGCCTCGACGTCGGTGTCGGCGTAGAGGCGGTAGCCCCCGTCGCTGCGGGCCGGCTCGGGGAAGCCGTACCGCTGCTCCCACATGCGGATCGTCCCGGCCGCCATGCCGGTCTGCTCCGCGACCTCCTTGATGCTCAATCGACTCATGTTTCGCGCCTCTCGCCTGCCGGAGGGGCCATTCAACCCGGTGTTGAAGGTTTCTTCCAGCTCCGCAAGGGTTACGAATGACCTGCCGCCCAGGCTCATCCCGCATGGGGGCGGCAGCGTAGCCGTCACGTGAACACCACTTCCACGACCATTCTGCTCACCGGCGCCACCGGGTACGTCGGTGGGCGGCTGCTACCGGCGCTGCTCGAGCACGGCCACACCGTGCGCGCACTCGTGCGCCGCCCCGAGCGTGCGCAACTGCCGGCCGGCGCCGAGATCGTCGGCGGCGACGTCATCAAGGGCCAGGGCCTCGAGGCGGCGCTGGCCGGAGTGGACGTCGCGTACTACCTCGTGCACTCGATGGGCCGCGGCTCGGGCTCCACGGCGCAGTTCGCCGACAACGACCGGCGCGGCGCCGCGAACTTCGGCCGGGTGGCCAAGGCCGCCGGCGTCCGTCGCGTCATCTACCTCGGCGGCCTCGACGCGGGCGAGGAGCACACCTCCGAGCACCTCCAGTCGCGCCACGAGACGGCCGAGGTCCTGCGCGAGCACGTCCCCGAGCTCGTCTACGTCCGCGCGGCGATGATCCTCGGCCAGGGCTCCGCCTCCTTCGAGATGCTCTCCCACCTCGTGCGCCGCCTGCCCGCGATGCTCACCCCGAAGTGGGTCGACACCCGGTCGCAGCCGGTGGCGATCCGCGACGTCGTGAGCACGCTCCACACGCTCGCCGACCTCGAGGAGGTCCCGCGCGAGGTCGAGCTCGGCGGCGCCGACGTGCTCACCTACCGCGAGATGATGCAGCGCTTCGCCGTGGTGGCGGGTCGCCGGTCCCCGACGATCGTCAAGGTCCCGGTGCTCTCCCCGCGGCTCTCGTCGTACTGGGTCAGCCTCTTCACCCCGGTCGAGAGCGGCCTCGTCCGCCCGCTGGTGGACGGGATGAGCGCGGAGACCATCGTGCGCAACGCGCCGCCGCCGGAGATCAACCCGCACCCGCTCGGCTTCGATGCCGCAGTGCGCGAGGCGCTGGCCGGAGCCGCCGCTTGATGGGGCGCCGCCTGCGCCTCATCGTCGCGTCGAGCGCCCTCGCGGGGCTGCTCACGGGGCTCCTGATCGCGCTCCGCGCGTTCCGCGCGGGCTCGCGCACGGTCCACGGCGCCGTGCTCTACACCCCGACCGACGACACCGCCTTCGACCCGCAGACGGGCGCGGTGCGCTCCGTCCAGGGCGCGGACATCATCATCCCCGAGCAGGCGCTGGAGGGCCTCTGGACCCCCGAGCACCTCGAGCGCCTCGCACGCACGTACTGGAAGTCGCTGACGCGTTTCACGCTCGGGATCTGCCGGGTGGGCTACTCCGAGACCGAGCGCTGGGTGTACGTCCTGAGCCCCCGGATCCGGCTGCTGACGATGCAGAAGCCCGAGTACGAGATGAGCGCGGACCGGGGCATCGTGCGCTGGCGCATCGAGAAGGGCCTGCTCGTGGCGGCCAACGGCCGCGGCGGCGACGGCTACCTCGAGATCGACGTCTGCCGCTACGACTACCCCGACTGGGACAAGGTCCGCGTCCACGTCGAGATCGAGGTGGCGAACTTCTACCCGCAGATCGCGTCCAAGCTCGGCCGCCGGCTCTACGTCAACACGCAGTCGCGCATCCACGTCGTCGCCTGTCACTTCTTCCTGCGCCAGCTCGTCCGGCGCGACCTCGACGTCTCCGAGGTGCAGTTCTTCGCCGGCCCGGCCACCGCGGAGGACACGCCGGACCCCGTGCGCGCGCGAGAGAAGTGATCCGGACGACGAGCGCGCGCGGCCGACGACCGTGCGCGCGCCTGACACCCGCCGAGGATCAGCTCGCGACGCTCACGCCCGCCCCGTGTAGGCGCGCATCTTCTCGCGGTTGTGGCGGGCGCGGATCCGACGGATCGTGCCCGAGCGCGAGCGGGTGACCAGCGACTCCGTCGAGGCGCCGCTGCCGCGATAGCGGACGCCCTGGAGCACGTCGCCGTCGGTGACGCCCGTCGCGGAGAAGAAGCAGTCGTCGCCCGTGACGAGGTCGTCCTGGGTGAGCTGGGCCTCGAGGTCGTAGCCGCCGGCGATCGCCGCGTCGCGCTCCTCGTCGGTGCGTGGGTACAGGCGCGCGATCATCCCGCCGCCCAGGCACTTGAGCGCCGCCGCGGCGATGACGCCCTCGGGGGTGCCGCCGATCCCCCACAGCAGGTCGACGGGTGCGTTCTCCGAGGCGGCGAGCATCGCGCCGCTCACGTCACCGTCGGTGATGAGCCGCACGCGCCCGCCCGCGGCCTGGATCTCCTCGATGCCCTCCTGGTGGCGCGGGCGGTCCAGGACCATCACGACGACGTCGAGGATGTCCTTCTTCTTGGCCTCGGCGACGTTGCCCAGGTTCTCGGTCAGCCCCTTGTCGAGATCGAGGACGCCGACGAGCTCGGCGCCGCCGGCCATCTTCTCCATGTAGAAGCACGGGCCCGGATCGAACATCGTGCCGCGGGGCGAGAGCGCGATGACGCTCAGGGCGCTCGGCAGGCCCTTGGCCGTCAACGTGGTGCCCTCGAGCGGGTCGACGGCGATGTCGACCTTCGGGTCCGAGCCGTCGCCGATGTGCTCCCCGTTGTGGAGCATGGGCGCCTCGTCCTTCTCGCCCTCGCCGATGACCACGACGCCGTCCATGCGGACCGTCTTGAGCACGATGTGCATCGCGTCGACCGCGGCCTGGTCGGCGGCGATCTTGTCCCCCTTGCCGACGAGGGTGGCGGCGGCCAGCGCGGCCGCTTCGGTGACGCGCACGAGCTCGAGCGCGAGGTTGCGATCAGGCTGACTGAGATCCGACGGGGGCATGGGACTCCGGGGGTGAGGGATTAGAGGGTGCCCGGGGGCTTGCGCTTGCGCTCGACCTTCGAGGAGCGCAGCGCCGAGCCCGAGAGCATGAGGACCGTTCCGAGCACCGCGACGAACCAGCCGGGCTGCAGCGTGGTCAGCGAGTTCGAGGTGCCCGGCCGGGCGATGAGGCCGTTGTAGGCGATCAGGCCGAAGACGGCGATCGCGATCACGGCGGTCAGCTCCCCGCGCGGCCAGCTCAGGGCGTGGTCGCGCAGGATGATGTAGGCGAGGACGAGCGGCGCCAGCGCCGCGACGAGCAGGAGGTAGCGGAGGATCGTGTGGACCTCCCAGCCCGACTGCGGACCCCCGACGCCGTTGATGCGCCCGAGGCCCTTGGTCGAGTACCAGTCCAAGAAGAGCCCGACGAGCAACAGCATGCCGCCGCCGATGGCGATGAACTCTCCGCGTTGCAGCTTCGCGAGGTCCATTGCGGCGGACCCTAGTGGAACGGCGGGAGCGGCCGAGGGCAGGCCGGGGACGCCTCAACGCACGCTCGCCGCGAGCATCAACAGCGTCTCGCGCTCCCACGGACCCTGAGCCGTGAGACGCAGGTGAAGGCCCCCGGCCTCCCACAGGAGCTCGCTGACCGGCCGCAAGGACTCCTGGGCGCCGTCGAGCGGAGCGCTGCGGATCGTGACCGGGCCCTCGACCGAGACCGCGCTCGCCGGCAGCTGCGTCGCGACGACCCCGGCGGAGACCAGGAGCGCGAGGCGCCCCGGTGCGCCGTCCCGGGAGTCGTCGAGGTTCCACGCGACCTCGACCGCGTCGCCGAGGGCCTGCACCTCGGTCCACCGCGTGAGCGGGAGCGGCAGGGCGGGCAGCGGGAACGGCCGTCCGAGCCGGGCATCGGCCGCCGCGATGCCCTCCAGAGGCTCCATGATGGCCAGCGTACATCGCCCGTGCGCGGGCGCGAGCGTGCGCGACTCAGCCCCCCGCCACCACACCACAGCCCCCGGCGCGTACCATCGCGGACAACGGGAAGGAGCAGGGCATGACACCGCGGTTGATCGGAGTAGATGTCGGGGGCACGAAGGTGTCTGCGGCGGTGCTCGGCCCGAGCGGGCTCGGCGACCCCGTGCTCGTCTCCACACGGACCGCCTCGCAGGACGAGCTGCTCGATCAGCTCGCCCAGGTCATCCTCGGGGCGGCCGACGGCGACGACGAGTGCCTCGTCGGCCTGGGGGTCCCCGCCGTCGTCGAGTTCGCGACGGGCCGCGCCCGCCACGCGCCGAACGTCCCGCTCCACGACGTCGCCCTGCGGGAGGTCCTCGCCGAGAAGACCGGGCTGCCGGTCGTCGTCGACAACGACGCGACGGTGGCCGCGCTGGCCGAGGCCCACGACGAGCACTTCGACCTCGTCCACCCCGACCTCGTGATGCTCACGGTGGGCACGGGCGTCGGCGGCGGGGTCATCATCGGCGGGCGGATCTTCCGGGGCGCGACGGGCGCGGCGCCCGAGCTCGGGCACATGCTCATCGGCCTCGGGCTCGCCGAGGGCGCGCCGCCCGTCGCCCCGCAGTTCCCGCAGGCCGGGAGCCTCGAGCGCCTCGCCGCCGGCCGCCAGCTCGACGAGCTCGGCCGCCACCGCGGCTACGACGACGGACCGGCCGTCGTCACGGCCGCCGAGCGCGGCGAGCCCGGTGCGCTCGACGCGCTGCGGATCCTCGGCGAGCGCCTCGGCGTCGGCATCGCGAACGTCCTGCACTGCTTCGAGCCGCCGCTCGTGTGCATCGGCGGAGGCGCCAGCGCGGCGGGTGAGCTGCTGCTCGAGCCGGCCCGTCGCGTCGCGGCGGCGTGGACGCTGCCGGGCGTCGGTGAGCGCACGGAGATCCGCGTCGCCCGCTGGGGCCCGCAGGCCGGCGTCCGCGGCGCGGCGCTCCTGGCCCGCCAGGAGCTGCTCGACGGCGCGGCCACGAGCACGGCGGGGTCCTCCGCGTGAGGATCGCCATCGCGGCCGCGACGGGCGCGTCCCGGTGAGGATCGCCGTCGCCTTCGACCACGCGGGCGTCGGGTTCGGCGACGTCGTCGACGACGCGATCGTCGCGGCCGGCCACCAGCCGGTCGACCTCGGCGTCTACGAGGACTACCCCGACGCCGCCTACCTCGCGGGCCGGGCCATCGCCGACGGACGGGCCGAGCGCGCCGTCCTCGTCTGCGGCTCGGGCGCAGGCGTCGCGGTGGCGGCGACGAAGCTCCCCGGCATCCGCGCGAGCATCGGCCACGACACCTACACCGCGGCGCAGTGCGTCGCCCACGACGACTGCAACGTGCTCTGCGTCGGCTCCCGCGTCATCGGTCCGGTCTACGCCGCCGCGTGCATCACGGCGTTCGCGCAGGCGACGTTCACCGGCGAGGAGCGCCACGTCCGACGACTTCACAAGATCCACGAGCTCGAGCAGCGAGGCTTCGCGCTCGAGCCGCCCACCCCCGAGAGGATGCGAGCCCCATGAGCACTTCCCCACCTGAGGTCAACGAGCGGATGGCGGCGATCCTGGCGGCCGGGACCAGCCCCTGGCTCGACCAGATCCGCTGCGACCTGATCACCGACGGGACGCTCGCGCGGATGGTCGCCGAGGACTCCCTGCGCGGCGTCACCTCGAACCCCGCGATCTTCGAGAAGGCGATCGACGGCGGGCACCTCTATGACGACATCATCGCCGCGGGCATCGAGCGCGGCGACGACGCGCGCGCCATCTACCGGACGATCGCGATCGGCGACGTCCGCTCCGCCTGCGACATCCTGCGCCCCGTGTACGAAGAGACCGGCGGCTACGACGGCTACGTGTCGCTGGAGGTCGACCCCGACCTCTCCGACGACACCGAGCTGACGATCAAGCAGGCCAACGAGTACGCCCAGGCCGTCGACCGGCCGAACCTCATGATCAAGATCCCGGGCACCGACGCGGGCGTGCCCGCCATCACCGAGGTGGTCGCCGCGGGGATCAACGTCAACGTGACGCTGCTGTTCGCGGTCGAGAGCTACTCGAACATCGCCGAGGCCTACATCCAGGGGCTCGAGCGGCGACTCGAGGCGGGCCAGTCGGTGGACATCCACTCGGTCGCCTCGTTCTTCGTCTCCCGCGTGGACACCGAGATCGACAAGCGGCTGAAGGCCGCCGGCGCGCCCGAGGAGCTCCTCGGCCTGGCCGGCCTGGCCAACGCGCGCGCCGCCTACCAGCGCTTCAAGGCCGTCTTCCACGGCGCGCGCTACGCCGCGCTCCGGGAGGCGGGCGCGCCCGTGCAGCGGCCGCTCTGGGCCTCGACGGGCGTCAAGGACGAGCGCTACCCCGACACCCTCTACGTCGACGGCCTCATCGCGCCCGAGACCGTCAACACGATGCCGATGGCCACGCTCGAGGCCGCACGCGACCACTCACGCCTCAGCGGAGCGACGGCCGACCAGGACCCGAGCGCCGACCTGGCGCGCCTCGAGGCCGCCGGCATCGACCTCATCGACGTGACCCTGAAGCTGCTGGCGGACGGCATCGACGCGTTCGTGACGCCGATGGAGAAGCTGCTGGCGGGCATCGAGGAGAAGCGCAGCGCGATGGGCGGCGCATGATCGAGCGCTCGCTGCCCGTCGCGCTGCTAAAGGCCGTCGACGCGAAGGCCCGCGCGGCCACGGGCCTTGCCTCGCGGATCTGGGCGAAGGACGAGCTGGTCTGGGGCCCGGCCGGGCAGCGTGAGGTGTCCGACCGGCTCGGCTGGCTGGACATCGCCGACCGCCTGCGCCCGGAGGCCGACGAGCTCGTCGCCTTCGCCCGCACGATCGCCGCGGAGGGCATGACCGACGTCGTACTGCTCGGGATGGGCGGCTCGTCGCTGGCCCCGGAGGTGCTGCGGCGCAGCCACGCCCCGGCCGAGGGCTTCCTCACGCTGCACGTCCTCGACTCGACCGACGCGGGCGCCGTCGCGCACACCGCCGCGAAGGTCGACCTCGACACGACGCTCTTCCTGGTCTCGACGAAGTCGGGGGGCACGATCGAGACGCTGAGCGCGTTCTCGACGTTCTGGGAGCGCAAGCCCGACGGTGCGCACTTCGTCGCGATCACCGACCCGGGCTCGGCGCTCGTGGCCATCGCGGAGAAGCACGGCTTCCGGCGCACGTTCCTCAACGACGCGAACATCGGCGGCCGCTACTCCGCGCTCTCCTACTTCGGCCTCGTGCCCGCCGCGCTGATCGGCGCCGACGTGGCCGGGCTGCTCGACGCGGCGATCGCCGAGGCGGCGCGCAGCCACGACGACGCGCCCGAGGAGAACCCTGCCCTGTGGCTCGGCGCGGCGCTCGGGGCGCTCGCCGAGGCCGGCCGCGACAAGCTCACCTGGGTCGTCTGCGCGCCGCTGGACTCGTTCGGCCTGTGGGTCGAGCAGCTCGTGGCCGAGTCGACGGGCAAACGGGGCAAGGGCATCCTGCCGATCGCCGACGAGCCGCTCGGCGACCCGGACGCCTACGGCGAGGACCGCGTCTTCGTGCACGTGCGCAACACCGCGCACCCGATGGAGCACCACGACCGCGCGCTCGCCGCGCTGGCCGACGCGGGCCACCCCGTCATCACGATCGACACCGACGGCACCCCCACCGATCTCGGCCGGCTCTTCTTCCTGTGCGAGTATGCCGTCGCCGTGGTCGGCTGGGCCCTCGCCATCAACCCGTTCGACCAGCCCAACGTCGCCGAGGCCAAGGAGGCCACGACGAAGGTCCTCGAGGGGTTCCAGCACACGGGAGCGGTCACCGCCGAGGCCGACGGGGACGTCGCCACGCTGCTGGCCGGCGCCGCGCCGCCGAGCTACGTCGCGGTCATGGGCTACGTGGAGGGCTCCGAGGCCCTCGACGCGGCGGTCGCGGAGCTGCGCGTCGCGCTGCGCGCCAAGACGCGCGCGGCGACGACGTTCGGCTACGGGCCGCGCTTCCTGCACTCCACGGGCCAGCTGCACAAGGGCGGCCCGGCGACCGGGCGCTTCCTCCAGCTCGTGCACCCCGTCGACGAGGACGTCGCGATCCCGGGCACGACCTACGGCTTCGAGACGCTCAAGGCCGCGCAGGCCACCGGCGACCTGCGCACCCTCCGCGCGCACGACCTTCCGGCGGCGCGGGTGACCCTCACGGGCGATCCCGTCGCCGCCGTCCGCACGCTCACCCACCAGATCAAGGAGCTCTAGGAGCATGGCGCAGATCGGCTTCATCGGCCTCGGCAAGATGGGCGGCAACATGGTCGCCCGCATCCGGCGCGACTCCGACCACGAGGTGGTCGTCCACGACCTGAGCATGGAGGCGATCGAGCGGGCGGTCGGCCTCGGCGCCCAGTCGGCGGAGGACCTCTCCGACCTGGTCGCCCAGCTCGACGCGCCGCGCACGGTGTGGATCATGGTCCCCGCCGGCAAGCCGACCCAGGACACCGTCGACCATCTCGCCGGCCTGCTCGAGCCCGGCGACGCGATCGTCGACGGCGGCAACTCGAAGTGGACCGACGACATCGAACGCGCCGAGGTGCTCGCCGCGAAGGACATCGGCTACGTGGACGTCGGCACCAGCGGCGGGGTCTGGGGCCTCGAGGTGGGCTACTGCATGATGGTCGGCGGCCCCGACGACGCGGTCGAGCGGCTGACGCCGTTCCTCGACATCCTCGCCCCGCCGAGCACCGAGGAGCACGGGCCCGGCTGGGGCCACATGGGCCCCTCCGGCGCGGGCCACTACGTCAAGATGGTCCACAACGGCATCGAGTACGGCGTGATGCAGGCCTACGCCGAGGGCTTCGACATCTTCGACAAGAGCCAGTTCACGCTCGACAACGCGAAGATCGCCCACCTCTGGATGCAGGGCTCGGTGATCCGCTCGTGGCTGTGCGAGCTCGCGGCGCTCGCGTTCGAGCAGCACGGCAACGACCTCGGCGACCTCTCCGCCTACACCGCCGACTCCGGCGAGGGCCGCTGGACGATCGAGGAGGCCATGGGCAAGGACGTGCCCACCCCCGTCATCACCGGCGCGCTCATGGCCCGCTTCTACTCGCGCGGCAACGCCGACTACACCGGCCGGGTTCTCGCGGCCCTGCGGGAGCAGTTCGGCGGCCACGCAACCCAGAAGCACGCGGACGGGTAGATGACCGAGCTCCTCTCGAATCCCCTGACCGAAGGCCTCGAGCGCCTGCCGGTCCACCCGACGGCGATCGTCATCTTCGGCGGCTCGGGGGACCTGGCGCGGCGCAAGCTGCTCCCCGCGCTGTACAACCTGGCCGCCGACGGGGCGCTGCCGGAGCGCTTCCACCTGATCGGCGTCTCGCGGTCGGCGGTCCCCGACGAGGAGTTCCGCGTCCAGGCCGCGGCCGCCGTCCGGGAGTTCTCCCGCCGTGACGCCGACGAGAAGGTGCTCGAGGCGCTCTTGGCCGATGCGCGCTACATCTCGGGCTCGTTCGACGACGTGACCATGTACCCACGGCTCAGCGAGGCGCTCGACGGCTTCGACGCGCTCACGGGGCAGAAGCTCAACCGGGCGTTCTACCTCTCGACCGCGCCCGAGTTCTTCCCGGTGATCGTCAAGGCCCTCGGGGAGCACGGCCTCACCGAGAGCGAGGGCGCGAAGGTCCGGGTGATCATCGAGAAGCCGTTCGGGACGACCCTGGCCGAGGCGCGGGAGCTCAACCGCATCGTCCTCGGCGTGCTCGACGAGTCGCAGGTCTTCCGCATCGACCACTACCTCGGCAAGGAGACCGTCCAGAACATGCTGGCGTTCCGCTTCGCCAACGGCATGTTCGAGCCGTGGTGGAACCGGAACTTCATCCGCAACGTGCAGATCACCGCCGCCGAGGACATCGGGATCGGCACGCGGGCGGGCTACTACGACCACGCGGGCGCGCTGCGCGACCTCATGCAGAACCACATGATGCAGCTGCTCACGCTGCTGTGCATGGAGCCGCCCGTGGACTTCTCGGCCGACGAGATCCGCAACGAGAAGGTCAAGGTGCTCCACGCGATCACGCCGCCCGAGGCCGCGCGGACCGTCCGGGCCCAGTACGCGGCGGGAACCGCCGCCGGGACCGCGGTTCCCGGCTACCTCGACGAGACCGGCGTGCCGGACGACTCGAACACCGAGACGTTCGCCGCGGTCCAGCTCCGCGTGCAGAACTGGCGCTGGGCCGGCGTTCCGTTCTACCTGCGCACGGGCAAGCGGCTCGCGCGCAAGGTCACCGAGATCGCGGTGACCCTGCGGCCTGTGCCCCACCAGGCGTTCAACCAGGAGGGCTCGGTCGGCGTGCAGCCCAACCAGCTCATCTTCACCGTGCAGCCCAACGAGGGCGTGACCCTCAAGCTCGGGGCCAAGATCCCCGGCACGCGCATGCGCGTGCAGGGCGTGAACATGGAGTTCCTCTACGGCACGACGTTCCTGTCGCAGTCGCCCGAGGCCTACGAGAAGCTCATCATGGACGCGATGCGCGGCGACGCGACGCTGTTCACCCGCAACGACGAGGTCGAGGCGCAGTGGCGGATCATGGACCCCGTGGTGCAGCGCTGGGAGGGCGAGCCCGGGCCGCTGCCGCAGTACGACGCGGGCTCGGGCGGGCCGGCCGAGGCCGAGTCGCTGCTGGCCGTCAACGACCACTGGCGGGCGATCTAGCGGTGCGGCGCTGCACCGTCGGTGGCGGGAGGTGAGCCCGGTGGCGACCGAGGCCAAGACCGACGCCGTCTGGCAGGCGCAGGACACGACGACGACGGCGATCGAGGCGGCACTGCGCGCGCTGCTGACCGAGGCCCGGTCCCGCTCGGAGAGCTACGTCCCCGCGCGCTCGCTCAACCTCGTGTGCATCGTCAGCCGCGAGTACTCCGGCGAGGTCGCCAACCGCCTGCGAGGGGTCGGGCGCTTCGCGGCCTCGCGCACCGTCGTCTGCTCGGTGTCGCCGAAGCGGACGACGCTCGACGCGACGGCGTCGATCGCGGTTCCGACCGAGACGCGCGCCGGGATGCACGCCCCGATGCGCGAGACCGTCGTGCTCGAGATCGGGGCGCAGCACCTGCCGCACCTCGAGACGATCGTCGACCCGCTCGTGGTCACCGACGTGCCGACGGTCGTGTGGTCGCCGCACGGCCACTCCGAGGCGCTCGCGGCGCTGCTCGGCCTCGCCCAGGTCGTGCTCGTGGACTCCGGCGACGAGCCGGACCCCGCCGACGCCGTCGCGCGCTCGACCGAGCTCATGGAGCGCTCCTACGTCGTCGACCTCGCGTGGCTGCGCAGCACCCCGTGGCGCGAGCGCATCGCCGCGACGTTCGACCCCGAGAAGCTGCGCCCGGACCTGCGGCTCATCTCGAACGTCGTCGTGCGCCATCACCCGGACTCCTCGCTCGCCGGGCTGATGCTCGTCGGGTGGATGGCCTCGCGGCTGGACTGGCGGGTGAGCCGATTGACGGTCGACGGCGCGGGCACGCGGACCGGGCGCGCGCACGGGCGCCGCCAGGACGTGCAGATCCGCCTGCAGGTCGACCGCTCGATGACCGTGCGCGGCCTCTCCGGGATCGAGCTCGAGACTGCGAGCGGGCGCCATCTGCGGCTCGACCGCGGCGCCGGCGGGCTGCGCGCCCGCTACCGCGGGCCGCGGCAGACCGACCGCGAGTGGACGATCATGGGCGCCTCGCGCGGCGAGGCCGGCATCCTCGGCGAGGGAATCCGCCAGGCGCTTCTGCGCGACAACACCTACCGGCCGGCGATCATGAAGGCCGGCGAGATGCTCTGATGGTCGTCTGATGGAGCTCCTGCGCCACTCCGACGCCGACGGCTGCGCGCGCCGTGCCGCGGCGCTCATGGCCGATCCGGACGTCGTTCACCTCGCGCTGGCCGGCGGCTCGACACCGCTGCGCGCCTACGAGCTGCTCGGGGGCCTGCGCTCGGACTGGGGCGGCGTGCACCTCTGGTACGGGGACGAGCGGTGCGTGCCCGAGGGCTCCGAGGAGGCCAACCACACGATGGCCGCGCGCGCGCTCGACGCGCCCGGCGCGACGTGGCATCGCATCGCCGGAGAGCTCGGGCCGGAGGCGGCGGCCACGGCCTACACGCGCGAGCTCGACGGGGTGGCGCTCGGGCTCACGCTGCTCGGCCTGGGCGAGGACGGCCACACCGCGTCGCTGTTCGCAGGCAATCCGGCGCTCGACCTCGACGGGGTCGCCGTCGGCGTGCGCGGGGCCCCGAAGCCGCCGGGGGAGCGCGTCTCGCTCACGCTCGACTTCCTCAACGCGTCGGGGCGCATCGTCCTGCTCGTGGCCGGCGAGGGCAAGCGCGACGCGCTGGCCCGCGTGCTCGCCGGGCCCGACCCCGACGTGCCCGCCTCGCTGCTGGAGCGCGCGCGACTGACGATCATCGCCGACGACGCGGCGCTCGGCGCATGAAGGAGCTCTGGCTCGTCCGCCACGCCGAGACGGAGTGGAGCCGCGACCTCCGCCACACCGGCCGCACCGACATCCCGCTCACCGAGCCCGGGCGCGAGCACGCCCGGACGCTCGTGCCGGTCCTCGCGGCGCAGGACTTCGGCCTCGCGCTGAGCTCGCCGCTCGCCCGCGCGCGCGACACCGCCGATCTCGCGGGCTTCGCGGGTCGCTACGAGTTCCGCGACGCGCTGATGGAGTTCGACTACGGCGCCTACGAGGGCATCACCACCGACGAGATCCGCGAGAGCCGGCCCGGCTGGTCGGTCTGGCGCGACGGCTCGCTCGACGGCGAGACCCCGGACGACGTCGGCGCGCGCGTCGACACGATCATCGCCGAGGCGCGGGAGGCCGACGGCAAGGTCGTCTGCTTCTCCCACGGCCACGTGCTGCGGGTGCTTGGGGCGCGCTGGGTCGACCAGCCCGCGAGCTTCGGCGGCCGCCTCGCGCTCTCCACCGGCGCCGTCTGTGTGCTCGGCTACGAGCGCGACGTACCCGTGCTGTGGCGCTGGAACGAGGTCGCCGTGCCCGGCGGCGCCTGAGGCAGCGAGGGGCGGCGAAGGCTGCGGAGGCCGGCGGGAGAGGCTACGCAGTCCCTCAGCACTTCCGGAACACCCGTGTCTTGTTCGGGCACGGCACCCACCCCGGCCAGCCTTGCGGCATGCCCGCCGCACCCCGACGCACGCTCCCCACGCCCCGCGAGAAGGCCGAACCGGCGCCCGGCCAACCGCATCCGCCTTCTCGCGATGCTCCGAGCGATGATGTTCCCGAAGCCGCGCTGGGGTGGCCGGAGGTGGCCCGGCTCGCGACGCGGCAGTCCGGCTGGGTGCACCGGTCGCAGCTTCGCGCCGCAGGGTTCAACCGGGGGGCGGTGCGCCAAGCCGTGCAGAGCGGCCGGCTGTTCCCCCCGGCGCGGCGAGCTGTTCCTCGTGGGGCACGAGCACCTGTCCCCGGGCGCAAACCAGGCGGCGGCGCTCCTCGTGGGCGGCCCGGGTCCGTGCTCTCGCATCGGTCCGCCGCTGCCGCGTGGGGCCTGCTCGTCTGGTCGGGGCGCGTCGAGGTCACCGCATAATCGCGCCGGCGCTCGCGGCGCGACGTCGAGATCCACCAGTCCTCGTTGGACGCGCGCAGGGACGTGACCCACCGCCGCGGCCTCCCGGTCACCTCGCTGCTGCGGACGATCGTCGACTGTGCCGCGGTCATGACCGAGCCGGAGCTCGCGCGACTGATCAACGAGGCGGCGATCAAGGGATGGCTCCACGCCCGCAACGTCGCCGCGCGCCTGGCGATGATCCGGGGCCGGCGCGGCGCGCGGAGCCTGCGGCACGCGCTGGACGCTCGCGACCGGTCGAAGGGCTGGACGCGGAGCACGCTCGAGCGCGCGTTCGCCGACCTCGCGATCGAGGCGGGGCTCCCACCCTCCAGGCGCGGCTCGACCGTCGACATCGGCAACGGAGACTTCCGCGAGTGCGACGTCGTCTGGCGCGAGAAGCGCGTGATGGTCGAGCTCGACGACCTCCCGATCCACGAGACCGGCCACACCCCGTACCGCGATCGCCGGCGCGACCGCCGGCTCGCGGCGGCGGGCTGGATCGTCATCCGCATCACCGGCGACGACCTCTCGCACCATCGCGCGGAGGTCGTCGACGACCTCCGGCGCGCGCTCGATCTCCACCGGTGAACGTCGAGGAGGCCGAACCGGCGCCCCCGCGACCGCATCCGCCTTCTCGCGGTGCGCAGCCCGTGAGCGACGGACCGTAGGATGGCGGCATGTCTGCCCGTGCCTCGACCCTCGCCGGCTGGTCGGTGTGAACGACGACGGCGAGTCGCCGTTCCGCGGGACGGCCTACGTCCGGCCGTCCCACGCGTTCGAGGTCGACCCGTGGAGCGTGATCGAGACCGGGTTTCGCAGGAGCGCGCTCGGGGGCGCCGAGTCGATCTTCACCGTCTCCAACGGGCACCTGGGCCTGCGGGGCAACCTCGACGAGGGCGAGCCGCGGGACACGACCGGGACCTACCTCAACGGCTTCTACGAGAACTACACGCTGGAGTACGGGGAGCGGGGCTTCGGGTTCCCCGAGGACGGGCAGAGCGTCGTACCGGTCACCGACGGCAAGCTGCTGCGGGTCCTCGTCGAGGACGAGCCGCTCGACCTCGAGCGCGGGACGATCGAGCGCCAGTCGCGTCGCCTGGATCTGCGGACCGGCATCCTCGAGCGCGAGCTCGTGTGGCGCTCGGCCTACGGCGAGGCGGTGCGCATCCGGTCGCGGCGCCTCGTCTCCTTCGTGCAGCGGTCGGTCGCGGCCATCGAGTTTCGCGTGGAGGCCCTCGAGCGTCCGCTGCGGATCGGCGTGCAGTCGCTGCTGATCGCCAACGACTCGGAGTTCGCCTCGCACGCGGACCCGCGCGTGGGCCGGCAACTCGAGATGCCGCTGGAGCCGCAGCTCGCCGTGGCTGACGGGATGCGGGCGGTGCTCGCACACCGCACGCGGCGCTCGCAGCTGGCCATGGCCGCCGGCATGGACCATCGCCTCACGTGCAGCTCGGAGGCGACGATCGGCATCGACACCGACGTCGGGGACGACCTCGCCCGGGTGATGTTCACCGTCCGCCTCGAACCCGGGTGCCCGCTGACGGTCACGAAGTACCTCGCCTACCACTGGTCCTCACGGCAGACCAAGACGTGGCTGCGAGACCAGGTCGACGCCTCGTTGCAGAGTGCCATCGCGGAGGGCTTCGAGGGGCTCGCGCAGCGGCAGAAGACCTACCTCGACGACTTCTGGAACCGGGCCGACATCGAGGTGGAGGGCGACGCCGAGCTGCAGCAGGCCGCGCGCTTCGCCATGTTCGCGCTCCTCCAGGCCGGCGCGCGCGGCGAGGGCCGGGCCATCGGCGCCAAGGGGCTGACCGGGACCGGGTACGACGGCCACGCGTTCTGGGACACCGAGGCCTTCGTGCTCCCGGTGCTGACCTACGTGCAGCCGCGCATCGTGCGCGACGCCCTGCTCTGGCGCGCCCGCACGCTGCCGCAGGCGCGCCGGCGCGCCCGCCTCATCGGGCTCGAAGGCGCCTCCTTCCCGTGGCGCACGATCCACGGCGAGGAGTGTTCGGGCTACTGGCCGGCGGGGGTCGCGGCCGCCCACATCAACGCGGACATCGCCGACGCCGTCCGCCGGTACGTGCTGGCCACCGGGGACGCCCAGTTCGAGGCCGGGCCGGGGCTCGACCTGCTCGTGGAGACCGCGCGGTTCTGGTACTCGCTCGGCGCGATCGACCGGAACGGCTCGTTCCGCATCGACGGCGTGACCGGGCCCGACGAGTACAGCGCGCTCGTCAACAACAACGTCTTCACGAACCTGATGGCCCAGCGCAACCTGGAGGCGGCCGCCGACGCCGTGGAGCGCCATCCGCAGACGGCGCGCGAGCGGGGGGTGCGCGTGGACGTCGAGGTCGCTCGGTGGCGTGCCGCGGCCAGCGCGATGTACGTCCCGTTCGACGAGCAGCTCGGCATCCATCCCCAGGACCAGGACTTCCTCGATCAGGAGGTCTGGGCGTTCGACGAGATGTCACCGGACCGGTACCCGTTGCTGCTGCACTACCCGTACTTCCACCTCTACCGCAAGCAGGTCGTCAAGCAGGCCGACCTCGTCCTCGCCCTCCACATGCGCGGCGACCACTTCGACGAGGGCGTCAAGCGCCGGAACTTCGCGCACTACGAGCCGCTGACCGTCCGCGACAGCTCCTTGAGCGCCGGCACGCAGAGCGTCGTGGCCGCGGAGGTCGGCCACCTCGACCTCGCCTACGACTACCTCCGCGAGGCGCTGCTCACCGACTTCGACGACCTGCACAGCAACGCGAGCAACGGGCTGCACCTGGCGGCGATGGCGGGCGGCCTGGTCGCCGTGACCAACGGCGTCGGCGGCTTCCGGGACCACCCGGGAGGCGGCTGGGCGCTTCGGCCGCGCCTGGTCGGGCCGCTCACGCGGGTCGTCTTCCGCCTGCTGCTCAGGAACGTGCGCCTCCGGGTCGAGATCCTCCCGGAGTCCGCGATCTACGCCGTGGAGGGCGACGGCGACGTGGAGATCGAGCACTACGGGACCAAGGTGCTCGTGGGGTCCGAGCCGATCACGAGGCCGATCCCCGCCGCTCCGGCGGGCCTCATCGCGCCCAGCCACCCGCGCGGGCGCGGCCCGCGGCGTCGCTGACGGCCGCTCCCCTCCGAAGAACCCACGAAAGCCCTACACACCGCCACCAGGTCTGTCAGAGTCACTCCATCCTCGGCCGCTTCGTCACCACCGGGCTCGCGACCCTGCTGCTCCTCCCCTCGACCGCGGCGGCTCAGAGCCAGGTCCTCGGAAGCGCGCTCCCGGCCCCGCCGAACTGGGGCGCCGGCTGCGAGATCGAGCTCGACTTCTTCGATCCGGGGCCGACCATCCGCGGCGAGTACTCGGCCCGCCGCACGAACAAGGACTGCACCTGGTTCACGCCGCTGTCGGTGCCCGGGAACGGAAGGATCACGAGCATCAGGGTCGGCGCCGGCACCGGCCCGACCCGGATCCGCTTCGTGGTCGCGCGCAGCCTCCAGGGGCAGGGCGGACCGGCGGGCGGCGGCTGCTGCTTCTTCGTCGCGGAGTTTCCGCCGGCACCGCAGCCACCGCTCACGCTGACGCCGAACGCCGTCAACACTTTCGCCGTCGACATCCCGGTGGAGCGCAACGCCAGCGTGCAGACCGGGATCATCACCGGCGACTTCATCGGCTTCAGCGCGGAGCCGAACACCGGTGAGCTGCCCCTGCTCGACACCGACCCCGGTGCCAACAGCACGCTGACGGGCCAGACGTCGGCGAGCTTCTACTACCCGCGGCTCGGCGCGCTGCCCGGCGACGCGATCAGCAGCCGCAATCCGAAGGGGATCCCCGGCGTCGACGTCCTGCTCCAGTCGACGTTCGTCCCGGCCGGCACTCCCGGCGGCGGGACGGGCGGCGTCAACCCGCCGCCGGCCAATCCCGGCGGGGGGCCGCAGCCCGCGCCGGCCGCTCCCCCGCCGGCGGTCGCTCCCCGTCCGCCGACGGCTCCCGCCCTCCGCGGCAACGCCCTGCGCACGTCGGGCGGACGAACCATCGTGGAGCTGATCTGCCGGCGCGACGCCGCCTGCACCGGCCAGCTCGAGCTGCTGAGCCGGGGCGCGGGCGCCGCGCGGAACATCGTCGACGACGACGGCGCCACTCATCGCGCGGTCCCCGCCGCGACGGCGGCACGCGCGGTGTCCTACGGCAAGGCCCGCTACGCGATCGCCGCCGGCCGGAAAGCGAGGCTGAGGGTCTCCCTCAACGCCAAGGGCAGGCGGCTCGTGCGCCTGCGCAGGAGGGTCAAGCTCGCGCTGCGGCTCACGCCGGGAGCCGGCGGGGCGCCCGTCACCTCGCCGGTGACGCTGACGAGATCACCCCGCAAGGCGTGACGCGGGGACCCCACCCGGCGCCCCAGGGGGTTACGCCGAGGTGACAAGATCAGCCGATCCGTGTTCGAAGCCGGCGCGATCGGGGATGATCCACCGTAGTGGCGTTGCGAGGAACCCTCACCGCCCCCGGACCGGCCGTCCGGGACCTCGCCGCGGCGCGCGCGCGGACGCTCGCGCTGATCGCCCATCTGGAGCCCTCCGACCTCGAGCGGGTCCTCGATCCGCTCATGTCCCCCCTGGTCTGGGACCTCGCGCACATCGCCGCCTACGAGGACCTGTGGATCGCGCACCGCGTGGGCGAGCAGGAGCTCCTGCACCCCGAGCTGGCGGCCCTGTACGACGCCTTCGAGACGCCGCGCGCGGTTCGCGGGGACCTCCCGCTGCTCGATGCGGCCGGAGCACTGGCCTACCTCGCCGAGGTCCGCGAGCGGTCGGAGGCGGTGCTCGCCGGAGCGCTCACCGCCGAGGACGCCGGCCTCGTCGAGCTCGTGCTGCGTCACGAGCTGCAGCACACCGAGACGATGCGCCAGGCGATGGCGCTCGGCGGCGTGCTGCCCGCAGACGAGCCGCCCGCCCGGGGCGCGTGGGACGCCGAGCCCCCCGCCGGCGCCTGGGTGACCGTGCCCGCCGGCCCCGCCACCATCGGGGCCGGCCCATACGGCTTCGCTTACGACAACGAGCGTCCGCGCCATCGGGTCTCCGTCCCCGCCTTCGCGATCGCCCGCCGGCCCGTCTCCAACGCGACGTGGCTGCGCTTCGCCGAGGGCGGCGGCTACATCCGCCGCGAGTGGTGGAGCGACGAGGGCTGGGCGTGGAAGGAGGAGTACGACATCACGCACCCCTCGGGCGTGGCCGCGGCGCCTCCGGACGCGCCCGTGTGCCACGTCTCCTGGTTCGAGGCCGACGCCTTCGCACGCTCGTGCGGGGCTCGCCTCCCCACCGAGCACGAGTGGGAGAAGGCGTCGGCCTCGGGGCAGCTCGACGTGCACGGCCACGTGTGGGAATGGACCGCCTCCCCCTTCCTCGGCTACCCCGGCTTCACCGCCTACCCCTACCGCGAGTACTCCGAGGTGTTCTTCGGCCCCGAGTACCGTGTCCTGCGGGGTGGCTGCTGGGCCACGCATCCCCGTGTGGCCTCGCCCACGTTCCGCAACTGGGACCTACCGCAGCGCCGGCAGATCTTCTCCGGCCTGCGCCTCGCCCGCGACCCGGAGGTCGTCTGATGGAGCCTGTAACCACGCTGGAAGACCGCGTCGTCGTGCGCAACTACCTCGGGGCGGGTGACGAGCGCGCGCTCGCCGACGACGTCCTCGACGGCCTGACCCGGCCGTTCAAGGAGCTTCCCCCCAAGCACTTCTACGACGCGGTCGGCGCCGAGCTCTTCGACCGGATCTGCGAGCAGCCCGAGTACTACCCGACCCGGACCGAGCGCGCGATCCTCGTCGCGCGCGCCGCGGAGATCGTCGCGCTCACGGGCGCGAGCGAGCTCGTGGAGCTCGGATCGGGCACCGCGGCCAAGACGCGGATCCTGCTTTCGGCGATGGCCGACGCGGGCACGCTCGAGCGCTACGTCCCGATCGACGTCACCGAGGGAATGGTCCGCGACGTCGCCGAGCAGCTCGTCGAGGAGCACGCCGGCCTCGCCGTCCACGGCATCGTGGGCGACTTCGAGCGCCACCTCGAACACGTCCCCGCGGCCGACGGCCCGCGGATCGTCGCCTTCCTCGGCGGGACGCTCGGGAACTTCACGCCGGGCTCGCGGCGCCGCTTCCTGCGCCAGCTGGCCAAGCTGCTGCGCCCGCAGGACTTCCTCCTGCTCGGCACCGACCTCGTGAAGGACCCCGCGATCATCGAGGCCGCCTACGACGATGCCGCGGGGGTCACCGCGGCCTTCAACCGCAACGTGCTGAACGTCGTCAACGCAGAGCTCGACGCCGACTTCGACCCCGAGGCCTTCGAGCACGTCGCGTTCTACGACCACGAGCGACAGTGGCTCGAGATGCGCCTGCGGGCCAGCCGGAAGATGAGCGTCCACGTCGGCGCGCTCGGGCTCGACATCGACTTCGCCCCGCGCGAGGAGCTGCGCACGGAGATCTCGGCGAAGTTCACCCCGGAGCGCCTGCGCGGCGAGCTGGCCTCGTCGGGGCTCGAGCTCGCCGAGCTGCTCACCGACCCCGACGCGATGTTCGCGCTTTCGCTGTCGCGCCCGAGGTAGCGCGAGCGCCGCCTGGGGCGCTTGATCGCGTTCGTCTCCGCCCGCGACCGGGGGCGGGCGGACCGGTCATCTGCTTGTATGGCGACCACGGTCGCGGCCACGAGGGTGCGCGCAGGGCGGCGGCGCGACCGAAGCGAGCCGCGCCGCACGACGATCAGACCCCCGAGGAGACACATGGGATCCAGGTTCCTGCGCGCCACCACGATGGCGGGCTTGCTCATAGGGGCGCTCGCGCCCGCGGCCTCCGCGTCCGGCACTCCCGCCGGCGACGAGCAGCGGCCGCGGCTCGGGCGCTCGGCGGGCGCGCAGGGTGACGGCTTGGCCGCGAGGGACGACGCGCGCAGGCTGCTCAGCGCGAAGGCGGCCGCGCCCGACCTCCGGCGCTTGGCGCCCGCGAGCGAGAACTTCGACGTCGTCTCCAAGCTCGCGACGCCCTTCCCCTACGCGACCACGCACAAGGGGCAGATCGGCGACCTCACCGTCTACAAGGGCACGGCCTACCTGAACGGCTTCGACGACCCGGAGTGCCGGACCGGCGGGGTGCACATCGTCGACGTCTCCAACCCGGCCCGGCCGAAGCGCCTCGGCTTCGTCGGTGCCGCGCCCGGCCTCTACCACGGCGAGGGGTCGCAGGCGATCACCCTCGACACCCCGGAGTTCACGGGCGACGTGCTCGCCGTCAACAACGAGCCGTACAGCGCCACGTGCGCGGGCCGGGACGTCAGGGGCGGCTTCGACCTGATCGACGTCACCAACCCTGCGAAGCCCACGTCGCTCGTGCGGCTCGCCGGGGACCGCTCCGACGAGGGATCGCTCGTGCAGGACCCGACCGCGTTCGCCTACCCCTACCACTCCGTGTTCATGTGGCAGGACGGCCCCCGGGCCTACCTGGTCGCCGCGGACGACGTAGAGCGCAGCGACGTCGACATCTTCGACATCACCGACCCCCTCAACCCCCGGCAGATCACCGACTTGAGCCTCGTCGACGCGTTCCCCCAGATCGTGGGGAGCTCCGCCCTGGGGAACGAGATCTTCCTCCACGACGCCGTCGTGAAGCGCATCGACGGCCGCATGACGATGCTCGCCGACTACGGGGACGCGGGCTACGTGCAGCTCGACGTCACCGACCCGGCCAAGCCGAAGTACATCACCGACACGAGCTTCGACTTCCCCGATCCGCTCACCGGCATCGCGGTGCCCGAGGGCAACGCCCACCAGGCCGAGTTCTCCGCCGACAACCGGTTCTTCCTGGCGGCCGACGAGGACATCGCGCCCTATCGCCCGGGGGCCTTCTCCATCACGACCGGTCCCGCGAGCGGCGAGTTGGACATCCGGGAGGTGTTCGGCGCAGCGGGCGTCCCGGCCCTGCCCGACCGCAAGCTCAGCGGGCCCACGGTCTACGGCGGCTACGGCTGCAACGCCTCCAAGCCGATCCCCAAGCGCGCCGACTACCCGAATCTCCGCCTCGCCGGCGGCGAGGAGGCGATCCTCGTCCTGCAGCGCGGTCCGGCCGCGAACACCGATCCCGCCAACCGCGAGGAGGGGTGCTTCCCGGGCGTGAAGGCGACCAACGCGATCGCGGCGGGCTGGGACGCGGTCCTGCTGACCAACCGTCACGACGACCCAGGGGCCGGGGACCCGGCGTTCTGCGGCTCCGGCGGCTACCCGGAGGACACGAGCATCGTCACGCTCTGCACCACCCACACGGCCTTGCACAGCATCTTCGGTACGGAGCCCGACTTCTCGGTCCCGTACGTCGCGGCGCCGGAGCCCGTGCTCGGCGCGCAGGGTGAACGGGTGCAGGCGCTGACGGACTTCGACGGCTGGGGCGCCACGCACCTCTACGACGCCAAGACCAGCCAGGCGCTCGACGCCTACGCGATCCCGGAGGCGCTGGACCCGCGGTTCGCCCTCGGGTTCGGTGACCTCTCCGTCCACGAGTTCGCGACCGACCCGGCCACGAATCTCGCCTACGCCGCGTACTCCGCGGGTGGGATGCGGGCCTTCCGGTTCTCCCGCGAGGACGGGCTGGTCCCGACCGGGAAGTTCATCGATCCCGACGGCTCGAACTTCTGGGGCGTGGAGCAGTTCACCGCCGCCGACGGCCAGAGCTACGTCGCCGGCTCCGACCGGGACTTCGGGCTGGTGATCCTCAAGTACACGGGGCCCGGCGCGGAGCAGACCGGCGTCAAGCCGCCCGCCGCCCCGCCTCCGTCGCCGGCACCGCGAGCGCCCGGCCCCGTGGCGCCCCCCGTCCCCCCGGTCGCCCCGCCCCGCCCCTCGGCCGACAGCACGTTCAGCTTCACCCGGGGCGCGTTCGCGCGCGGCCGTTTCACGGTGCGGTTCACCGTCAAGGGGCCGGGGATCAGCTCGGCCGAGCTGACCGCCGTCATCAACGGCCACAAGACGAGGATCACCCGGCGCGCGGTCGCGATCGGCGCGGCCGGCGCGAAGCGCTACACCGTGCGCCTGACCGCCCGTGAGTCCGTGCGCCTGCGGCGGGCCCTCCGCCGGACGCGCGGCAAGCGCCTGACCGGCACCGTGCGGGCGGCGTTCACCGCCCGCGGGCGCAGCACCGGCAAGGTGCTCACGAGGCGGATGACGCTGCGCTAAGCGGCTTGATAGATCGCTCTAGCGACCGTTAGGGTGGCCGTTGCGTGCCCGCCGCCCCCGCACCGACCCGTGACCGGATCCTGTTCGCCGGCGCCGAGCTCTTCCGCCGCCAGGGCTACGCGGGCACCGGGCTCAAGCAGGTCGTCGCCGAGGCCGACGCGCCGTTCGGCTCGCTCTACCACTTCTTCCCCGGCGGCAAGGAGGAGCTGGCCGACGAGGTCCTGCGCGCCGGCGGCGCGTTCTTCCTCGCGCTCTACGAGGCGATCATCGCGGCGGCGCCCGACCTGCGCGCCGGCGTGGAGGACTTCTTCGCCGGGGCCGCGGAGACCCTCCGGGCGACGGGGTTCGCCGACGCCTGCCCGATCGCGACGGTCGCCGGAGAGGTGGCGAGCACGCACGACGTGCTGCGCCGGGCGACCGCGGACGTGTTCGAGAGCTGGCTCGGCGCCATCGCCGCGGATCTCGCAGACGCCGGGGTCGCGCCGGAGCGGGCGCGGCCGCTGGCCCTCTCGATCCTCACGCTGCTCGAGGGCGCGTTCCTGCTGTGCCGCTCGCTCCGCTCGACGGAACCGATGGAGGCGTCGGCCGACGCCGCGCTCGCGCTGCTCTCGGCGGCGCTCCCCCCGATCAAGGAGAACGCATGACCCGCACCCCCGTCCTCTCCGGCGCCGGCGCCGCCTTCGCCGGCCGGGCCCTGCTCCGCCGGCTGCTGCTGCTCAAGTTCCGGCGCGACGTCGCAAAGCTCAACGGCGGCGACTACCGCCCGCTGCTGGCGGGCTACGCGCAGGACGCCGTCCTCCACTTCAACGAGGGCGACCACCGCTGGGCGGGCGAGCACCGGGGCAAGCCCGCGATCGAGCGCTTCCTGCGCGACTTCACCCGCGCCGGGCTGAAGGGGGAGATCAAGGACCTGTGGATCGGGGGCCCACCGTGGGCGCTCACGCTCGTCGCCCGCTTCGACGATCTCGCCGCCGCCCCCGACGGCACGCCGCTCTACGCCAACCGCACCTGCCTCGTCATCCGGACACGGTGGGGCAAGATCGTCGACCACGAGGACTTCTACGAGGACACGGGCCGGATCCTGGCCTTCGAGGCCGAGCTCCGCGCGCTGGGCATCGCTCCGGTCGCGGCGACGCCGGCGGCTGTGTAGCGCTCAGTTCAGCCGCTCCACGAGCATCGCCATGCCCATGCCCCCGGCGACGCACATCGCCTCGATGCCGTAGGTCTGGTCGCGAGTCTCGAGGTCGTTGAGCAGCGTGGTCATGATGCGGGCGCCGGTCATGCCGAACGGGTGGCCGAGCGCGATCGCGCCGCCGAACGGGTTGAGCTTCTCGTCGTCGATCTCGAGCTGGTCCTTCGACGGGACGATCTGCGCGGCGAAGGCCTCGTTGATCTCCACCACGTCGATGTCGCCCATCGCCATGTTCGTGGCCTTCAGCAGCTGCTGGATGGCCGGGACGGGGCCGATGCCCATGACCTCGGGGCGGACGGCGGCCACGGAGGAGGCGACGATGCGCGCCCGCGGGAGCAGGCCGAGCTGGTTGGCCTTCTCCTCGCTCATGATCAGCGTCGCCGCCGCGCCGTCGTTGAGCGGGCAGGCGTTGCCCGCGGTGACCGTGCCGTCGGGCTTGAACGCGGGCTTGAGGGTCGCGAGCGTCTCGACCGTCGTGTGAGGCCGCGGGCCGTCGTCGAGCGTCACGACCGTCCCGTCGGGCGTCGTCACCGGGACGATCTCCCGCTCGAAGTGGCCCGACTCGCGGGCCGCCACGGCGCGCTGCTGGGACAGAGCCGCCCACGCGTCCTGGTCCCCCCGGGAGACGCCGTACTCCTCGGCGACGTTCTCCGCGGTCAGGCCCATCGGAATGTAGACGTTGTACCGCGAGCCCTCTGAGCCGTCGAGCTGCGGGTGAAACGCGAACGGGCCCTGCTCGACCGCGCGGGACACGGCCTCGACGCCGCCGGCGATGTAGACCTCGCCCTCGCCGGCCCGGATCGCGTGGAAGGCGTTGCGGATCGTCTGCAGTGAGGAGGCGCAGAAGCGGTTGACGGTCACGCCGGGGACGGTCTCGGGCAGCCCGGCCAGCAGCGCGGCGTTGCGGGCGACGTTGTAGCCCGTCTCCCCGACGGCGAACGCGCACCCGTACATGACGTCGACGACCTCGGAGAAGTCGAGCTCCGGATTGCGCTCCACGAGCGCCATGATCGGGATCGCGGCGAGGTCGTCGGCCCGGACATCGCGCAGCGTGCCCTTCACGGCGCGGCCGATCGGGGTCCTGATGGCGTCGACGATGACGGCTTCTGACATGAGCGTGATGCTAGGAGGTCTCGACAGGGCGCCCGCGAATGGATCGGCGGCGCGGTGGTGGTGCAGCGTTCGTCATCGGGCTCGCGTGGCGAGCCCGTCTACGAACGGGTGACCGCGGCCTCCGTCGGGCCGAGCGCCTACAACCCCAGACCCTGCACGCCGAGCTCGTCGAAGCCCACATGGTGGGCGAGCTCGTGGCGGACGGTCTGGGTGACCTGCGCGCGCAGGAGCTCTGCGTCGTGGCCGAAGTCGCGGCGCAGCGTGTCGCGGTAGATGACGATGCGATCGGGGACGTCGTCGCGGACGGCGCCGTCGCCCTGGTAGAGCCCGTAGGCGCCCCGGCGCCGGCCACCGTCGGAGATCACCACGGCGATGTTGTGGTTCTCGATCAGCGGACGCAGCAGGTCGGGCAGCTCGTCGAGCGCGTCGCGCACGAGCTCCTCGAAGTCCACGTCGGAGAACGGGTCGAGGTCCATGAACTCCGTCTCGTCGGGCTCGGCGGCGGTGCCCTGCCGCGCGAGGCGCTCCGTGTTCTGCACGACGCGCTCGAACTCCTCCTCGGACTCGGGCTCCTGCCAGTTGGCGAGCTTGAGCCCGACGACGGTCATCGCCCAGAAGAGGGCCGCCGCCGCGACCACGAGCACCGCGATCGTCTCCACCGCGCGCACCCCGGCGTTGCTCGAGAAGCCCTGGAACATCACGATCGCGAACAGCGCGAGGCTCAGCGCGACGGCGGCGGCGAAGGCGATGCGGCGAACGGGCGGCATGGTCGTGCAGAAGGCTAGTCGGCCGTAGCCGTCGATGGAGTAGATCGACGCCCGGCCTATCTGTCGATCGGGCCGGCGCGGGTGGTTGACCGCGGTTTGCCCGGGGTACGAGACCTCCATGCAAATCGGAACGAGCATCCTCCTCATCGCCGTGGGCGCGATTCTCAAGTACGCCGTCTCGGCGACGGTGTCCGGGGTGTCGCTCGCCACCGTCGGGGTCATCCTCATGGTCGTGGGCGTCATCGGCCTGCTCCTCAGCGTCCTGATGATGACCATCTGGGCCGACCGCGCGGGACGCGGCCCGGTGGTCCGCGACACCTACGTCGACGACCGCCCGGTCGACCGCCGCTACTAGGAGGCCCGCGGGGCCCGCGGCTCAGACCACGGGCCCCGGCGGCCCGTCGCCGGGCGCCGGGGCCGGATTCGGCAGCCGGTACCACTCGGTCATCTTCTCGCCCTTCACCTTGATCGTCCCCGCCGCGGTGCCTCCTGGACCGTCGCAGGGCGAGCCGTTGCGGTCGGTCAGCCGGTAGGTGACGACCAGGTAGCCCCGCACGCTCGAGGCGTCGACGATCTCCGCGCCGCACGGGAACTGCTCGTTGAACGTGACCCGCGCCGCGCGGTCGGCCAGGCGCACCGGCGGCTGAAGGTTCTGGACCACGGCCCCGTCGGCGAACGTGTCGGCGGCCGCCGGGATGTCGCCCTTGGTGAGCGCGGCCAGCCAGCGCTTGACCACCGCGAGGTCCCCGGCGTCGGCGGGCTGCCCGTCGGCCTCGGTCGGCACGCCCTTGGGCACCAGGAGCGAGAGCAGGTCCTTGGGCACCGGGGCGGCTCCCGGCACCGACTCGCCCGGGGGCGTGGGCCGGTCGCCGGGGGTGCTGCCCGCCGGCGGCGGCGGACGCTTCGTGGTGGCTGCCGGTGGCGCCGCGCGCTCCGGGGCGGCCTGGTCGCCGCAGCCTCCGAGCACGAGCAGAGCCGCGGCCAGGAGGGCGGTCTGCACGGTGCGCGCCATGGACCCGATGATCGCAGGGTTCCCCTCGCGCCCGGCCGGCACGGCGAGCGGCCCCGAACTTCGCCGCGAAGGCTGGCGCGCGTGAACTCACTTGGGTAGACTCGTTTTCGTGTGCGCAGTGCATGCATCGGCGGAGCATCTGTCCAACGTCCTGGGCACGTTCGGCCTCGCCGTCGCCGACGACCTGGTGCAGGCCGTCCTCGCCGTGGCCCGGGGGCCGGTGAGTGTCCCCGCCGCGGTGTCGTTCATCGGGAGCTGGGGCGCCGGCTCCTCCGTCGACGCCCTCGCGCGCGCGCTCGGGGTCACCCACTCGCGCGCGGTGCGCGTCGCCGACCGCCTCCAGGCCGACGGACTCGTCCGTCGTGAGCGCTCGACGGTCGACCTGCGCGAAGTGCTCCTCCACCCCACCGCGCGCGGCCGCCGCCTGGCGCTGCGGGTGCAGGCCGAGCGGGCCGCGGCGCTCGAGGCCTGGCTGACGCCGCTCGACGTGGCCGAGCGCACCCAGCTCGGGTCGCTCGTGGACAAGATGCTCGCGGCGCGCGCCGGCGCGACGCTCGTGCCGACCCACGCGTGCCGGCTGTGCGACACCGGCGGGTGCGGGCACCCGGAGTCGTGCCCGGTGTCGCTCGGCGCGAGCAACGGGGTTCCCGGCGGGCTCCCGGAGCTTTCCGTCGGCGCCGAGTAGCGAGATGCCGCAGATCAGCGCGGCGGAGCCTCGCCTCCGGCCCCGCCGGCCCCCGTCCGGGCCGCGCGGCTCTTGAGCCACCCGCGAGGCGCCGGCGCGCTCAGGCGGGCGCTCGCGGGCCTGCGCGCCGTGCTCCTGCTCGCCGCCGCGCGGGCGCGCCACGCGCCCGGCCGGTGGGCGCTCGCGGCCGCCGGGATCGGCGTCGCCGTCGGGCTGCTGGGAGCGGCGACCGGTGGCGGGGGCGTCGCCGGCGAACGCGCGGCGCGGGCGCTGGTCGCCGCGCTCCCGGCGCCCGAGCGCACCGTCCGCGTGACGTGGAACGGCGGGCTGCCGCCGGGCGTCGAGGCACGGGGCCGCGCGACGCTCCGCGCGCTCGCCCCCGGCGCCCAGACGAGCTCCGTGCTCCTGCTCGCCACCGTCCTGCAGCAGCCGCGCCCCGGCCGGCCGCGGTCGGTGGTGCAGCTCGCGGCCATCCGGCCGCTGGGGCGCTGGGTCCGCTTGGCCGCGGGCCGGCTGCCCCGGAGCTGCACGGCGAAGCGCTGCGAGGTGCTCGCGCTCGGCGGCCCGCGCGCGCCCGCCGTTCTCGAGCGCGATCGCACGCGCTTCGTCACCGTCGGCCGGGGCACGCTGCGCTCCACGGTGCCGCTCGGCTTCGTGCCGCGCCCGCCGATCGCGGGCCAGATCGCCGAAGCGCGGCCCAAGGCGCTGCTCGCGTCGGGCGACCCTGCCGCGCTCGAGGCGCAGCCCGCGCTCGACTCCGTGTTCCGCTCGCACGGGTGGAGCGCCCCGCTCGCCGCGGACGCGGTGCCGAGCTGGGAGCTCGACGCCCTCCGCCGCCGCATCGAGCGCGCCGGCACCACGCTGCGCGCGCAGGAGGACGGGTTCACGGTCGAGGCGCCCACCGAGGCGCTCGGGGCCGCTCGCGAGCGCGCGCGGGAGGCCCGGCGCCGCGTCGTCGTCGTCGGCGCCGGCGCCGCCGCGCTGCTGGCCGCCTTCACGCTGCTCGTCGCGGGCGCGCTGCGGCGCGACCTCACCGCGGAGCGCAGCCGCCTCGAGCGCCTGGGCGCGCGCCGGTGGCAGCGCGGCGCGCTCAGCCTGGCGGAGTGCGCGTGGCCCGCGGGGCTCGGGTGCCTCGGCGGCGCGGCGCTCGCGCTGGGAATCACCGCGGCCCGCGCCCGCGGCGCGGGGCTCGACGTGCGCGCGCTGCTCGGCCACAGCCTGCTGACGCCGGGCGCGGCGCTCGGGCTGGCCGCGTGCTTCGTCGTGGCGACCGGGCTGCTGACCCTCGGCGCCGCGCCGCGGCGGGCCGGCGCCGGCCGCGCCGGGGACGTGCTCGCCCTGGGCGCCGCCGGTGCGGTGGCGCTCGCCCTCTCGCGCGGCGGCGCGGCCCCGGGCGGCGACGACCCGCTCGCGCTCCTGCTCCCGCCGCTCGCCTGCCTGGCGGCCGGGCTCGTCGTCGGGCGGCTCGCCGCGCCCGGCCTCGGCGGGCTGGAGGCGCTGGCCCGCCGCGGCCCGCTGAGCCTGCGCCTGGCGGCGCTCGGCCTGGCGCGCGAGCCCGGCGGCCCCGCGCTCACCATCGCCGTCGTCGCCGTCAGCGCCGGGCTGGCCTGCTTCGCCGCCGCCTACGCGGCGACGCTGGACCGCGGCGTCCGCGACCAGGCCGCGTTCGCGGTCCCGCTCGACGTGACGATCACCCAGGGCCCGCAGTTCGTCCCCCCGCTCGTCGCCGCCGGCACCGCACGCTGGCGGGAGCTCGCGGGCGGTGGCCCCGTGCTGGCGGTGAAGCGCACCTCGGTGACGGTGCCTCGCGGCGCGCGGCGGGTCGAGCTGCCGCTGATCGGGCTTCCCGCCGCCGCGCTGCCGACGCTGCGCGGCTGGCGCGACGCGGACGCATCCGCCTCCCGCGCGGTGCTCGCGCGACGCCTCGCGCCGGCGGGCGCGGTGCGGGCCCGGGGGCGACTGATCGGAGCGGGCGCGCGGACCATCGCGGCGACGGCCGACGTGACCCAGAACAGCGTCGACCTCGTCGCGCACCTCGTCGACGCCGACGGCTCCGGCGTCGCGGTCCGGCTCGGCACGGCGGGCCCCGCCCGCAGGCGGCTGCGGGCCGTCCTGCCGCGCGGCGCGGCCGGCCGGCGGCTCGTCGCGCTCGAGCTGCAGCTCCCCTCCGGGCTCCGCGCGACCGACGGTCACCAGGAGGCCGAGAACCCCTCCTCGCGCGGGGTGATCTCCGGGCGGCTGACCCTGCGCGGGCTCAGCGTGGACGGGCAGCCCATCGACGTGAACGGATGGGTCGGCCGGGGGCCGGCCGCCGACCCCGTCACCCGCGCCGGCACCACCCGCGCGGCCTTCCGCTTCGAGCCCGCCGACCGGGCCTTCCTGCGCCCCGCCCAGCCGACCGACGGCCGCGCGATCCCCGTCCTGACCGATCCGGAGACGGCCCGGAACGCGGCGCCCGGCGGGCTCCTGCCGATCAGCGTGCGCGGCACGCCGCTGCGGGCCCGGGTCGTCGGGACGGTCAAGCGCTTCGCGACCGTCGGCGCGGACGCGGACGGGGTCCTCGTGGCCGACGAGTCGGCGGTCCGCGTGGCGCTCTCGGCCGACGCGCCCGGGACGGGGCGCCCGGACGAGCTGTGGCTGGGCGTCGCCGCCGGGGCGCCGGAGCGGCGGCTGCTCGGCGCGCTCCACGCAGGCCCCCTCGCCACGCTGCGGGCCGTCTCGCGGCGCGACGTCGAAGCGGCGCAGCGCGCCGAGCCCCTCACCCGCGAGCTCGCCCTGACGCTCGGCCTGGCGGCGCTCGTGGCGCTGGTCACCGCCGCCGTCGGGGTGGTGCTCGCCGGCGCGGTGGCGCTGCGCGACGAGGGCGCGGCGCTCTACGACCTCGAGGCCCTGGGCGTCGCGCCCGCGACGCTGCGCGCGGACGTCCGCCTGCGCGCGGCCCTGGTCGCCGCGCTCGGGCTGCTCGGCGGGCTGGCGATCGGCGCCGGGCTGCTCGGCCTCGTCGTGGCGGCGGTCGGCGTGACCGCGACCGGCGCGGCGGCCGTCCCGCCGCTGGTCACCGTGGTGCCGTGGGGCGCGTCGCTCGCCGTAGCGGCCGGCCTCGCGCTGGCGGTGGCGCTCGGGACGGCGATCACGACGCGCCGCGCGTTCGGCCAGGACGTCCCGGCCCGGCCGGCGGGAGCCGTGCCGTGACGCCCGGGGGCGCGACCGCGATCGACGTCCACGACCTGTTCCGGGTCCACCGGACCGCCGAGGGGGACGCGGCGGCGCTCCAGGGCGTCACGCTGCGGGTCACCGCGGGCGAGATCGTCGCCGTGCTCGGCCCTTCGGGCTCGGGAAAGAGCACGCTGCTGCGGGTGCTCGCCGGGCTGGAGACGCCGTCGGCCGGGCGCGCGCTGGTGCTCGGAGCCGAGCTCGGCCGGCTCGGCGCGGGCGCGCGGGCCGCCTTCCGCGCGCGGCACCTGGGCCTTGTGGACCAGCACCACGAGCGTGCGCTGCCCGCCGCGCTCGGATGCGCGGAGGCCGTCGCGCTCGGGCTCGCGCTGCGCGGGGTCCCGCGCCGGCCGCGACGGCGCCGGGCGCTCGACCTGCTCGAGCGCGTGGGGCTCGCCGACCGCGCGGATGCGCTCCCCGGGGCGCTGTCCGGCGGTGAGCGCCAGCGCGTCGCGCTGTGCGCCGCGTTGGCCCACCGGCCGGAGGTGCTGCTGGCCGACGAGCCCGGCGGCGAGCTCGACGCCGCCGCCGCGGACGCCGTGCACGGGCTCGTCGCCGAGCTCGCGCGGGACCACGGGACCACCGTCGTGCTGGTCACCCACGACGCCCGCGCCGCCCGGATCGCCGACCGCACGCTGCGGCTGCGAGACGGGCGCGTCGCCGAGGAGGGACACGCCGGCGCGGAGGCGATCGTCGTCGGCCGCGGCGGCTGGGTCCGGCTGCCCGAGGAGCTGCTCGACGCGGCGGGGATCGGCCGGCGGCTCGTCGCGCGGGCGGGCACGGGGAGCCTCGAGCTCCGCGCGGCGACCCCCGCGCCCGGGGGGTCCGCCCCGTCCTTGGCCCCGGGAACCCCCGCGGCGCGCGCCACGCCCTCCCCCGCCGATCTCGCCGCCCAGCCGCCGGTTGCCGGCGCCACTCCCACGCGGCCCGGGTCCGGCCTCACCGCCGGGCCGCCCGTTGTCGGCGGCGCCGCCGGGCCACGCGGCGCCGCCGGGCCACGCGGCGCCGCCGGGCCTCGCGACGTCGCTGCCGAGCTGCGCGGGGTCACCAAGGGCTACGCCGACCGGCCCGTCCTGACGGCGCTCGACCTGCGCGCGGAGCCCGGGCGCCTCACGGCGCTCTGGGGCCGCTCGGGCTCGGGGAAGACGACGGTCCTGCGCCTGCTGGCCGGCCTGGAGCGCCCGGACGCGGGCGAGGTGCTCATCGGCGCCGAGGCCATCACGGGACGCTCGCGCGCGGAGCTCGCCGCGCTGCGCCGCGCGCAGGTCGCGATCGTCTCGCAGTCCACCGGGCTGATCGACCACCTCTCCGCCCGCGAGAACGTCGCCCTGGCGCTGATCGTCCGCGGCGTGGAGGCGGCCCGGGCCGGCGCCGTCGCCGAGGAGCGCCTCGCCGAGCTCGGGCTCGCCGAGCGCTCCCGCCAGCGCGTGGCGCGGCTGTCGGGCGGGGAGCGCCAGCGCGTCGCGCTCGCCCGCGCGCTGGCGCCCGAGCCCGCGCTCCTGCTCGTCGACGAGCCCACCTCCCGCCTCGACGCGGCCAACGCCGCCGCCGTCGCCGCGCTGCTGGCCGGCGTCGCGCGCCGGCACGGCACCACCGTCCTCTGCGCCACCCACGAGGAGCTCGTGCTCGCCGCCTGCGACGACCGGATCGCGCTGGAGCCCCACGACGACCACGGCGTCCAGTGGACGCGGCCGTAGTTCTGGGTGGATTGGCCGCGCGGATCTCTCGAAAAGCTGACGGGGCCGGCCGGCGCCGCTCAGGCTGGGCGCCTTCGCAAGCCGGCCGGGCACGTCAGGTGCGACGAGACGCCCGGAGAATTCCGCAGAACTCCCGGCCGCGTCCACGAGCTGCGACCCTCATGACATGACCCCCGCCTTCCCCTCCGAGCCCGGTATCGAGGTCACCCCCGAGCAGGCCCAGCAGGCGATCGCCGACGGCACGGCGATGCTCGTCGACGTCCGCGAGGACTACGAGTGGGAGGCCGGGCGCGTCGACGGGGCAGAGCACATCGAGCTCGAGCGCCTCGCGGCCAAGAGCGACGACCTGCCCAAGGACACGACGATCATCTTCTCCTGCCGCCTCGGCGCGCGCTCGGCGATGGCCGCCCAGGCGTTCCGCGGAGCGGGCTTCGACGCGTGGTCGATGGCCGGCGGCCTGGAGCGCTGGCACGCCGAGGGCCGCCCGCTCGTGCCCGAGGGCGCGACGGTCGCCGACCACTGACGGCGGCACGGGGGTCGCACCACCGTGTGATCGATGCCGCACCCGGCACCAGGCTCGCGGGCAGGCTTCGCGGCTGCCGCGCGCGCGTCACCGTCCTCGGCGCCCTCCGCGCCCAAAGCGCTGAGGTCAGCCGCCCTCACGCCCCGCCACCCGAGGTGCGTGAGTTCCGCACCCGCGCCTGCAAGCGAAAAGGTCATCGAGCGTTGTGACGAGATCGACGCCGACGATCCGTCCGGCGGCCGGCAACCCAACCGGCTTAGGCCTTGCCTGGAATTCCCTTGGGCCTTCTCTCGGGCATCCACTAGGCGCCCGCGCGCCTGTCTATTACATTACCGCTGGAAACGCAATCGTCAACAGTTTCGCAGCCCATTCGCCGTGCCGCGCTGATGCGTATATTCGTCGTATGATCAACGAAACTGAGCTGCCTCCGCCGACGCCAGACGACGAGACCTATACGCCAGAGACGTTGCGTGAGGTGCTGCTCGAGAGCCAGCGCCGCAACCGCGTCTCCGTCCGGGTTGGATTCTGCCAGGAGTTCAAGGGCGACCGCGCTCCTGGACCACTCCATCTGTTCGTCCGAGAGCGACGACTCTTCGCGCTCCAGCTCTACCTCCTGCTGCTCTGCGTCGCGCAGGCTGACCCCTGGGACGCGCGCATGTCGGGAACGAGCTGGGCGCTCGCCCTCGACCGCGAGAACGCCGGCGCGGCCAGCACCGTCTCGCGCAACCTGACGTGGCTCGTCAAGCAGAAGTTCGTCGACACCGAGCGTCGCGGCCGCGACCTGCTCGTCTATCGCCTTCAGGAATCGGGCAGCGGCAAGAAGTACACCCAGCCGACCAGCAGCTTCTTCTACTTCCGCTTCGACTACTTCACGAAAGGATGGCACAACAAGCTCAGCCTGGCCGGGACGACCGTCCTGCTGATCGCGTTGGCGATGTCCCGCTACAAGCCGTGGTTCGACCTGCCGACCGAGCGCGGCTACGAATGGTTCGCGATCAGCCCCGATACGCTCCGGCGCGGCCTCGACGAACTCCAAGAGCACGGCCTGCTGCGCGTCAACCAGCGCGCGGTGCGAAACCACCGGGCGCGCGGCGGCGTGACGCGCCGCAACGAGTACGCACTACTCGGCGACTTCATCACGCCGCAGCCGATCCCGTCGAAGGACCGGCCATGAGCGTTCCGGCGGAGGAACTGGTGGCCGCGCTGAGCAGCCCTGTCATGACGTTGGCCACGCTGCCGCCGGCGCGGGACTGCCCGGTCGAGCTCACACGCATGGTGGAGCACTTCGATGTCGGCGACGGCGCCGCGGCGCAGGCGAGCGCCCGCTGGCTGCGCGAGTCCGCCCTGCACGAGCACGGGTCCGCGCGCACATACGCGTGGCTCGGCAGCGAGCAGCTGCACGGCTTCTTCGCGATCTCGGTCGGGACCGCGAGGCTCGAGGACGAGGAGCTCGTGCGACTGCAGGCCGGTCCGCGACCGCTGCCGGTCGTCCTGCTCGCGCAGGCGGCCCGTAACCCGGCCGGGAGCCTTCCCCCCGGAGCGATCCTGACGGGCGCGCTCGGCGTCGCGCAGCGCATCGCGCAGCTCGGTGGCGTCGCCGCACTGGTGCTCGACCCGTTCGACGAACCGACCAGCCTGATGTGGCGGCGCCGCGGATTCCAGCCGACGATCGGCAAGCCTCGCGGCGGGCACCAGCGCCTCTGGCGGGCGCTCTGAGTGGCTAGCTGATCAGCAGGCGGCCGTCGCGCTCGAGCGCATCTAGCGCCTCGAGCGCGGCGCGACGCTCGGCCTGGCGGCGCGGATCGGCGCGGTCGGACTCCAGCGCGGCGACCGGGATCGTGCCGAGGTCGCTCAAGTCGATCTCGGCGGAGGTCAGCTGGTCGTGCCGGTCCTGTTGGTCCGCAACGGACATGCCACTCATGCTAGCGCGCGAAGCCCGTCGACGCGAGGTTCGGGCCCCTGACCTCACACCGGGATGTGACACCGGGACGGCGGCTATCCCTTGACGACGTTGACGGCCTTGGGGCCCTTGTCACCCTGCTCCTCCTCGTAGACGACGCGGGCGCCCTCGCCGAGGGAGCGGTACCCCTCGGCGACGATGCCCGTGTGGTGCACGAACAGGTCGCGGTTGCCGTCGTCGGGCGTGATGAAGCCGAAGCCCTTGTCGTCCGAGAACCACTTCACGGTGCCGTTGGCCATGCGAGCCATCCCTCAGGTTGCTGCGTGCCGCGTTCGGCGGACGGTGCTTGCGCGCAGTCAAGCCCGCGCGGCTCTGACGCGGCGAAAATACCATCCTCTCATCGCCCGTCAAGTGACCAGGATGTGAACGCGAGATCGAGGCGGGGGTGCGGCCGCGTCAGCGGCGTGCGAGGGCCGTGGCGACCGCCGCCAGCGACCACGCGGAGCCGCCACCCACCAGGACCGCGGCGCTGCGCCGGTGTCCCGCACCCGCCGCGACGAGCCCGGCGACCCGCACGGGCGTCGTGAGGCGCGCCGCGCGCGTGACCCGCGCGTCGGGGGCCTCCGCGTGGCCGAAGTAGATCCACAGGGCGCAGGCGAAGCCGCCGCCCAGGCGCGCGAGCTCGCCCGCGACCACCCAGGGACCGATCGTGTCCGCGCGCCGCGCGCCGCGCAGCGCCGCGGCGGCGAAGCAGGAGTCGACGAGGCCCTCGAGGTCGCGCCCGATTCGCGTCGGCGCGGTGGCGCGCGCCAGGCGGCCGTCGAGCCCGTCGGTCGCCCAGGCGGCCAGGCACAGCGCGGGAGAGGCGCCGCGACCCGCCAGCGGGACCATCCAGGCGCGCGCAAGCGTCGCGGCGTCCGCGGGGCCGAGATTGCGCGGGCGGCCGTCCTCGGTCTCGATCATCCCGATGTGCCAGTCGAGCATCAGCCACGTCGCGGCCGACCAGCCCAGCGCCCCGGGCAGCCCGTGGCGCGCGCCCGGCGCGCCCGCCACCGCCAGCCCGGCGTGGGCCGCGCCGCCTGCGAGCATCCAGGCGCGCATCCGCCGCGCGGTCCGCGGCCGCGCGGCCCGCTCGGCGTTCGCCCGGCGCTGGGAGGCGGCGAGGAAGCCCGCCACCGCCCGCGGGCCGAAGCGCGCGTCGAGCAGCAGCTGCAGCTGCTCGCGACTCCAGCGTTCGCCCTCGGTCATCGGTCGGTCGGCGGTCGTCATCGGCAGCGCGAGGAAGCGCTTCAGCGCGGCGCGTACATGATCACGGCGACGCCGGTGAGGGCGAGCGCCACCCCGGCGACGTCGAAGCGGTCCGGCCGGAAGCCGTCGAAGGCGACGCCCCAGGCCAGCGAACCGGCGATGAACACGCCGCCGTAGGCCGCGAGCACGCGGCCGAACTCGTCGGAGGGCTGGAGGCTCGCGATGACGCCGTAGGCGACCAGCGCGGCGCCGCCGAGGACGACGACCCACGCCCCACGCCCGTCGCGCAGCCCGATCCACACGAGGTAGGCCCCGCCGATCTCGGCGACGGCGGCCAGGGCGAAGAGCAGGACGGAGCGGGCGACCACGGCTCCGATCGTAGGTCGTCGACGATCCGCGCCCGACGCCGATCCGCCGCTACGTCCCCTCGCGGTGGGATCTAAAGCCCCGCAGCCGCAGCGAGTTGGACACGACGAGCAGCGAGCTGGCGGCCATCGCGGCGCCCGACAGCAGCGGGTTGAGGTACCCGGCCGCCGCGGCCGGGATCAGCGCGATGTTGTAGGCGAAGGCCCAGAAGAGGTTCGTCCGGATCGTCGCGAGCGTGCGGCGCGCGAGGCGGATGGCGTCCGCGGCGCTGCGCAGGTCGCCGCTGATGAGCGTCAGGTCGGAGGCCTCGATCGCCACGTCGGTGCCCGTGCCGATCGCCAGGCCGAGGTCGGCCTGGGCGAGCGCGGGCGCGTCGTTGACCCCGTCGCCGACGACGGCGACGACGCGCCCCTCGGCCTGGAGGCGCTTCACCGCCTCGGCCTTCTCCGCGGGGAGCACCTCGGCGACGACCTCGTCGATGCCGACCTCGGCGGCGACCGCGCGCGCCGTCGCCTCGTTGTCGCCGGTGAGCATCACGGTCCTCAAGCCCAGGCCCTTCAGCGCCCGGATGGCCTCGGGGGAGCCCTGCTTCGGCGTGTCGGCGACGACGAGCAACCCGCGCGCGGCGCCGTCCCAGCCGACCGCGACCGCGGTGCGGCCGTGCTCCTCGGCGGCGGCCTTGGCGTCGGCGAGCTGCGGCGGGAGCGCCATCGCCCACTCCGCCTCGAGTAGCGCCGGACGGCCCACGACCACCGCGTGGCCGTCGAGGACGCCCTCGACCCCGAGCCCGGCGCGGTTCGCGAAGCCCTCGACGGGCGCGAGCGCCCCGGCCCCGCGGGCCGCGGCGGCGACCGCGCGCGCGACCGGGTGCTCGGAGGCGTCCTCGAGCGCTCCCGCGAGGCGGAGCACCTCGTCGCGATCCTCGCCCTCCGCCGGCACGACCTCGACCAGCGCCATGCGCCCGGTGGTCACGGTGCCCGTCTTGTCGAGCACGACGGTGTCGACGCGCCGGGTGGACTCGAGCACCTCGGGGCCCTTGATCAGCAGGCCGAGCTGCGCGCCGCGACCCGTCCCGACGAGCAGCGCGGTCGGGGTGGCCAGGCCGAGCGCACAGGGGCAGGCGATGATGAGCACCGCGACCGCGGCGGTGAAGGCGAACGCCGTCGACTCCCCTCGGGCGAGCCAGAAGACGAGCGTCGCGAGCGCGACCACGAGCACGACGGGGACGAAGACCGCCGAGATGCGGTCGGCCAGGCGCTGGACCTCGGCCTTGCCGGTCTGCGCCCGGGTGACCATCCGGGCGATCACGCTGAGCGCCGTGTCCGCGCCGACCTGGGTGGCGCGCACGACCAGGCGCCCGCCGACGTTCACCGTCGCGCCGACGACCGCGTCGCCGGGCGCCTTCTCGACCGGCACCGACTCGCCGGTCAGCAGCGCCTGGTCGACCGCGGAGGTGCCCTCCTCGACGACGCCGTCGGTGGCGACCTTCTCGCCCGGGCGGACGACGAAGCGATCGCCGACCCGGAGCGCCTCGACGGGCACCCGGCGCTCGGAGCCGTCGGGGTCGAGCACCGCGACGTCCTTGGCGCCGAGGGCGAGCAGCGCCTCCAGCGCGGCACCGGCGCGACGCTTCGCGCGGGCCTCGAAGAACCGCCCGGCGAGCAGGAACGTCGTGACGACCGACGCCACCTCGAAGTACACGTCGTTGAAGCCGGCGCTGCGGTCGGGGATCAGGTGGAAGCCCATCGTCATCCCGACCTCGCCGGCTCCGCCGAAGAAGAGCGCGACGACCGACGCGATGTAGGCGGAGAGCGTGCCGATCGAGATCAGCGTGTCCATCGACGCCGACCGGTGCCGCGCGGTCTGCCACGCGGCCCGGTGGAACGGCCAGCCCGCCCAGAGCACCACGGGGGTCGACAGGTTCCAGGCCAGCCACTGCCAGTTGTCGAACTGGAGCGCCGGGATCATCGAGAGCAGGAGCACCGGGAACGCGAGGACGGCGCTGACGACCAGGCGGTCGCGCAGCGCGCGCGCCGGATCCGGCGCGGGCGCCTCGGCGGCGCGGTCGCCCGGCGCCGGCGGGAGCGCGGCGCGGTAGCCCGCGGCCTCGACGGCGGAGACGAGCGCCTCGGGCGCGACGTCCGACTCGTAGGTCACCGAGGCGCGCTCGGTCGCGTAGTTGACCGACGCGGAGACGCCCTCGATGCGGTTGAGCTTCTTCTCGATGCGCGTCGCGCACGAGGCGCAGGTCATGCCGCTGATCGGGAGGTCGAGATGGCTCATCGTGGTCACGCCGCCTCGTAGCCGGCCTCGTCGATGGCCGCACGGAGGGCCACGTCGTCGAGCGCCTCGCCGGCGACGACGACCTGCTTGGTGGTGAAGTCCGCGGTGACCGCGGCGACGCCCGCGACGGCGCCGACCTCGGTTTCGACTGCGGCGGTGCACTTGTCGCAGGTCATGCCCGCGACGGTGTAGCTCAGTTCCATGCCATGTACGATAGCAATACCCCCAGGGGGTGTATACACTGGAACCCATGAGCTCGAACGCCTCCCCTCCGCCCCGCGGCTACACGGCCTCCCGCGACCAGCTGCTCAAGCGCCTCAACCGCATCGAGGGCCAGGTGCGGGGCGTCCGCGGGATGGTCGAGGACGACCGCTACTGCGTCGACGTCCTCACCCAGATCTCCGCGGTGCAGGCGGCGCTGGACAAGGTCGCCCTCGGGCTCCTCGACGACCACGCCCACCACTGCGTGATCGGCGGCCCGGAGGAGCTGAAGGCCGACCGCACGGACGAACTCATGGTCGCCGTCGGCCGGCTGATGCGCCGGGGCTGACCCTCGCCGGCTTGGCGAGCCGACTGCTCGTGATCAGAGGTGGGTGGCGAAGACGTCGTCGACCTGCTGCCAGCCCGTGCGCAGGAGGAACTGCGAGTTGCGCCCGTAGGACTTGGCGCCGAGGATGAAGAAGTTCGGCTCGGGGTTGAGCAGCACGTCCGGCCCGGAGGGACCGACCGTCAGGCAGTCCGCGCCCGCGGAGGCCAGGAGCGTCGCGGCCAGGCGGATCGGGCCGAGCGTCGCGTAGCACTCGTGGACCTGGAGCTGGCGGTAGATCGACGCGTCACCGACGCCGCCGTTGAGCGCCACGACGTGGTCGACCACCACGTCCTCCGCGGCGCCGTTGCGCAGGGTCACCGCGATGCGGCCGTCGGCCGCGCGCAGCGCCTCGGTGACGACGCCGGGAATGACCCGCACGGCGTCGCTCGCGCCGTGCTGGAGCGCCCGCGAGCCCGCGTTGAGCGCCGCGCGGGCCGGGAGCACGTCGTCGGGGATCGCACCCCAGTCCGGGCTGTGCGCCCGCACGGCCCAGAGGACCTTCGTCCCGGGCGCGTCGCGGGCGAAGGCGGCCAGGTCGCGGGCGGCGGTCTGCGCCGAGGCGCCCGCACCGGTCAGCAGCAGCGTGCGGCCCGCCCACGCGGGGTCGACGGGCGTGAGCTGCCGCGTTATTCGCGGCTCGAAGGCGCGCTCACCAAGCGCGTCGATGCCGCCGTCGCCCAGGCGGTTCGGATGGCCGTAGGTGCCCGTGGCGTCGATGACCGCGTCGGCGCGGGCGAACGACTCCGAGCCGTCGGCGTGTGCGAGCAGCAGCCGGAACGGGCGTGCGGCGCGCGCGTCGGAACCGATCTCCTCGTGCTTGAGCAGCCCCTCACGGGCGACCGCGACCACCCGCGTGGCGGTCCGGACGCGGCCCGCGAGCGCGCGGGCCACGGGCTCGAGCACCCGCGCCACGATCTCGCCGCCGGTCGGCAGCGCGTCGCCCTCCGGCGCGGCCTCCCCGAGCACCGCGCGGACACGCGGGGAGGAGAGCATGTCCCACGGGGTGAAGGTCTTAACGTGCGCCCAGGAGCGCACGTTGCCGCCGACCTGATCGGCGGCCTCGAAGACGGTAACGTCGTCACCGCGCGCCACGCCGGCCAAGGCAGCCTCGAGGCCGACGGGTCCCGCGCCGAGGATCGCGATGCGCACGCCTGCGAACCCTAACCGCGCGAGTTGCCACACTGCGCCAAGTGACCCGGATCGCCGCCTTCGGAGGCGTCTACGCCAACCCGCACGCCCTGCGGGCCGTGCTCGCCGACGCTCGCGAGCGCGGCTGCGAGCGGCTCTTCTGCCTCGGCGACCTCGGCGGGTTCGGCGCCGAGTGCGACGCGGTCTGGCCCCTGCTGGACGGCGTGGAGTGCATCGCGGGCAACTACGACATCGCGATCGGGCGTGGCGACACCGATTGCGGCTGCGGCTACACCTCCGAGCGCGACAACCACTTCGCCCAGGTGATGTACGACCACACGCTGGCCGCGACCGCCCGCGACTTCGCCGCCTGGATGGCCGAGCTGCCGGGCGAGCGGCGCCTCGAGCTGGGCGGCTGCGACGTGCACCTCGTGCACGGCTCGCCGCTGGCGGTCAACGACTTCTTCTGGGAATCGCTGGACGCCGACGACGCCCACATCCGCGCGGAGGCCTCGGGCGCGGACGTCCTCCTGTGCACCCACACGGGGATCGCCTGGCAGCGGCAGATCGGCGGCACGCTCGTCGTCAACGTCGGCGCGGCCGGGCGGCCGGAGAACGACGGGACCACCGAGGTGCGCTACGCGGTGCTCGACCTCGAGGGCGGCGCGTGCACGGCGGAGCTCGTCCGGGTCGCCTACGACTGGCGCGCGCAGGCGGCGTCGATGCGGGCCGCCGGGCTGCCCGAGCCCTTCGTGGAGACGGTCGAGACGGGCTGGTGGACGACGTGCCTGGAGGTCGTGCCGCCGCCGGAGCGCGCACGCGGGCGCTTCCACGTCTACCGCGAGGCGATGCCGAGCGGCTTCGACCAGGCCGCGGGCGCGGGCTGGGCGGATGCGCCCGAGGTGCCCGACGACGGGCGGCCGGTCGTCGGCCTGTTCGGCACGCCGCTGTTTCCGCCGCGGCTGTGGGTCTACACGAACTTCCACTGCAACCTGGCCTGCGACTACTGCGTCGTCGCGAGCTCACCGACCGCCCGCCGGCGCCAGCTCACGCTCGCGCGCTTTCGTGCGCTGCTCGACGAGGCCGAGGCGGAGGGCTTCACCGAGCTCTACCTCACCGGCGGCGAGCCGTTCATCCACCCGGACATCGTGACGATGTGCGAGGAGGCCGCGGCCCGCATGACGACCGTCGTGCTCACGAACGCGATGCTGTTCACCGCCGGCCGCCGCCGCGCGGACCTCGAGCGCCTGGCGGGCCTGCCGGGGCTGACGATCCAGTCGTCGGTCGACGGCTCGACCGCCGCGCTGCACGACGCCTGGCGCGGCGCCGGCTCGTGGGCGAAGGCGATGGAGGGGCTGCGGCTCGCGCACGACCTCGGGCTGCCGCTGCGCGTCGCGATGACCGAGACGCCGGAGAACCGCGCCGACGTCCCGCGGCTGCGCGAGGTGCTCGCGGGCATCGGCATCGCCGGCGACGACTTCAACGTCCGCCCGCTCGTCGCGCGTGGCTTCGCCGAGGGCGCCGAGAGCGGCGTGGCGGTCTCCGAGGCGCTCATGGTCCCCGAGCTCACGATCACCGCCGACGGCGCTCACTGGCATCCGGTGGGCGGCGACCGCGACGCCGCGCCGGACTTCGTGGTCGCCGAGGGCGAGGTCTCGCTCGCGGAGGCCAAGCGCCGGATCGTCGAGCGCTTCCTCGTTCTGCGCCAGGCCGACGGGACGCTGCCCGAGGCGTTCCACTGCGCGATCTAGGCGCGCCGTCGGGGGTCTTCCCCCGGGGGGTCCTGCATCAGGGCTCCATATTGGAGCGCTGATGCAGGACCCGTTCCCGCTCGTCTCGGTCTGCGTCCCCACGCGCGACGAGGCGGGGCAGATCGACGCGCTCCTCGACCACCTGCGCGCGCTCCCCGGCCGCTGGGAGCTGATCGTCGCCGACGGGGGATCGGCCGACGGGACGCTCGAGCGCGCGCGCGTCCACCGCGCGCAGCCGCTCGTGCTCGACGTCCACGGCGGCCGCGCCGCGCAGCTCAACGCCGCCGCCGCGCTCGCCACCGGCGACCGGCTCGTCTTCCTCCACGCCGACTCCCGGCTGCCGCCCGACGCGCACGCGCGGCTCGTGCAGGCGAGCGCCCGCGGCGGGAACTTCGCCCTGCGCTTCGACGGCGGCGACCGCTTCTCGCGCTGCCTCGGCGCCGTCTACGCCGTGCAGCGCCGCTTCGGCCTCTACTACGGCGACTCGACGCTCTGGTGCGAGCCCGCGCTGTTCACCGAGCTCGGCGGCTACCGCGAGCTGCCGATCATGGACGACTACGACTTCGTCCGCCGCCTGGAGCGCGCGACGCCCACCGCCTGCCTCCCGGGCCCGGCGACGACGTCGGCGCGCCGCTGGCGCGCGATGGGCGTCCCGCGCACGGTCTTCGCCTGGTTCGTGATCCGCTGGCTCTACCTCGCGGGGGTCTCCCCGGCGCGGCTGGCGCGGCTGTACCGGCGGGTGCGCTGAGGGTTCGGCGGGCCGCCGGCGCGTCGGGCACCGCCGCGTTCGTATCTCGGCTCACCTGGCGAGCCCGTTCACGAACGCGGCCGCCGGCGACGGCTCGCGCACCCTCCCGGCCGCTCTCCCGACGGACTACGCTCGTCGGATGCTGGACCGCCTGCGCGCCCTGGAAGTGCTGACCCGCCCAGAGCACCCGGACCTCACCGCGGCGCTGGCGCGGCGGTGGGAGGAGCTCCCCGCGCACGTCAAGACGCGCAGCCAGATGCTCGGCCGGCGCACGGTCGGGTGCGAGGGCACACACGGCGTCTTCCCGCGGTGCAACCTCGCCTGCACCCCGTGCTACCACGCCAAGGAGGCGCAGCGCGTGCGCACCGACGGCGAGCACACGCGCGCAGAGATCGACAAGCAGATGGCCTTCCTGCGCGGCGTCCGCGGGCCGGGGCAGAACGCGCAGCTCATCGGCGGCGAGGTGACGCTGCTGGCGCCCGACGACCACGCCGCGGCGCTCCAGGCGATGATCGCGCACGGCCGCAAGCCGATGTCGATGACCCACGGCGACTTCGACTACGCCTACTTGGAGGCGCTCGCGCTCGACCCCGAGACGGGCCGGCCGCGCTTCGACCACCTCTCCTTCGCGGGCCACTTCGACTCGATGATGTTCGGGCGCACCGGCATCAAGCGCGCCGAGCGCGAGGAGCAGTTGCACCCGTACCGCCAGGCGTTCTGCGCGATGTTCGCGCGGCTGGAGGCGGAGCACGGCGTCACGAGCTTCCTCGCGCACAACATGACCATCACGCCGCGGAACATCGACCAGATCCCCGAGGTGCTGCGCGAGTGCCGCGACTACGGCTTTCGCATGTTCTCCTTCCAGCCCGCCGCCTTCGTCGGCAACCAGGCGCGCTGGAAGGACGCCTACCGCGACTTCTCCACCGACGCGGTCTGGGCGCGCGTCACCGAGGGCGCGGGCGGGGAGCTGCACGACGAGGCGCTCCAGATCGGGGACAAGCGCTGCAACCGCACGGCGTACGGCTTCTACGTCGGCGACCGCTACGTGCCGCTGATCGACCAGGGCGACGAGCGCGACCTGCGCTGGCTGGACTCCTTCGTCGCCGCGTTCGGCGGGATGGACTTCGTGGCGCCGAAGGCGGTCACCGCGGCGCGGGTGGTGCGCGCGCTGGCGGCCGAGCCGCGGACGCTGCCCCGGCTGGCGGGCTTCGGCGCGCGGGTGGTCCGGCGCGCCGGCGGCGTCCGGGCGCTGCGCGCCACGCCGCCGCGCGCGATGACCTACGTCATGCACGCGTTCATGGACGCGCGGACGGTGCGCCCGGCGTGGGAGGCGATGGAGCGCGGCGAGACCACGCACGCCGACCCGGAGGTCCAGGCCACCATCGAGCGCCTGCGCTCCTGCTCCTACGCGATGGCCCATCCGGAGGACGGGCGCACGGTGCCGGCCTGCGCGCAGCACTCCGTCCTGGACCCGCTGGAGAACGTGAAGCTCATGGAGCTGCTGCCCGCCCACCGGCCGGGTCCCGAGGTGCCCGAGGCGCCGGCACCGGTCGCGGGGTAGGTGACCGCCAGAGTTCCTCTGGTGCGGGTCGCGAACGGACGGCGCCGGCCGTGAGCGCGGAGCGCCGTGCGGCGCTCGTCCGCCTCGCCGGTCTCGCGGCCGTCGCGGCGCTCGCCTTCGGACTGGCCGTCGCGGTCCTCGGGCGCTCGGCCGCCGACGTGCGCGCGACCGTGGACGGAGCGGGCGCCTGGGCGCCCGTGCTGTTCGTCGCGCTCGTCATCGTCCTGACCTGCGCGTTCTTCCCGTTCCCGCTCATGGCCGCCGCCGGCGGACTCGTGTTCGGCGTCGCCGAGGGCACCGCGCTCAGCGTGCTCGGCGGCTCGCTCGGCGCGCTGCTCGCCTTCGCGCTCGCGCGGACGGTCGCGGGCGCGGCCGTCGCGGCGCTGGCCGGCGAGCGGCTCGCACGGGTGCAGCGCGCGGTCGAGGAGCGCGGCTTCGTCGCCGTGCTCTACGCGCGGATCTTCCCCGGCGTCCCGCGCGACCTGTCCAACTACGTCTTCGGGCTGACGCGCGTGGGCGCCGTCGCCTTCGGCGCCGCGACGGTGATCGGGATCACCCCGCGCGCGTACGCCTACGTCGCGCTCGGCGGCTCGCTCGGCGCCTTCGACTCGACCCAGTCGATCGTGGCGATCGCGCTGCTCGCGGCCATGGGCCTGCTCGGGCTGCTGCTCGTGCGCGCCGACGTGGCGCGGACCCGGAGGTCGACGACGTCCTACTAGGAGGCGTGCGCGGCCAGCGAGCCCTTGCGCTCCTCACCCTGAGGCAGCGCGCCGTAGACGACGATGTCCGGCGGCTCGGAGAGGAGCTCGTCGGCCCGGGCGAGCACGGCGGCGATGTGGTCGCTGCCGAGGTGGGCTTCGAGCTGCTCCTGCGACTCCCAGCGCTCGACGAACGCGAAGCGCGTCCTGTCCGCGACGCCCTGGTTGAGCGCGTAGAGGATGCAGCCGTCCTCGGCGTGGGTGGGGGCGACCAGGGTGCCGAGCGCCGCCGCGGTCTCGTCCTCCTTGCCCGGACGGGCCTTCAGCGATGCGACAACCACGATCTCCGGCATGCGCTCTCCTCGGTGGGGTTCTGGGCCTGGAATGCTGCGCGACGTGGAGGCCGTGAGCCACCTCGACCACGTCAGCATCAACGCGAAGGATCTGCCCGCGACCGGCGACTTCTACGCGCACGTGTTCGGCGCGGAGCCGCTGAAGGCCGCGCCGCCGCCGGCGTCTTTTCGCGTTACGCGGCGCGTTACGCGCGGGTCGCCTTCGGTGACCAAACCAGGACTGGAATAAAGTCTGTGTCGTGATTTTGCGTTACGCGAAGCCACGGAGCGCTCTTCCTTCGGGGCGTTTCCTCCGGTCCGGAACGGGCCGTGAGCGGCCTCCTCAGAGGCCGAGGATGAGCAGGAGCGCCTCGTCGACATCGCGCAGCTCGTGGGCGTCTAGGCGTCCCGCGGTGCGCTCGCTGATTAGGGCGGCGTCGATCGCTCGTGTCTGCTCGGTCAGCACCCGGGTCTGGGTGCCGGCGATCTGGATGATCGGGCGCCAGGGCGCCGGCCGCGCCCGCGTGGAGGTTGGGGCCACCAGCACGGTGCTCAGGCCCAGCAGCTCATCGGGAAGCGAGCTCGTCCATCAGCGCACCGACCTCGGCCATCTCCGCGCGGTCCTCGGGGTCGGCGGCCAGCTCCGCCGCCACCTGCGCGAGCACGGCTCGCGAGCGGCGCTGGCGCGCGGCGAGCTGTAGCGCCTCACGGACCGCGATCGACGCCGAGACCCCGCCGCTCTCCAACACACGTAGGTCCCGCTCGGCCTCGTCGTCGAGCCGGACGTGCAGCGAACGCCCCATCACCCGACCGTAGCGCAAAACGCGCTACACCGCGAACAAGTCGCCCACAGAGCCCAGCCGCCAGTCGACTGCCGGAGGCCCTGCGCTCAGGCGTCTCGACGACCTGAATGCCTAGAGCGCCGAGAACCTTTGCGGCGCGACTCCACGCCCGCGGCGCCTCGGGCTAGGTGCTCGACCGCACCAGGAAGCGGTAGCGCTGCGCCGCGGCGTAGGTCGCCTGCGCCGCGAGCTGCTGGATGCCGAGCGCGATGGTCGGGTAGACGTGGACGAGCGTGGAGAGGTCGGTGAGCTTCTGCTTGGCCTTGATCGCCAGGGCGAGCTCGTGGATCAGCTCGCCCGCCGCGGGGGCGAGCGCGTGGCCGCCGACGATGCGGCCCTTGTGGGTCACGACCACGATCTGGCCGTCGCCCGCGCCCTCGGCCCGCGCGCGGTCGGAGTCGTGCAGGTCGTGGCGGTGGACCTCGACGTCGTCGGCGCCGAAGCGCTCCGCCGCCTCGGCCGGGGTGAGGCCCGCGTGGGCGAGCTCGGGGTCGGTGAACGTCGCCCACGGCACGAGGACCTCGTCGTCCGCCGTGCCGGGGAAGAGCATGTTGCGCACGGCGCGGGCGGCCTCGAAGCCGGCCGCGTGCGTGAAGAGGTAGCCCCCGGTCACGTCGCCGGCCGCCCAGACGGACCTGACGGAGGTCCGCTGGCCGTCGTCGACCGTCACCCCCGCGCGGGCCACGTCGACCCCGAGCGTCTCGAGCCCTAGCCCGTCGAGGCTCGGGGTACGCCCGGCGGCGACGAGGATCGCCTCGGCGCGGAAGGAGCCGTCGCCCGCGTGGACCACCTTCGTCCCGTCCGCCTCCACCTCGACGCGGTCGGCGCGCGCGCCGAGCTGCACCTCGACGCCCTCCGCGCGCAGGCGCGCGGTGAGCAGCGCGACGAGCTCGGGGTCCTCGCGCGGCAGGATCCCCGGCTGGTTCTGGAGGACGGTGACCGCCATGCCCAGGCGCGCGAAGGCCTGCGAGAGCTCGATGGCGATCGGCCCGCCGCCGATCACCACGACGCTCGCCGGCGGGTCGGTGAGCGTGAACAGGGTCTCGCTCGTGAGGTAGCCCGCCGCCTCGAGCCCGGGGATCGGCGGCACGGCGGGGCGCCCGCCGGTGCACAAGAGGATGTGCTTGGCCTCGAGCTCCTCGCCCCCGACGCTCACCGTGGTGGCCGAGGTGAGCGTCGCCTCGCCGAAGCGCAGCTCGAGGCCCTGCGCGGTGAACTGCTCGGGGGCGTCGGTGGTCGCCGCGATCTGCTCCTGCACGGCCCGCACGCGCTCCCACACCCGCGCGCGATCGACGGCCGGCTCCACGGCGGTGAGCCCGTAGCGGTCGGCGTGGCGCATGGTGTGCGCGGCCTTGGCGCTGGCCAGGAGCGCCTTGGAGGGCACGCAGCCCGTCCACAGGCAGTCGCCGCCGACCCGGTCGCGCTCGATCGCGCAGACCTTGATCGGCAGGGTCGCCGCGAACTCCGCCGCGGTCATCCCCGCCGAGCCCATGCCGACGATGATGAGGTCGAAGCGCGCCCGGGCCATGACAGGAAGGCTCGCAGAAACCCGACTGGGTCTTTCTTGCGTCACCCTCCGTACCCCTCCTGCGATGACGATCCAGCCCGCCCCCCACCCGGACCGCAAGGCCGACCACCTGCGCATCGCGGCGGAGCCGGGCGTCGTCGGAAGCACCGGCACCGGGCTGGAGGCCCTGCGGCTGCGCCACCACGCACTGCCCGAGCGCGACCTCGCCGACGTGGGCCTGGCGACCACGCTGCTCGGGGCCCGGCTGCAGGCGCCTCTCTTCGTCTCGGCGATGACGGGCGGGACCGCCGAGGCCGAGCGCCTCAACGCAGACCTCGCCCGCGCGGCGGCCGAGCACGGCGTCGCGCTGACGCTCGGGTCGGGCCGCCGGCTGCTCGAGGACCCGGACCTCCTGCGCACCTACCGCTCCGCCGCCCGCCCGCCGCTCCTGCTGGCCAACCTCGGCGCCGCGCAGCTCGGCGGCGACGGTGCGGCGCGGCTCGTGGAGCTGCTCAACGCCGACGGGCTGAGCATCCACCTCAACCCGGTGCAGGAGGCGGTGCAGCCCGAGGGCACCCCGGCCTTCGCCGGCGTCGCGGAGCGGATCGCGCTGGCCGTGGCCGCGCTCGCCCCGCTGCCCGTCGTCGTCAAGGAGGTCGGCTTCGGGATGGACGCGGCCGACGTGATCCTGCTGCGCGAGGCGGGCGTCGCCGCCGTCGACGTCGCGGGCGCGGGCGGGACGAACTGGGCGACGATCGAGGGCCGCCGCGACCCGCGCGCCGCCGCGGTCGCCGCCGCGTTCGGCGACTGGGGCGTGCCGACCGTCGTGGCCGTGCGCGCTGCGGTCGCCGTGGCGCCCGGGCTCCCCGTCATCGCCTCGGGCGGCGTCCGCGACGGCGTCGAGGCCGCGAAGTGCCTCGCGCTCGGCGCCCGCGCCGTCGGGCTCGCGCGTCCCTTGCTGCTCGCCGCGCAGGCGGGGAAGGCCTCGGCCGCGGTCGAGGCGGTCGTTCGCCAGCTGCGGATCGCCACGTGGGCCGCGGGCGCCGCCCGCGCGGCCGACTTGTCCGAGGAGCATCTCGCCGCATGAGCCGGATCGTCGTCGTCGGCGCCGGCCTCGGCGGCTTGGGCGCCGCGCTGCGCCTGCAGGGCATGGGCCACGACGTCACGGTCGTCGAGCAGCGTGCGGCGCCCGGCGGCCGGGCCTCGCAGATCAAGGACGCGGGCTTCACGTGGGACACCGGCCCGTCGCTGATCACGATGCCCTGGGTGCTCGAGGAGGTGTTCGCCGCCGGCGGCCTGGACTTCGGTGCCGAGGTGACGCTCCGTGAGCTCGATCCGTTCTACCGGATCCACTGGGCCGGGGACGAGCGCCACCTCGACTTCGTCCGCGACCGCACGGCGATGCAGGCCGAGATCGCGAAGTTCTCTCCGCGCGACGCCGCGGCGTTCCCGGGCTACATGGACGCGATGGCGCCGATCTACCGCGACGGCATCCTCGGCGCGGGGCGCCAGAAGTTCGACTCGCTCGTGCAGCTGGCCAAGTTCACGCCGAAGATGGTCCGGCTCGGGGCGACGCTGCCGCTGCACTACGCGACGTCCCGCCACTTCCAGGACGCGCGGATCCGCGAGGCGTTCTCCTTCCACTCGCTGTTCATCGGCGGCGACCCGTTCCGGGTGCCGGCGATCTACGGCGCGCTCGTGTACCTCCAGTTCCTCGACGGCGTCTGGTACGCCGAGGGCGGCGTGTACGCGATCGTCGAGGCGATGGCGCGCGCGCTCGACGTGCGCTGCGGCGACGGCGTGGAACGGATCGAGACCGCCCACGGAAAGGTCGCCGGCGTCGTGACCGCCGGTGGCCGGAGGTTCGCGGCCGACGCGGTCGTCACGAACGCCGACGCGATGCGGGTCCACGAGATGCTCGGCCGGCCCAAGCCGCGCCGGCCGCTGAAGCCGTCGATGTCCGCGTTCCTGCTCTATCTCGGGACGGACAAGCACTTCGAGCAGCTCGGCCACCACACGCTGCTGGTCGGCAGCGGCTACCGGAGGTTCATCAAGGACGTCACGGGCGCCAAGCGGCTGCCGTCGAACTTCTCGACCTACGTCCACGCGCCGAACCGGACGGAGGCCGCGATGGCCCCCGGCGGCGGCGACTCGCTCTGCTTCCTGCTGCCCGTGCCCAATTTGCGCTCGGGCACCGACTGGACCACGCAGTCGGATGCGCTGCGCGACGCGCTCGTGGCCGACCTCGAGCAGACGTTCGGCCTGCGCGGCCTCGGCGCGAGCGTGCGCGTCGAGCACCGCATGACCCCCGCGAACTTCCGCGACGAGCTCGGCGCCCTCGACGGGAACGCATGGGCGATGGAGCCGACCCTGCACCAGTCGGCCGCCCTGCGGCCGCCGAACCGCGACCGCCACGTCCGCGGCCTCTACCGCGTGGGCGGCGGCACGCACCCCGGCGCGGGCATCCCGGGCGTGCTGCTCGGCGCGGAGGTCACCGCGGGCCTGGTCGGCGAGGACCTGGGTCGCGGCGCGGGGACCCACGGGAGGGCGCATGCTGCTCGAGGGTGACCCGACCGTCGTCGAGGAAGCACGCCGCACCACGCGCGGGGTGGCGCGTACGTTCGCGCTCGCCTGCCGG
>JBBQEV010000014.1:0-54913 GCA_038321325.1 Solirubrobacterales bacterium
CGGCGTTTCGACTTTCCCGGACCCTGAAACCACCGATTTACAGGGAAAACCGTGTCCAAAACCCGCCCATGTACCTACGAACTGCGGAACTCCGGCCTTTCGCTCGGGCCCCGGCGTCTCGGCCGCCGTGCAGGCGATCGCCGCCGCCGGGCGCTCCGAGCGCGCGTTCTCCCGGCGCCGGGTCGCCTTCGACGGTCCGGTCGCGGCGCTGTGGGGCGAGCACGACGCGCTCATCCCGCGCGGCCACATCGCGGCCTTGAAGCGCGCGCTCCCGCAGGCCCACGTCGAGGTCTGGGACGGCATGGGCCACCACCCCCAGCGCGAGCGTCCGCTCGAGCTCGCCCGCTTCATCGAGCGTCACGCCGCCCGCGAGCGCACCCCCGGGCGCTCGGCGCCGCGCGCGGCCTGAGGCGCGGCGTCCACGGCGCGACCCGCGGCTCGTTGAGGCGCGGCGTCCAGGGCGCGACCGCGGCTCGTCCGCGGCGCCGTCGAGCGTGCCCGGCCCGGTGCGCCGCACGTCACGAGGGCCACGGCCGACGGACGTGCGCCGCGTCGCCGCCCCCCGTGCGCCGCGCCGCCGGCGCCCCGCGCTCCGCGTCGCGGCCGCTGCCGTGCCGGGTCGCCTCGCGCGCGACGCACACCGCGCTAGCGTCGCGCACCGATGCCCGACGTCGAGCTGCCCGACTGGCCCGGAGGCACCGTGACCTTCCTGGCCACCGGCGCGGGAGCCCCGCACGTCATCCCCGTGTCCGCCGCGCTGCGCGCCGGGCCGGCCCGCGTCCTGCTCGCGCTCGCGCCGCGCCGCGCGTCGCTGGCCCGGCTGCGCGAGGCGCCGCGCGTCGCCCTCGCCGTCCTCGCTGCCGGCGACGTCGCGCTCACGGCCGAGGGCACGGCGCGCGTGGTCGCCGAGCCGCTGCCGGGCGCGGAGAACGTCGTCGCCGTCGAGCTCGTCGTCGAGCGGATCCAGGAGCACGGCAACCGCCACTTCGCGGTGACCGGCGGGGTGCAGTGGCGCTGGGAGGACGAGGAGTCAGAGCGGCGCGACGCGGCCGTCCGCTCGGCGCTGGCTGCGCTAGCGTCCGCCGGGTGAAGCTCGCGACGTTCCTGACCGAAGGCCGCCACGACGCGCAGGCCGGGGAGGTCCGCGGTGAGGAGGTCCACGCGTTCGCCGACGGCACGACGGTCCTCGATCGCCTGGCCGGCGGTGACCGCTCGCCGGCGACCGGCGCGGTCCACGCGCTCGGTGACGTCACGCTCCTGGCCCCCGTGCCGCGCCCGCGCGCGATCTTCGGCATCGGCCTGAACTACCTCGCCCACGCGCGGGAGCAGGGCAAGGAGCCCCCGGAGCGGCCGATCGTCTTCATGAAGCTCCCGTCGAGCGCGGTCGGGCCGAGCGGCCCGATCGTCTGCCCGGGGGTCGTCAAGCGCCTCGATTACGAGGGCGAGCTCGGCGTGGTCATGGGCGGCGGCGGACAGGTCGCGGGCTTCACCGTGTGCAACGACGTCTCCGCGCGCGACCTGCAGAAGGCCGAGCCGCAGTGGACGCGCGCCAAGGGCTTCGACACCGCCTGCCCCTACGGACCGTGGATCACCACCGCGGACGAGGTCGGGAGGCCGGAGGACCTGCGGCTGCAGACCTGGGTCAACGGCGAGCCGCGTCAGGACGCGCGCACGTCGGACCTCGTCTTCTCCGTCGCCGAGCTCGTCGCGTTCATCTCCGAGACGATCACCCTCGAGCCCGGCGACCTGATCCTCACCGGCACCCCGAGCGGCGTCGGCATGTCGATGAGCCCGCGGCGCTTCCTCGCCTCCGGCGACGTCGTGCGCATCGAGATCGAGACATTGGGAGCCATCGAGCATGCTGTCGCCTGAGCTGGACGCCCGCCTCGGCGAGCTGACCGACCTGGGGGCGACCGGCGCGCTGCTGGGGTGGGACCAACAGACGATGATGCCCCCGGGCGGGGCCGAGGCTCGTGGGAACGTCATGGCGACGCTCACCACCATCGCCCACGAGCGCCAGACCGCCCCGGAGCTCGGCGCGCTGCTGGACGCCGCGCAGCCCGAGGGCGAGGTGGAGGCGGCGATCGTCCGCGTCGTGCGGCGCGACCACGACAAGGCGCGGCGCGTCCCGGCCGAGCTCGCCGCCGAGATGGAGCTCGCCTCCTCCCGCGCCCAGGAGCCCTGGGCGCACGCGCGGGCCACGAGCGACTTCGCGCGCTTCCGGCCGTTCCTCGAGAAGAACGTCGAGCTGCGCCGTCGCTACGTCGACTGCTTCGAGGGCGCCGAGCACCCCTACGACACGCTGCTGGACAACTTCGAGCCGGGCCTGACGACGGCCCGGGTGCGGGAGGTGTTCGGGCAGCTGCGCGAGGGGCTCGTGCCCCTGGCGGCCGCGATCGCGGCGGCGGAGCCCGCCCCCGTCCTGCCGGGCCCGTTCCCGATCGCGGCGCAGCAGGAGCTCGCGCTCGAGATCGCGCGCGCGTTCGGCTTCGGCGACGAGTCCTGGCGGATGGACCTCGCGGTGCACCCGTTCGCGCAGTCGCTCTCCCCGCAGGACATCCGGGTCACCGCGCGCTACGGGGAGGCCGACCTCCACGGGCTCTTCGCGGTGATGCACGAGGTCGGCCACGGCCTCTACGAGCATCAGGTCGACCAGGCGCTCGTGCGCACGACGCTCGGCACCGGCGTCTCGCTCGGCATCCACGAGTCGCAGTCGCGGCTGTGGGAGAACCTCGTCGGGCGCTCCGAGCCGTTCTGGCGCCACTGGGGCCCGCGCCTGCGCGCAACGTTCGCAGAGGGGGTCGGCGACCTCTCCGACCACGACCTCCTGCGCGCGATCAACGCCGTCGCGCCGGGGCTCATCCGCGTCGACGCCGACGAGGTCACCTACTCGCTCCACGTCATCCTGCGCTTCGAGCTTGAGGTCGCGCTCGTCGAGGGCGCCCTGGCCGTCGCCGATCTGCCCGAGGCCTGGAACGCGGGGATGAAGGACCTCCTCGGCCTCGAGGTGCCCGACGACGCCCGCGGCTGCCTGCAGGACATCCACTGGTCCTTCGGGGAGCTCGGCTACTTCCCGACCTACGCCATCGGCAACGTCGCCGCGGCGCAGCTGTGGGCCGCGCTGCGGCGCGACGTCGCGACCGTCGACGACCAGATCGCCGCCGGCGAGTACGGCGCGATCCGCGACTGGCTGCGCGAGCACGTGCACCGCCACGGTCGCACGGTCGAGCCGGCGCAGCTCCTCGAGCGGGCGACGGGCGGCGGCCTGGACCCGGCGCCGCTGCTGGCCCAGCTCGACGCGAAGTACCGCGCGCTCTACGGCATCTGAGGGACCCCAAGGCTCGGGGGCTTGGCAGCTGATGACCCACGGGTCGGGTCACGAACTGCCAAGCCCCCGGAGATCCGCCTGGCCGCGATCAGTGGCTGTAGAGCACCCGGTCGATGAGCCCGTACTCCTTGGCGTCCTCGGACTTGAAGAAGCGGTCGCGCTCCATGTCGCGGTGGACCTCCTCGACGGGCTTGCCGGTGTGCTTGGCGTAGATCTCGTCGACCCGCGCGCGCGTCTTGAGGATCTCCCGGGCGTGGATCTCGATGTCGCTGGACTGCCCGTCGAAGCCCGCGGAGGGCTGGTGGATCAGGATGCGCGAGTTCGGCAGCGCCATGCGCTTGCCCGGCGCGCCTCCGGCCAGCAGCAGCGAGCCCATGCTCATCGCGATCCCGCAGCAGATCGTCGCGACGTCGGGCTTGATGAAGTTCATCGTGTCGTACACCGCCAGGCCGGAGTAGATCGAGCCGCCGGGCGTGTTGATGTAGAGCGAGATGTCCTTCTCGGGGTCGGAGCTCTCGAGGTGCAGCAACTGCGCGACGACGAGGTTCGCGATCTGGTCGTCCACCGGCTGGCCGAGGAAGATGATCCGCTCGTTGAGCAGCCGCGAGAAGATGTCGAACTCGCGCTCACCGCGGGCGGAGCGCTCGACGACCATGGGAACGAGAGGCATGATCAGACCCTAGCCATCGCGGCGCGCCGGCTCGCGGCCTGCGGGCTGCGCCGGCCTCGGGAGCTCCTCCACCGGCGGCGTCGGCCGCTCGACCGCCTCCCCGACGGTCACCCGGACCTCCTCGCCCCAGTGCTCGAACGAGAGCGCCTTGCCCGTCTCGAGCTCGTAGCGGGCGCGTTCCTGGTCGATGTGGACGCGCAGCCGGCCGCCCCGCACCGTCACCGCGAAGGAGACGGAGGGCACGTCGCGCGGCAGGCGCGGGCGGAAGCGCAGCTGCCCGCCCGAGTCGCGCATCCCGCCGAAGCCGTTGGTCACCGCGAGCACCGCGCCCGCCAGCGACGCGATGTGCAGCCCGTCCCCGGTGTTGCGGTGCAGGTTGTGGAGGTCGACGAAGGCCGCCTCGCGCAGGTAGTCGTAGGAGAGGTCGAGGTGGCCGACCTCGGCGGCCATGATCGCCTGCGTGCACGCCGACAGCGACGAGTCGCGCACGGTCAGCGCCTCGTAGTAGTCGAAGTCGCGGCGGGCCTCCTCCGCGCTGAACTCGTCCCCGTAGAGGTGCAGCGCGAGCACGAGGTCGGCCTGCTTGATGACCTGGCGCCGGTAGAGCTGGAAGTACGGGAAGTGCAGCAGCAGGGGGTACTTCTCCGCCGGGCAGCCGGCGAAGTCCCACGGGTCGTGCAGCAGGAAGTCCTGATCCTGCGGGTGCACCCCGAGCCGCTCGTCGTAGGGGACGTACATCGACGCGGCCGCGTCGCGCCACTGCTCCCGCTCCTCGTCGGAGACCCCCATGCGCTCGGCCAGCCCGCGCAGCCGGCCGGTGGTGTCGGCGGCCACGGCGAGGTTGGCCCGCGCGCCGAGGTTCGTGAAGACGTTGTTGTCGACCAGGGAGGAGTACTCGTCGGGCCCGGTGACGCCGTCGATGCGGAAGCTCCCGGCGTGGTCGAAGCAGCCGGCGCTCATCCACAGCCGCGCGCTCTCGACGAGCAGCTCGCCGCCTTCGTTCTCCGCGAACTCTTCGTCGCCGGTGGCGTCGACGTAGCGGCGCACGGCATCGGCCACGTCGCCGTTGATGTGCAGCGCGGCCGACCCCGCCGGCCAGTAGCCCGAGCACTCCTCGCCGTGGATCGTCCGCCACGGCATCGTCGCGCCGCCGAGCCCCAGGAGCTTGGCCCGCTCCTTGGCGAGATCGAGGATCGAGTGCCGCCAGGTGAGCGCGTGGCGCACGACCTCGGGCATGACGTAGGTCAGGAACGGCAGGACGAAGGTCTCCGTGTCCCAGAAGGCGTGCCCGTCGTAGCCGGGCCCGGTGAGCCCCTTGGCCGCCAGCGCGCGGCCCTCGATGCGCGCGCCCGCCTGGAGCAGGTGGAAGAGCGAGAAGCGCAGCGCCTGCTGCACCGCGGGGTCGCCCTCCAGCGTCACGTCGGCCTTCTCCCAGAAGTCGTCGAGGAAGGTGCGCTGGTCGTGCAGGAGCCCCTCCCAGCCCTCGGCGACGGCGCTGGCGAGGCTCGCGGTGACCTGATCGCGCAGGAACTCCGGCGACTGCCGCGAGCTCCAGTGGTAGGCCATGAACTTCACGAAGCGCATCGGCCGGCCTGGGACGAGCTTGCAGGAGATCGTCACGCGCGCGAGGTCGTCCTCGACGTACACGGCGGTCTGCAGCTCGCTGGCGGCCTTCTCGATGACGTGCTCGATTCCGGCCGCGCAGGTCAGCTGGCTGTTGCGCGTCGTGTGCGCGAGCACCGCGCGCAGCTCGTAGCCGCGGGCGAGGCGGCCGGCCAGCACCGCGCCGAGATCCTTGCCCTTGCGCGGGTCCTTCGCCCCCTCCTCGGCCGGCAGGTTGGCCACGAGGTTGGACTGCAGGGCGACGCGGACCGGCTCCCCGACGGCCTCGATCTCGTAGGAGATCGCGGCGGTCGCGCGGTGGGTGAAGGAGACCAGCCGCCGTGTGCGGATCTTCACCTCCCGCCCGTAGGTCGAGCGCCAGTGCACCTCGCGGTCGAGCGTCCCCGTGCGGAAGTCGAGTACCCGCTCGTGGTGCAGCACCGTCCCGCGGAGCATGTCCACCGGCTCGTCGCCGAGCATGAGGTGGATGACCTTGCCGTCCTGGACGTTGACGATCGCCTGGCCGTCCTCCGCGAAGCCGTAGCCGGACTCGCCGTACTCCAGCTGATAGGACTCGAAGAACCCGTTGACGTAGGTCCCGCTGATGCCGCGCGGCTCGCCCTCGTCGAGGTTGCCGCGCAGCCCGAGGTGGCCGTTGGAGAGCGCGAAGACCGACTCGGTGCGGGCGAGCTGGTCGAGGTCGAGCTCGAGCTCGCGGACCGCCCACGGCTCGACGGGCCAGGGTGCGTCGGGCGCGCTCATCGCAGAAGCTCCGCGAGGTCGTCGACGACGACGTCGGCGCCGTGGGCCAGGAGCTCGTCGCGCTGGCCGGCGCGATCGACGCCGACCACCCACCCGAAGCGCCCCGCGCGCCCCGCCTGCACGCCGGCCAGCGCGTCCTCGAAGACTGCGCACGCGCTGGGCTCGAGCTCCATGCGGCGGGCCGCGAGCTCGAACGTGTCGGGCGCCGGTTTGCCCTTCAAGTGCTCGGAGGCGATCGTCGTGCCGTCCACGCGCTCCTCGAAGAGGTCGAGGATCCCGGCGCTCGTGAGCGCCGCGACCGTGTTCGCGCTCGAGGAGACCACCGCGGCCCGCAGCCCCGCGTCGCGCGCCGCGTGCACGAACGCGATCGACCCGTCGAAGACCTCGACGCCGTCGCGCTCGAGCACCTCGAGCAGCTTCGCGTTCTTCGCGTTGCCCACGCCGCGGACGGTCTCGGCCGTCGGCGGGTCGTCGGCGGTGCCGTCCGGCAGCGTGATGTCCCGCGAGGCGAGGAAGTCGCGGACGCCGTCCTCCCGCGGCTTGCCGTCGACGTGGGCGGTGTAGTCCGCCTTCGGGTCGAAGGCCACGAAGGCGGGGCCGCCGTCCTGCGCGCGCCGGCGCAGAAGCGCGTCGAACGCCTCCGCCCACGCCTTCGCGTGCACGGTGGCCGTCCGGGTCAGCACACCGTCCATGTCGAAGAGGCACGCGGCGATGTCGGGGGGCAGGTCGGGGCGCGCGGGGGGCATCCGCGGAATCCTGCCAGGACGAGCGGGTCGCTGGTAGATTTCGGCCGGGGACGCCCCGTGTCGCATGCGGTCAGCCGTTGATCGTCGCCATCCCGCTCGGGTCGTAGCGGTCGCCCGCCGGCTCCGGGAGCGCCTTGCCGATGCGCTCCAGCTCCTCGGCCGAGAGCTCGACGTCGGCCGCCGCCGCGTTCTGCTCGAGGTAGGTCACGCGCTTGGTGCCCGGGATCGGGACGACGTGCTCGCCTTGGGCGAGCACCCACGCGAGCGCGAGCTGCGAGGGGGTCACCTGCTTCTCGTCGGCGAGCGCCTTGACGGCGTCGACCACGGCGAGGTTCTTCGCGAAGTTCTCCCCGGCGAAGCGCGGGGCGAAGCGGCGGTAGTCGCCCTCCTCGAGGTCGTCGAGCGAGCGGATCTCGCCGCTGAGGAAGCCGCGGCCCAGCGGCGAGTACGCCACCAGGGCGATGCCGAGCTCGCGCAGCGCGGGCGCGACGTCGTCCTCGATGTCGCGCGACCACAGCGAGTACTCCGACTGCACCGCGGTGATCGGGTGGACGGCGTGCGCGCGGCGGATGGTGTCGGCGCTCGCCTCGCTGAGGCCGAGGTGTGAGACCTTCCCTGCGGCGACGAGCTCGGCCATGGCGCCGACGGTCTCCTCGATCGGCGTGTCCGCGTCGACGCGGTGCTGGTAGTAGAGGTCGATGTGGTCGGTCTGCAGGCGCCCGAGCGAGGCCTCGCAGGCCGCGCGCACGTACTCCGGCGTGCCGTTGATGCCGCGCTTGGCCGGGTCGTCGGGGTCGCGCTGGATGCCGAACTTCGTGGCGAGGAAGATGTCGTCGCGGCGGCCCTGCAGCGCGCGGCCGAGGAGCCGCTCGTTGGTGTGGGGGCCGTACATGTCGGCGGTGTCCCAGAAGACGACCCCGAGCTCACGCGCGCGGTCGAGCGTCCGCAGCGACTCGTCGTCGTCGCGGCCGCCGTAGAAGTCCGACATGCCCATGCCGCCGAGGCCGAGACGGTATCAGGGGTTCGCCGTCGGGTCCGAGGGTGCGGGTCTTCATGCGGTCTTCTCCTTGTAGTAGGCGATCTTGAAGTCGAGGCTCTCCTGCGCCTCGGCCATCTGGGCGAGCACGGCCGCGCGGATCGGCCTCGTCGTAGCGGCGATGCCCGCTCCGGCCCGCTCCACGGGCGCGAGGAGCCCCGCACGTTCGTAGTAGCGCAGCGTGTGCGCGCTGACGCCGGCCTGCCGGGCCGCGTCGGAGATCGTGAGCTCGGCCACGGGAGAGACGGTAGGTGTTGGAGCGCGCTCGAAGTCAAGGGCAGTTGTGATCATGAGACCGTGAGCACCGTCCGCGCCTCCCCGACCGACCGCGCGCCCGCGGTCGCGCTCGTGCTCACGGGCATCGGCTCGGTGCAGTTCGGTGCGGCGCTGGCGACCACGCTCTTCGACGAGCTCGGGCCGAGCGGCACGACACTCGTGCGGCTCGTCATCGCCGCGGTGCTGCTCGTCGCGCTGTGGCGGCCGGACCCGCGCACCTACCCGCCGGCGCAGCTCCGGCTCGTGGCGCTGTTCGGGCTGGCGCTCGGCGCGATGAACCTGAGCTTCTACCTCGCGCTCGACCGTCTGCCCCTCGGCGTGGCGGTGACGCTCGAGTTCGTGGGCCCGCTGGGCGTGGCGGTCGCCACCTCGCGCCGGCGCGCCGACCTCGGGTGGGCTGCGCTCGCGGCCGCCGGGATCGTCCTGCTCGCCGATCCCGGCGGCGGCTCGGTCGACGTCGTCGGGCTCGCCTTCGCGCTGGTCGCCGGCGCCTGCTGGGCGGCCTACATCCTGCTCGCGCAGCGCGCCGGGCCGGGCTTCGAGGGCGGCCGCGGGGTGGCGCTCGCGATGGTCGTCGCCGTGCTCGTCGCGCTCGTGCCCGGGATCCTCGGCGGCGGCGGGGCGCTCCTGGACGGGCGGCTGCTGCTCCTCGGGGCGGGCGTCGCAATTCTGAGCTCGGCCATCCCGTACTCGCTCGAGTTCGAGGCGCTGCGGCGAATCCCGGCCAACGTCTTCGGCGTGCTCATGTCGCTCGAGCCGGGCGTGGCGGCGTTCGCGGGCTTCCTCCTGCTCGGGCAGGCGCTCGGCGCGCGCGAGCTCGCGGCGATCGTGCTCGTCGTCGCGGCGAGCGTCGGGGTCACCCGCGCCGCCAGCCGGGCGGACGGCCTCGCGGGCAACTGACCGGGCGGGGCGTCGTCCGGGGTCGCGTGGGTCGCCTACCCTCGCGCGGATGCCCCGGCAAGCTCCTGATGGCATCCTCACAAGCGCGCCGTGACCTCGCCGAACGTGCCCAACGTGCTGACCGTCCTGCGGATCCTGCTGGTCCCGGTCCTCGTCGTCGCCCTGCTCGAGGAGACGACCAACGGCGACCTGCTCGCCGCGATCGTCTTCGCGGTGGCCTCGGTCACCGACTACGCGGACGGCTACCTCGCGCGCCGCGCGGACGCGATCACGACGTTCGGCAAGCTCATGGACCCCATCGCGGACAAGCTGCTCATCCTCGCCGCGCTCCTCGCCCTGGTCTCGCTGCAGCGCGTGGACGCGTGGGTCGCGACGGTCATCGTCGGCCGCGAGTTCGCGGTGACCGCGACGCGGATGGCCGCCTCCCAGCAGGGCGTCGTCGTCGCGGCGGCGGCGTGGGGGAAGGCCAAGACCTGCGTGCAGGTCGCGTGCGTGTTCTTCCTCATCGCCGTCGACGGATCCCCCCTCTGGCTCGACCTGCTCGTCTACGCGACCGTGGCCATCACGATCGTCTCGGGCGTCGACTACTTCCGCGGCCTGCGCCGGCTGCTGCGCGAGGACGAGGCTCGGAAGGCCGAGCGCGCGCAGGCGCTCACCCCAGACGGTGCCTCCGGCACGTCGATGGGCACCGGCGGATGAGGTGGGCGCTGGCGCTGGCGGTCGTGGCGGCCGTCTCGGTGGTCGTCGCGTTCGTCCTCGCGGTCCGCGCCACCCGCGATCCGGTCCCGGGCCGGATGCGCGCCTGCGTGCTCGACGGGCAGGCGGGCGTGATGCGCAGCGAGGCCGACCTGGGCTCCCAGCCGCGGTCGGACATCGGCGCGGGCGCGCTGCGCGAGCGCTCGCGCACGCGCGTGGGCAAGGACACCGCCGTGCTCTTCGAGGGGACGCGATACCGCCTGCTGGTCGTGGCGGGTCGCAAGAGCCCGCCGCTGGACTCAGGCCTCGCGCTGCGCGTCTTCGAGCGCACGCCCGAGTTCGCGCTCGTCGCCAAGGAGGTCGACCCGATCGACGGCGTCCTGCGCGCGTGCGTCGCCGTCGCCGCCGGCGACTAGGTTGGCTTTTCAACACGGTGTCAAGCAGCATGCTGCGGATCGTCGCCGGTGTGCTATCACTCCGCCCTGGCCGCAGCCCCTCCATCAGCGGAGGATCAGTGCTCGAGCCCATTGCGACCCCCGGTCGCGCACGGAGCAGGTCGAGGACGATAGATGACGGAGAGGGATTCCCACGGGTGCAGGAGAGCGTCCGGCGGGATCCGAGATGCCGAGGACAAGGACCGGGGTTGACCACGAAGACTGCAGTTCTGCTGGCGGACGAGGCGCCCATCCACGAGATGGACGAGCTCCGGCCGCTGATCGCCGAAGCCCAGGAGAAGGGCGTCCTGAGCTTCGAGAAGGTCGCGACCGCGCTCGAGGAGGTGGAGGTCAGCAAGGAGCAGCTCCAAGAGCTCCACGCGTACTTCGTCGAGCACGGCATCGAGGTGGTCGGCGCCAACGGCAAGCCCGCCACGAGCGAGAACGAGAAGGTCGAGAACGCCGCGCAGGCGCGGCGCCAGCCGTCGGAGGGCGGCCCGAAGAAGCCGGAGATCGACCTGACGGTCGAGCCGTCGCTGGACTCGCTGCGGCTCTACCTGCGCTCGATCGGGCGGGTCTCGCTGCTCACCGCCGAGCAGGAGGTCTCGCTGGCCAAGCGGATCGAGCGCGGCGACATGGCGGCCAAGCAGCAGATGGTCGAGGCCAACCTGCGCCTGGTCGTCTCGATCGCGAAGGGCTACCTCGGCCGCGGCCTGACCTTTCTCGACCTCATCCAGGAGGGCTCGCTCGGCCTGATCCGCGCGGTCGAGAAGTTCGACTACCGCCGCGGCTACAAGTTCTCCACCTACGCGACGTGGTGGATCCGCCAGGCGGTGACCCGTGCGATCGCCGACAAGGGCCGCACGATCCGCATCCCGGTCCACATGGTCGAGAAGCTCAACAAGGTCGTGCACGTCGAGCGCCAGCTCGTGCAGTCGCTCGGCCGCGAGCCGACGCCCGAGGAGATCGCCCTCGAGCTCGAGGTGACCGAGCGCGAGGTCCGCGACATCCTGCGGATGAGCCAGCAGCCGATCTCGCTGGAGAAGCCCATCGGCGAGGAGGAGGAGTCCGAGCTCGGCGACTTCGTCGAGGACCAGAACGCGGTCTCGCCGTTCGACATGGCCTCGGAGAACCTCCGCAAGGAGAACGTGCACCGGGCGCTCGCGGCGCTGCCGCAGCGCGAGCGCGAGGTCATCGAGATGCGCTTCGGCCTCACCGGCGGTCGTCCACGCACGCTCGAGGAGGTCGGTCGCGCGTTCAACGTGACGCGCGAGCGGATCCGCCAGATCGAGAACCACACGCTCAAGAAGCTCGAGTCGCTGCCGGAGGCGCAGCGGCTCAGGGACGCTTCCTAGGCGGCCTGGCGCCGGCCACTTCGCTACCCTCACCGACCCCGGCGGGATAGCGAAGTGGCCAAACGCACCTGGCTGTAAACCAGGCCTCTCAGAGTTCCCAGGTTCGAATCCTGGTCCCGCCATCGGCCCCGGGGGACGCGGCGTGCGAGGTCGTCAGCGGAGTGCCGCGGCCGCCGCGGACTGCCCGTCGTGCTCGGCCCACCCCGCCGGGGTGCTGTCGTGCCGCGCGTCGCGAAGGGTGCGGTCGGCGCCGGCCGCCAGGAGCGCCGCGATCGCATCGAGGTGTCCGCTCTGCGCCGCCAGATGCAACGCGGTGGCGGCCTCGCCGTGGTCGGGCCCGCCGAACGTCGTACGCGCGTCGACGTCCGCGCCGAGCGCGACGAGGCGCTCGATCGCCGCCACGCGTCCGCAGGCGGCGGCCCAGGCCAGCGCGGTCCCGCGGTAGACGTCGGCGTCCACGCGGGCGCCGCGGGCGACGAGCGGCTCGAGGACCTCCGTCGCGTCGTTGCGGGCGGCCCACGTGAGCGCCTCGTCGAGCACCTCCTGCCGATCGTCGGCCGGCGTCCACTCCGGGAACCCGCTGTGCGGCCGGTGGAACGCGCGGTGAGCGCCGGCCTCGTGGGTCAGCGCCCCGTCCGGCGCGACGAGCTCCTCTACGAGCGCGCGGCGATCCAGGCCGGCGGCCGCGCGCAGGTTGCGCGGGAGCACCTCGGTCTCCGCGAGCAGCTCCGCGGTCTGCCGGCGGCCCCAGAAGAGCGCGACGATCAGCGGGGTCCCGCCGTCGCCGCGGGCGGTCGCGCCGCGCGGCGCGCCGGCGTCGAGCAGCAGGCGGGCCAGCGCGGGCAGCCCGACGTAGGCCGCCTGGTGCAGCGCCGTCCAGCCGTGGACGTTCGTGGCGGCCGGGTCCGCGCCGTGCTCGAGCAGCAGCGCGACGGTGCGCTCGTCGCAGGTGGCCGCGGCCATGTCGAGGAGGTGGTTCTCGTTGTCGCCGACCGTCCGCCCGACGACGTCCGGGGCACGGATGATGGCGACACCGAGCCCCTCCACGTCGTGGGCCTCAATGGCGGCGATCGCTGAGGCGAGCGACTCGGCGAGCGGCACGTCAGGCTCCCGTGCGGCTCGCGCCGTCGGAGGGACCGGTGGCGCCCGGCGGCTCGCCGAGCATCCTCCGCGAGCCGCGGCCGAGCAGCTCCTCGAGGCCGGGGGGCAGGCCGGCACCGTACGCGGGGTCCTCGCAGTCGCGGGGCATCGGACCCGTGGCGTGCCCGAGCAGCTTCCCGAGGTCTTCGCGCAGTCCCATGCCCCAGAGGTCTACCGGGTGACGCGCGCTTTCGCCAGTCTCGGGCGTCGGGGCTCCCGGGCGCGAGAAGGCTTATCCGGGTGCTCCGGGACCGCATCCGCCTTCTCGGCGCTCCGCGGCCGCGCCTCGCGCTCCGCGGCCGCGGAGCTGCTCCGTCACCGCGCCGGCAGCCTAACCCGGAACGTCGTCGGGCCGGGGCCGTCGCAGAGCACGAGCGTGCCGCCGTGCCCGCGCACGATGCGGTGGGAGATGTCGAGGCCCAGGCCGGTGCCGACGCCGACCGCCTTCGTCGTGAAGAACGGCTCGAAGATCCGCCGCCGGGCGTCGGCCGGCACGCCGGCCCCCGAGTCACCGACCTCGACGATCACCGCGTCCCCGTCGCGACGGGTGCGCAGCGTGAGCGTCCCGTCGCCGTCGATCGCGTCGAGCGCGTTGACCACGAGGTTCGTGAACACCTGGTTGAGCTCGCTGGCCCGCGCCGGCACCCGCGGCAGTTCGGCGTCGTACTCGCGGACGACGCGCACCGTCCCCTGCTTGACGCGGTGCCCGAGCATCGTCAGCGTGCTCTCCAGTGCCGCGCGCACGTCGACGTCCTCCTCCGGCGCGCGGTCCAGGCGCGAGTAGTCCTTCACCGCCTGCACGAGCTCGGAGATCCGCCGTGCGTCCTCCCGGAGCCCGGCGACCCCCGCGCGGGCCCGCGCCGCGGCGGCCAGCCAGCCCAGCAGGGCGGCGGCCGCGGCGGGCTCGACCGCCCCGACGACCGGCGCGACGGCCTCCACGGGCAGCCCGGCCTCGGCGAGCGTCGCCGCGGCGTCCCAGGCGTCCGGCACGCCGTGCCCGTCGAGCCACGCGCCGAGCGCCTCCTCGCGGTCCGCGGCCGCCAGGGCGTCCTCGCCGGCGCCGACGGCGATCGCCGCGTCGAGCGCCGCGCGCGCCTCCGCCAGGACGTCGGGCGTCACCCCCGCGGCGGCCAGCGCGCGTGGCGCGTCCTCGAGCGCGCCGAGCGTCTCCGCGAGCGCGGCGGCGCCGCGGGCAGCCGAGGCCGCGGGGTTGTTGAGCTCGTGCGCGAGCCCTGCCGCCAGGCCGCCGAGCGCCACGAGCTTCTCCTGCTCGGCCCGCTTCCCCTCGAGCTTGGCGAACACCGGCGCGAACCGGGCGATGATCGTCCGCGCCACGCCGGGCTCGCAGCGCAGCAGCTCGAAGAAGTCCTCGGCGCCGAGCAGCAGCACGCGCGCCGGGCCGACCGCGCGCGCGACCCCGGTCTGCAGGCCGTCGCTGAGCAGCTGGATGGCGCCGAGGTAGGTCGGGGCGGCGTGCTCGAAGCCCGCGTCGATCACCTGGCCGTCCAGCGCGGCGGCGGTCGACAGGCGCCCTTCGACGAGCAGGACGAACGCCCCCAGCCGGACGTCGTCACCGTAGAGCAGCTCGTCGTCGGCGAGCGCCCGCTCGGTCACCTGCCCGGCCAACCGCGCCAACCGCTCGTCGGAGACCCCGGCGAGGAGCGGCTGCGCACGGAGGTCGGCGAGCGTGCTCATCCCGGCAGCTCCACCGTCACCACGGTCCCGCCGCCCTCGCGCTCGCCGAGCAGGATCCGGCCGCGGTGGCCCTCGACGACGCGGCGCGCGAGGTCGAGCCCGAGCCCGGCCGCGCCCGGCCTGGTCGTGAAGAACGGGTCCCACACGCGTGCGAGGTGCTCGCCGGGGATGCCGGGGCCCCGATCGGCCAGCTCGACGCGGACGCCGCCGTCGCGGGCGGCCCGCACGTGGACCGCGACGGCGCCCGGCCCCGCCTGGACCGCGTTGCGCAACAGCTCCGTCCAGAGCTGGGAGAGCTCGCCGGGGAAGGCGGGGATGCGCGGCACGACGCCCTCGACCTCGAGGGTCACCGTGATTCCGACGACGACCGAGGCGGCGTGCAGGCCGGCGGCGACGTCCACGTCCTGCTCCGGGGCGCGGTCGAGGTTCGCGTAGTCGCGCATCGTGGCGACGAGACCGACGATCCGGCCCAGCGCGCCGTCGAGCTCGTCGAGCAGGCCGCGGGCGGCGAGCGCCTGGGCTGCGGCCCCCACGTCGGTGGCGCCGACCGCCTCGCACCACGCGACGTCGGCGCCCGCGTCGGCCAGGATCGCCGCGACGCTCCGCGCCTCCGCGACCCCGGCGCCGGCGAGCCACTCCGCGAGCTCCTCCTCGCGGTCGGCGCGGTCGAGCGCGGCGCGCGGGGCCTCCGCGGTCGGCACGGGCGTGGTGGCGACGCCGAGGGCCTCGCGGAGCGCACTGACCTGCCGCAGCGCCGCGGCCGCGGGGTTGTTGATCTCGTGCGCGAGGCCCGCGGCGAGCGTCCCGATCGAGGCGAGCCGATCGCGCTCGCGCAGGGTGCCCTCGCTGCTGGACACCACCTCGGCGGTGAGCCGGATCATCCGCGCCAGGAGCTCCTCGTCGGCGACGCAGAGCGCCCGGAAGGCCGCGGCCGGGAAGCGCAGCAGGCGGCAGTCCTCGAGCGCCCGGGCCTGCACCTTCGTCGGGAACGAGGAGAGCGCCGAGATCGCCCCGAAGTACGTGACCGGACGATGCACCCCGACGACGATGCGCTCGCCGCCGTGGTCGCGCGACCACTCGACGGTCCCCTCGACGAGGACCTGCAGCCAGCGCGGGGTGTCGCCCACCGCCCACAGCAGCGCGTCCGCGGGGTAGGCGAGGTGCTCGGCCTGGGCCGCGAAGACGGCGAGCGCGGCGCGATCGACGCCCGCGAACAGGGAGACGCCGTCGAGGACCCCGAGCACCTCCGCGGCCGGCGGTGCGCTGCTCGTCACAGCTCCCCGAGGTACTGATGGACGAACTGGACGCTCATCGAGCCCTCGCCCACCGCCGAGGCGACGCGCTTGATCGACTGGTGGCGCACGTCACCGGCGACGAAGACCCCGGGCATCGACGTCTCCAGGAGGTAGGGCTCGCGCTGGAGCGGCCACGGCGGGGCGCCCGCCCCGCCGAGCGTCGCCGCGGCCTTCACGTCGGTCCCGGCGAGCACGAACCCGCGCGCGTCGCGGGCGAGCACGCCGTCGAGCCAGCCGGTGCGGGGCGAGGCGCCGATGAAGATGAACAGCGAGGAGCCCTCCGCGCGCTCGGTGCCGTTGATGGTGATCGCCTCGACCGACTCGACCCCGTGGATCTCGGTGACCTGGGTGCCGAGGCGGACCTCGACGTTGGCCAGCTTGTCGAGCTGGTCGACGAGGTACTGCGACATCGACTTGCCGAGGTCGTCGCCGCGGTAGAGCACCGTGACCTTCGCGGCGTAGCCCGCGAGGTGGACGGCGGCCTGCCCGGCGGAGTTGGCCCCGCCGACGACGAAGACCTCCTCGCCGGAGCAGGCCAGCGCCTCCGAGCGGGCGGCGCCGTAGTAGACGCCCTTGCCCGCGAGCTCCTCGGCGCCCGGCACCTCGAGCCGGCGCCACGCGACACCCGAGGCGATCACCAGCGCGTGGGCCGCGATCTCGGTCCCGTCGGTCATCACCACGACCCGCGCCGGACCGCGCGCCTCCAGCGTCGCCACCTCGCGCACGGTCAGGACCTCCGCCCCGAGCCGCTGGGCCTGCGTGCTCGCCCGCGACGTCAGGTCGGCGCCCGAGACCCCGGTCGGGAACCCGAGGTAGTTCTCGATCCGCGAGCTCTGCCCGGCCTGTCCGCCGGGAGCCTCGCGCTCGACGAGCACCGTCCCGAGCCCCTCGGAGGCGCCGTATACCGCGGCGGCCAGCCCCGCCGGGCCACCGCCGATGATCACGAGGTCGTAGAAGTCGGTCTGGGCGTGGGTCTGCAGTCCGACCTTCTCGGCGACCTCCAGCGTCGAGGGGACCTGCAGGAACGAGCCGTCCTCGAAGACGACGGTCGGCAGTCGCGAGTCGTCGGTGCCCGCCGCGGCGAGCAGGCGCCGGGCCTCGGGGTCGCGCTCCGCGTCCAGCCAATGGTAGGCGACGAGGTTCCGCGCGAGGAAGTCGCGGATCGCGTGGGACTCCGGGGAGAAACGGTGGCCCACGACGCGCACGCCGCGGCGCTCGTCGGCCGCTGCGGCCGCGGCCTCCCACTCGCGCAGCAGCTCGTCCAGCACGGGGTAGAGGTGCTCCTCGGGCGGGTCCCAGGGCTTCGTGAGGTAGTGGTCGAGCGAGATCTCGTTGATCGCCTTGATGGCGGCCTGGGTGTCGGCGTAGGCGGTGAGCAGCACGCGCTTGGCGACTGGCGTCAGCTCGATCGCCTCCTCGAGGAAGTCCACGCCGTCCATGCCCGGCATCCGCTGGTCGGAGAGCAGCAGGGCCACCTCCTGGCCGCGCAGCTCGAGCTGGCGCAGGACGTCGAGCGCGCTGCGCCCGGAGTCCGCGCCCACGACCTGATAGCGCTCGCCGTAGCGCCGCCTCAGGTCGCGCTGCACGGCGCGCCCGACGCCCGCGTCGTCGTCGACGGCGAGCAGGACCGGCCGCCGGGGCGGCGCCGGGGTGCTCACGACCGCCCGGCCGGGGGCGAGCCGACCCTTCGGACGCCCTTCGAACGTCGCATGCAGCCCGAGGCTCTCACCGGCGCGATCCTACGGCCTTCCCCGCGCCTGGCACGCGCTGGCGCGGCACGGCGGCGGCCCGCCTGGCACCATCAGGCGCAATGCAACCCCGCCGCCTGTCCCTCGCCCTGCTCGCCGCCGTCACGCTCGGGGCCGCCGGCTGCGGCGACAACCTCAAGGACTCAGGCATCCCGGACGGCTCGCAGACGGGCGCCGCGGCTCCGGCCGCGTCGACGCCGCCGAAGCCCGAGGTCGACGCGGCCCAGACGTTCGCGGCAGGCCAGGCCGTCGAGCCGGTCGGCAACGCGCAGGACCTCGAGAAGAAGCCGCAGATCCCGAAGCCCACGGGCAAGCCGGGCAAGGCGCTGGTCGTCAAGGACCTCGTCGCGGGCAAGGGGCCGGCCGCCAAGAGCGGCGACGCGCTGACCGTCCGCTACGTCGGAGTCTCCTACTCCACCGGCAAGGAGTTCGACTCCTCGTGGAAGACCAAGGAGAACATGTTCCCGTTCACGCTCGGCCAGGGCATGGTGATCATGGGCTGGGACAAGGGGCTCATCGGCTTGAAGGTCGGCGGCCGCCGCGAGCTCGTCATCCCGCCCGCCCTCGGCTACGCCGAAGCGGGCTCGGGCAAGCTCATCAAGCCCGGCGAGACGCTGGTCTTCGTGGTGGACCTCAAGAAGATCGGCTGAGCGCAGCGGCGCCGCGCGGCGCCGCTCGGACGAACGTCCAGTTCTCGCTCCGAGCGCCACCGGACGAACGTCCACTCCCACGGCGAATCAGGAGGGCCTCTGGCGCCGGTGCCGATGCCAGCGGTGTGCCCCGCCTCCGCCTCCGTCTCCCCCTCCTCGTCGCCGTCACCGGCCTGCTCGTCGCAGCGCCGGTCGCGGCGGCCGACTGCCCCGGCGCCGACCTGCAGCCGTCATCGGCCGATCCCGGCGCGGTCCGCGCGGCGGTCGTGTGCCTGACCAACGCGGAGCGCGCCGACGCCGGGCTGGGCGCCCTCGCGTCCGAGGGTCGCCTGGAGAACGCCGCCCAGGGGTACGCGCAGCGGCTGGTCACCGAGCAGTTCTTCGATCACGTCGCCCCGGACGGCTCCTCCCTCACCGGCCGCCTGCTGGCCTACACGGGCTGGCTGGCACTGGGGGAGAACCTCGGCTGGGGAGAGGACCTCCTGGCGACCCCGCGGAGCATCGTCGCCACCTGGATGCGCAGCCCCGGCCACCGCGCGAACGTCCTCTCGGGGCTCTACACCGAGATCGGCATCGGCGTCGTCCCCGGCGCGCCGCAGGGCACGTCGCGCCCCGCCGCCACCTACGTCGCGGAGTACGGCACCCGGCTCGGGGTCCGCCCGTCGGACCCCCTCGCGGGCGTCGAGGGCGGTACCCGCGTGACCCTCGCCGCCGCGAGCCCTCGGCGTCCGGCCGCCGCTCGCCGTCGGCTGCGCCGCTGCACCCGCGGCACCGTGCGCCGCTCTGCCCTGGTCAGCGGCCGCCGCGTCGTGCGCTGCGTCGCGAAGCCGCGCCGCGCCTAGCCGTCGGCGCGCCCGCGCCTCTTGGAAACCGGCCGCGGCCGCGTCGCCGACCGCCGCCCGGCCGTCACCCGTTCCCGCGGGACACAAGGTCCCGGAGCGCCGCCTCGGTGCTCCAGAACGCGAGCTCCGCGTAGGGGATCGCGTCCGGCGCGAAGGCCCGGATCTCCGGCGCCTCCGGGGTGACCCGGGGCTCGCCGAGGGCTCGCGCCGCGTAGACGACGAGCACGACGCGATCCTGTGGCCGGGAGTAGACGCCGATCAGCGCGCCGAGCTCGACGTCGATCTGCAACTCCTCGAGCGTCTCGCGCACCGCGGCCTGCTGCGTCGACTCACCGAGGTCGACGAAGCCGCCCGGGAACGTCCACCGCCCCTTGCCCGGCGCGAAGCCGCGACGCAGCAGGAGCACCTCGCCGCCCGCGGTCCGCGGGATCGTGCAGGCCACGGGCTTGGGGTTGTAGTAGGCGCCGTAGCCGCAGTGCGGGCAGCGGATCGAGCGCGGGAAGTCGACGTCGGGCGGCTCGCCGCAGCGTGGGCAGAAGCGCACGCCCTCCAGCGCCGGGTTGATGCTCGGCCCGTGGGCGCCGGGGACGTGACCGCTCATGCTCTGGGCCCTCGTCAGCGGCGCCGCGAGCAGGTGCGGTACGTGCGCGTCTCGCGCACGACCCGGCCGGAGGTCGTCCGCGCCACGACCTTGACCGTGGCGGTGCCGGTCGGCAGGCCGGCCAGGTCGATGCGCGCCGTCAACCGCCGGCCCGTGCGCACCCGCACCCGCTTGGCGTTGACCGTCACCCGCGCCGAGCGCAGCCGCCGGCCCCGCGGCGCGCGCAGGCGGATCGTGAACGCGCGGCGGCTCACGCAGCGGCGCGCGGTGGGCAGGCCGACGCTGCTCGGCGCCGCCTCGAACGGCCACACGCCCTGGGCGACCTTCAGCGCGTAGAAGCCCGAGTTCCCGTCGGAGTACCAGATCTCGCCGCGCGCGACGTCGAACGCCGGCTTGCTCATCGCGTAGTTCGAGCGCTCGATCGGCAGTGGCGTCCCGCCCAGGTTGCCGGGTGGCGCGACGAAGTACGCGAGCTCCTTCGGCGCATAGGGGTCGCGGATGTCGAAGACGCGCAGGCCGCTGGCGATGAACGAGCAGGCGACGATGCCGGGGTCGACCTCGCTGGGGACCGAGCAGTAGTGGGCCGCGTAGCCCTGGACGGGGGACGCCGCGCCCGGGTCCCCGGCGAGCTGCGCGCGGTTCTCGGCCTGGTGGACCTCCAGGCGCAGGTTCGAGATCACCCTCGGGGCCTTCTCGTCGGAGATGTCGATGATCCGCGCCGCACCGACCTCGGGGCCGTTGGGCGCGACGCCGACGGTCCCCAGGGCCGGGCCGGAGTACTCGTCGACCTCCACGAGCATCGCCTTGCCGGCGATCGTCACGGGGATCGCGACCTGCGGGATCGTCCGGTTCTTCCACGTGAGGCTGGAGATCTCCGGCGCCTGCGGGTTGGGCCGGCGCGCCTGGACCTGGCTGAGGTCGACGACCTCGAGGCCGCCGGCGCCGGCGATGTAGCCGCGGTTGCCGTCGTCGGAGACTGACAGCCCGTGAGAGGGGTAGTTGAACACGCCGAGGATCGTCGGGAGCTTCGGGTCGGTCATATCGACGGCGGTGACGGTCCCGGTCGAGAGCGAGGTCGCGTAGAACGTCCTGCCGTCCGGCGCCCAGCCGCTCTCGTGGCCGAGCAGGCCCACCGGGGAGCTCGACTGGAGCACCGGTCGCCGGCAGTCCGCGTTGAGGTCGTAGACGTCGACGACGCCGGGCGCGAAGAGCGGGTTGCCCATGACGGCCGCCAGCAGGCCGCGCCGCTGGTTGACCAGCAGCGACTCGTGCGGCGTCTGCATCGCGGGCGTCACGAGCGTCGCGGTCCGCACGGGCTTGGCCGGGTCGCTCATGTCGAGCACCGCGACGCCGGTCGGCTGCCCGCTGAGCGTCGCGGAGAGGGCGTTGGTCGGAAACAGGAGCGTCGTGTCGTAGTACGCGCACCGGCGCCCCGCCCGGTCGACGAACCGCTCGACCTTGAAGCCGCCCTGGGTCCCCTCCCGGCCGAGCAGCGCGAGGTTGCAGAAGTAGCCCGGATCGGCCGCGCCGGAGGCGATCGCCTCGGCGGGCACGCGCCCCTGCATGCCCGGCTCCGGGCGCGACCCGGGGCCGCACTGCGCGCGCGGGGTCGCCGTCTGCGCGGGCTCTTCGCGGGTCGGGATCGCCGCCCGCGGCACGGCGAAGTCGGGCGCCGCGCCGTCGTGCGCGGCGGCGGGGGCGGCCGCGAGCGCGAGGGCGGAGCCGACGAGAAGCAGCAACCCGGTGTGTCGTCCCATTCGCGCGACGGTAGCGCCGGCGGGGTCTCGGCGTCGGGCCGCCGGCGGGCGGTCGGGGCGCTCCGCACCGAAGGTGGCGCGTACGGCAGGATGAACGGCGTGAGCTCCGCCTCCGCCGACTCCGCCATCACCCCCGCGCTCGAGCTGTTCGTGGACGTCCTGGCGCAGGCCGACGCCGACGACGTCTCCGACGACTACTTCACGCGCCTGGCCGGCGCGCTGTGCCGCACGACCGGCGCGCGCCGGGCGGTCCTGATCCTCTACGACGACGCCCGCCGGCGGGTGCGTGCCGTGGGCGCCCATGGGGTGCCGCTCGAGCGCCTCGGGGGGAGCAACGTCAGCCTCGAGCACGCGCCCGTCGCACAGCAGGCGCTGGCCGAGGATCGCGTGGTGCAGGTCGAGAGCGGCGCCGGCCACGGGCTCTCGCCCGAGTTCGCCGATCTCGTCGAAGGGCCGCTGGTCTACGTCCCGATCGTGGCCTCCGGGCGCTGGATCGGCGTGATCCTCGTGGACCCCGGCCCCGACGCTCGGCTCGACGACGCCCGCCGCAACCTGCTGTGGACGCTCGGCAAGACGCTCGCGCTGGCGATCTCCGCGCGCGCCGGCGCGCACCAGCGCGAGCGCGCGCGGCAGCTTGAGGAGCGCATCACGCTGGCGCGCGACCTGCACGACTCCGTGGTCCAGCGCCTGTTCGGCATCTCGCTCGCCCTGGGCTCGGCGGCTCCGCTGGAGGGTGAGGCGCGGGAGCGCTGCGTCACCGAGCTCAACGCCGCGCTCGGTGAGCTGCGCACCGCGCTCCAGCGCCCGCTCGGGCGTCCGTCCCGGCCGACCGGCACGACGCTGGCGGCCGAGCTCGAGCGCCTGCGGGTGCGGCACCCCGACCTGCGCCTGGAGGTCGAGGGCGAGGTCGCCGCCGTGCCGACCGCGGCCGAGCCGCTCGCCCAATCCGTGCTCGCCGAGGCCATCCGCAACGCCCGAAAGCACGCCGACGGCGCGCGCGTCGTGGTCCGGGTCCGCCGCCGCGACGCGAACTTCGTGCTCGAGGTCGAGAACGACGCGACGGTGGCGGCGGCGCACACCACGCCGTCGGCCGGCATGGGCCTGCGCCTCGCGGCGCTGGAGGCCCTCAACGTGGGCGGCATCGTGGAGTTCGGGCGCCAGCCCGCGGGGACGTGGCTCGTCCGCCTCGTCGTGCACCTGGAGCCGGGCGCGTGACGCTCGACGATCCCACCGCGCCGGACCGCTTCCGCGTCCTGGTCGTCGACGACCACGACGTCGTCCACTGGGGCTTTCGGTTGATGCTCGGCGAGCTGCCGTGGGTCGAGCGCTGCTTCTCGGCGCGCAACTCCTCCGAGGCGTTCGCGCTCGCGCGCCGGCACGAGCCGCACATCGCGCTCGTCGACCTGTTCGTCGGCGACGAGTCGGGCCCCGACATCTGCGAGCGCCTCCACGTCGAGCGCCCCGGCCTGCGCGTGCTGCTCATCAGCGGCGCCGGCCGCATCTCGGCGCCGACCGCGCGGGCGTGCGGCGCGCACGGCTTCGTCCCCAAGGACTGGCCCGCCGCCGACATCGCGCGCGCCGTGCGGATGGTCGGCCTCGGCATGACCGTCTTCGACGAGGGCGATGTGGTGGCGCCCGCGGGACCGGGCCTCTCCGAGCGCGAGCAGGACGTGCTCTCCGGCATCGCGACGGGCGCGACGAACCGCGAGATCGCCGCGGAGCTGAACCTCTCGCCGCACACGGTCAAGGAGCACACCAGCGCCGTCTACCGCAAGCTCGACGTGCGCAACCGGGCCGAGGCCGTGCAGCGCGCGCAGCGCCTGGGCCTGCTGAGCTGACGCGCCCGGCGGGGGGCTTGGGCGCCAGCGGCCCCGATCGGCGACCACCAGACCCAAGCCCCCGGTCACCCGTGACCCCCCGACCCGTGCCCGATGCACCCCCCGAACGTCGGGCGCCCCTGTAGAAGCGGGAAGCGGGCCGCGAGGCTTCCTTCGTGCTCGCTTCCAGCGCCACCGCCGTCGTCTTCCCCGGCCAGGGCTCCCAGACCCCCGGGATGCGCGACCTCGTCGCGGCGAGCCGGCCCGATCTGCTCGACGCCGTCGCCGGGCTCGTCGGCGAGGATCCCTTCCCCCGCGTCGACGAGTCGACGCGCTTCGCGCAGCCCGCGATCTTCTGCGCCTCGTTGGCCGGGTGGACGCAGCTGCAGGGCCACGTCGACCCCGTCGCGCTGGCCGGGCACTCGCTCGGCGAGCTGACCGCGCTGGCCGCCGCGGGGGCCGTCGACGAGCTCGCCGCGCTGGAGCTCGTCGTCCTCCGCGGTCGCCTGATGGCCGAGGCGGGCGAGGCCAGCGGCGGCGGCACGATGCTCGCGCTGCTCGGCGGGACGCAGGCCCAGGCCGCGAAGCTCGCCTCGCGCTATCGCGTGAGCCTCGCCAACGACAACGCGCCCGGCCAGGTCGTGCTCTCCGGTGCCCCGGACGACCTCGCGGCGGTCACCGAGGCCGCCCGCGCCGACGGCCTCCGCGCGCTCCCGCTCGACGTCGCCGGCGCCTTCCACTCGCCGCAGATGGCCGCTGCGGTCGAGCCCTTCTCCGCCGCGCTCGCGCGCATCGACTGGCGCTCGCCGTCGGTCACCGTCTTCTCCTGCTCCTCCGCCGCGCCGTTCCGCGACCCCGCCACGGAGCTGGCCGACGCGCTCGTGCGCCCCGTGCAGTGGCGCAAGACGATGGAGGCGCTCGTCGCCGACGGCGCCAACGCCGTCGTCGACGCCGGCCCCGGCGAGGTGCTGCTCAAGCTCGCGCGGCGCTGCGTGCCGCACATCGGCGCCGCGTCCGGCGCCACGCTCCGGGAGGCCGCCGATGTCGCTTGAGATCGTCCCCGACCTCGCGTCCGAGCCGCGCACCGCGCCGGACGTGCGCACCGCGGGCATCGCCGGCTGGGGCGCCGCGCTCCCGTCGACGGTCGTCACCAACGAGGAGGTCGGCGCCGGCGCCGACGTCACGCCCGAGTGGATCGTCAAGCGCACCGGCATCACCGAGCGCCGTCACCTCGCACCGGAGGAGCGCCTCGACGCGCTCTGCGTCCAGGCCGGGGCCGAGGCCGTCGAGCAGGCCGGCGTCGATCCCGCCGCGCTCGACGCCGTCCTCGTCGCCACCTCCAGCGCCGACGACGTCTTCCCGCAGGCCGCGCCGCTCGTCGCCGGGATGCTCGGCGCCCATCGCGCGCTCAACTGGGACGTCGGGATCGCCTGCACCGGCTTCGTCGCCGGGCTGGCGCAGGGCGCGGCGCTCATCGAGAGCGGCCGCGCGGAGACCGTCCTGCTCGTCGGCGCCGACGCCATCAGCCACAACATCGACCCGACCGACCGCGGGCCGGCGGCGCTGTTCGCCGACGGCGCGGGCGCCGCAGTGCTCACGCGCGGCGGCGCGGGCCGCATCGGCGCGACGGTGATGGGCAGCGACGGTGCCCGCGGAGGGTTCCTCGTCGCCGCGCGTGACGACGGGATCATCCGCATGGACGGCCAAGAGGTCTTCCAGCACGCGATCGCGCGCATGGCCGAGTGCAGCCGCGAGGCGCTCGACCGCGAGGGGCTCACCGTCGAGGACCTCGCGCTCGTCGTCCCCCATCAGGCCAACGGCCGGATCACCACCGCGCTGGCCGCGCGCCTCAAGCTGACCCCGGAGCAGGTCGTCGACGACATCGCCGACCGCGGCAACACGTCCGCGGCCACGATCCCGCTGGCCTTGCACCGCGCCGCCGCCGCCGGCCGGATTCCCGAGCGCGGCCACGTCCTGCTCACCGCCTTCGGCGCCGGGTTCGCCTGGGGCGCCACGATCCTGCACTACGGAGGAGACGCGTGATGACCGAGACCGAGATCAAGACGAAGCCCAAGGCGCCCGCGCTGCGGCCGACCGACGCGACCATCCTCGTGACCGGCGCCGGTGCCGGCATCGGCGCCGCCACCGCTCGCGCTCTGGCCGAGGACGGCTGGCTCGTCGCGGTCGGCTACGGCGGCAACGCCGACGGAGCCGCGGAGACCGTCGCGCAGATCGAGCAGGCGGGCGGCCGCGCGCACGCCGTCGGCGGCGACATCGGCGAGTCCGGTGCGGCCGAGCGGCTCGTCGCCGCGGCCCAGGAGGAGCTCGGCCCCGTCCTCGGCGTCGTCAACAACGCCGGGGTCCGCGCCGACAACCTGGCGATGTCGCTGACCGACGACGAGTGGGACCAGGTCATCGCGACGAACCTCACCGCCGCGTTCCGCCTCACTCGCGCGATCCTCAAGCGCGCCGTCCGCGCCCGCTACGGCCGCATCGTCAACGTCGCGTCGGTCGTCGGCCCGCGCGCGAACGGTGGCCAGGCCAACTACGCCGCCGCCAAGGCCGGCCTCATCGGGATGACCAAGACCGTCGCCGTCGAGGTCGCCCGCCGCGGCGTGACCGTCAACGCGGTCGCCCCCGGCTTCATCGACACGGCCATGACCGCCGACCTGCCGCGCGAGCTGCTGGAGAACGTGCCCGCGCGCCGTCCCGGCCGCCCCGAAGAGGTCGCCGACGCCATCTGCTTCCTCGCCTCAGACCGCGCCTCCTACGTCACCGGCTCGACCCTCTGGGTCGACGGTGGCATGGGCGCCTGAAACCCCAACCCCACAAGGAGAACCACATGCCCGCCACCGCCACCGACGTCGAAGCCACCGTCAACGAAGCCCTCGAGAGCTTCGGCGCCGACGCCGCCGCCATCAACCGCGACGCGACGCTCGAGAGCCTCGACATCGACTCCCTCGACCTCGCCGAGCTCTCCCAGGTCGTCGAGGAGAAGTACGGCGTCACGCTCAAGAGCACCGACGCCGAGAGCCTGAAGACCGTCGGCAACGCGATCGACCTCGTCGTCGAGCGGGCGGCCTGAGCATGAAGCGGGTCGTCATCACCGGGATGGGCGCGGTCACGCCGCTCGGCGTCGGCGCCCGCACCCTGCACGAGCGCTGGACCGCCGGTGCCTCCGGCATCGAGGACGGCGAGGGGGCATGCTCCGGCTTCGTCCCCACCGAGCACCTCTCCAAGAAGGAGGTGCGCCGCGCCGACCGCTTCTCCCAGCTCGGGATCGTCGCGGGCGACGAGGCGATCGCCTCCGGCGGATGGGATGACGGCCTGCCCTACGACCCGGAGCGGATCGGCTGCGTGATCGGCACCGGCATCGGCGGCATCAAGACGCTCACCGACGGGCAGGACGCCGTGCGCGAGACGGGCCCCCAGGCCGTCTCGGCGCTGTCGGTCCCGCTCATGATGAGCAACGCGGGGGCCGCCACGATCTCCCTGCGCCACAACCTCCAGGGCCCGGTCTTCGGGATCGTGTCGGCCTGCGCGGCCGGCGCGCACGCGATCGGCACCGCGTTGCGCATGATTCAGTGCGGCGACGCCGATGCCGTGGTCACCGGCGGCGCCGAGGCGTCGCTGACCCCGCTCGCGCGGGCCGCCTTCGCGCAGATGAACGCGCTCTCGCCGACCGGCGTGTCGCGTCCGTTCGACGCGCGCCGCGACGGCTTCGTGATGGGGGAGGGCGCCGGCGTGCTCATCCTCGAGGAGGAGGGCGCGGCGATCGCCCGCGGCGCCCGGATCCTCGGCGTGCTCGCGGGCTACGGCACGACGGGCGACGCGCACCACCTCACCGCCCCGGACGTCGCGGGGATCGGCGGTGCGCGCGCCATCACGCTCGCCCTCAAGGACGCCGGCCGCACCCCGGAGGACGTCGACTACGTCAACGCGCACGGCACCTCGACGCCGCTCAACGATCGCGCCGAGACGGTGGCGCTCAAGCTCGCGCTGGGCGAGTACGCCACGAAGATCCCGGTGTCGAGCACGAAGTCCGCGATCGGGCACCTGCTCGGGGCGGCCGGTGCGGTCGAGGCGATCGCCACCGTGCTCGCGCTCCGCGATCGCGTCGCTCCGCCCACGCTGGGCTGGGAGGAGGCCGAGGAGGGCCTCGACCTGGACTACGTCCCCGGCCACGCCCGTCCGCTCGACATCGCCGATGCCGGGCCCGCCGTCGCCATCTCGAACTCGTTCGGGTTCGGCGGCCACAACGTCTCACTCTGCCTGGAGGCCGCATGACCCTTGCTCTCGCCCCCCGTCCGTCGGAGAAGCTCAGCGCGCTCGAGCGCCTCGAGGCGCTCTGCGACCCCGGCTCGCTCCAGCTCATCCGCGGTGACGTGATCTCCGGCCGCATGGGCAAGAAGGCGGTCGGCGGCGACGGCGTCGTCGGCGCCACCGGCTCGGTCGACGGCCGCGCGATCGCCTGCTACGCGCAGGACCCGAACTACATGGGCGGCTCGCTCGGCGAGGTTCACGCGGACACGATCTGCCGGGTGCTCGAGGTCGCCGGCCGCGGCCGCATCCCGGTCGTCGGCTTCGTCGAGTCCGCGGGCGCGCGGCTGCAAGAGGGCGTGAGCGCCCTCAGCGGCTACGGGCGGATCTTCCACCACCACGTCGCGCTCTCCGGCGTCGTGCCCCAGATCTCGGTGATCTGCGGCGCGAGCGCCGGCGGCGGCTCCTACGCGCCCGCGCTCACCGACATCGTGGTCATGACCAAGCGCGCCTCGATGTTCCTCACCGGGCCGGCCATCGTCAAGGAGGTCATGGGGGAGGAGGTCACGCTCGACGAGCTCGGTGGCCCCGCCGTGCACGAGCGCAACGGCGTCTGCCAGCTCGTCGCCGAGGACGACCTCGACGCCGCGTGGGTCGTGCGCGACCTGCTCGACTACCTCCCGCAGCACGCCGGCGAGACGGTGCGGCGGTGGCCCACCGTCGATCCGCCCGAGGGCGCCGTCGACGCCGGGGTACCGCCCGAGGACCGCAAGGTCTACGACGTCCGCGGCGTGGTCCGCGGCCTGGTCGACGGTGGCCGGATGCTCGAGCTCAACGCGAAGTGGGCCCGGAACATCGTGACCGGCTTCGCCCGCCTCGACGGGCACTCGGTCGGCATCGTCGCCAACCAGCCCAAGTGGATCGGCGGCGTGCTCAACGCCGACGCCGCGACCAAGGGCGCGAAGTTCGTGCAGACCTGCGACCTGTTCGGTATCCCGCTGGTGGTGCTCGTGGACACGCCGGGGTTCATGCCCGGCATCGACCAGGAGGCGCTCGGCGTCATCCGCCACGGCGCCAAGCTCGTCCACGCCTTCGCCGCCGCGCGCGTGCCGCGCATGACCGTCGTGCTGCGCAAGGGCTACGGCGGCGCCTTCATCGCCATGAACTCCCGCGACCTCGGCGCCGACCTCGTGCTCGCCTGGCCGCGCGCGCAGATGGGCGTCATGGGGCCCAAGCAGGCCGTCGACCTCGTGCACCGCAAGGAGATCGCCGCCGCCTCCGACCCCGCGCGGGCGCGCGAGATGTTCGCCGACACCTACGCGGCCGAGCACCTCACCGCGTCGGCGTCCGCGGCGGCCGGCGTCATCGACGAGGTCGTCCCCGCGTCGGGCACCCGCGAGCGCCTCGCCCGGGCGCTCGGCACGTTCTCCGCCCACGCGGCGGGGCAGCGCATCAACCGGAACATGCCCCTGTGAGCGTCGCCACGCTCGACTGGGCGGCCCCGTTCGAGGCCCTCGAGGAGGGCCTCGGCTTCGTCACGCCGGATCACGTCGTCACCGCGGCGGAGGTGCTCGCGTTCGCGAAGCTGACGGGCGACGACCACCCGCAGCACGTCGACCCCCACTGGTCGTCCACGAGCATGTTCGGCTCGCAGATCGCGCACGGGCTGCTCGTCGTCTCGCTGGCCGCCGGCCTCGTGCCCTTCGACCCCGAGCGCGTGAAGGCGCTGCGCGCGCTGCACGACGTGAAGTTCAAGCGCGCGGTCCACTTCGGCGACGCGATCCACGTCGAGGGGAAGATCGAGGCGCTCAAGGCCGTCGGCGAGGAGGCCGGCCTGGTGACGCTCGTCTGGCGCGTCATCGACGCCGACGGGCGCCTGGTCTGCCGTGCGCGCGTCGACGTCGTCTGGAGGGCCGGCGCATGAAGGGCCGCAAGCTGCTCATCACCGGAGTGATCAACAAGAGCTCGATCGCCTTCGAGGTCGCGCGCCAGGCCCAGGAGGCCGGCGCCGAGGTCGTGCTGACCGGCTTCGGCCGGGCCAAGCGGATGACCGAGCGCGCGGCCAAGCAGCTGCCTACGCCGCCCGACGTGCTCGAGCTCGACGTCAACGCCCCGGCGGACCTCGACGCGCTCGTCGCCGAGCTCGAAGAGCGCTGGGGAAGCCTCGACGGCATCCTGCACGCGATCGCCTTCGCGCCGGCCGACGCGCTCGGCGGGGCGTTCATGGAGACGCCGGTCGAGAGCGCCGAGACGGCCTTTAGGACCAGCGCGTTCTCGCTCAAGGCGCTCACCGGCGCGCTGCTCCCGCTGCTGGAGAAGGGCGACCACCCGGCCGTCGTCGGCCTGGACTTCGACGCGACGCTGGCCTGGCCGGTCTACGACTGGATGGGCGTCGCGAAGGCGGCGCTGGAGAGCGTCAGCCGCTACGTGGCGCGCGACGTCGGCCCGCGCGGCGTGCGGGTCAACCTCGTCGCTGCGGGCCCGCTGGAGACGCTCGCCGCGGGGGGCATCCCCGGCTTCGACGGCTTGGCCGACGAGTGGCGCCGCCAGGCTCCGCTGGGCTGGGACACCGCCGACTGCAAGCCCGTCGCCGAGACCGTGCTCTTCCTCCTCGCGCCCGGCTCCCGGGCGATCACCGGGGAGATCATCCACGTCGACGGAGGCTTCCACGCGATCGGGGCGGCGTCATGAGCCGCGTCCTGATCACCGGCGCCACCGGCTTCCTCGGGATGGAGCTGCTCGTCCGCCTGGTCGAGCAGACCGATCGCGAGGTCGTCGCGCTGATCCGCGCGAGCGACGACGCGGCCGCGGTAGCGCGCCTCGACGGCGTGCTCGCCACGCTCTTCGCTCCGGACGCGCAGCCGGCGCCCGGACGCGTGCGCGCGGTGGCCGCCGACCTCGAGCAGCCGGCGCTCGGCCTCGACCGCGCGGCGGCCGAGGCGCTGATGGCCGAGATCGAGACCGTCGTGCACTGCGCCGCCTCGGTGAGCTTCGCGCTGCCGATCGAGGAGGCGCGGCGCGTCAACGTCGCCGGCACCGCGAGCGTCCTCGAGCTCGCCGCGCTCGCGCCGAACCTCAAGCAGCACGTCCACGTCTCCACCGCCTACGTCGCGGGCGAGCGCCCGGGCCGGGCGTACGAGCACGAGGGCGACGTCGGGCAGACGCCGCGGAACACCTACGAGCAGACCAAGCTCGAGGCCGAGGCGCTGGTGAAGTCCTCCGGGCTGCCGGCGGCGATCCTGCGCCCGAGCATCGTGGTGGGCGACCACCGGACCGGATGGACGCCCGCGTTCAACGTCATCTACTGGCCGCTGCAGGCCTTCGCGCGCGGGGTGCTTCCCAGCGTCGCTGCCGATCCTGACGGGCGCGTGGACATCGTCCCTGTCGACGCGGTCGCCGACGCCCTGCTCACGCTGAGCGCGCGCGAGGGGGAGTGCGGGTGCTTCCACACGGTGGCCGGTGACGACGCGCCGCGCTGCGCTGAGCTCGCCGAGCTCGCGGCCTCGTCCTTCGATCGCGACGCGCCGCCCTTCGTCGAGCTCGGCCACGACGAGGCCGCAGACGACGCGGCCGGCGTCTTCCTGCCGTACTTCCGCGTCAACAGCGTGTTCGACGCCGGCGCCGGCGCCTCCCTCGCCCCGCCGATCCCGCCGCTGGCCGACTACTTCCACGCGCTGATGGACTACGCGCGCGAGGCCAAGTGGGGCAAGAACCCGAGCGCGCGCTGGGAGCGCGGCGCTCCCGAGGAGCGCGCGGCGGCCTGAGCGGGCTGCGTCGGGCGCGATCACCGCGCCGATGCGGCCTGCCCGCGCCGATGTCGAGTCGTCGGTTGACCACCGTACGGGTGGCAAACCGACGACTCGACGCGCAGCTCACGCCGCGCGGAGCTCCGACCACGGCGCGCCGGCCGTCCGCGGCGGGAGCATCCGCAGCGGCGCGCCGTCCTGCGCCGGCGGCGGGTGCAGCACGAGCCGCATCACCTGCGCGGGATCGACCGCCACCGACCACTCCGTCGCGCACACCGCACACAGGCACTCGACCTCCGAGTCGTCGCGCTCGAGCACCAGCCGCGCCGCAGCGTCGAGCCCGAGGCACACGGGGCACGCGAACGACGCCGCCACGAGCCGGGCGTCGTCGTCGGCGCGAAAGCGCGCCACGTCGTCATGGGCGTTCATCGGTCGAGCATCCCGCGCCGCTGACACACTGTCACCCACAACCCCCCGACCGTCGGGTTCGCCGCCCGCCCGGCCACGGCGAACGTGGTCTAGACTCCCTCGGACCCGCCCTCCTAGCTCAGTTGGTAGAGCACTTCCATGGTAAGGAAGGGGTCATCGGTTCGAGTCCGATGGAGGGCTTGGAAGGAAACCCACCGCGGTAGCCTCGAACCATCGTGTCATCCGTGCTTCGACCGAGATCGGTGGTTGCGGTTGCGGTCCTCTTGGTCGCCGCCCCTGGTTCCGCGGCGGCGGCGGTGGCCACCGGGCCGGCCGACAAGCTCGGCTCCGCGCTCCGGAGCCTCCAGGCCACGCAAGACCGTGGCGGGAGCGTCGGCCGCGCCGCAGCCGACGGCCAGCTCGAGGTCACGCCCAAGGAGCGCGTGATGGTGGACGTGCGCGTCGTCGGTGATCTGACCGCCGCGGTTCAGCGGCTGAAGGCGGCGGGGATGGAGGTGCTCGCGACGGACCCCAGGTCGCAGACCATGGTCGAGGGGCGGCTCGCGGTTGCCGACCTCGGCGTGATCGCCGCTCTGGACTCCGTGCGGACCGTCTCCCCGGTGGTCGGCGGCGGGACGGATGTCGGGAGCGTCACGTCGGCGGGGGACGCCGCCCACCGTGGCCCCGTCGCGCGTGGGCTGGGCGCCGGCGTGACGGGGGCGGGCGTGACGGTCGGCGTGATCTCGGACTCGATCGACCAGGTGGGGACCAAGATCGCCGGTTCGCAGGCCACGGGTGATCTCCCCCCGGGCGCCCAGGTGCAGGTCGTGAGCGACGACACGAGTCCCGGCGCAAGCGACGAGGGGCGGGCGATGGCCGAGATCATCTACGACGAGGCTCCGGGCCTCGCCAAGCTGATCTTCGCCTCCGGGACCGGCGGGCCTGTGAGCAAGGCGGTCGCGATCGACAACCTCAACGCGCTGGGCACGAGGGTGATCGCCGACGACATCTTCTACCTCAGCGAGCCGTTCTTCCAGGACGGGCAGGTCGCGCAGGCGGTCAACGCCGCCAGGGCCGCCGGCGTGACCTACTTCGCGTCCGCGGGCAACCGCGCCCGCCAGAGCTGGGAGGGGACCTACGCCGGCAGCGGCGGTTCTCAGAGCTTCAGCGCCGACGCCACCCCTACGGTGCAGACGATCGTGACCGTCCCCACCGGCCGTTTCGTCCAGGTCGCGCTGCAGTGGAACGAGCCGTGGGCCGGCGCCGTCACCGACATCGACGCGCTGCTGGTCAAGGCCGACGGCTCAGCGCTCCCTTCGGCTCCCTCAGGGGGGCAGGACGACAACCGGGTGGCGGGTGGCAATCCCTCCGAGATCGTGACCTGGAGGAACACCAGCGGCGCCCCGGTCAGCGTCGGCCTGCAGATCAAGCGCGCTGCGGGCACCGGGACACCGTTCATGAAACACATCGCGCGCGGCGACTTCGGCAGCTTCAGGATTGCGGAGGCGCCGACCGACTCGGACACGATCAACCCGGACGCGGCCTCCGCGGCCGGGTCGATCGCGGTCGCGGCGGTCAACGCTGGCGACCCCGGCCTCGACGATCCGGAGAGCTTCAGCTCGCGCGGCCTCAAGACCCGGCTGCGCAGCCCGGCCGGCGCGTTGCTCGCGGCCCCCCTCGTGCTCCAGAAGCCGCAGATGGCAGCGGCCGACGCCGTGAACACGAGCGTGCCGGGCTTCTCTCCGTTCTTCGGCACGAGTGCCGCCACGCCGAGCGCCGCGGGTATCGCGGCGCTCGCGCTCTCCGCCAAGCCGTCGCTCGGGCCCGCTCAGGTCGAGGCGCTCATGACCGATCCGACCCGCAACTCCGACTGCAATCCCCTGGGGGTCCGGCCTGACGCCGACTGCGGCTTCGGCTTCGCGTTCGCGGACGCGTCGGTGTCTCAGGCCCTCGACGCCACCGCGCCGGCGGTGAGCAGCACCGTCACCGGGAGGACGGGCGCGAACGGCTGGCGCGTCGAGGACGTCGGCGTGACCTGGACGGTCACCGACCCCGAGTCGGTCATCACCGACCGCGCCGGCTGCGCGGCCGCAACGATCAGGACCGACACCGTTGGCACAGACCTCTTCTGCGCGCCGGCGAGCATCGGCGGGGTCGCGAGATCGGTGGTCACGGTCAAGCGGGACACGGTGCCCCCGACGGTGCCGACGTTCGGCGGCATCGCCGCCGCGACCTACACGCCGTCCACCGTTCCCGCGGCTGCTGCGGTGAGCTGCGGTGCCACCGACGCCACCTCGGGCGTCGCCGGCTGCACCGTCGCCGGCTACGACGCCGCCCTGGGCGCGCACGTCCTGAGCGCGACCGCCACCGATAACGCGGGCCTGACCTCGACGACCACGCTGACCTACGTCGTGGACGCGGCCCCGCCGACTCCGACTCCGCCGGTGCCCCCTGCCACGGTGCCGAGCAGGACCGCGCCGCCGGCGATTCTGCGGCGCTCGCCGCCTGTCCTCAGCGCGTTCACCGGACCTGCCGCCGCCCGAGCCGGCAAGCCGGTGGCCTTCTCCGTCACCCTCGACCGTGACGCCGGCGTGACCTTCACCCTCTCCCGCCGTGCCTCGGGCCGCAAGGTCAGGGGCAAGTGCGTCGCGCCCGCGCGGCGCAACCGCAGAGCTTCAAGGTGCACCCGGTTGACGACCATCGGGTCGTTCACCGCCGCGCTCACCGTGGGCTCGCAGAAGGCGACGTTCAGCGGCAGGCTCAAGGGCCGGGCGCTGACCCCCGGCTCCTACCGGATCACCGCAGTGCCGAGGGGCGCCGATGGCCGCCCCGGTGGTCCCGCCGCCCGGAGCTTCGTCGTGAGGCGCTGACCGAGCCGGAGCCGGCGCGAGAGGGGCCGCCCCGCTCAGCACATCCTGAGGCGCGTCACAGCCTCCTCACAACCCGGGGCCGCATCTTCGTCGCATGCGGACCGCAGCGATCCCTCGCCTCACGCACGCCGAGCCGGTCATGGGGACCGTCGTCTCCGTCGACCTCCGAGCTCCAGGGCCCGCCGCGGAGGACGCGGTCGCCGAGGTGGTCGCGTGGCTGCACGCGGTCGACGCGACGTTCAGCACCTATCGGGAGCACAGCGAGATCCGCAGGCTCGACCGCGGCGAGCTGCTCCCGCAGGACTGCTCGCCGGACGTGCGCCGGGTCCTCGAGCGCTGCCGGGCGCTGCACCGGGAGACCGACGGGTTCTTCGACGTCCGGGCCGCTGGCGCACTCGACCCTTCGGCGCTCGTCAAGGGCTGGGCCGTCCAGCGCGGCGCAGCGCTTCTGGCCGCCGCGGGGCTGCACGACTTCTGCCTCACCGCCGGCGGCGATCTCGTCACCCGTGGTGCGGCCGTGCCGGAGGAGTGCTGGCGGGTCGGCATCCAGCATCCGCGCGACCGCCGCGCCGTGGCCGCCGTCGTCGAGGCCCACGACCTCGCGGTCGCGACGTCGGGGGCCTACGAGCGCGGCGCGCACATCGTCGATCCGCACTCCGGGAGGCCGCCCGAAGGCGTGCTCTCGGTCACGGTCACCGGACCGGACCTCGGCACCGCCGACGCCTACGCCACCGCCGCGCTGGCCATGGGCGCCGACGGGCCGGCGTGGACGCTCGGCCTCGACGGCTACGAGGCGATGACGATCCTCCCCGACGACACGGTGCTGTGCACGCCGGGCTTCCCGGCGGACGGGGATGGTCCACGGTGAGCACGCAGACGCTGCGGCCCACCGACCTTCCCCGTCACGACGAGCACGAGTCGCCCGCGCCGACCCCGGGCGGGCGCCGTCGCCTGCCGGCGCGCCCGCGCCCGCGCGTGGTCGGCGCGCTCGCCGCCCTCGCGGGCCTCGGCCTCGGCATCACCGTCGCGCTGGCGATCACGGCGGAGAGCGCGGGGTCGCTCGCCGCCGCGGGCGGGCTCCCCACCGCGCTCGGGCGCCTCGCCGGCCTGCTCGCCGCGTACGCGATGCTGGTGGTCGTGGTCCTGGTGGCGCGGGTCGGGCCGCTCGAGCGGGCCGTCGGCCAGGACCGGCTCGTCGCCTGGCACCGCCGGCTCGGGGCGTGGCCGCTCCTCCTCCTCGCGGCGCACGCCGTGCTGATCACGGTCGGCTACGCGCAGGCCGCGAAGGACGGCGTGCTCCATCAAGCGTGGGTGCTCGTGTGGACCTACCCCGGGATCCTCGCCTCCGCCGTGGCGTCCGTCCTCCTGATCGCGGCCGGCGTCACCTCCTACCGCATCGCCCGCCGCAGACTCGCGCACGAGACGTGGTGGGCGGTTCACCTCTACACCTACCTCGCGCTCTTCTTGTCGTTCTCCCATCAGGTCGGCACGGGCGCGTCGTTCGTCGGCCACCCCGTCGCCACGGCCTGGTGGACGGCGCTGTGGATCGGGACGCTCGCGCTCGTCGTCGGCGGCCGGATCGGGTTGCCGGCGGCGGTCGCTGCGCCACCGCGTGACGGTGGTCGGCGTCGAGCCCGAGGGGCCCGGGACGTACTCGGTCCTGCTCCGGGGTCGCCGCCTCGACCGCCTGCCCGTCGCGGGCGGCCAGTTCCTGCAGTGGCGCTTCCTGCGGGGCGGGATGTGGTGGCAGGCCCACCCCTACTCGCTGTCCGCGGTCCCCGGCCGGCGGGAGCTACGGATCACGGTCAAGGAGCTCGGCGATCACAGCACCGCGCTGGCGTCGCTGCCGCCGGGAACCCGGGTCGCGATCGAGGGCCCGTACGGGGCCTTCACGCCGGACCGCGTCCGCGGGGATCGGGTGCTGCTCGTCGGTGCGGGTGTCGGCGCCACACCGATTCGCGCGCTGCTCGAGGACCTGCCCGAGACGACGGACGTCGTGGTCGTGCTGCGCGGCTCGCGGCGGGAGGAGCTCGTCCTGCGCGACGAGTTCGCCGAGCACGTGCGGCGCCGCGGCGGCCGGCTGCACGAGCTCGTCGGCTCGCGGGCGCAGGCGCCGCTGGACGCCGCCGCCCTGCGCCGCCTCGTTCCCGACCTCGTGCTCCGCGATCTCTTCGTCTGCGGCCCGACCGGCTTCACCGCCGCCCTCGTCGCGGCCGCGCGCGAGGCGGGCGTCCCGCGCGCCCGGATCCACCACGAGTCGTTCGCCCTCTGAGCCCGGGAGCCCCATGCGCCGCGCACCCATCGTCCTGACCGCCACCGTCGCCGGCCTCGCCGGCGTCCTGAGCTTCGACGCCCGCGCGCCCGTGCTCCCCGCGGCCGTGGCCCGGAGCCCGGCGTCGGCGACCAGCCGCCCGGCGGCGTCGCGGCCGGCGTCGGGGACCACCGCCAAGCGCTACACCGGCGACGCCGTCGACACGCGCTACGGGGCCGCGCAGGTGCGCGTGACGATCGCGGCCGGGAGGATCACGAACGTGGAGGCGCTTCGGCTCCCGGCCGGGGAACGCAAGTCGCTGGAGATCAGCTCGGCCGCCGAGCCCCAGCTCCTCGCGAGCGCGCTGGCGAAGCAGAGCGCGGCCGTCGACGCGGTCAGCGGCGCCACGTTCACCTCGGCGAGCTATGAGGCGTCGCTGCAGTCGGCGCTCGACAAGGCGGGGTTCGTGGCGGCCGACGGCACCCGCGGCTCCTCGACCGTCCTGAACGTGGAGGGAGGCGGCGGACCTCCCGGCGGCTTCACGCGCTAGTACCCCGCCGCCCGCCCGCAGGTAGACTCGCGCCGATGCGTGGAATCGTCCCCCTCGTCTACGTCATCCTCGGTGCCGTGATCGCGCAGCAGAACGATTACCTCACCCCGCTGAAGACCATCTCCCAGGTCATCTCCGCCGTGCTCGCGATCACCCTCTGGCCGCTGATCCTGCTGAGCGTCAACCTCAACGTCCACCTGTCCTAGCGCGGGCGCTCCTTTCCCGGGAGACGCCTATCATCGCCCGATGCGCGTCCCGCAGGATCGTTCCGGCGGTCACGTTCGCATCTGCGCGTTCGGTTCGGTCCTGCTCGTCGTGTGCCTGGCGGTGGGGCTGTTCGCCCGCGGCGCATCGGCCGACCAGAACGCTGCGCCGCCGTCACCGGTGGCGGGGATGCTGGACGCGGGCTGGTACCACACCTGCGCCGTCCTGACCGCGGGCACCGTGCGCTGCTGGGGCTACGGCCGCGACGGCCAGCTGGGGTACGGCAACGCGGAGAACGTCGGCGACGACGAGACGCCGGGCTCGGCGGGACCGGTCGATCTCGGCGGGCGCACCGCCACCGCGGTCGCCGCGGGCGACTTCCACACCTGCGCCCTCCTCGACGACGCGAGCGTGCGCTGTTGGGGCTTCGGCGGTGAGGGCCGGCTCGGCTACGCCAACACCGACGCAATCCGCGACCCGGGCGCGGCCGGGCCGGTCGACCTCGGCGGTCCCGCGAAGGCGATCAGCGCCGACGCCGCCCACACGTGCGCGCTGCTGCAGGACGGCAGCGTGCTCTGCTGGGGCTACGGCGGCCAGGGCTTCCCCCGGGACGGGCGGCTGGGCTACGGCAACACCGCCAACGTCGGCGACGACGAGACGCCCGCGTCGGTGGGTCCGGTGAAGCTCGGTGCCGGGCGGACCGCGGTCGCGATCAGCGCCGGGCGTGAGCACACCTGCGCGCTGCTCGACGACCGCACCGTCAAGTGCTGGGGCCGCAACTTCAGCGGCCAACTGGGCTACGGCAGCACGACCTCTCAGGGCGACGCTCCGGCCACGACGCCCGACAAGCTCGATCCGGTGAACCTCGGCCCCGGGCGGACGGCCACCGCGATCAGCGCCGGCGGTTCGCACACCTGCGCGCTGCTCGACGACCGCAGCCTACGCTGCTGGGGCGCAGGCGCAGCCGGCCAGCTCGGCTACGCGAACACCGACACCATCGGCGACAACGAGCTCCCCGGCTCCGTCGGCCCCGTGGACGTCGGCGCCGGACGCGTCGCGACGGCGATCACCACGGGCGACCTCCACACCTGCGCGCGCCTCGACGACGGGAGCGTGCGCTGCTGGGGCCTCGGCCGGACGGGTCGCCTGGGCTCCCCGGCCCGGGGCGATGGCGACGTCGGCGACGACGAAGCGCCCGGCTCGGTGGCGCCGGTGGACCTCGGCGCCGGGCGGACCGCCGTGGCGATCAGCGCCGGCCGGAACCACACGTGCGCGCGGCTCGACGACGGCAGCGTGCGCTGCTGGGGTCAGGGCACCTACGGCCGGCTCGGCTACTGCAGTCAGCAGGTCGTCGGCGACGACGAGACTCCCGGCGCGGCGGGCCCCGTCGACCTCGGTGAGCCGGGAGCCCGCGGGACCGGCTGCCCCGTGCCGCCGGGCGGCGCGCCGGGTTCGGGCGGCGGGCCGAGCGGCGCGCCGGCGCCTCCGGGTCCTCCCGCGACCGCGAGCGACCGCGCCGCGCCCGCTCGCCCGGACGGCCCGCGCGCGCTCCGCCTGCGCCGCTGCCTCGCCCAGGTCGCCGACCGCGAGAAGCGCGCGGGGCGGCGCGCCGCGCCGGGCCTGCGCGCGCCGCCGGCCGGCGGGCGAAGCGGGCCCGCAGCCCGCGGCCGTCGGGAGTGTCTGCGCCGGTACGGGCGGATCCCCGGGCGCGTCACCGGCCTGCGGGCGCGGCCGGTCGCCCGCACGCGGGTCACCCTCGCCTTCGACGCGCCCGGCACCGACGCATCGCGTCCGCCCCCGGCCCGCAGCTACCTGGTCAAGCAGTCGCTGCGGCCGATGCGCGGCGCCCGCGACTTCGCGCGCGCGCAGACCCTGTGCCGGGGACGCTGCCGTCTCACCGCACCCCGGATCGGCGACCGGGTCTCGCTCACCGTCACCGGCCTGCGCCCCCACACCACCTACTACTACGCGGTCGCGGCGCAGGACAACGTCTCGGGGCGGAGCGGCCCTCGCGCCCAGGTCGTGGTCCGGACGCGCTGACGCCGCAGCGTCAGCCACGCGCCGCTTGCCGCACCTGCGCCGACGTGGGACGCTCCCCTGATGCGCCGACGTTGATTTGCATCCCGACAACCGCGCCGATCGCGCGGAGGCACCCCTCATCAAGCGGCTGTACGCGCGCGCGTTCCTGGCCGACTTCGTCCTGCTGTACCCGCTCTACGCGCTGCTGTTCGCTGGTGTACGCGGGCGTCACCGCCGGCGGGCTCTTGGGAAGCGCTGCCGTGCGCATGACCCGCCGCGGTCTCGCCGCCGCGCTGGTCGCCGGGGCCGCGGCGCTCGCGCTCGGCGCTGAGCCGCGTGCCTGCGGGGTTCGTCCTGATCGCGGCCGCGTTCTGCGGGTTCCAATGCATCACGGTCGTCGTCGAGACGCGCCTGCAAAGCGCCATCTCCGGTCCGAGCCGGGCGACCGTCACCTCTCTGGCCGGCTTCGGCACCGAACTGCTCGTCCTCGGCGTCTTCGGCGCGTACGCGGCCGGCTCGGTGGTGGCGAGCAACGCGACCCTCTTCGCCGGCTTCGCCGCCGTCTACCTCGTCGTCGCGGCGACGCTCCCGCGTGATCGACGGACCAGCGCCGGCCCGTCGCCCTGGGTCTGAGCCGATCATCGGCCGAGCGCGGCAGCGGATCCCGCGAGCAGGTCGACGGCGCTACGGGGAGGGCGCAACACGGATGGCGCCGCGGAGGCTGGAACCGGCCCGTTGACGAGTCCTCCCGGCCCTCCCCCGCGGCAAACCTGGGATGATGAGTGCCAACGGCCCGTCCGACACCACCCCGGGCCGCAGAAGGCGCGTCTCATGATCTTGCTCCGCGTGTTGGTCGTCGCGTTCACCGCCCTCGTGAGCGGCCTCGCGGTCGCCGGACCCGCGCGTGCCGCTGCCCCCGGCCTGAACGTCAACGACTACGGCGACGCCCAAGCCGCATTGGACCAGGCCGCGAAGCAGGTTCGGTTCTACGTCCGCTGGAGCGACTTCGAGCCGTCCGGCCCCGCGGACTTCAACGCGACCACCGGTCCGGCGACCCCCAACGTCTTCACGACCGGCCTGGAGCAGAACGTCACCCGGGTGCTCTCCGCGGGAGCGACGCCGATCATGGTCGTCATCGGCGTCCCGGGCTGGGCCGCCAGCGGCATCCGACCGCGTGATCCCGCGGAGTACGCCGCGTTCGCCGGCGAGCTGGCCCAGTGGCTCGCGGCCAAGCGCAAGGCGGGAGAGCCCAGCCCGGTCTATGAGATCTGGAACGAGCCCGACACGCCCGAGTTCTGGGGCGAGGCGCCGAACCCGGACTTCTACACCGCGATGCTGCGCGCATCGTTCGCCACGATCAAGGCGGGCGATCCGGGCGCGACGGTGCTCGTCGGGCCCACCACGGGCAACAACTACACGTGGATCGAATCGATCTACGCGCGCGGCGGCAAGGGCTCCTTCGACGGCGTCTCGGTCCACACCGACACGGCCTGCTCGGTGGTCGGGCCGGACGCGTTCTACCGCGACCCCAACGGCCGCCTGGGGCAGTTCACGTTCCTGGGCTACCGGGAGATCCGCGCCACGATGCTGGCCAACGGCGACGACAAGCCGATCTGGATGACGGAGCTGGGGTGGTCGTCCTCCAACGGGGGGCCGACGTCGTGCGCCAGCGGTCAGGGCGCGGGCAAGAAGCCGTCCGGGGTCAGCGAGGCCTCCCAGGCCGCCTTCTTGACCAGTGCGTTCCAGTGCCTGGCCAGAGACCCGTACGTCGTCGCGGCGACGTGGTTCACCCTCCGCGACGACTTCAGCAATCCGGCCCGCGCGAACCAGTTCGGGCTCTTCCGCCAGGACGGCAGCGCCAAGCCCGCCCTGCAAGCGTTCCAGAGCGCCGCAGCGCAGGGCCCCGCGCCGTGCGGGGACTTCGAGCCTCCGGCGCTCACCGTCACCACCCCGACCGAAGGCCAGCAGTTCGAGAACAAGCTCGACATCTCGGCTGCGGCAACGGACGCTGGGGTCGGCCTGGCGCGGATCACCTTCGCCTACGACGGCGGTAAGGAGATCCGCAACTTCACCGACGCGCTGGTCAACGGTGGCTCCGTCGGCCTCACCCCGTGGCAGAACTCGGGTGGGCTGGGCCTCGGCCCGCACACGATCGAGATCACCGCGCTGGACAAGAACGGCAACACGGTCACGAAGGCCACGAAGGTCACGAAGGTCGCGCCCGGATCCTCTCTGCGCCCGCAGCTCGGCAAGACGGTGGTCGCCCAGCTGATCAGCGGCAAGGTGTTCGTGCTCCTTCCGGCAAAGAGCCGCCCGCGCGCCGCGTCGCGCGCAGCGCAGCCCTCGCGCGCCTTCAAGCCGCTCAAGGGCGCCCAGGTGCTTCCCGTCGGGACGGTCGTCCAGGCGACGCGCGGACGGCTCGCGCTGACGTCGGCGGCCAGCGTGACGCAGACCCAACGCGCCGAGTTCTACTCCGGGCTCTTCCAGATCCGCCAGAAGGTCGCCAAGCGGCCGGTCACCGACCTCCTGTTGCGCAGCCCGAACTTCCGCAAGGTCTGCGGCGCCCGCGCCCGGGGCGCTCGCGCCCGGGGCGCCGTCGCCTTCGCCGCCAGGAAGCGCACGAGGAAGGTGGTGTCGCGACTGTTTGGGAACGGCAAGGGAAGCTTCCGCACCACCGGACGCCAGAGCGCGGCGACCGTCCGCGGCACGATCTGGCTCACCGAGGAGCGCTGTGACGGGACCCTGACCCGCGTGACCCGTGGCGTCGTCTCCGTCCGCGACTTCGCCCGCAAGAAGACCGTCTCCGTCCGAGCGGGGAACAGCTACCTGGCCCGCGCCGCCCGCGCCAGCATCCACACCCGGCCCCGACCCTGAACGGCGGGTCCGCCGCGAAGGCCTCAGCAGATCCGCGGGAGCGGGTCGCCCGCGAGCATGTCGACGACGCGGCTGCCGCCGAACGCCGTCTCGAGCAGGACCATCCCCGGCGGGTCGGCGCGGATCTCGCCGATCACCGCCGCTTCGCCGCCCAGCGGATGGGCGCGCAGCGCGGCGAGCGCCGCCTCGACGCCGTCGGGCCCGACGACGGCGACGAGCTTGCCTTCGTTGGCGACGTAGAGCGGGTCGATGCCGAGGATCTCGCAGGCGCCGTTGACCTCGTCCTTGATCGGCAGCGCCGCCTCGTCGAGCACGACGCCGAGCTCGGCCGCGAGCGACAGCTCGGCCAGGACGGTGGCCACGCCGCCACGCGTCGGGTCGCGCAGCCAGCGGACCTCGCCGGTCGCGTCGAGCAGCGCCGCGGCCAGCTCGTGCACCGGCGCGGTGTCGCTCTGGAGGTCGGTCTCGAGCTCGAGGTCGCCGCGGGCGATCATGATCGCCATGCCGTGGTCGCCGATCGACCCGGAGACGATCACCTGGTCGCCCGGCTGCACCGCGGCGGCGGAGAGCTCGATGTCGCGCTCGAGCGCGCCGACGCCCGCCGTCGTGATGAAGACGCCGTCGGCCTTGCCGCGCTCGACGACCTTCGTGTCGCCGGCGACGATCGCGACGCCCGCGCGCGCGGCCGCGGCGCCCATGGACTCGGCGATCCGCGTCAGCTCGTCGGTGTCCAGCCCCTCCTCGAGGATGAACGACGCCGTGAGCCACAGCGGCCGCGCCCCGGCCATGGCCAAGTCGTTGACCGTGCCGTTGACCGCGAGCTCCCCGATGTCGCCGCCGGGGAAGAAGCGCGGCTTGACCACCGAGGCGTCGGTCGTGAACGCCAGCCGCGCGCCCGCCGGCGCGCTGAGGACCGCGGCATCGCCGAGGCCCGCGAGCACCGGGTTGGCGAACGCCTTGAGGAACACCATCTCGACGAGCACGTGCGAGGACTTCCCGCCGGCCCCGTGGGCCAGCGTGATCTGCTTGTCCATCAGCTTCACGTGCGGCCGGCGGCGCCGCTTCTCGATCGCGTCGAGGACCTCCTCCTCGGAGCGCTCCGTGGGGCGGATGGGACGATCGTCGTCGGCGTCCTCGGCGCGGCTCACGTCGCGGCGACCTCGACCTCGGCCTCTACGGCCTCGGTCTTGCGCCGCCCGGCGTGCCGTCCGTAGTTGTAGTACGCCGCGCAGGCGCCCTCGCTGGAGACCATGCAGGTCCCGATCGGCCGGTCGGGCGTGCACGACGTCCCGAACACCTTGCACTGCCAGGGCTTGATGACGCCCTTGAGCACCTCGCCGCACTGGCAGGCCTTCGGGTCGGCGACGCGCACCCCCGGGATCGCGTGGCGCACCTCGGCGTCCCACTGGGCGAACTCCTCGCGCAGCTTGAGGGCGCTCTGGGAGATGAAGCCCAGTCCGCGCCACTCGAACGTGGTGCGCAGCTCCATCGTCTGCGCGATCGCGCGCAGCGCCACCGGGTTGCCCTCGGGCCGCACGACGCGCGAGTACTGGTTCTCGACCTCGGCGCGACCCTCGGCGAGCTGGGTCATGATCATGTGGACGCCCTGCAGCACGTCGAGCGGCTCGAAGCCCGACACCGCGATCGGCAGCCCGTAGTCGCGGCAGATGAACTCGTAGGGCTTGTTGCCGATGACCGTCGAGACGTGTCCGGGGCCGATGAAGCCCTGCAGCCGCAGGTCCGGCGAGTCGAGGATCGAGCGGATCGCCGGGATGATCGTGACGTGGTTGGCGAAGACCGAGAAGTTCATGATCCCGTCCTCCCGCGCCCGCAGCAGGGTGACCGCCGTCGACGGCGTCGTCGTCTCGAAGCCGATCGCGAAGAAGACGACCTCGCGGTCCGGGTTCTCCCGCGCGATGCGCAGCGCGTCCAGCGGCGAGTAGACCATCCTGACGTCGGCGCCGCGCGCCTTGGCGTCCAGCAGCGAGCCGTTGCTCGCCGGCACGCGGAGCATGTCGCCGAATGTCGTGAAGATGACCTTCGGGTCCATCGCGATCGCGATCGCGTCGTCCTGGCGCCCCATCGGGATCACGCAGACCGGGCAGCCCGGGCCGTGGACGAGCTCGATCTCGTCGGGCAGCAGATCCTCCACCCCGTGCTTGTAGATCGCGTGGGTGTGCCCGCCGCAGACCTCCATCAGCTTGTAGTGGCGCCCCGGCTCGACGAGCCCGGCGATCTGCTCGGCCAGCCGCTTGGCGACCTCTCCCGAGCGGTATTCGTCCACGAACCTCATGTGCGCCCTCCGATTGCTTCGATGATCAGGTGGTAGATCGTGGCCTGCGCCTCCTGCACGCGGGGCACGTAGTCACTGCGGACCAGCAGCAGGTGGTCGAGCCACGGCAGCTGGGCGATGCGGCCGCCGTCGTGACCCACGACGGCGCAGGTCAGCATCCCGCGACGGTGAGCCTCTTCGAGCGCCGCGACGATGTTCGGCGACGAGCCGCTGGTCGAGATCGCCAGCGCCACGTCGGTCTGGCGCGCCAGGGCGATCAGCTGTCGGGAGAAGACGTTCTCGAAGCCGACGTCGTTGGCCACCGCGGTGACCGTCGAGACGTCGTCGGGCAGGGCGATCGCCCCCCAGCCCCGGCTCAGCGCGTCGGCGGCGGCGTCCTGCGCGTCGGTCGTCGAGCCGCCGTTGCCGAAGACGAGCAGTCGCCCGCCGTTCTCCAGCCGCTCGCGCACGGCGCCGGCGCACCGCGTGACCGCGTCGACGTCGACATTACGGCGCAGCGCCATCACGTCGGCGCCCTTCGCGAGCGTCGAGGCGCGCAGGTCGGCGAACACCGCGTCGGCGTCGCTGGCGGTCTGGTCGCCCAGGAACGGGTAGAGGAACGCCGTCGGGTCCTCGACGGGCGCCGCGACGTCCTCCTGGAGGCGGTCGATCGCGACCCCGGCGTGGCAGAGCAGCGCGTCGCCGACGGCGACGTCGCCGACGAGATCGCAGGCGACCTCCTCGCGGGCGCCGTCGAGCTCGATCAGCGCGCCGCGCTCGGTGAGCGCCACGACGCGGGCGGCGACCGCGACGTCCCCGCAGGTGATGCAGACGTCCTCGAGCAGCGATGGGTGCTCGAAGAGCACGTGCACGAGCTCCCAGAGCACGTGGTAGGCGGTCTCCTGCACCTCCTGGACGATCTGCGGGTCGTCGCTGGCGACCGCGAGGACGTGGTCGGCCTCCGGCGCGTCGCCGCCCGCGCCCACGAGCGCGAGCGTGAGGTTCCCGGCGTGGTTGGCGTGCTCGAGCGCGGCACGCGCGGCGGCGTCGGCCGGCCCGTGGCAGATCACCATCACGACGTCGTCGGGCCGTGCGAGCCGCGCGACGGTCGCGAGCCCGGTCGAGTCGTTGGACAGCGCGATCGCCGGGAGCGCGCGCTTGCCCACGATCACCGGGTGCATGAACTCGACGGCGACGTGCGCGGCGTCGGTGGCGGCCGCGCCCGTCGCGCAGACGAGCAGCGTGCCGCCCCGCGACAGCGCGGCGGCGAGGTCCCGGCAGGCCCGGGTGATCTGGTCCTGCTCAGCCTCCAGGAAGCCGGTCAGCACGCGCTCGCGCTCGGCGACGAGCGCCTCGAGGCGACCGGGTGCGACCGCGCTGCTCACTCGATCGCGCTGCCCTTCAGCTCGGCGAGCTCCTCCTTGTAGGGATCCCCGAGCAGCTCGAGGAACTCACGCGTGGCCTGAGCCTCCTCCTCGTCGATCTTCGACATCGCGAAGCCGACGTGGATGAGCACCCAGTCCCCGATGCCGACGGCGTCCGGGCCCTCGGCGAGCAGACCGACGTTGACGGCGCGCCGCACGTTGCTCACCTGCGCTTTGGCGATGTGGTGCGGCTCGTCGACCCACTCGACGATCTGACCCGGGATCCCTAGACACATGACCTTGTCCTCCTGGCCGCGATCGCGGCCTGTCCGAAGCTGATGCCGCCGTCGTTCGGCGGGACGTGTTGGTGCGAGAGCACCTCGTAGCCGAGGGTAGCGAGCCGGCGGCGTATTCCCGCGCCCAATCGTGCGTTCTGGAACGTGCCGCCCGAAAGCACGACGACCTCGCCGTCGTGCACCGCCGCGACCGCCGCGACCGCGACCGCCGCCACGCCCTCGTGGAAGGCCGCCGCGATCTCCCCGCGATCACGGCCGGCGTGCAGGTCGTCGTGCGCCGCGGCGATGAGGTCGGCGCCCCGGATCACGCCGTCCTGCACCCGGCACGCGTAGGGCTCCGCCGCCACGGCGCCGGCCAGCCGCTCGAGCTCGATCGCGGCCTGGCCCTCGTAGGAGACCTCCTCGCGCACGCCGAGCAGCGCCGCGGCCGCGTCGAAGAGCCGCCCCATGCCGGAGGAGAGCGGCGCGTTGACCGCCAGGCTCTGGCGCACGGCCGGCCAGCGCGCGAAGGGCACCGGCCGGCCGGCGCGCTCCAGATAGGCCGCAGCGGTGCGCCACGGCTGGCGGACCGCCGCCTCGCCGCCCGGCAGCTCGATCGCCTCGAGGTGGGCGAGGCGCTCGAAGCCCTCGAGGTCGAAGCGCAGCAGCTCGCCGCCCCAGAGCGTCCCGTCGCTCCCCAGGCCGGTTCCGTCGAAGACGAGGGCGAGCGCGCGCTCGTCGCGGCCGTGCTCGGCCAGGCACGCCGCGGCGTGGGCGTGGTGGTGCTGGACGGCGACGAGCTCCGCGTCCTGCTCGACGGCCCACGCCGTCGAGGCGTACCCGGGGTGGAGGTCGTGCGCGATGACCTCGGGGCGCACGCCGAGCATGTCGAGGTAGAGCTCGCGGTCGGCGTGGAACGCCGCGCGCGCCTCGACGCTGCTCAGGTCGCCGAGGTGCGGCGAGAGGAACGCGTCACCGCCGCGCGCCACGCAGAACGTGCTCTTCATCTCTGCTCCTACGGCCAGGATCGGCCGCTCGGCCACGACGGGGAGCGGCAGCGCGCCGGGAGCGAAGCCGCGCGAGCGGCGCACGACGTGGCCGCGGCGCACGACCGAGTCCTCGCAGCGGCGGTGGATCGGGCGGTCGTGCCCCAGGAACGCGTCGGCGATGCCCCCCAGGCGCACGAGCGCCTGCTCGTCGTCGGTGACGATCGGCTCGTCGGAGCGGTTGGCGCTGGTCATCACGAGCGCCTCGCCGACGTCCGCGAGCAGCAGGTGGTGCAGCGGCGTGTAGGGCAGCATCACGCCGAGCAGCGGGTCGCCGGGAGCGACGGAGGGCGCGACGGGGGCGTCGCGTCGCCGCCGGGCCAGGAGGATCGGCCGCGCCGGGCTCTCCAGGAGCACCGTCTCCTCGGCGTCGAGCTCGACCAGGGCGCCGGGCTCCGCCGCCATCACCGCGAACGGCTTGTCCTCGCGGTGCTTGCGCGCGCGGAGCCGTGCGACCGCCTCCTGGTCGCCGGCCAGGCAGGCGAGGTGGAAGCCGCCGAGGCCCTTCACGGCGAGGATCGCCCCGCCGCGCAGGAGCGCGACGGCCTCCGCGAGCTCCATGGTCAGGCGCGGCCCGCAGACTCCGCAGCAGGTCGACTCCGCGTGGAAGCGGCGGTCGGCCGGGTCCTCGTACTCGACGCGGCACGGCGCGCAGAGCGGGAACGCGGCCATCGTCGTGTTCTTGCGGTCGTAGGGCGCCCGGGTGACCATCGTGAGCCGCGGGCCGCAGTTCGTGCAGCTGATGAACGCGTGGCGGTGGCGGCGGTCGGCGGGATCGAAGAGCTCGCGCAGGCAGTCCGCGCACGTGGCCGCGTCAGGGGGGATCGCGGCCGTCCCCCCTCGGCCCCGGCTCTCGGCGATGGCGAACTCGCGCTCGCCGCGCGGCGCGAGGGGCTCCGCGACGACCGATCTCACGCTGGCCAGCGGCGGCGCCTCGGTCACCAGGCCCGTGGCGAACGCGTCGAGCTCCCACTCGGTCCCCTCGGCCTCGATCGTCACGCCTCCGCCCGTGTTCAGCACGAACCCGCCGAGGTTGTGGCGGCGGGCCAGCCCGAAGACGAAGGGGCGGAACCCGACGCCCTGCACGACGCCCTCGACGTCGAGACGGCGCCGCTGGCGGTCTGCCGAGGTCATCGTCACCCGAGGATAGATGTAGCGGACACACACCTGGCCCTGGAGGGCGGGTCGCGCCGGCGCCGCGGCGTTTGTCCCGGTCCCGGCGCGGGCAACGAGACGACCGTCCCGCATACCCCACGAGGAGTCTGAGCATGTCCGAGCATCCGACCGACGAGAACCCCAACTTCGGCATCGACGACGACCCCGCGCCCGCCGGGGTCGGAGACGAGAACCTCGAGAAGGAGCCGGGCGTCGGGGGCTACGCGGGCCGCGACCCCAAGACCGAGATGCCGCGGATGCCGAGCATCCCCGAGACGCAGGGCGACGACGCGACAGAGCACGGCGGGGCGGCGAAGGCCGGCAAGCCGAAGGACCCGTACAACGACTGACCGACGGGACCGACGGGTGACGCGCGGGCCCGCACGGGATCCCGCGCGTCGCCGCTCAGCTCGCGACGCAGCGCGCGAGCTCCTCGCGCCACCGCGCGCTCTCGAGATCCTGGCCGATGATGACGATCTGGCTCGAGCGCTCCTCGTCGGGCTGCCACTCCCGCCCCGACGTCGTCTCCACGTAGGTCTGCACGCCGTGGACGACTTGACGCTGCGGCTCGCCCGCGAGCGCCAGGATCGCCTTGATGCGGAACAGGTCGGGCGCCTTGAGCATGACCAGGCCGCCGAGCCAGCGGTCGAAGCGCTGCGGGTCGAGCTCGCCGGAGAACGCGTGGGAGAAGACCTCCACGTCCAGGTGCTCGTGGTGGTGGTCGTGGCCGGTGCCCTCGTCGGCGGCGGTGAACCCGAAGTTGTCGAGCAGGGCTTCCACGTCCAGCGCCTCGCGGCTCGAGGTGACGATCACCGCACCGGGGTTGAGCGCGCCGATGCGCTTGCGCAGCGCCTCCACGGCGTCGTCTCCGGCGACATCGGTCTTGCTGATGATGACGTGGGTCGCGAGCTGCACCTGCCGCAGCGCCTCGGGGCTCTTGAGGCGGTCGAGCTGCTCGAGCGCGTGGAGCGCGTCGACGACGGCGATCACCGTGTCGAGCCGCAGGACGTGCGCGATGCTCGCGAGCACGTCGACCACGGGACCGGGGTCGGCGAGGCCGCTGGTCTCGACGACGATGCGATCCAGATGCCCCGCGGCGCGGTGCAGGCGCGTGATCGCGTCGAGCAGCTCGCCCTGGTTTGTGCAGCAGACGCAGCCGTCGGCGATCTCCACCACGTCCTCGCTCACGTCGCCGAGCAGCGCCCCGTCGAGGCCGATCTCGCCGGCCTCGTTGACGACGATCCCGATGCGCTCGGCGCCCGAGCGCGCCGCGACGATGCGGTTGACCAGCGAGGTCTTCCCCGCGCCGAGGAAGCCGGTGACGACGGTGACCGGGATCGGCGACGCTGCCTCGAGGCTCATGACGGGCATCCTATGCACCCCGGCGCGGGGTTCTGTGCGAGGGGGTGCGAGCCGTCCTAGATCGCGTGTCGCCGCGCCCGGCTCGGGCACGAAGTTGCCCTGCGCGGATTCGCCGGTGTATGGTGCGCTCACATAGTGGCTCGTGGCGGCGGAGAGAACGTCACGGCGAAGAAGGAGGACGCAGACACCATGGCTTACAACCCTGCCGGATACGGCGCCATCGACAACGCGGGCGGAAAGGTCGTACACGTCTTCTGGCTCTCGGGCATGAGCTGCGACGGCTGCTCGGTCGCGGCGATCGGCGCGACGAACCCGTCCCTGGAGGACCTCGCGCTCGACCGCGTGCCGGACCTGCCGTTGATCGTCGTCCACCACCCGATGGTCGCGGAGGAGTCCGGCGAGGAGTTCATGGCCGCCTACCACGCGGCCGCCAGCGGCGGGCTCGGAGCGCCGTACATCGTCGTGGTCGAGGGGTCCGTCCCCGACGACCAGTCGATGAGCACCGGGTTCCTCGCGGCGATGGGCGCGCGCTCGGGAGACCAGCCGACGCGCATGACCGACCTCCTGGTCTCGCTCGCCCCGGGCGCTGCCGCCTGCATCGCGATCGGGACCTGCGCCACGTGGGGCGGGATCCCGGCAGCCGCCGGGAACATCACCGGCTCGATGGGGCTCATGGACTTCGTCGGCGCCGGCTACCGCTCCTCCCGCGGCATCCCGGTCATCAACGTGCCCGGCTGCGCTCCGCAGGGCGACAACTTCACCGAGACGCTCACCGCGGTGGTGCGCCATCTCGACGGCAGCCGGGAGCTGCCCGAGTTCGACTCGCTCGGCCGGCCGGCGTGGCTGTTCGGGCAGACCGTCCACCGCCACTGCCCGAAGGCGGGCTACTACGAGGAGGGCGTCTTCGCGGAGGAGCCGGGCGACAACCAGTGTCTCGTGGAGATCGGCTGCTGGGGCCCGGTCGTGCAGTGCAACATCGTCGAGCGCGGCGCCATCAACCACTTCGGCGGCTGCATGGTCGCCGGTGGCGCCTGCATCGGCTGCACGATGCCGGGCTTCCCGGACAAGTACAGCCCGTTCTACAAGTCGCCCCCCGGCTCGGCCGTCTCCGGCGCCGTCTCCAGGACCACCGGCGGCGGCATCCGGCGGCTGCGGCGGCTGTCGATGAAGAGCGGCAACCGCACCCCGATCTGGGACCGGGCCCACGACTCCACCAGCGGGTGGGGCGCCTCGCACGGCGCCAAGAGCCCGACCGACATCGCCAACGGGTTCTTCTACAAGAAGCTGCAGTACCGCGGCACGGTCAACCACGGCAAGCGCAACACGGTCCAGCCGCAGCCCGGAAGCCTCAACATCCTCCGCCAGAAGGGCATCGACATGGATGCCAGCGTCGACGTCCTGCAGGAGCACCTGATCACTCGAGAGGAGCTGTAATGGCCTACCAGCCGACGGCCACCCACGGCCAGCAGGTCCGGATGGATCCCGTCTCCCGCGTGGCCGGCGTCATGGCGCTGCACGCCGACGTCGACTCCGGCGGTCGCGTGACCGATGCGGTCACGATGGCCCGGACCTTCCGGGGCTACGAGCTGATCCTCGCCGATCGCGACGTCCGCGACGCGATCTTCATCTCCAGCCGCGCGAGCGGCGTCGACGGAGGCGCGCACGCGACCTGCTCCGCGCTGGCCCTCGAGATGATCCTCGGGGTCTCGCCGCCGCAGTTCGGGATCGTGGTGCGCAACGTGCTCTCCGCGCTGGAGAACATGGCCGACAACCCGGTGCACCTGTTCACGCAGGCCGGGCCGGACTACTCCGAGCCGGTGGTGCGCGACACGAACCCCGAGCTCTGGGCGCGCGCCGAGACCACGCCGGCCCCCAACTACGCGACCCACGGGCTGCGGAACATGTCGGACATCATGATCGGGCTCACCCGCTACACCGGGGTGCTCTACCGCGAGGCCCTCTCGATGTCGCGCATCGCGCGCGAGGCCTACGTGCTGATGGGCGGCAAGTACCCGCACCCGCAGACGATCGTGCCCGGCGGCATCAGCTCCACGGTGGATCCGTCGGACCTCAGCCTCGCGCTGCTGCGCGTGGTGAAGTTCCTCGATTACACCCGCCGGGCGGCGACGATCTGGGACGATCTCGCGAGCTTCTTCTACGAGGCCGACGAGCGCTATCGCGAGGTCGGCGCCGCGCCGGCCAACTTCATCGACCTCGGCCTGTGGGACGACCCGGAGGTCTACGACGGGTCCTACGCGAACGCCGCCGCGTGGGGCACCTACCGCTGGGCGACCCCCGGCGCGGTCCTCAACGGCCAGCTCCGGTCGACGAGCCTCGTGGAGATCGACAACGGCATCGAGGAGTTCGTCGACAACTCGTTCTACGACGACTGGGTCGGCCGCGGCGGCAAGAACGACACGGTCATGGAGTCCGACCCGCTCGGCAACCGGCTGTCGGAGCGCCACCCGTGGAACAAGCGGACCCTGCCGCAGCCCGGCGTGCCGTCCGCGCGGGGCAAGAACACGTGGTCGACCGCACCGCGCTGGCGGCGCGAGGCGATGGAGACCGGAGCCTACGCGCGGCTCTGGATCACCGCGCAGGCCAACAAGATCCCGCGGCGCAAGTACATGCAGCCGACCGGCCGCAGCATGCAGTTCACGGTGCCCCAGGGGTCGCTGCCCGAAGGGCAGCTCGAGTGGAACATCCCGCAGGTGTGGAACGCCTTCGAGCGTAACCGCGCCCGCGCGTACGCGCTCATGCAGGCGACGCTCGTGGCCTACGAGAACCTGCTCATCGGGTTCGACCTGGCGCGCATCGGCGGCCCGGACGCGAGCATCGCCTCCCACTACACGATCCCGAAGGACAACGTCATCGGGGCGGGCTACTGGGGTGGCCCGAGGGGCTACGTCAGCCATCACATCGAGATCGACCGTCGCGTCATCCGCAACTACCAGATCCTGGCGCCGTCGACGTTCATGGCCTCGCGCGACTCCTCCGGGGCCCCGAGCCCGTTCGAGCAGGCGCTGATCGGGACGCCGTCGCTGTCGTCGCAGGGTCACGAGCGGTACATCGACCTCCAGAGGGCGATCCGCAGCTTCGACCCGAGCATGACGGACGCCACGCACTGATCGGGGGTCGAGACCACCGCGCACGTCCACCCTCATCGGGTGGGCGTGCGCGGGTCCGGCTACGCCGGAGGCGGCTCGCCTTCGGTCCTGCCGAGTTCGTCGGCAGTGAGCACTTCTTCACACGCGCGCAGCAGGAAGCCGTAGACCCAGGGAATCTTCAGGTCGGCGGGATCGCCGTCGAACCGCCGGTCGCGTCCTTGGAGGCGGTCCTCGATCGAGCGCCGGGCGAGGTAGTGGCGGACGTGGCCCCCGGGGCCCGGAACGCGCCATGTCGTCGCCGCAGGATCGTCGGGCGCCGGGCGGCCCACCGGCTCGGCGCGGGCGAGGTCGCCGCAGAGCGCGGCGAGGGCGGCACTCTGGTCCCCGCCGGGGCCGAGGCGTTCGCGCACGAGCGGCTCGAGCCACGCGGCGGGCTGCTTGGCGGGGTCGAAGAGCTCGGCTTCCACGACCCGCGCGAGGTAGCCCGCCTGCCGCATCTCCCGCTCCACGGGAGCCTCGTCGCGGGAGACCAGCGCCAAGGCCGCATCGGCGAGGGCCGCGCCGACCGGATCCGGCGGCGCCGGTGCGTCGAGCTGTTGCACGCGCGCGAGCACCGCCTCGACTAGAGTCTGGGCGATGAGCCCCGAGTCGACGGCGACGACGCCGGGGCGTCCCGGGTCGGTCATCCACAGCGCGCGGACGCGCGCCGAGTTGGGAAATCAGTGATCGTTGAGGTCCACATCGTCGGTATAGTATGTGTACGGTGCACGTAGCGTTGAAGTCGTCGTCGTCGAGAGAGAGAGCATAGACCCGATGTCCGGAATGAAACTCAAGACCGTCCCGCACGGCGGCGGCGTCTTCGGAGGAGGTGTCGAGGGCCTGGGCGGCCTCGGCGGCAGCCCCACCGGCCCGCTGAACATCGTCCACGTCTTCTGGATCGCCGGCATGAGCTGCGACGGCTGCTCGATCGCCGCCACCGCCGCGACCAACCCCTCGGTCGAGGATCTGCTGCTCGGCCGGATCCCGAACCTGCCGAAGGTCGTCCTGCACCACCCCGTCCTCTCCCCGGGCGCGGGCTCGGAGTTCATCGCGCCCTTCAAGCGCGCCGCCGAGGGTCGGCTCGGTGCGCCGTACGTCGTGGTGCTCGAGGGCTCGGTCCCCGACGACCAGGCGTTCTCGAGCGAGTACGGCTACTTCTCCGCGATGGGCGCCGGCGGTTTCGACCCGCACAGCGAGGGCGACCAGCCCAACCGCGTGACCGACTGGCTGTGGAAGCTCGCGCCCGGCGCGGCCGCCTACGTCGCCATGGGCACCTGCGCCTCCTGGGGCGGCATCCCGGCGGCCGCCGGGAACATCACGGGCTCGATGAGCCTCACCGACTTCCTCGGCAAGGACTACCGCTCGGCGCTCGGGGTGCCCGTGGTCAACCTCCCCGGCTGCGCGCCGGTCGGAGACAACTTCACCGAGACCGTCATGGCGGTTCTCATGTTCCTGCAGAACCTCGCCCCGGTCCCGAAGTTCGACGAGCTCGGCCGCCCGGCCTGGCTGTTCGAGGAGACCGTCCACCGTCACTGCCCGAAGGCGGGCTACTACGAGGAGGGCGTCTTCGCGGAGGAGCCCGGGGACGACCAGTGTCTCGTGGAGATCGGCTGCTGGGGGCCGGTGGTGCAGTGCAACATCGTCGAGCGCGGCGCGATCAACGGCATGGGCGGCTGCATGGTCGCCGGCGGCGCCTGCATCGGCTGCACGATGCCGGGCTTCCCCGACAAGTACAGCCCGTTCTACAAGGCAGCGCCCGGC
>JBBQEV010000015.1:0-54351 GCA_038321325.1 Solirubrobacterales bacterium
CAGCCGCCCGACCACCGTCTTGGCCAGCGTCGGGCCCGCCGAGGCGTCAGAGACATCGCACGCGTCACCGATCCCGTCGCGGTCACGGTCGGCCTGATCGGGGTTGGCGACGGCCGGGCAGTTGTCCTTCGCGTTCGCGACCCCGTCCCGATCGGCGTCGGGGAGGACCGGCGGGAGCTGACGGTTGTCGGTCGGATCGCACGCGTCGCCGATCCCGTCGAAGTCGCGGTCGGCCTGAAAGGTATTGGCGACGGTCGGGCAGTTGTCCTTCGCGTCGAGGACGCCGTCACCGTCACCGTCAGGCGGCGCGGGGACCGGAGGGCCCGCGATCAGCCGGATGCGCCGGTTGAACGTGTCGGCGACCAGGATGCTGCCGGCGAACGTCATGGAGAGGCCGAGCGGCCGGTTGAGCTGGGCGTCGGGAGCGGCCCCACCGTCGCCCGAGAAGCCCGGAAGGCCGGTTCCGGCCGCCGTCGTGATCGTGCCGTCGGCGGCGACCGCGCGGATGCGATGGTTGTCGCTGTCGTCGATGATGAAGCCTCCGCTCGGGGTGACCGCGACCCGGGTCGGGGCGGTGAGCTGCGCCGCGACGGCGGGACCGCCGTCGCCGCCGGAGCCGGCGGCCCCCGTGCCCGCGACGGTGGTGATCGTGCCGTCGGCGCCCACCGCGCGCACGCGGTTGTTGGCGGTGTCGGCGATCAGCAGCCCGCCGCCGGGGGTGACCGCCACGCCGGAGGGCTTCTGGAGCTGCGCGCGGACCGCCAGCGTGCCGTCGCCGCTGAACCCGGGGCTGGTTCCGGCCACGGTGGTGATCGTGCCGTTGGCGGCGACCTTGCGGATCCGGTGGTTGTCGACGTCGGCGATCAGGAAGCCCCCGTCGGCGGTGATCGCCAGATCGAACGGGAAGCTCAGCTGCGCCTGGGTGGCCGGTCCGCCGTCGCCGCCGAGCCCGGCGCCCCCGATGCCGGCGACGGTCGTGATCGTGCCGTCCGGCGCGACGCGCCGCACCCGGTTGTTGTTGGCGTCGGCGATCAGCAGGCTGCCGTCTGCGGTCCGGGCGACCGCCGACGGGGCGTCGAACCGCGCGGCGATCGCCGGGCCGCCGTCGCCCGCGAAGCCGACGAGGCCGCTCCCGGCCACGGTGGTGATCGTGCCGTCCGCCGCGACCCGCCGAATGCGGTAGTTCCCCTGGTCGGCGATCAGGTAGCCCCCGTCCGCGAGGGCCGTGACCCCGACCGGGCCGTTCAGCAGGGCCGCGGTCGCGGGGCCGCCGTCACCGCCGAAGCCGGCGGCGCCCGCCCCGGCGACGGTCGCGATCGTGCGCGCCTGGGCGCCGGCCGGCGCGGCGGCGGCCGCGAGGACGACCGTGCATTTGAGGGCCGCCTGCGCCAGCAGCCGACCGCGCCTCGCGCTCGTGGTCCGGGAGTCGCGCGGGTTCTTCAACGGGCGCCTACGGGGCAGCGAGCGCGCTGATCCGCTTGGGCGAGTCCGCCGCGCCGCCCTCGAAGTCGGGAGCGATCTGGCGCACCAGCCCGGACAGGATGCGGCCCGAGCCCAGCTCGACGAAGCGCTCGCACCCCGAGCTGACGAGGGTCTCGACGCAGTCGACCCAGCGCACCGGGCTGGCGATCTGGGCGATCAGCGCCGCGCGCACGTCGTCGGCCGTGGTGATCGGCTGCCCGGAGAAGTTCGCCACCAGCGGCACCTCGAGGTCGCTCCAGGTGAGCGTCTTCATCGTCTCGGCGAGGTTCGTCTGCACGGAGTCCATGAGCGCGGAGTGGAACGCCGCCCCGACCTTCAGCGGCACCGCCTTCTCGGCGCCTGCCTCGGTCGCCAGCTCGACCAGCCGCGCCACGCCGGCGGACTCGCCGGAGACGACGATCTGCGTCGGCGAGTTGAGGTTGGCCAGCGAGACGAGCCCCGCCTCCGACGCGGTGTCGCAGAGCTCCTGCAGCCTGTCGGCCGGCAGCCCGATGATGGCCGCCATCGCCCCGGGGCGTTCGTCCTGGATCGCCGCCATGAGCCGGCCGCGCTCGCACACGAGCGTCATCCCCTCCTCGGCGCCGAGCGCGCCGGCCGCGACCGCCGCGGTGTACTCGCCGAGGCTGTGCCCGGCGACCATCGCCGGCGCCAGGCCGGCGGCGCGCGCGACCTCGGCGACGGCGAGCGACAGCGCGAACAGCGCCGGCTGGGCGACGTCGGTCCGCGTCAGGTCCTCGATCGGACCCTCGAGCGACAGCTCGCGGATCGGCAGGCCGGAGGTCTCCTCCGCCAGGCTCAAGTAACGGTCGTAGAGATCGGGCTCCGCGTCGCGCAGCTTCTCTCCCATGCCGACCTTCTGCGAGCCTTGACCGGGGAACAGGAAGGCGAGGTTGGCCACGACCCGATCGTATCCGCTGCCCGGCGGCGTGTGCATAAACTCGCTCGACTTCGAGGATCTGAGATTGGAGAGGCGTGGCGCGCACCGTCTACATCATCGCGTTCGCTCAGCAGGCTGGGCGCTCGACCGCAGCGCTCGGCCTGATGGAGCTGCTTTCGGCGCGGACGCCGCGGGTCGGCTTCTTCCGTCCGCTGGTCGCGGGTGGCGCCCCCGATCCCGAGATCGAGCTGATCCGCGGGCGCTACCGGATCGCGGCCGAGCCGGACGAGCTCTTCGGCCTGACCGTGGAGGAGGCGGAGGCCGAGATCGCCGCGGGGCGGCGGGACGAGGCGGAGAAGCGCATCCTGGCCGCCTACATGGCGCTCGAGCCGCGCTTCGACGCGATCGTGATCGAGGGCGGCGAGTGGGCCGGGGCCAATCCCGGCGTCCAGCTCGAGCTCGACGCCGCGCTGGCCAACCACCTCGGGGCTCCGGTGCTCGCCCTGGTGCGCGCGGCGACGCCCGAGGCGGCCGGCGACGCCGTCCGGGTCGCCCGCGAGGCGCTCACCGGGCGCGGCTGCGAGCTCTTCGGGGTGTTCGTCGCACGGGTCGAGCCGGGGGCACGGGAGCGGGCGCGTGCCGCCGTGGCCGGGGCCGACGGGGACCGCGCGGTCTACGTCCTGCCCGAGGAGCCCGAGCTTCGCCACCCGACCGTCGCCGAGGTGGGCGGCGCGCTCGGCGCCGAGCTCCTGTGCGGGAGCCAGGAGGAGGCGCGACGGCCCGTCCGCGCGGTGCGGATCGCGGCGATGAGCGTCGAGCACTTCCTCGCCGATCTCGAGCCGCAGACGCTCGTGATCGTGCCCGGCGACCGGACCGACATCGTCATCGCCTGCCTGGCGACGACCCTCTCGGCGGAGCTGCCCGCCGTCGCGGGCGTCCTGCTCACCGCCGGCTACCCGCTGGATCCGCACGTGCGCACGCTGGTCGAGCGCGCGCCGTTCCCGGTGCTCCAGACGCCCATGCGCAGCTACGCGGCGGCCACCGCGGTCAGCGGCGTGCGGCCCGTGATCCGGCCTGAGGACGAGCGGAAGGTCGCGACCGCGCTGGCGCTGTTCGCCAACCACACCGACTCTGCCGACCTGGAGCGGCGCGTCGCGCTCGAGCGTCCGCATCGCATCACCCCCGCCATGTTCGAGTACGAACTCGTCGAGCGCGCTCGCGCGCGGCGCCGGCACATCGTGCTGCCCGAGGGCGAGGACGATCGCGTGCTGCGGGCCGCCGACGTGCTGCTGCGGCGCAAGGTCGTCGACCTCACGATCCTCGGTGACGTCGACGCGATGCGCGCGCGCGCCGCCGCGCTCGGGCTCGACCTCTCCGCCGCCCGCCTCGTCGACCCCCCGCGCTCGGAGATGCACGGCCGCTTCGCCGAGGCGTTCGTCCGGATGCGCAAGCACAAGGGCATGACCGAGGAGCTGGCGCTCGAGACGGTGACCGACAGCACCTACTTCGCGACGCTCATGGTCCACCAGGGCGAGGCCGACGGGATGGTCTCGGGGGCCTCGCACACGACCGGGGACACGATCCGCCCGGCGTTCATGATCATCAAGGCGCGGCCCGGCGTCTCGGTCGTCTCCAGCGTGTTCCTGATGGCCCTCGCCGACCGCGTGCTCGTGTACGGCGACTGCGCGGTCAACCCCAGCCCGGACGCGCGACAGCTCGCCGACATCGCCATCTCCTCGGCCGAGACGGCGGCCACGTTCGGGGTCGAGCCGCGCATCGCCATGCTCTCCTACTCGACCGGCGAGTCTGCCCGGGGGCCGCGGGTGCAGGCGGTCAAGGAGGCCACCGAGGTCGTGCGTCAGCGGCGCCCTGACTTGGAGGTCGACGGGCCGATGCAGTACGACGCCGCGGTCGACGCGGGGGTCGCGGCCAAGAAGATGCCCGACAGCCCCGTGGCGGGGCGCGCGACGGTGTTCATCTTCCCCGACCTCGACACGGGCAACATCGCCTACAAGGCCGTCCAGCGCTCGGCCGGGGCGCTGGCCATCGGCCCCGTCCTGCAGGGGCTGCGCATGCCGGTCAACGACCTCAGCCGCGGGTGCAGCGTCGCCGACATCGTCTCCACGGTGGTGATCACGGCCATCCAGGCCCAGGACGCGGACGGCAAGTCCTCGCTCATGCGCCCGCTGATCGCCAACCCGGAGTAGCGCCGGGCCAAGGGCCGGGTCGCGCGCGCCGGCGGCTGGCCCGCTCGCACGCGCACCCCGCGCGAGCGGGGTGGTCGCGGCCCCGCATCGGGTCTAGGATCACGCCGTGGACGCCTACGACGTGGTCGTGATCGGTGCGGGGCTCGGGGGCCTGTCGGCTGCCGCGTCCCTCGCGCGCGCGGGCAAGAAGGTGCTCCTCGTGGAGCGCCAGGACGGGGTGGGCGGCAACGCGCACGCGTTCCGGCGCGGCGAGTACACCTTCGACCCCGCGATCCACGTCACCGCGCACGGCTTCAACATCGAGTTCCTCGACGTCTACCTGCACAGCCTGGGCATCGCCGACCGGCTGGAGCTCATCCGCGCGGAGGAGAACTCGGCCGTCCACATCGCGGGGTCGCAGTTCACGCTGCCCACGGGAGTCGAGGCCCTCACGGAGTACCTCTGCGAGCAGTTCCCCGGTGACGCTGACGGCGTCCGGGGGTTCATCGGCGTGTGCGCCGCGGCGACGCGGGAGTCGCAGGCACCGCCGCCCCGCGTCGCCACCAAGGACCTCGACGCCCTGATGGCGGCGCTCCCGACGCTGTTTCGGTACCGCACCGCGACGGTGGCCGACGTCCTCGACGAGTTCCTGACCGACCCGGAGGCCAAGGCGGTCTGCGGCGCGCAGTGGCCCTACCTCGGGCTGCCCCCGAGCCGCCAGTCGTTCATGTCCTACAGCGGGGCGTGGATGGCGCTCGTCGACCCGGGGCCGCTCTACCCGCGCGGGAGCTTCCAGGCGCTCGCCGACGCGCTGGCCGATGCGGTGACCGAGAGCGGCGGGACGGTCCTCCTCGACACCGAGGTGACGTCGATCGTCGTCGCCGCCGGCCGCGCGACCGGGGTCGTCCTCGCCGACGGGGAGGTCGTGGAGGCCGCGATCGTCGTCTCCAACGCCGACGCGAAGCTGACCTTCGAGCGGCTCGTCGGCGTCGAGCACCTCCCCGATCGCCTGGTCCGCCGGCTGGGGCGGATGACGCCGTCGCTCTCGGCCTTCCTGCTGTACTCCGCCACGACCATCGACCCGCGCGACTTCGGCATCGCCCACGAGACCTTTGTGTATCGCCACTGGGACCACGACCGGTCCTACGCCGACTTGCTCGAGGGCGGCATCGGCGGGACCTGGTTCAGCGTCCCGACCCAGCACGACCCCGCGCTGGCCCCTGACGGCGAGCACATCGTGATCTTCACGTCGCTGATGCCGTTCGACGTCGGCGAGCCGTGGGAGGCGGCCAAGCCGCGCTACACCGAGATGATGATCGAGGAGGTGGAGGCGCACATCCCGGGGTTCCGCGCCTCGACCACGTTCCTCGACAGCGCGACCCCCGCCACGTTCGAGAGGTACACGCTCGCGCACGAGGGGGCGGCGTACGGGTGGGAGAACACCCCGAAGCAGACGATCCCCAAGCGCCTGGACACCAGGACGCCGGTGGACGGGCTGTGGCTGACCGGGCACTGGACCCATCCCGGCACGGGAAGCGTCCGCTGCCTGCTGTCCGGGGTGCAGGCCGCGGCCGCGATCATGGAGCTGCACGACCCGTTCGCGTTCCTCGGCTCGCTCGCGGCCCGTGGCGAATAGCTGCGCGACCGAGCGGCGCGGCGCTTGCGTGCCGCGGTCGGCGGGCGTACCCTGGCGACGGGACGCTTGATGCGGGTGCTCAAAGTCATCACCGGCGCGTCGGCGGGAACGATCCGCACCATCGATCGCGCGATCGTGATCGGGCGCGAGGGCGCGGATCTCACGCTCGACGACCCGGAGATGTCGCGCCGGCACACCGTCGTGCGGCCGACCGGCGACGGGGTCGAGGTCGAGGACCTGGGCTCGACGAACGGCACGTTCGTCAACGACGCCCGGATCGCGGGGGTCGTCGCCGTCGACGTCGGCGCCACCATCCGCCTGGGCCTCACGAGCTTCGGCATCGAGAACGTCGAGGACAAGACGGTGCTCCGCGCCACCCCCGCCCCGCCGGCGACGGACGAGGCGCGCGCCCAGCCGGTGGTTCCGGATCTGGACGCGACGAAGGCCCGCGCGAAGCCGGTGGTCCCGGATCTCGACCTGACGGCGCCGCGCGCGAAGCCGGTGGTCCCGGATCTGGAGGTGACGAAGGCCCGCGCGAAGCCGGTCGTCCCGGATCTCGACTTGACGGCGCCGCGTGCCAGACCGGTCGCGCCGGACCTGGAGGCGACGAAGGCCCGCGCGAAGCCGGTAATCCCGGACTTGGAGGCGACGAAGGCCCGCGCGAAGCCGGTGGTCCCGGAGTTCGACGCGACGAAGGCTCGGGCGAAGCCGGTGGTGCCGGATCTCGACGCGACGACGGCCCGCGCCCGGCCGGCGGTGACGCCCCCCGACCCGCCGGCTGCCCGGCCCCCCGCTCCCCCCGCTCCCGACCCCGCCCCGCCGGAGGAGCGCCGGGGTCCGAAGTGGCTGGGTCGGCGGCGTGGCCGTCACGACGCCGCCGGCCCCGAGCTGGTCGCCGCCCGGGAGCAGATCGCGAGGCTCGAGGAGAAGGTCCGCCAGCAGGAGATCGAGCTGGCCGTCCTGCGCGGAGATCAGCGGCCCGCGGAATAGCCGGGCGTGCGGTGATGTCCCGCACGCGTCAGGCAGCGGAGCTCCTACGGAGGATTCGCTGAAGACCGATCGCGCCCGGTCGCCTCGCGCCTACGCCCCGACCTCCCAGCGACCGTCGCGGTGCACGAGCCCGATCGGCTGGGTCCCCTCACCGAGGTCGAGGCGACCAACGCCGGTCTGCGCGTCGATGTCGAGCCGGAGCGAGAGGCGCGGAGCCGGCTCGGGCGCGACCGCCACGCCGGTGATCGCCTCGACCACGAGGGTCGTCGCCCCGAGCTCGATCCGGTCGCCGGCCTCCAGGAGCCGCCGGGTGGTGACGGACTCGCCGTTGACCGTCGTGCCGTGCCGCGAGCCGAGGTCGTCGATGAAGTAGCCGCCCGCGTCGAGCGTGATCTCCGCGTGGAGCGCGGAGATCTCCGGGTCCCCGGCCAGCCGCCCCGGCTCGTCGGCGCGGCGACCGATCACGAGCGCCTCGGCCACGTCGATCTGTGTGCCGCCGGCGTTGCCGTCGGTCACCTGGAGGCGCAGCTCCGCCGCGCGGTCGGTCACGTGACGCCCGCGCGAGACATCTGCGACCACGCCCGGCCCTCGGGGACCGGGGGCGCCGTCCAGTCGAGGACGAGCCCGCCGTACTTCCACTTGCTGGTCTCGATCGCCAGCAGCATGACGACGTCGCCGGTCGCGATCACACCGTTCTTCCAGGCGTGGTCCAGCGCGAGGGGGACCGCCGCCGACCCCGTCGCCCCGACGATCGTGAGGTTCTCGTAGATCTTCGGCTCGAGCGCGAGCCACTCGGGGGTCAGCAGGCCGGCCTCGCGCAGCTCGTCGGTCATGTAGCCGGCGTTGCCCTCGGGGATCACGCAGACCGAGACGTCCTCGGCCGTCACCCCCGAGCGCTCCAGCGTGTCCCTCATCCCCTCCGTGAGGACGTGCGGGATGAACTTCGCGCTCTCGACGACGTCGACCTTCAGGTCGATCAGCCGCTTGGCCTTCAGCTGCGTGGCGATCGGCGCGTGCGTCGCGCCGCCGACGACCTGCATGCCCGGCTTCTTCTCTCCCCCGACGCACGCGACCGCCGAGCCGGCGATGCCCGCTTGCGCGCCCTCCGCCGCGCGCAGGACCATGGCGCCCGCGCCGTCGCCGAAGTTGTAGATCCCCAGGCGGTCGCGCATCCGGACCTTCGCGGGATCCTTGCCGAGGTAGATCGGTGCGCTCAGCGGCGAGATGGCCTCGCTGCCGACCACGACGGCGGTGTCGAAGTCCCCGCGCTCGAGGTAGGAGCGCGCGAGGTCGAGGGCCTCGATCGCGCCCGCGCAGCCCGAGCGGATGTCGATCGCCGCGCAGCGGCGCAGCCCGAGCTGGCCCTGCACGAAGGTCGCCGTCGCCGGCAGGTGGTATTCCGGGCTGGCCGTGGAGACCACGATGAGGTCGAGCTCGCCCGCCTCCATCCCCGCCAGCTCCAGCGCCTCGGCGACCGCCTTGGTGGCCATCTCGGAGTTCGACTCGTTGTGCTCCCCGGTCTCGGGATCGATGCTCCAGTGGCGCGTCTTGACCTGGATGCCCTCCAGCACCTCGTCGGGGAGCGGTCCGGCGAGGCGAACCAGCGTGTCGTTGTCGATCGGGTCGCCGGGGAGATACGAACCGGTGCTGACCAGCTGGACCTTTCTCACGGGACCCACCCTTCTGCCGACGCGTGGTTGCCGCGCGATCCTAAACGACGCGGCCCTGGCTCCGTGACACGAGCGTCGCCGCCACTCGAGTCGCGTCCCCGCGGCCGGACCGGCGACCACCGGCGGCGAGGTGACGGCGCTTGCGCTGCTCGCCTTCGACGAGGACCAGCTGAGCCCGGCGGCCACCACGCTGCCTCGATGTCCTGAGCCCCGGTCCGAATGGTGCTCCTTCGGTCGTCCCTCGTTGGGTCTCTACTGCGCGATCACGGCCCCACTGGCTTCGAGATCGAACTCCTCGATGCCCGGCAGCAGTTCGAGGGCCTGGGCCAGGGTCATGCCGTCGTCGGAGAAGAGGCCGTCCTGCTCCCACTGGTCCGGGCGCAGGCTGATGGCCAGCGGGTCGATCGGGCGCGTCTCGTCCGGCGGCTCGGGGAGGAGCTTGGCCGCCTTGTGGAACGTCCAGACCGCGACCGCCTTCATCGCCTCGACCTTCTCCTTGGCGCGCTCGACCATCTCGTCGGTCTCGAACGGGACGCCGATCTCGTGCTGGGCCCGCATGAACGGCTCGAGCTTGTACGAGAGCGCCGAGACGCCCTCCCACTGGCGCTGGTCGAGCGCGTGCCAGTCGCGGTAGACGACCTGCATCCGGCCGAGCAGCGGGATGATCGTCTGGAAGATGTCGATGATGTCGCCGAGGTCCTCCAGCTGCGTCATCTTCCCGTGGGTGAAGAGGAACCCGAGCGTCGAGGCGTAGGCCAGGCAGTCGTAGAGCACCTTGGCGGTCATGACCTGCGGGTTGCCGAAGAACTGGTACTGGTCCTTGTAGAGCTCGACCGTGGGGTCGAACAGCCGGAAGAAGAAGAAGTTGTAGAACTCCTCCCGCTCTTCCAGGTTCTCCTGGGACTCGCCGTCGAGCTCACGGCAGATCAGGTCGCCGCCGAAGCTGTTGGTGTAGGCGATGAAGTCCGAGCCGGGGGAGTAGAGCGCGTCCACGAAGCCCGCGGCCTCGCCGGACAGCGTCCAGCGGCCGGGCGCCGAGAAGATCTGCGACGAGGCGTAGGAGAAGTCCTCGATCCGCAGGAAGTCCATGACGTCGTCGCGGCGCCCGTCGACCTCGGCGCCGAGCTGCGGCTCGAACTCCTGAAACCATTCGACCAGCGCGTCGAAGCTGTTGATCCGCTCGAACGGGTGGATGCGCGGGTCAGCGCAGATGCCGATGCTGATCGGCCCCGACTTCAGCGCGATCAGCCAGACCCAGTACCCGGCGCCGACGAGATGCGTGGTGCTGTACTGGCGGATCCCGCGCTCCTTCATGCGCCCGAGCCACTCCTCGTCGTCGGTCCAGTCCTCGAAGTTGAGCCCTCCGGCCAGCCGGAACCAGCTCGCGTTGACGTGGTGGCCGGTCTCGGTGCCGAGCTCGAGCTTCTTGCGCAGCAGGTTCGCGCGCCCGGTCGCGTCTACGATCCAGTGGGCCGTGACCGTGGCCCGCTCGTCCTCGTGGCCGACCTCGATGCTGTGCTCCGCGTCCGCCGCGGCCATCTCGACGCCCAGGACCCGCCAGCCGCGGTACGCGTCGACGCCGCTGTTCGCGCCGCGCCGGAACAGCTCGTTCTCGAAGCGCCCCCGATCGATCTGGTGGGTCCACGCCGCGTCGTCGGCCGGCGTGCTCACCTCGACGCGCCGCGTGATGTCCGAGTTGTCGCCGGCCGGGAGGAAGAACCGCAGGCCGTGCTTGCGGAGCTGGTGCTCCTCGAGGTGGTCCTTCATTCCGAGGATCTCGCGGAAGTAGTGCGCCCCGTTCTCGACGCTGGACTCGCCGACCTTGAACGTCGCCTCCGGCGCGGGCTCGGTGCGCTTGTCGACCAGCAGGACCCGGGTCGCGGGCCGCTGGCGCTTGAGCTGCAGCGCCATCGACAGGCCGCCGAGCCCGCCGCCGAGCACGGCGACGTCGTAGTGGCCGTGGGGTACGCGGATCGCTGCGAACTCCGCCATCGACGCCGAACGGTCGGACATGGTCTGCTCCTGGGCGGTGGTTGTGAAGGGTGCTGCTTAAGACCTGAGAGCGAGGATCTCCGGGCCGAGCTGCTCACCGCTGCCCGAGCCCAGCACCCGGCGGTCGCCGTCGACCAGGACGCCGACGGCCTCGTTCTCGACGTCGGTGAGGCCGAACGCGTTGACCGCGTCGCCCTTCCAGTCCAGGAGCATGATCACGTCCTTCGCCGGGTCGGCGCGCGGCGGCTTCCCGGCCGCCGCGAGGGCCTCCGTCTCGTCCCGGACGGCCTCCTCGAAGGCCTTCTTGAGCTGGCTTTTGACGATGATCCGCGCTGCCCGCGGAGCGGCCTGGAGATCGGAGACGCCCACGATCGGGAGCTCGTCGGGGTCGAACGCGGCGCGGATGGCCATTGCCGCCTGCTTGATCTGCGGCGCGCTGTTCTTCCCACCGAAGATCAGCACCACCGTGCGGCCGGCGAAGTCACTCAGTGACACGGAGTGGCCGTGCAGGTGATCGAGGGTGAAGTCAGGGGCCTGGGTGGGAAGCTCTCGAGTCGGCATGAAGCCCTCCGGTGGGTGATTGGCGACCTCGCGGGCCGAAGCCTAAACCTTCCTCGCGGGCGCGTGGGGATTTTGGCGGGCGCGCCGCGCGCTATCGCGCGACGGCGTCGGCGAGTCGCCAGGTGCCGGCCCGGTAGAGCAGGGAGATCGGTTCGGAGGCCTCGTCGAGCTGCAGCGTCGCCGTCCCGGTCTCGGGGGAGAACGTGACCCGGAGCGACAGGCGGCGGACCGCGAGGGGCGCCGCGGCGACGGGCCGCTCGGCGCGGATCTGGGCGGGGCGGGCGGCGGTGACGACGACGAGCAGCGAGCCGCCGAGCGCCAGCTCGTCCCCCGCCCGGATGACCTCGGAGCCGGCGATCCGGCGGCCGTTGACGTAGGTGCCGTTGCTCGAGCCGAGGTCCTCGATGGCCACTAGGCCGTCGGGCCGGCGGCGGACGATCGCGTGGCGCCGAGAGAGCTCGGGATCGCCGCCGAGGCTCGCGGGCCCGGGCTGCGCGCGCCCGACGAGGAACTCGTCGTCGAGGGTGATCGTGGTGCCGTCGGCGCTGCCGCCGGTGATCAGCAGGGCCAGCGGCTCGGCCGCCGCGCGCACGGACGTGGGGGCGGGGATCGGGGGGGCGTCCGCGGGTGCCGGGGGGATCTCCACCGCGAGCGCGGTCGCCGCCGCGCGCACGAGCTCGGTGCAGGTCGCGTAGCGCTGGCGCGGGTCCTTGGCCAGGGCCTTGGCGATCACCCCGTCGAGCGCGCGCGGGAAGGCCGAGCCGCGCTTGGCGAGCTTGGGCGGCGAGGTCTCGATGTGCGCCTGCATGACCTTCAGGGCGGGGCCGGTGAACGGGCAGGTGCCGGTCAGGCACTCGAACAGCACGCAGCCGAGCGCGTACACGTCGACCGGAGCGCCGGGGCCGTCGCCGAGCATCTGCTCCGGAGCCATGTACGCGATGGTCCCGACGAACGTGCCGGGCTGGGTCAGCCCGGGGCCGTCTGAGGTGATCTCGCGGCTGAGGCCGAAGTCGGTGAGGTAGCCGCGCCGCGGCTCTCCGCCGGCGACGAGCACGTTCCCGGGCTTGACGTCGCGGTGCAGCAGCCCGACCCGGTGCGCCGCGTCGAGCGCATCGGCGATCTGGGCGAGGAGGGCGATCGTCGTGTGCGGGTCGAGCGGACCGCCCTCGAGCATCGTGTAGAGGTCGGTCCCCTTCACGTACTGCATCGCGATGAAGGGCACGCCGTCGTGCTCGCCGGAGTCGAGGACCCGGACGACGTGGGGGTGGTCGAGCGCCTGCGCGTACCGCGCCTCGCGCAGAAAGCGGCTCTTGGTCTGCTCGTCGGCGATCAGCTCCTCGCGTAGCACCTTGAGCACGATCGGCCTGCCGTCCGAGCGGCGCTCGGCGAGGTAGACGATCGCCATGCCCCCCTCGCCGATCGTGTGCTCGACCCGGTAGCCGCCGAGCTCGGTCCCCGGGCCGACGCGCATCAGCCCTCCTTCAGGCCGATCTTGTCGTGCAGGCGGCGCAGGGGCGCGGGCGCCCACCAGTTGCGCGCGCCGAGCAGCGCCATCAGCGACGGGACGAGGAAGGCCCGGATGATCGTCGCGTCGAGGATTACCGCGAGCGCCGTCCCGACGCCCACCTCCTTGATGAAGATGACCGAGGAGGTCGCGAACGCGCCGATGGCGATGCAGAACAGCAGCGCGGCCTGGGTCACGATGCGCCCGGTGCGCTCCAGGCCGATCGCGACGGCGTCGGTCTCCGAGGCGCCGGCCTCGCGCGCCTCCTTGATCCGGGTGAGCAGGAAGACGGCGTAGTCGGTCGACAGGCCGAAGGCGATCGCGAACAGGAGGACCGGCTGGGAGATGTCCAGTGCGCCCTGGCTCTCGAAGCCGAGCACCCCCTCCAGGTTGCCGTGCTGGAAGATCACCACCAGCAGGCCGAACGCGGCGCTGACCGAGAGCAGATTCATCACCAGCGACTTGAGCGGCAGCACCACCGAGCCGGTCATCAGGAACAGCACGAGAAGCGTGGTGACGCAGAGCAACGCCACGGCCACCGGCAGGCTCCCGGCGATCGCGGAGCGCTGGTCGATGAAGTCCGCGGTCTCCCCGGCCACGGAGAGCTCGATCGGGGAACGGAGGGCCCGGATCTGCTTGACGAGCGCGAGGGTCCCCGGGTCGAGCGACCGCTTCACCGGGGTGATCGTCAGCTCCCACAGGTCGCCGGGCAGGGGCCGCGGCGGCCGCGCCGCGGCCGGGTTGGCGCCGGGCAGGCGGCTCAGCCGCGTGGCCAGGGCGCCGACCTCCGTCGCGGCCGAGCGGGGAGCCTCGGCCAACACGGTGACGTCGGCCACCGGCAGCGAGAAGTCGCGCTCGAAGGCGTCGGCGACCTGCCGCGCGCTCAGCGACTTGGGGATCGAGCTGCTGTCGACCCCCGTGAACGTGATCCCGAGCGCCGGCAGCGCCAGGAGGATCAGGAAGGCGGCGCTGACCACCGCCACCACCGCCGGCCTCTTCATGATCGCCTGGGCGAGCCGGTACCAGGCGCCCGCGCGCTCCTGGCTGGCCGTGCGCAGCGCGGCGCGCTTCCACCGCTGCGGTGCTCCCTTGTCCACGCGCGGCCCGAGCGCCGCCAGCAGCGCCGGGAGCGCGACGAGCGCCATGGTCACCGCGATCAGGGCGCAGACGGCGCCGCCGATGCCCATCGAGTAGAGGAAGCCCTGCGGGAACGTGATCAGCGCGGCCATGGCCACGGCGACCGTCGCGGAGCTGAAGAGGATCGTGCGCCCGGCGGTGCCGACCGCGCGGCGCAGCGCCTCCGCCCGGGCCGCCGGCTCGTCGAGCGTGCCGTCGGCGCCGGTGAAGCGCCCGTCCTCGGCGCTTCCTTCGGGCAGCCCGACCCCCAGCTTGTAGAGCTCCTCGCGGTACCGGTTGACGATGAACAGCGTGTAGTCGATGGCCAGGCCGAGGCCGAGGCCGATCACGACGTTGACCGCGAACGGCGAGAGCGCGACCACCCCGTTGACCAGCCGCAGCGCGAGGAACGTGGTGATCACGGTGAGCATCCCGACGAACAGCGGCAGCAGGGCGGCGACGAACCCGCGGAACACGAACAGCGACAGGGCGAAGAGGATCGGGAAGGCCAGGCCCTCAGCCTTGCCGAGGTCCATGCCGACCTGCTTGCCGAGCTGCGAGCCGGCGATGACCCCGCCGCCGAGCAGCACCTCGGGCGGCTTCTCGAGCTTCTCCTCGATGCGCAGCGCGGCCTTCTCGACGTCCCCGTCGTCGGCGTTCTTGAAGAACGCGGCGATGTAGGTCGACCGCTTGTCCTTGGAGACGAAGGCGGGGCTGCGGGTGTTGTAGAAGGTGGCGGTGCGGGTGACGAGGGGCTCGCGCCGGACGACCGCGTCGAGCGCCGCGACGCGGCGGCGGACCGCGGCGCCGCTGACGGGTTGGCCGGCCCGCAGGAGCACGATGAGCCCCGCTCCGGTCTGCTCGTCCGCCGCCGCCGCGAGGCGCTCGCCGGTGCGCGCCGCCTCCGAGCCCGGGTCGTCAAAGCCGCCGTCGTTGCCCGCGAGGACGCCGATCACCGGCCCGCCGAACACCACCGCGACGACGAAGAAGAGCCCGACCAGCGTCAGGACGCGCCGCGGGTGGCGGATCGAGACGTCGGCGAGCCGCCTGAGCAGCCCGCCCTCCTCGCGCGCGGGCGCCGCGGGCGGCGGCGGCGGGCCGGCGGCCTCGGCGGGCTTGGCGCTCGCCGTGGCCAGCCGCAGCGCCGTCGAGCCCACGGTGAGCGCGTCGCCGGACGCGAGCACGGTGGGGGCGGGGATGCGCTTGCCGTTGACGAACGTGCCGTGGGTCGAGCCGAGATCCTCGACGACGAAGCGCCCGCCGACCGGGGAGACCCGCGCGTGGCTGCGCGACAGCTCGGGGTCGCCCCCCAGCGCCCCGTCGTCCTTCTCGCTGCGGCCGATGACGAACGGCTCGGTGCCGAGGGCGACGACCAGGCCCGCGGCGGGACCGGACACCACCGTGAGCGTGTCCGCCGGCTGCTGCGTGGCGGGCGGGCGGCGCGCCGACCCCGGTGCGGAGCGCAGGACGGTCGCGTCGGGAGACTCGGAGACCGGGGCGGACGACGGCACACCGTCGAGTCTGAGCGCGGACCCGCCCAGCTGGATCGTCCCGCCGAGGTGGATCTCGGTCGGGGCGTCGATGCGGTCGTCGTCGACGAAGGTGCCGTTCGTCGAGCCGAGATCCTCGACGAGGAGCCGGTCGTCCTTCGCGTACAGCCTCGCATGGCGGCGGGAGAGCTCCGTATCGCCGCCGAGCCGGCCCGGGCCGCTCGCGCCGCGCCCGATCGCCAGGTCGTGGTCGAGGCTGATCTGCTCCCCTTCGGCGGGCCCGACGGTCACGGTCAGCTTCCACCCGGTCATCGCGTCAGTGCATCTTCGTGCCGTGGGACACCGGTCATCGGACGCGACCCTGCCACAGGCCGCGGGCCGCGGCAACAAGAGAGGCTGCGATTGCTACGCGCCGTCGTCTATGGCGGCTCACGACGGTGCGCCCGCCACGCCGAGGCGTCGCTGCGCGGCCAGCCCTGCGCGCACGCGCACCGCGAGCATCGTGGGAAGGATGACCGAGGGCGGGACGACGGCCACGACGATCGTGATGATGTGCTCGACGGTGCTCGCGTCGGCGGGCAGCGCGAGCGTCTCGAGCGTCCCGAAGAACAGCGTGGCGCCGATCGCCGGCGCGATGTACTGCAGGGTCGTGTGGCTCGACGGCCGGCGGAAGGACATGTAGAAGCCGACGGAGTCGCCGAGCGTGGGCATCAGCGAGATCACGAAGAGCAGCGGCGGATGCATCGACGGGATGCTCGCCCGCACGCCGAGATACTCCACGGCGAGCGTGCGCAGGATGAAGTTGACGGCGAGCACCATGGCCAGCGCCGTGAAGAACGCCCGGATGACCCATTCGCGGCGCACCGGTGCTCGCGAGGCGAGCACCGACAGCAGGTTAGTCGGCAGGGTGTGCACGCCGCCGTAGGCCTCGACCGCGGGGGAGACCACGCGCAGGGTCGTCTCGCCCATCTCGATGGTGTCCCCCAGCGCGACCACGGTCGGGCCGGCGATCGGCTCGCCGTTGACCAGCGTGCCGTTCGTCGAGCCGAGGTCCTCCACGATCAGGCGCTTGCCCTCCAGCGCGGAGATCCTGGCGTGGTGGCGCGAGAGCTCGCGATCGCCGCCCAGCCGGCCGTCGTCGCCGGCGTCCCGGCCCACCTCCAGCGCGTCCTCGCCCAGCGCCAGGCGGGCGCCGCGGGCGGGTCCGGCGACGACTTCGAGGCGCGGGAGGGCCCTAGAAGTCATAGGCCATGTCCTTGTGCTGCGCGCGCTTGCCGACGACCGCGAACATGGCCGTCAGTGCCCTGTCGCGTGCAGCGACCGCGACCGGGTTCTTGACTCGGCTCATCCGGCTGAGGTTCCAGGCCAGCGCGCTCACGGCGGCGGTGCGCTTGACCCGCTTGGCCTCGTACGCGCGCAGGGCGGCCGCGCCGTCGGTGGCCCCGGCCAGCGAGCTGCCCAGCACGACCGCGTCCTCGATGGTCTGGTTGGCTCCCTGGCCGGCGGCGTTGGTCATCGCGTGGGCCGCGTCGCCGAGCAGCGTGACGGGCCCCTCGCCCCACTTCGCCACCGAGGGGAGGTCGTAGCAGTCGGTGCGCCCGATGGCCTGCTCCTCGGTGGCGGCGATGATCGCCGGGATCGGATCGGCCCAGCCCTTGAACAGCTCGGCGACCGCCGCCTTGCGCCCGCCGGGAGGGTCGCTGCCGCCCTCGGGGGTCGCGAAGATGCCCTCCCAGTAGACGCGCTCGGCGCTGACGCGGTAGAAGAGGAACCGGGCGCCCGGGCCCCAGACGATCCAGAACAGGCCCACCGGCGCGGCGGGACCCGAGAACTCGGCGACCGCCTGCCGGCTGGCGTACCCGGCGAAGCGGGGCGGGGTCTCGCCCAGCAGCCCGTGGCGCACCGCCGAGCGCATCCCGTCGGCGCCGATGAGCACGTCGCCGCGCTCCTCGCCGCCGTCCTCGAAGCGCGCGGTCACGCCCCCCGCGTCGCTGTGGAACCCGACGCACCGGCGGCCGAGCTGCAGCGTCGACGGGTCCACCCCGGCGACGAGCGTGCGGTGCAGGTCGGGTCGCATCAGTCCCAGGGTCGGTGCGCCGAGCTCCTCCTCGGCCGCCTTGACCGACCAGGCGGTGAGCAGGCGCCCGTGCCGGTTGCGCATCTCGGCGCGCTCGACGGCCGCCGCGCGGCCGGCGGTCCGCTCCACCTCGTCGGCGAGGCCGAGCTTCTGGAGGCCGCGCATGCCGTTGTGCCAGACGTGGATCGCGCCGCCCACCTGGACGTGCGCCAGCGAACCGGCCTTCTCGAACACCGCGACGTCCAGCCCCGCGCGGTCGAGGCTGCGCGCCGCGCACAGGCCCCCGATGCCACCGCCGATCACCAGCGCGCGCATCAGAGCTGCACCGCCACGGTGGCGCGCAGGCCGCGCAGAGCGGCGCTCGGGAGGACGAGGCCAAAGAGGACGTCACGGAGGGGCAGGCGCAGGGGATCACTCCAGCGGTTCATGTTGGCGGCACGGTGGGAGTCTCTGGTGTTCGTGGTCATCGGGTGGGCGGCGTCGCCGAGGAGCGTCGCGCGGCCGCGGCCCCACCGCTTGGCGGTCGGGCGGTCGAACACGGCCAGCCCGGTGATCGCGGCCTCCGGGGTCCCCCGGATCGCGTCGCATACCGTCCCCGGCCAGCCGTCGAAGCGGTCGAGCAGCATCTCCTTGCGGCCCGGAGGCCGGCCCGCATCGGCTTCGGGACCGTAGATCGCCACGGCCCAGAACAGCCGCTCACCACCGACGTGGTGCATCACCGAGCGGCGGGCCCCGCCGAACGTGACACGTTCGGTCCCCGCGGCGGTCTTCTCGATCCGCGCGCCGATCTCCTGGATGCGGCTCTCGAGGCCCAGGTCGCGCACCGCCCGCACCCCGTTGGCCCAGATGTGGAACCCCCCGCCCACCTGCGACGCTTCCGGGTCGTCGCGCGTCTCGAACACGCTGGGCCGAACGCCGGCCCGCCGCAGCGCGACCGCGGTCGCCATGCCCCCGATCCCGCCACCGACGATCAGCGCTCGCATCGCCCGTCCCGACGGGGAGGGCGCGTGGGAAGGCGAGGTGCTCGCGACGTCAACAGAACCTCGTCCCCATCTCGCCGTCCTCGGGCGCACTCGGTTTCGGCGTTCGGTGGCAGCGTATTGCGGGCGGCGGTGGCGCGTCAACCGCCGCGGGCGACCCTATGCTCGGCGGCATGGCCGTCTACGTGGACGACGCGCGGATTCGGTGGCGCGGCCGCCGCTGGTCGCACCTGGTCGCCGAGACCCCGGCCGAGCTGCACGCCGCGGCGCAGGCGCTCGGGATTCCCCGGATCGCGGCGCAGGATCGCGGGCGGACCCTCCACTACGACCTGCCCGACGAGGCGCGCGACCGCGCGATCACCGAGCAGATCGCCGAGCCGATCCAGTGGCGCGACCTCGTCGGCCTGCGCGACGCGCTGGCCCACGGACGCAGGCAGCGGTCGCGCCCGGTGCCGCCGGCGCCCGGCGCGGGTGAACCCGGAGCGTCGCCGTCAGCGCGGCCGCGCGAGCGTTCCGAGGATGTCGTCGGCGGCTTTGAATGCGAGCCCCTTGTGGCCGTACCCGCGACGGACCGTGAGGTTCCCGCGGGGAGCTCGTCGGCCAGCATCCGCGCCTGCGGCTACGCCCCAGCCTGGCGCCGGGACGGCGGCGGTCCCGAACGACGACGAGCGAATCACGTTGACGATGCGCTCGATCCGTTGGACACCCGGCGGCGAAGCTGGAAGGGTTGAAGTCGGCTATCGACCTGACCTGACCGTTTCGAGGAGGCCCCGTGGGCGCGAGGTACGACGTGGCGATCCTGGGTGGGGGTCTGGCGGGACTGACTCTGGGTCTTCAGCTCAAACGCGCGCGTCCGGCGACGTCGGTCTTCATCGGCGAGAAGCGCAGGGGTCCGGCTCCGGAGGCGGCATTCAAGGTTGGTGAGTCGACGGTCGAGATGAGCGCGCACTACTTCGCCGAGGTGGTGGGGATGCGAGACCATCTCGAGGCCCACGAGCTGCCGAAAGCGGGGCTGCGGTTCTTCTTCCCGGCGGGGGACAACACCGATATCGCTGCGCGGGTGGAGTGGGGATCGACCTCTCTGCCTCCGGTGGCCGCCTATCAGGTTGACCGGGGGCGCTTTGAGAACGCGCTCGCCGAGCGCAACGTGCAGATCGGGAACGAGGTCGCCGACGACCTCAAGTTCCACGACGTGGAGTTCGGTGAGCGTGGCGAGGATCACGCGGCGACGGGGGCGCGGGGCGGTGCGCCGGTCGAGGTGCGGGCGCGTTGGGTGGTTGACGCGACGGGTCCGGCGGGGCTGCTCAAGCGCAAGCTGGGCCTGCAGAAGGCGGTCGGGCACAAGATCAACTCGGTGTGGTTCCGCCTGGCCGGCGGGGTTGACATCGACACGTGGTCTGATGACCCGGGGTGGCTGGGGCGCATGGCCGGTAGCGGGGTGCGCAAGCTGAGCACCAACCATCTGATGGGGCAGGGGTACTGGGTGTGGCTGATCCCGCTGGCGTCGGGCCCGGTCTCGATCGGGATCGTGTCCGACCCTCGTTTCCACGCCTTTGACGAGATCAAGGACCAGGCGGGGGCGATCGAGTGGCTCAAGGCCCACGAGCCCCAGCTGGGGGGTGAGGTCGAGCATCGTCGCGACCAGATCGAGGACTTCCACGGTATCGAGGACTTCGCCTACAGCTGCGATCGGGTGTTCTCACCGGACCGCTGGTCGCTGGTCGGCGTCTCGGGCTGCTTTGCGGACCCGTTCTACTCGCCGGGCTCGGAGTTCATCGCCCAGGGCAACACGTTCACCACCGACATGATCACCCGTGATCTCGACGGCGAGGATCCCAAGGCGCTGCGGCGTCGCATCTTGCAGCTCAACGCGCAGTACCTGTCGACGTTCGAGACGGCGGTCCGCGGCACCTATGTCGATCACTATCAGCTGTTCGGCAACGCCGAGGTGATGACCGCCAAGCTGATGTGGGACTTCGCCTCCTACTGGGCGATCGCGGCTCTGCCGTTCATCCAGGGCCGCTTGCACGACCTCGACTTCACCAAGGCGACGATGATCGACGTGCGGCGCATCATCGGTCCCGGTGGCCGCCTGGAGCAGATGTTCCGCGACTGGCACGCCCTCGGCCAGCTGGAATGGCGCGAGACCTTCATCTCCCATCGCTCCTGCCCGGCCTTTTGGCAGTTCCACCTCGACCTCGACGAGACGTTCGACGACCCAGCACTCAGAGAGAAGTTCACCCGCAACGCCGACACCCTCAGAGCGCTCGCGGTGATCCTCTTCCACATGGCCGTCAAGCGCCTGCCCGACACGATCGACGCCGACCAGCCGATCGACCCCGACGCGATCTCCCTCAACCCCGCGCAGTGGGAGACAGACGACCTCTTCGGCGACCACGGACTCAGCCTCAACCAAGCCCGCACCCAACTCCCCGGCGTAGAAGCCATGCTCCTCAGCGAACTCACCGACCCCATCCCGGCAACAACCTGAGCAAGCCCCGTGGGCGACGATTCACGCAGGTTTCTGATTGCGGGAGGGGGCATCGGCGGTCTCGCGGCCGCGCTCGCCCTGCACAGGGCGGGCCTGGAGGTGACCGTCCTCGAGAAAGCGCCCCGGATCCAGGAGCTCGGCACCGGGGTCCAGATCTGGTTGAACGGCTCCGCCGCGCTCGAGCGGTTGGGCGTCGGACCCGAGGCGCAGGCGTGCGGCGCACCGATGGAGGTCGAGGAGCTGCGGTCGCTGCGCGGCTCGCGACTGATGCGCGTGCCGGTCGGGGAGCTCGCGAGTCAGGCCGGTTGTCCACCGGCCTTCTTCATCGGGCGGCCACAACTGGTCGGCGTGCTGCACGCGGCCCTTCCCGACGGCGCGGTCCAGACCGGGTCCGAGGTCGCGGGGTACGAGCAGGACGACGAGGGTGTCTCCGTCCGGCTCACGGATGGCCGGGTGGAACGCGGGATCGCGCTGATCGGCGCGGAGGGTCTCGTCTCCCCGACCCGCGACCAGCTGATGCCCGGCGTGCGACCGCAGTACGCGGGGTATCAGTACCTGCGCGCCACGACGGAGCACAAGAGCGCGCCGGCCGACGGAAGCATGACGATGACCTTCGGCCGCGGCGACCGCTTCGGCATCCACGACATGCACGCGGGGCAGGTCTACTGGTTCGGGGTGATCGTGGTCCCCGAGGGTCAGCAGGACTCCCAGGGCGGCCGCCAGCGGGACCTCCTCGATCGCTTCGGGCACTTCCCCGAGCCGATTCCCGCTCTCATCAAGGACACGCCGGAGGAGCACATCTTCCGCACGGACATCTTCGACATCGATCCGATGAAGAAGTGGGGAGAGGATCGCGTCACGCTGCTCGGCGACTCCGCGCACGCCACCACACCAAACCTGGGTCGTGGCGCCAGCGAAGCGCTCGAGGACGCCGCGGTGCTTGGGGAGTGCGTGTCCGAGGCGGAGCTGTTCGCCGACGGCGACGCGCTCTGTCGGGTGCTCCGGGAGTACGAGCGCCGCCGGATCGGGCCCACGGCGAAGATCCAGTCGGACGCCCGGCGGATCGGCCGCGTGTCCTCGTGGCGTGACCCGGTGCGCTGCCGCATCCGCGACATGGTCTTCACGCACATCGCGGGCCGGTCGACGCGGAAGGACATCGAGATGGAGCTGGCGAAGGCGGCGGCGGGAAGGCCCGTCGCGGACCGTCGCCCTCCCAGTCGTCGCCTGCCCTAGCCAATCGCGCCCCGGGGGCAGGCCCCCCCGCGCCCCGTCTGCGGGCCGGGTGAGGCTGTAGAGTGCGACCGACGAACGAGGGTGCGCGAGTCCAGATCGTGAGAGCACGAGCCATTGCCGAGCATCGAGAGCAGCAGTCGGGCGGGACCGTCGAGACCAGCGGCGGCGGCGTACGACGTGATCGTCGTCGGCGGCGGCGTCGGTGGCCTCACGGCCGCGGCACTGCTCGCGAAGGCAGGGGCGCGGGTGGTCGTGGTGGAGGGCCAGGGCGCCGCGGGAGGCTACGCGCGCGCCCTGCACCGCGGGCCGTACACCTTCGACCCGGCCGTTCACGGGCTCTCGGTTCCGGGAGTGTTCCAAGGGCTGCTTGACCACCTCGGCGTGGCCGACCGCTGTTCCCTGCTGCCGATCGAGAACTTCTACCAGGCCGCGCTGCCGGACCGGCGGTTCGACGTTCCGATCGGGAGTCTCGAGGCGCTCATCGAGGCTCACGCGCGCGCGATGCCGCACGCGGCTGCGGAGGTTCGCGGCTTCATCGAGCTCTGCTCGGAGGTGCACCGGCAGGCGCATGAGCTCCCTCAGGAGGTTCCGCTCGGCGACCTCGACCGTCTGGCGAGAGAGCTGCCGCTCGCCTTTCGGTACCGGAAGGCGACGCTGGCCGACGTGCTCGAGGAGCGGGTCACCGACCCCGGGCCCGCACGATGTGCGGCCTCAGTGGGTTGCTGCTCGGGCTGCCACCTTCGAGGCTGTCCTTCCTGACCTTCGCCCAATCGCTGCACGCTTGGGTGGTGGAGGGAGGCTTCTGCTTCGCGGGTGGGGCACAGACCTTCACCGACGCCCTCGTCGAGGCCATCGTGCGCTCCGGGGGTGAGCTGATGCTGGGCACCGCGGTGGCCGAGATCTCGGTCTCGGACGGTCGCGTAGCCGGGGTGGTGCTCGACGACGGCGTCCGGCTCCAAGCGGACAGGGTGGTCTCGAACGCCGACGCGATGCGGACCTTCGAGACCTTGGTCGGGACCGACCACCTACCGAGCCGGTTCATGCGCAAGCTGGGGCGGCTCAGGGCGGCTCCCTCCGCGGTGGCGCTGTGCGCGGCGACCGGCTTCGACTTCGCGGCGGCCGGGGCGGCGGAGACGGTGCTCATGAGTGGTTGGGACCTCGACGCGTCCTACTCCGACACGATGGGGGGCAATCCGGGCGCGGTGGTGATGCGTATCCCCTCGCTGGTCGATCCCTCGCTCGCTCCCGGGGGCGAGCACGTGGCGGTGGTGATCGGGTTCGTCGGCGCTGAGCCGAAGCGACGGTGGGAGGACGAGACCGAGCATTGGCGAGACGCGCTCTTGGCCGCTGCCGACTCGACGTTCCCCGGCTTCCGAGACGGGGTGACCCACGCCGAGGTGCTGACGCCCGCGTCCTACCAGCGCATGTCCCTGACTGCCGGCGGCGCTACCTACGGGTGGGAGCCGTCACCCGCCGGGGCCGGCTCCGGCAGACCTGCCCCGCGAAGCCCGCTGCCGGGGCTGTACCTGGCGGGAGCGTGGACCCAGCCCGGCGGATGCTTCCTGCGGTCGACGCTCTCGGGAGTCTTCACCAGCCGGCTCGCGATGCTGGATTCCGGAATCGGGGATCCCCACGCCGGCTTCAGTCATGAGAGCCTTCCCGCGCTTGGGTAGACGCGGTGACACGTGGAGGTCGACCACGCAGTGCATCGCATACTCGACCCCGCAGCACGCAGCGGCCAGGGGCACGCATCGACGAGCGGCCCCTGGGTCGACGAGAGGCGGATAGCGGGGGGGTCGTGACCCCGGAGGCCAGGGGCACCTTTCGTCTGGGCCTCGCCCGAGCCTGGGTTCACGGGTTGACGCTGATGCGGCCAGCACAGTAGAACGACGTCCATGGCTCGCGCGCACATCGTCGGTCTCGGCGGCTATCAGCCGGGGGAGCCGATCACCAACGAGGTGCTGGAGCGCCTGGTGGGGGGGCTCCCCGACGACATCATGAGCGGGCTGTCGATCGAGAAGCGCTTCTGGCTGCTCGATCCCGAGACCGGCGAGCACCACGAGAACAACTCAGATCTCGCCCTCGAGGCATCGAAGCGGGCGCTCGGCGCAGCGGGCATCCAGGCGGGTGAGGTCGACCTGATGCTGTGTGCCACGGGCACGCCCGATCACACCCTGCCCCCGATGGTCAACATCGTGCAGGAGAAGCTCGGGCTCGACCAATGCGCCACGCTCGAGATCCGCTCGGCGGGCGCGGGGTGGGTCCAGGCGCTCGAGATCGCGCGCTTCTACCTGGAGGCGGGGCTCTACCGGACGGCGCTGGTGATCGGCAGCGAGGCCATCTCCCCGGTGCTCGTCCAGTACTACCTCGGCAAGGATCCTTCCCGGATCCGCGTCCGGGACCGGATGCCGCTGTACATGTTCGGCGACGGTGCGGGGGCGGCCGTCGTGACCGCGGCGGAGGACGGCGACGGCGGCCTGCTCGGCGGGGCCATGCGCGCGATCGGCGGCAACCGCAAGCCGGGCATCCAGACCTTCGGTGGCGACACCCACAAGCCGATGCGCGCCCAGCGGGAGCAGAAGCTCGTCGTCGACCTGCAGGTCGACGTCGTGGGTGCAGGGCAGTTCACCCCGCAGATGATCGTCGAGGCGCTCTCCGACACCCTGGAACGCACCGGCGTCGCGGTCGACACGATCGACCACTGCCTCGTGCCGGAGGGCAACGTCGGCTGGATGCTGGACGCCATGGACGCGTCGGGCCTGCGCACGCCCGAGTGGGATGCGCTGCAACCGAAGATCTTCGACAACCTCTCCCAGATGGGGGCGTGTGGGTGCGCGGCGGTGCCGCTGTTCGCCGATCACGCATGGCGATCGGGGCTCTTCGAACCGGGTCAGCGCATCATGCTCGTGGGCGTCGAGGCCACCAAGTGGGTCTACGCCGGCGAGATCGTCGACTGGACCGCACCGACGCCCGGGTCCTGACGCGAGACGCTACGCCGGCGGTGGTTTGGCTTCGAAGCCCTCGAGGCGCGTGGGCATGTACTCCGGCCTGAACGAGGGCAGCGGCTCCTCGCCCGCCTCGCTGAGCACGTGCCCGACCGTCGAGTCGGCGCCCACGAGCTGGCGCAGGAACCCGCTGCCCTCCTGGGTCCAGTGGCCGGTGAGCAGCAGGCCGCCGACCGGGGTCACGTGCCCGAGCCGTCCGCTCCCCGTCTGGCGGGCGGTCTGCTCCCAGCCGTAACACGCCCCGGCCCGGTTTCCCGAGTAGCGCTCGAACGTGAGCGGGGTGGCCAGTTCGGCGAAGGTGAGGTTGTCGCGGAAGCCGGCAAAGAGCGACTCGATCTCCTCGAGCAGGAGCTCACGGAACTCCTCCTCCCGGCCGGGCCAGTGCTCGTCGTGCACCGCGAGCGAGGACATGATGGCGATCGACTCGCCCGGCGGCGCCAGCGACGGGTCGACGACCGTCGGCACGCTCAGCCACATGCCGCCGGGCTTGTGATCGAGGATGTCGCGGTACGTGTCGTTGTGGTCCCAGTGCTTGTACACGAAGGTCTCGTGCGTGGCGCCGAGCTCGTCGAGCGGCAGGCTGGTCGCCGTGTAGAGCACGCAGGCCGACAACGAGAGCTTGAGCCGCTGCAGCTTGCGCAGGTATCCACGCGGCAGGTGCTCGAGCCCGACGAGGTGCTCCCACGTCGTCGTCGCGTCGGCGTTGGAGATCACGAGGGGAGCCGTCAGCTCGGTGCCGTCTTCGAGCCGGACCCCGCCGGCGCGCCCCTGCTCGACGATGATCCCGGCGACCGGAGCGTTGACGATCAGCTCGCCTCCGTCGCGGTGGAGTGCGGCGACCAGGGCGTCGACGCAGGTGCCGAAGCTTCCCTTCGCGTAGTGCGAGCCCACCATGAACGCGCCGAGGTACTGGGCGTACAGGATGAACCCGATCCGATCGGGTGGCGTGCCCGGATAGGGCCACATGGAGCCGAGGATCGCGCGCAGGCGCGGGTCGGAAAGGCGTTCCTCGAGGACCGCCCCGAGGCTGGCGGTGCGGTATCTAAAGAGCGTGGGGCACGCTTCGGCGGCCGCGTCGAGCTGTCCGAGGCCCAAGTTCTGCGGGAGGCTCGCAGCCTCCTCGAAGATCTGGTCGCGCAGCGCGAAGAAGTCGTCGAGCGCCTGGCGCTCGTCGGGGAACGCCTCGGCGAGCCGCTTGGTCACCTGCGCCTTCCCGTGCGGGAACGTCATCGAGAAGCCGGGGTACACGGCGCGGAACGGCGCGTCGGTGTCGACGACCTCGACGAGGTCACCGACGCCCAGATAGGCGAAGAGGTTCGCCACGTAGTCCCCCTCGGGGAACGTGTGGAGCGCCGGATCGAACAGGTAGGGGCCGCGCCGGAACGGCTTGCCGTAGCCCCCGGCTCCCTCCATCCGCTCGGCGATCAGCACGCGCCGGCCCCGGCTCGCGAGCAGGGCCCCGGTGGCCAGCCCACTCATCCCGGCTCCCACGACGATCGCGTCGTACTCGCTCCGTGCGGGCTCGCTGCGCGGGGCCGTCGATCGAGCGTGGGCCACGGGTCCCGGCCTTCCCCGCTACGCCACGCCGGCCGCGACGAACGAGGCGTTCACGGTGGGGACGATCACCAGCATCTCGAGGTTCCGCGACCGCCGCTACCCGGCGATCATCGCCCCGCTGATCTCCAGGTCGAACTCCTCGACCCCCGGGAGCAGCTCGAGCGCCCGCGCCAGCGTCATGCCGTCTTCGGAGAAGAGGCCCTCCTCCTCCCACCGCTCCGGCCGGAGGCCGACGGCCAGCGGGTTGATCGGGCGCGCGTCGTCCGGGGGCTCCGGGAGGCTCTTCGCGGCCTTGTGAAACGTCCACACCGCAAAGGCCTTCATGACCTCGACCTTCTCCTTGGCTCGCTCGACCATCTGGCCGGTGTCGAACGGGACGCCGACCTCGTGCTGCGCCTGGATGTACGGCGTCAGCTGGTGGGAGAGCGAGGACACCCCCTCCCAGGGGCGCTGATCGAGCTCGTGCCAGTCACGGAAGAGATCCTGCATCCGGTCCAGGAGCGGGATGACCGTCTCGAAGATGTCGATGATCTCGCCGAGATCCTCGAGCTGGGTCATCTTGTCGTGCGCGAACAGGAACGCCAGGATCGAGAAGTAGGCCAAGCTGTCATAGGTGACCTTGCAGGCCATCACCTGCGGGTTCCCGAACAGCTGGTACATGTCCTTGTAGAGGCTGACCGTCGGGTCGAAGAGCTTGAAGAAGAAGAAGTTGTAGAACTCCTCCCGCTCCTCGAGGTCCTCCATGGCCTCCCCGTCGAGCTCGCGGCAGATCAGGTCGCCCCCGAAGCTGTTGGTGTAGGCGATGAAGTCCGACCCCGGCGAGTAGAGCGCGTCGACGAAGCCGGCGGCCTCCCCTGACAGCGTCCAGCGCCCGGCGACCGAGAAGATCTGCGAGGAGGCGTAGGAGAAGTCCTCGACGCGCAGGAAGTCCAGGACGTCGTGGCGGCGGCCGTCGACCTCCGCTCCGAGCTGCGGCTCGAACTTGTGAAACCACTCGACGAGGGCGTCGAGGGTGTTGATCTGCTCGAAGGGATGGAAGCGCGGGTCGGCGCAGATGCCGATGCTGATCGGCCCGGACTTGAGCGCGATGAGCCAGATCCAGTACCCGGTTCCCACGAGGTGCGTGGTGCTGTACTGGCGCTTGCCCCGCTCGGGCATCCGGTCGAGCCACTCCTCGTCCTGCGTCCAGTCCTCGAAGTTGAGGCCGCCCGCGAGTCGGAACCAGCTGGCGTTGGCGTGATGACCGGTCTCGGTGCCGAGCTCGAGCTTGTTGCGCAGCAGGTTGGAGCGCCCCGTCGCGTCCACGATCCAGTGCGCGGTGATCGTGGTTCGCTCGTCGCCGTGCCCCAGCGTGACGGTGTGCTCCCCGTCGCTCGCGGCCATCTCGACCTCCAGCACCCGCCACCCTCGGTACGCGTCGGCCTCGTGCTTCAGGCAGCGCCTGAACAGCTCGTTCTCGAAGCGCCCGCGGTCGATCTGGTGGGTCCAGGCGGCGTCGTCGGCCGGGGTGCAGATCTCGACGCGGCGCGTGATGTCGGAGTTGTCGCCTGCCGGGAGGAAGAAGCGCAGGCCGTGCTTGCGGATCTGATGCTCCTCGAGATGATCCTTCAGGCCGAGGATCTCGCGGTAGTAGTAGGCGCCGTTCTCCACGGAGGACTCGCCGACCTTGAACGTGGCCTCCGGTGCCGGCTCGGCGCGTTTGTCCGCGACCAGGACGCGGGTGTCGGGACGGGCGCGCTTGAGCTGAAGCGCCATCGACAGCCCGCCGAGTCCGCCGCCGAGCACCGCCACGTCGTAGTGGCCATGAGGGACGCGGATCGCTGCGAGCTCCGTCATCGACGCCGAACGGTCTGCCATTGTCTGCTCCTGGGGATTCGGGATTTGCCGGCTGCTACTCGGACATCGGGGCGAGAATCTCGGTGCCCAGCTGCGCTCCGCGGCCCGAGCCCACCCTCCGATCAACAGTAGGTCGGTGACCCTGAGGGTCCCCCTCGGGGCAGCGCGACTCTAACCGAGTCGGTTTGCGCGCGTGGGGGAATTTTCCCCGCTCTCCCGGGCGCCGCATCGCTCCCGTCCCGGCCAGCCGGCAGCCGGGCGCTGACGGCCTTCGTGGTCGTCCCGCCGACCGGGATGGACCTCGAAGGCTGCCACGTTCAGTCCGCCAGCGGTGCGAGGACCACCGAGAAGTTCGTGCCGCCGAGCGACAGGCTGTTGACGAGTACCGGCCCCTTCGGGCTGCGCTCCGCGTCGCCCTCCTGCCAGCCCTTGAGCGCGAGGGCGACCCCGAGCGACGCGCCGGCGCCCATCGGCTCGCCGAGCAGGAGCTTCGGCGCCATGACGGGCACCTCCGAGCCGAGGACGCGCTCGATCGCCTTGGCCTCCGCCTCGTCGGCCACGGTCAGGCCGCAGCGGTTGGCCCAGACGGCGGCCACCGCGCCCGGCTCCACGCCCGCGCGTTCCAGCGCCCCGCGCATGGCGCGTTCGACGCCGTCGCCGTCCGGGTCGATGCGGCCGACCCCTCGGGCGTCGCAGGTGACCGCGTAGCCGAGGAGCTCGCCGTAGACGCGGGCGCCGCGCTCGGTGGCCTTGCCCAGCCGCTCCACCAGCAGCGCCACCCCGGCCTCGGCCAGCGCGAAGCCGTCCTCCCCGAGCACGCCGAGCGCCTTGTACCCCGCGAGGACCGTGTCGGTGAGGGTGTCGGCGCCCAGGCAGACGATGGCGTCGGCGTGGTCGCGGGAGCTGAGGTCGGCCCCGTAGCAGAGCGAGGAGGCCCCGGCCGAGTGGCCCGCGGTGACGGTGGTCGCGGAGCCGAGCAGCCCGACCTTCAGCGCGACCTGGCCACCCGCGGCGTTGTAGACCGTATTCGGGAAGACGGCGGGGTTGGCGCCGGCCGCGCCGTCCTCGATCACCCCGAGGCTGAACTGCTCCATGCTCTCCATCGGGCCGATCCCGGTGCCCAGGATCGCGCCGATCCGGTTGCGGTTGTCGTCGGTCACTTCGACGCCGGCGTCCTGCAGCGCGAGCTTTGCGGCGATGATCGAGAACAGCCCGAGCCGGTCGACGCGCTTGCGCTCCTTGGGGCCCAGGAAGTCGCCGGCCGCGAGGTCGACGCGCCCGACCTGCACGCCGTCCTCCGGCGTCGTGCAGTCGCGGCCGGAGGCGTAGGCGTCCCAGAGCGCGTCCAGCGTGGTGCCGGCCGGGGTCAGCGCCCCGATGCCGGTGATGACGGTGCGGTCGACCTCCGGGAGCGGCGGCGCGGCGTCGCGCAGCCCGGGCCGCAGGAAGACGACCGACGCGTTGGCCCCGCCGAAGGCGAAGTTGTTCGACACCGCCACGTCGATCTGCATCTCGCGCGGCACGTTCGGCACGTAGTCGAGGTCGCACAGCGGATCGGCCTCGGTGAAGTTCGCCGTCGGCGGGGCGACCTGGTCGCGAATCGCCATGACGGTCACGATGGCCTCGGCCGCACCCGCCCCGCCGAGCAGGTGCCCGATCATCGACTTCGTGCTCGAGACGGCCACCTTGCGTGCCGCCTCCTCGCCGAGGCCGGCCTTGGTGGCGGCCGTCTCGGCGACGTCGTTCTTCGCGGTGCCGGTGCCGTGGCTGTTGACGTAGTCGACCTGGAGGGGGTCGATCCCCGCCTGGCGCAACCCCATCTGGATCGCGCGGGCGGCGCCCTTGCCCTCCGGGTGCGGGGCGGTGGGGTGGTAGCCGTCGGCCGAGAGCCCGTAGCCGGCGATCTCCGCGAGGATCGGCGCCCCGAGCTCCTCGGCCCGCTCCTGGCGCATCAGCACGAGCATGCCGCTGCCCTCGCCGAGGGACAGGCCCTGCCGGTCGAAGGAGTAGGGAGCGGCCGGCGCCGGCGAGAGCGACTCGAGGCAGTTGAAGCCGGAGATGAGGATGTCGGAGAACGCATCGGCGCCGCCGGTGAGCACCGCGTCGACGTGGCCGAGCCGGATGAGCTCGGCGGCGTAGCCGATCGCGTTCGCGCTGGCCGCGCACGCCGTGTCCACCGAGAGCACCGGTCCCTTGACGCCGAAGGCCCCGGCGAGCGCCTCGGACATGGCCTGGGGCTCCAGGAGCAGCAGCAGCTTGGGGTCGGGCTCCTCACCGTCGCGCCGGCGCCGGTACCACTCCTCGCCGGCGAGCAGCCCGGCGTTGCAGGTGCCGATGACGACGCCCCAGCGCTCCGCCGGCACGGGCCCGACGCCGACGCCGCAGCGGCTCATCGCCTCGTCGGCCGCCGTCATGATGAAGTCGATCGCGCGGTCGTGGAACCCGCCCGGGTTGAGGTACTCGCGCTTGGGGGGCGTGGCGTCGCGCACCTCCCCGCCCAGCCGCGTGAGGTAGGTCTCCATCGGCAGATGCTGGACCTCGCGGATGGCCACGCGGCCGTTGCGGACCCCGTCCCAGTAGTCGTCGAGGTTGCTGCCCTGTCCGCTGATCGAGCCCATGCCCGTCACGACGACACGGGGGGTCTGGCTGGTGGCCGGCATTCTTCCTCCTCTGACTTGGCGCAGGCGTGGCGCTGCGCGCCTGACTCGAGACCGTGGCCAGGACGAGGCGCCGGCCGATCCTAACGAATCGGCGCATGCCCGCCGGGCTGAATTCCGGGCACCCGACGCCCGCCGTCACCCGATCGCGGAGAGCGCCGCGATCAGGTAGCTCGCGAAGGCGACGACCCCGAAAGCGGTCCGCACGTCGTGGAACATCGTCCAGCGCCGGAGGGTGGGCCGGAACTCGGCCGGCGGGGCGTCGACCGGCCAGGCGCCCATCTTGCGGTGGATCGGCAGGTTGACGCCGAGCGATGTCGCGGCGGCGCCGGCCGAGCCGAGCACGCCGATCACCGTGGCGATCCTCGCCGTGGCCGTGAGCGACTCGGCCGTCGCCAGGATCAGGAAGGCGGTGACCATCGACACGACGATGGCCGGGGGACTGATGCGGTCGATCAGGGGGTCGATGAGCTGTTTGGCGTTCAGGGCCGACGCGTCCGGCAGCCGCGTGAGCAGCGGGTTGAACCCGACCACGAACGCCAGCAGGATGCCGGCGACGACGCCTGAGCCGAGCAGATTGAAGAAGCGGAGGACGTCATCGAGGCTCACGTCGGTGACGGTGGCGACCGGGCTCACACCCGGCGCAGGGCCAGCGCGACGTTCTGGCCTTCGAGGCCGCGGGCCAGGGCCAGGGCGACGTCGACGCGGGAGTCCCGCGCCTGCCTGGCCACCCAGTCGACGCCCGCGCACTCGGGGTCCAGGTTCTCGAGTCCGACGGTCGGTGGGATGACGCCCCGCTCGATCGCCAGCGCGGCGACCGCGACGTTCAGCGCGCCGGCGGCGGCGACCAGGTGGCCGGTCGCCCCCTTCACGCTGCTCGCGGCCATCGTGCCCGCCCCGTCGAACGCGGAGCGCAGCGCGGCGGCCTCGCTCGCGTCGCTGAGCCGGTTGCCGCTTCCGTGGGCGGCCACGTACCCGACGTCGCCCGCCGCGGCGTCCGCGCGCTCCAGGGCCCGCCCGATCGCGGCGGCCAGCGGCCGGCCCGTGGGATCGGGCGTGACGAGATGCTCGAGGTCCACGCGCGCGCCGCTGCCGGCGACCTCCGCGTACACCCGTGCCCCCCGCGCCTGCGCGGCCTCGAGGGGCTCGAGCACGAAGAACACGCCGCCCTCGCCCATCACCGTGCCGTCGCGTTCGGCGTCGTAGGGCGCGCAGGCCGCGGCGCCCAGTTCGTTGCGGGCACTCAGCACGCCCATCGTGTCCCAGCCGGCCATGTGCCACCAGAAGACCGGCGAGTCCGACGCGCCCACGATCGCCACGTCGGCCTCGCCGCGAGCGATCGCCCGCGCGCCGCGGGCGACGGCGAAGGCCCCCGCCTCGGCGGTGCCGGAGAAGTAGGTGTTCGGGCCGCGCAGGCGGTACTCCTCGGAGACGTAGAAGAGCGACGACCCCTGGATCCCCTCGATGAAGAACAGCGGCGGGACCGACCCGTAGGCCAGTTCCCCGAAGCGGTGCAGGCTCGCCACGCCGTGCTCGTCGCGGGACGCCACCGACGAGGCCGAGAACATGTCCGGGTCGGAGACCTGCTTGTCGCCCGCCGTGAACAGCGCGTGGCGGCCCTCCACGTCGTCCTCGAGCTCGATCCCCGCGTCTTCGATCGCGAGCTTCACCGCGGCCATCGCCAGCACGTCGTGCTGGGTCATCGTGCGGACGGAGCGGCGGTTCTTCGCGTAGTCGCGCCCCCGCAGACCCTTGACCTCGGCGCCGAGCCGGGTGCGCAGCGAACTGGCGTCGAAGGCCTCGATCGGGGCGATCGCCGAGCGGCCCTCGACGAGCGCCGACCACGTCTCGTCCGTCCCGATGCCGAGCGCGGTGCACAGCCCGATGCCGGTGATCGCGACGCGGGCCACCGCTCAGCCCCCCACCGGGACGGCGCGCAGCTTGCGCGCGCGGGTCACGACCTTGCCCTCGACCGACGCCTCCCCGGTCAGCGTGGCCTCCGCGTCCCCGATGCTCTTGAGCTTGACCGTGAGCAGCATCTCGTCGCCGGGCTGGACGAAGTGCCGGAAGGCCACGCGGTCGGCCCCGGCCAGCCGCCAGCGCCCGCCGGTCCTCTGCGCGAGCAGCTCCGCGCAGAGCGTGCCCATGCTGCCGAGGATCAAGACCCCGGGCAGGACGTGGAAGCGCGGGAAGTGGCTGTCGAAGATGGCGAGCGTGTTCGGCACGTTGCGGATCGCCTCGGCCTCCTCGGCCTCGATGCGGACGATGCGGTCCAGCGTGGTCCACCGCCCGCCGGTCATCCGCGGTGCCTCCGGGCGACCAGGGCGCCGTTGGTGCCGCCGAATGCGAAGCCGTTGACGAGCACCACGTCCACCTCCATCTCGCGCGCGACGTTCGCCACGCAGTCGAGGTCGCACTCGGGGTCCTGGTGGTCCACGTTGATCGTCGGCGACACGACGCCGTCGCGCATCGCGTAGATCCCGGCCAGCAGGTTGACCGCGCTGGCCGCGCAGGTGCTGTGGCCGATCATCGACTTGGGCGAGGTCACCACCACCGTGTCCATGTGGTCCCCGAAGACGCGCTTGATCGCGTTCGTCTCGGAGATGTCGCCGGCGGGCGTGCTCGTGGCGTGCGCCACGACGTAGTCGACGTCGGCGGCCGTGAGCCCCGCCTCGGCGAGCGCGGCGTTCATCGCGATGACCGCGCCGCCCCCGTCAGGCGGCGGATCGGTCATGCGGTAGGCGTTGAGGCTCGAGCTGTACCCCGCCAGCTCGGCCAGGATCGTCGCGCCGCGTGCCACCGCGGCGTCGCGCTCCTCCAGGACCATGATCACGCTGCCCTCGCCCAGCACGAAGCCCGACCGGTCACGGTCGAACGGGCGTGAGGCGCGCTCGGGGTCGTCGTTGTACTCGCTCGTGATCGCGCCCAGGAGCGAGAAGCCGAGCAGGTCGCACCAGCTGGTGAGCGCGTCGTACCCGCCGGCCACCATCATCTTGGCCTCGCCGTCCTGCAGCATCCGCAACGCCTCGCCGAGCGCGTGGGAGGAGGCGGTGCAGGCGGTGCTCACGCCGACTACGGCGCCCTCGGCGCCGGCGAGGCGCGCCACCACCCACGCCGCGGTGTTCTGGCTGTCCTTGAGCACCTTGGTCGGCGGGAAGCGATGGATCTCGCGCCCGTCGCTGGCCTGGCGGACGGCGAACGCGTCCGCGAACTCCTGCAGCTCCGGGCGCGCCACCGAGCCGCCGATCACCACCCCGACGTCGCCCGGGTCGTAGGTCCCGGGCGCGACGCCCGCCGCGGCGAGCGCCTCCGTGGCCGCCGCGACGGCGAAGCGCTCCCCACGGTGGAGGTACTTGACCGCGTCGAGGTCCGGGAGCTGCTGCTCGGCGTCGAAGTCCGAGCAGATCCCCGCGATCTGCACGGGGAACGAGGACACGTCGTAGTAGTCGATGCGCTGGACGCCCGAGCGGCCGGCCTTCATGCCCTGCCACGTGGTCTCGGCGTCGCGGCCCAGCGGCGTGACCGCCCCGATCCCGGTGATGACGACGGTCACGCGGCACCCTGCGGCCAGAGCATGTCCTGAAGGCGCTTGGTCGTGTCGCGGTCGGCCAGGTCGTCCGCGTCGATGAGGGCGCACATCACGTCGGCGCACTCGAGCACGAGCTCGCCGTCGACGGTCACCGTCCCCCCGAGCACCGCGGTCTCCTCGGTGAAGGAGGCGATCTGCCCGTGCAGCTTCAAGACGTCCCCGGGGCGCACCTCGCGGTGCCAGCTCACGGACCCCACCTGGAGCAGCGCGGCGCGCTTGGTCCGGTCGGTGCTGATCATGATCAGCCACGTCCCGGCCTGGCAGAAGGCCTCGAGCACGAACGGCGGCGGCATGCGCAACCCGCCGTCGGCCTCCTCCCAGTAGTCCTCGCTGAACGACGTGACCTTCCGCGCGGTGACCGAGACCTTCGGCTCGAGCTCCTCGACGCGGTCGATCAGGTGGAAGCGCACGGCGGCTCTCGCTCCCAGACCGTGACCGCCTGCGCGAGCGCGAGCCCCTCGGTGTGCGTGAGCGAGATGTCGAGCTGGCGCAGTCCGTGGCGCTCGGCGAACTCGGCCACCGCGCCGTCGAGCACGACCCCCGGCCGGCCGCTGGGCCCGTGGACGACCTCGACGTCGGTGAAGCGCATGCTCCGGCTCATGCCGGTGCCGAAGGACTTGAGCACCGCCTCCTTGGCGGCGAAGCGCGCCGCCAGGTGCTCGTGGCGGCGCCGGCGCTTGGCGTCGCAGTACGCGAGCTCGCGCGCGGTGAAGACCTCGCGCTCGTAGCCCTCGTGATCGACGAGGAGGCGGCGCATCCGCTCCACCGCCACCGCGTCGATCCCGACCCGGATGTCCTCGTCAGGCACTGGCTCCGCGACCTTCGACCATGGTCACGAGGTTGGCGACCGTGAACATCGTCATGACCTCGTCGGCGGGCAGGCTCCCGGCGACGTCGGCGGGGTCGACCTGCGGCATCACCTTGTGCAGCTGGGCCGCGCCGGCCTCGGAGATGATCTGCTGGTCGTCGGAGAACTCCTCGTCGGAGATCCCGCCCTGGATGTAGTCGCCCAGGTCAGAGGCCTGGATCTTCACCCCGGTGGCCTTCTCGATGCGGAACAGGATGTCGAGCAGATCGATCGACTCCGCCCCCAGGTCGTCCATCAGCGTGGACTCCATCGTCACTTCGTCGTCGTCGAGCGCGAGCGCCTCGACGACCGCCTCCTTCACGGCACTGCTCACGTCTGCCATGCGTATGGGGCTCCTGGGGTTGGGGTTTGACGCTTTGAAAGACTCACTTACAGCGGCTTGCCGACCCCGACTTGGGCGGAGACGCCCCCGTCGACGGTGACCAGCGCGCCGGTCATGGCGCTCGAGCCGGGGCCGGCGAGGAACGCGGCCACGCTGGCGACCTCGCCGACCTCGGCGAACACCTTCATCGGGATCTGCTTCTTGATCCCCTTCCCGCCGTCCTTGTCCATGAGCCCGGCGACCATGTCGGTCGGCGCGAAGCCCGGCAGGACCGCGTTGACGCGGATCCCGAAGCGCGCGAGCTCCACCGCGGCGCTGCGCGTGAAGGCGTTGACCGCGCCCTTGGAGGCCGCGTAGTTGGACTCGCCGGTCCAGCCGCGCTCGCCCATGACCGAGGAGATGTTCACGATCGCGCCCTCGCGCTGGGCCATGAAGACCGAGAGCGCCGCCTTCGTGCAGTTGAAGACCCCGCCGAAGTTCACCCGCATCACGTCGAGCCAGTCCTGCGGGTCCATGTTGAAGATCAGCGCGTCTCGCGAGATGCCGGCGTTGTTGACCAGGATGTGCAGGCCGCCGAGCGCTTCGGCCGCCTGGGCGACGGCGGTCTCGGCCTGGGCGAAGTCCGCGACGTCCCCGGGGATGGCCACCGCACGGCCACCGCGCTCCTCGATGCCGGCCACCACCTCGTCGGCCTGTTCGCGCCCGGAGCGGTAGTTGACCGCGACGGCCGCGCCGCGCGCGGCGAGCGTCTCGCAGATCGCGCGGCCGATGCCACGCGAGCCGCCGGTGACCAGCGCTGACTTGCCGTCGAGTTCCACGGGCGCTATCCCAACCGACCCGGCCGGGCAAGTCAAGCGAGACTTGTGGCGGCGGGCCGCTCACCGTTAGATTTCGTCGCGCCGACCTCGACCGTCGCGATCGGGCACGAGCGAGCATCCGCCTTCACTTCAAGCCAGAGGAGACCTCATGAGCACTCGTGAGCAGCCCATCGCCGTCCCGCCGAAGGTCATCGAGTACCTCGCGTCGGAGAGGACGATGACGCTCGCGACCTCCACGCCGGGCGGCGTCCCGTACGCGAACACGTTCCTCTACGTCAACGACGGCCCCACGCTGATCTTCTGGTCGCGCTCCTCGGCCACCTCCGCGCGGCACGTCGAGCAGAACCCGCTGGTGGCGTTCACGATCGACACCTACGCCGGCGACCTGACCAAGATCCGCGGCGTCCAGGGCACCGGCGAGTGCTCGGTGATCCTCAGCGGGATGGAGATCGCGCGCGTCGCCGACCTGTTCGGCCAGCGGTTCCCCGACCTGCAGCCCGGGGCGACGATCAGCATCTCGTTCTTCCGCGTCGTCCCGACCACGATCACCTACATCGACAACACCGCCGACGGGGCGGAGTCGGCCGCGGGGACGTTCGGCGCGGAGTTCCACAAGCAGGACGCCTTCAGCGTCTTCTCCGACCTTCCGGTCGAGCCGGTCGAGAACATCGAGGCCGAGATGCGCACGCGCACGTACCCCGCGGGCGAGGTGATCGTCGACGCGGGCGGGCCGGCGGACAAGTTCTTCATCATCGTCGACGGCGAGGCCGAGGTGCTCAGCGAGGACGGCAGCCGCCCGGTCGCGGCGCTGGGGCCGGGCCGCTTCTTCGGGGAGATCGCGATCCTCCGCGACACCCCGCGCACGGCCGCCGTCCGGGCGCGGACGGACGTCACGATCATGTCGATGGACCGTGACGAGTTCCGCGGCATGATGGCGCAGGCGCTCGGGACGGTCGGGGACTTCGACAAGGTGATCGCCGCGCGCATGCAGGACCTGTCGCCCCGGTCGGCGGCGAGGTGAGCACGCCCGCGACACGCCCGCCCGGCACCGAGGGCTTCTCGGGCAAGGACTTCCGCGGCGCGGTCGGCGCCTTCGCGACCGGCGTGACCGTCGTGACGACGATGGGCGAGGGCCACGGCTACGGCATGACGGCCAACGCGTTCTCGTCGGTCTCGCTCGACCCGCCGCTGGTCCTCGTGTGCGCGATCAGCGGCGCGGCGGGCAGCGAGGAGATCGAGCGCAACGGCTGCTTCGCGGTGAACATCCTGGCCGTCGACCAGGAGCCGCTGTCACGGTACTTCTCCTCGCGCGATCGCCCCAAGGGCCGCGACGCGTTCCGCGACGTCGACCACGCCCAGGGCGCGACCGGCTCGCCGCTGATCGACGGGGTCGCGGGCTACCTGGACTGCCGGCTCGAGCACTCCCACGAGGCCGGCGACCACGTGATCTTCATCGGCCGGGTGCTCGCGCTCCACACGAACCCGGAGGTCGACCCGCTGCTGTTCCACGGCGGCCGCTACCGCTTCGTGCGCGAGGACGTCTAGGACGGCCGGCGCCCCGTGCTGTCGGGCAACGGGATGACCTCGACGTCCTCGGCGCGGGCCGCCGCGATGAGGTCACGATCGCTCGTGCGCACGCGGCCGTCGCGACTCGCCGCCGTCGCCAGGAGCAGGCAGTCGCCGAGCGACAGCGGCGACCGGGCGCGGTGGTAGCGGCGCGCGCGGATCGCCGCTCCGGCCCAGGCGATCGCCTCGTCGATCGCGACGACAGTGACCGACTCACCGAGCACCGGGCCGAGGACCGACCGCAGGAGCGCCTCGTCGACGCGATGCCGGCGGACGAGGACGTCGATCGCTTCGGCGAGGTTCGCGGCCGAGATCACTGCCGCGCCGTGCCGGATCACGTCGAGCACCTCCGGGCCGGCCGGCTCGTCGTTGAGCGTCGCGATCAGGGCGTTCGCGTCGAGGACCTCGATCACGGCCGGGCGGCCCTCCGCCGCTCCTCGAGCTCCTGTTCCTCCGCCCGGGCCTCGCGGCGCATCTCGTCGGAGGAGGGCAGATCGAGATGCGCGAGCGCGCCCTTCATCGCGGCGACAGGATCGTCCGGTGCGGGCCGGAGCACGATCTCGCTGCCGCGGTCCTCGAGGGTGACGACGCCCGTCGCCCAGCGCTTGCGCACGTCGGCCGGCACCGAGACCTGCCCGCCCTTGGAGATCCTGAGCCGCCTCATGGCCATGAGAGTAGACCATGAGGGGTCCGGTCAGCCGCCGACGACCGGCAACCGGACGTGGGACGGCCGGCCGGCGTCGTGGAAGATCGTCTGCTGCGCCACGCGCAGGTCGTCCGCCGTGTCCGTGCCCAGCCGGTGCCCCGTGTTGGGGTTGCGGTCGAAGCGCGGGAAGGAGCTGCTGGTCACGCTGACGCGGATCCGGTGGCCGGCGCCGAAGACGTTGCACGTGGCGCCGAGGTCGATCGCGTAGGCGCACGGCTCCCCCGGCGTGACCGGGCGCTCGGCGGCGAACCCGTCGCGGAAGCGGGCGCGCAGGACGCCCTCGGCGAGGATCCGCGAGGTGCCGTCGGGGTGCACGTCGCTCAGGCGGACGACCCAGTCGGTGTCGGGCGCGTCGGTCGCGGCGTGCAGCTCGGCGCTCAGCGGCCCGGTGACCTCGACCGGAGCGCTCAGGGGCGCCGAGCTGTAGACGAGCACGTCGGGCCGGGCCTCCGCCGGGCGCTGGTCGACCGGCCCCGCGTTCGTCTTCATGAAGCCGCCGGGCAGCGACGTCGGCCCGCCGAGCGTGGGGGTCGGGTCGGCCGGGTCGTAGCGGTAGCCGTCGGGTGGCTCGTCGCCGGCGGGCGGCTCGGGCGTGAGCCCCCCGTCGCCCCGGAGGTGCCAGGCCTGTCCGCGGGCGCGCGCGAGTGGCCAGTCGTCCTCGTCGCGCCAGCGGTTCTCGCCCATGACGAACAGGCGGACGGGCGGATCGCCGCCGCCGCCGGCTCCCCCGCCGAGATGGCGGGCGAAGAACGCGAGCTGCAGCGCGGCGAGGTCGATCCCGGCCTCGTCGCCGAACTCCTTGAAGAGGCTGTCGGGAAAGGCCCCGTAAGTGCTGCCGTGCGCCCAGGGGCCGATGACCAGCCGCGCGCCCTCGCGCGCCGCGGGCGTCGCCCCTTCGCGCCGGATGCGAGTGAAGTTCTCGAGCGTCCCGGTGAGGAAGACGTCGTACCAGCCGCCGACGTTCAGCGAGGCCACCTCCACGCGGCCGTACCGGGCGCTGGCGGCGATCGCCTGCCAGTAGGCGTCGTCGTGGTCGTGCTCCAGCCATTCGCGGTAGAACGCCTGCGAGCGGCTGGACGCGAGCACCGGGGGGTCGGTCAGCGGCAGGTGGAGGTAGTCGTCCGCGAGCTTCGCGCGCTTGCGCGAGCCCATCATGTGCGCCCAGAACAGGTTGAAGCCGAGCTGGAACGCCCCGCCCTGGTAGACCCACCCGTGGTAGGGGTCCGAGCCGACGACCACCGGCGCGATGGCGCGGAGCGCCGGCGGCCGCTCGCCCGCCGCGAGCCACTGGGTGGCGGCGGCGTAGGAGCGGCCGGCGAGCACCACCCGGCCGTCGCACCACGGCTGATCGGCGATCCAGTCGACGGTGTCGCGACCGTCGTGGGCCTCGGTGACCAGCGGGTGGAACTCCCCGCCGGAGCCGTGCTGCCCGCGGACGTCCTGGCAGACCAGGGCCAGGCCCGCGGCCACGGCGAGCTCGGGATCTAAGGAGGCGGGTGGCGTCAGGCCGAACGAGCGGTCGTAGGGCGTGCGGCTGAGCACGGCGGGCACGGCGCCGGCGCCGTCGGGCAGGTAGGCGTCGGCGCGCAGGACGACGCCGTCGCGCATCGAGATCGCGAGGTCTTGCTCTACGCGCATCTGACCCCGCTGCCCGGGGGCCGCGGGCGCCAACCGCTCAGGCGGCGGCGCTCGAGGCCGCCCACAGCCGCTCCGCGTACTCCGAGGCGCTGGCCGGCCGGTCGCCCGGCTCCTTGGCCAGGGCCAGGAGCGTCGCGGTGCCCACGTCACGGGCCAGGCCCTCGACCCGGTCGGACGGATGCGGCGGCTCGGCCTCGATCTGGGCCAGGAGCACGCGCATCCCCTGACGGTCGGCGAACGGCGGGGCGCCGGTGAGGCACTCGAACGCGACGCACCCGAGCGCGTAGATGTCGGTGAACGGGCCGACGTCCTCGCCGCGCACCTGCTCGGGCGCCATGTAGTTCATGGAGCCGAGCGTCTGGCCGGGCCGCGTCAGCCGCGAGTCGGCGGCCGTGTCGCGGGCAAGCCCGAAGTCGGTGATGCGGGCCGTGCCGTCCTCGTCCATGAGGATGTTGGCCGGCTTGACGTCGCGGTGCACGAGGCCGGTGGCGTGGACGGCGTCCAGGCCGCCCGCCACCTCGGCGACGAGCCGCAGCGCCTCGGCGACGCTCAGCGTGCCCTGCTGCTCGAGGCGCTCGGTGAGCGCCCCGCCGTTGACCAGCGTCTGGGTCAGCCAGGGGATGCCGTCGTGCTCGCCGTGGTCCAGGACCGCGACGACGTTGGGGTGCGTGACGCGCTCGGCGATGCTCGACTCGAGCTCGAAGCGGCGGCGGAAGACGTCCTCGGTGAGCAGGTCGGTGAGGATCAGCTTGAGCGCGACCTCCTGCCCGTCCGGGCCGACGGCGCGGTAGACGCGCGCCATGCCGCCGCGGCCGAGGACCCCTTCGACGCGGTAGTCGCCGACCCGATCGCCCTGGCTCAGCTCCCCGACCACGCTCGCACCCGCCCTTCCCGATCGCCCGACACCCGAGCGATGAGATTCGCAGACGCGGAGGCCGCGCACAACGCGCCGGGCTGCCGCGCCGGGGCTTCTTGACCCTGAGGGGCGAACAGCCGGCTCAGCCTTCAGCCCAGATCTCGTAGAAATCGGGTGTGTCGGTGCGCTTGTCACCCGGCCGACACCCATTTCCATTGGCTCCGGGCGAGCGCGCAAGGGGCGCACTCGGCCCTGACATGGGATCGCCACCATCGCGCGCTGGAGGGCCCGGCGCCTCCGCGGACCAGCTGCGCCGGCCGACCCGCCCCCTTCGTCAAGAGGACGCCAGCCGGGCGGAGGTGAAGCCGACGCTGAACGCCCGGCACCAGATCACGACGGTGGAGAGGCGACCGACGTCGGTGCCCTTGGGGATGTCGTACTGCTGGCTGCCCTTGTTGCCTTTGAGCGCGCCGAGGTCCTTCGAGTCGCCCAGCTCGCCGCCCTGCGCGGGGTCGGCGGTCGCCAGGTACACGCGTAGGTCGGGGCCGTTGTCGGTCTCGAAGTTCGTCAGCGTAAGCCTGCGCTCGCCGCTGGGCAGCTCGACCACGGCGGCGGTACCCGAGCCCGGATGGGCGATCGCCTGGAAGCTGCCGCGCGCGACCTCGACGTTGCCCGTCGGCTTGGCGGCGGCGGTCGGCGCCGCTGCCGTGCCCGCGCCGGGCGCAGCGGCCGGCGCAGCGGTCACCACTCGCTCGTTGACCTCGTCGTCGCCGAGCATCGGCAGGCCGAGCAGGACCGTCGCGGCCGCGACCACGATCACGTAGCCCACCCCGAGCGGCAGACGTAGGCTCGCACGTCGGCGCGTGAGGACGACCGCACCCGCGAGCACGACCGCGAACCACGCGGCGGTGAACAGCATCGCGTCACGATCGTTCGCGGCCAGGCGGCCCCACACGAAGATCCCGGCCACGAGCACGAGCATCACGCCCAGGGCGGCGACGAGCTTCGCGGCGAGCGGCGCTCCGGGCGGCGCGGGCATGGGCTGTGTTGTCATGGCAGATCGCTCCCGATGCTGGTTTCCGGATGGCCCGGGCCATCCGTGGCCCGGGAGGCTTCCAGCCGTTTGCTCGCCGAGCGACAGCTTGGCATTCGCCGTTCAGCGCTTGCGTCTGGTGGTCTTGATGGCGGCCCGCACCGCGCGGGCGAGATAGCTGCTGCCGGCGCGGACCCTGACGGTCCGCCGGGCGACGAGGTCGCGGACCGAGACGACGCCGCGGGTGACCCGGGTGAGGGTCCCGTCGCAGCGCTCCTCCGTCAGCCAGATCGTCCCGCGGACGGTCGCGGCGCTGCTGCGGCCGGTGGTGCGGAAGCGGCCCTTGCCGTTGCCCCAGAGCCGCGCGACGACCTTGGCCTTCTTGGCCGCCTGGCCCGTCACGGCGCGGGTGCTCGCGCCGCAGACCCGCGGGAAGCTCGCGCTCTTGAGCACGATGTCGGTGACCGGCCGCGCGGCGCGCTTCTGGCGCACCTGGAAGATCCCGTCGTAGAAGTCCGCGCGTTGGGTCAGCGCCTTCTGCTTCGCCTTGCCCGCCGCCGCGGTCAAGTCGAGGCGCCCCTTCGCCGCGTCGATGATCGTCCCGACCGGCAGCACCTCCGCCCCCTTGAGCGGGACGAAGCCCTTCGGCGCCGCCGGCGTCTGGGCCGCCCGTGAGGCGGCGCCGCCGGGGCGGCGCACGAACACCGGGTCCTGGACCACGCTGGCGACCACCGTCCTGCCCAGCGTCGGGCCCACGGACGCGTCTGACGTGTCGCAGGCGTCGTCGATGCCGTCGTTGTCACGGTCGCCCCCGGAAGCCCCTGGGCAGTCGTTCGCGTCGAACTCGCCGAAGGCGGCGCCGTTCCCGAAGGGCGCGAGGAACGGCCGGTCGTCGGTCGGGTCGCAGGCGTTGCCCACGCCGTCGAGGTCGGCGTCCTCCTGGCCCGGGTTCGGCACGCTGACGCAGTCGTCGGTCGCGTCGACCACGCCGTCGCCGTCGGTGTCGGGGGCGACGACCGTGATCGTCCGGCTCGCGGTGTCGGTCGCCCCGGCAGCGTCGGTCACCCGTACCCGCAGCGTGCGGTCCCCCGTCGAGGTGAACGTGGTCGTGAACGCTGCGCTGGCCCCGTTGTCCTCGAACCGCCCGGTGCCGGGATCGAACGCGAAGTTCGTGACGGCCCCGCGCGGGTCCGTGGACGCCGACGCGTCGATCGTGGCCGGCCGCCCGGCCTGCGGCGACGCCGGCGAGACGTCGAAGCGCGCGGTGGGGGCGTCGTCGCGCTCGCTCGTGTCCTTCGCGCCGGTGCAGCCCGGATCAGCGGGGAAGTCGACCTTCCCGTCGGCGTCGTTGTCGATCCCGTCCTCGCACTCCGCCGCGGTGGTGAAGCTCGCGGCGTCCAGGAACACGTCGGAGTCGAAGTCGCCGTCGCCGCGGTCGGCGATGACGAGCTTGATCGTGTTCACCGCGTTGGCCATCACCAGGGACTCGCAGGGAAACGCCGTCGTCAGCCCGTCGAGCTGCGTGTCGAGCGGCCCCGGGACTCCGTTGGGGCGGTTGTTGCGGAAGAACGCCGGGTTCTTGCCGGCGTTGACGTTGTTGATCGACACCTCGTCGGTGGTCCCGGGCACCATCGCGCAGTTCACCCCGTTGACGAGGAACGCGAAGACGTCGTTCTTGTCGGTGTCGACGAACTCGTTGTACTCCTCCGAGCCGAAGACGGAGGTGAACTTCGCGATGCTCCTGTCGGGCCGGAGGTCGAAGCTCAGCGCGGCGGCGTCGAAGGTCGACCCGAGCAGCGCCGCGTCCCCCGGAAGCCCGTTGTCCACGCCCGCGTCGTCGCGGTCGTTCGGGCCGGGGACGAGCGCCACGTCGCCCGTGCTCAGCACGACGCCGGAGGCGAACCCGATCGCCTGGGCGCCGCCGGTGAACGTGCCGAGGGCCTGCGGCGCCCCGGTGAACCGGGCGTTGCTGATCTCGACGCCCCGCCCGGCGAGCGCCTGCGCGGCCTGGGCGGCGGTCGCCGGCGTGGTGACGATGGCCGCTCCCGCCGAGGGCGCGAGCAGACCGAGCAGTCCGCAGACCGCGGCGATGACGGCAGTGGTGCGCGGCCGCGTCCGGGCCCGGACGCTCCTCGGACGAAGCACTGGCGGAACCTCCGGAAAACGGGGTGGCGCCCCCGGCGGGCGGTCGGCGGCACGCCGACTCGGAGCACCGTCGCAGGCTTGGCGCCCGCGGTCAATCAGGTCGGGCGCTCCGGCTCCGGCGCCGCGCCGGCCTGGGCCTTGCCGACCGACTGGAACGTCTCCCCGGACTGCTCGTCGCCCTGGGACTCGGTGACCGACCAGACCTTGACCGTCTGCTGGCGGCCACGCACCTCGATCTCGTCGAAGTAGACGAGATCCTCGGGCTCCGAGCTGAGGGCCGCGCGGGTCGAGTCGCTCATGAAGAGCATGTAGGGCGTGCCCTTGGTCATGCTCTCGAGGCGCGACGCGGTGTTCGTGGTGTCGCCGATGGTCGTGTAGGCCATCCGCTTGAGCGAGCCGACGTTGCCGGAGGTCACGCGGCCGGTGTTCAGCCCGATGCCCATCCGGAACGACTTCTCGAAGCCCATCTCGGTCCGCAGCCATTCGTTGAACCGCTCGAGCTCCTTGAGCTTGTCGCGCGCCGCGGCCAGCGCGCGGTCGGCGTGGTCGGCCGAGTTGAGGGGGGCGCCGAAGACGGCCATGATCCCGTCGCCCATGTAGTCGACGAGGGTGCCGCCGTGCGGATCGATGGCGTCGTCGACCATCGCCGTCAGGTACCGGTTGAGGATCGTGATCACCTGTTCGGGCTCGAGCTCCTCGGCGAAGCTCGTAAAGCCCCGCAGGTCGCTGAACATCACCGTGGCGGTCAGCCCGACACCCCCGAGCCGGGCCCCGCCGGCCTGCTTGAGCACCTCGCCGACGACGTCCTCGGGGACGAAGCGGGCGAAGATGTCGCGCGTGCGCTCCCGCTCGAACGCGGCCGTCAGGTAGCGGACCGCGAGCGCCCCGACCGCGCTGGCGCCCAGCGTGATCAGGGGGTAGGTCATCACCACGATGCGGTTGTCGTCGAACAGCACGAACGCGGCGAGCACGTAGAGGCCCCCCGCGACGAGGGCGATCAGGAACGACCACAGCGCCGACAGCCGCAGGCTCAGCAGCGGGGTCAGCAGCCCCGCGAGCACGATGGTCAGGTAGTCCACCCAGGTCGAGACCGAGCGCAGCGGCAGCCCGCGCCGGATGGTGTCGATCGCCGTCGCCTGGATCTCCGCTCCGGACATCTCCTGGTCGCCTGCGGTGGTCGAGGTGGGGTGCACGTCCTGGAGCGTGGGCGCCGAGGGGCCGACCACGACGAGCTTGTCCTTGAAGAAGCCCTTCGGAAGGGTGCCCTCCGCGACGGCGGAGAACGAGACCGTCTTCAGCGTCCCGGGGCCGCCGAAGAAGTCGATCCACGCGCCGCTGGCCGGGAACTCGCGGCCGTCCACCGGCCGGCCTTCGGCCACCTCCGTGCTCGCGACCGGGAGGGACTTCAGGCGGCTGATGTCGTAGGCGACCCGGCGGATCACGCCGCCCCGGTCGGTCCGGAAGAGCCCGTTGCCCGGCCGGCCCTCGACCGCCTCGAGCTGCTCGGGTCCGCCACCGAGGAAGTTGACGCGTCCCTGCTTGTCGGTCTCGGTGAACGACAGCACCGTCTTGCGGTCGGAGTTCAGGATCGCGTTGGCCAGGGCGAGGTCGTCCGCGTCGCCGATCTGCTTGAGCGAACGGCGCGCCGCGCGGCGCGACAGCCCCAGGACCCGAGCGGTCTCGGGCGCCAGCTGGAGCAGCTTCGGCGCGCTGAGCTCGGAGAACTGCACGTCGTAGGTGATCGACTTGGGAGCGTCGGCACTGATCCGGTCGATCACCTTGGCGTGCACCGACCGCGGGAACGGCCACTGGAGGCGCAGCTCGCCGAAGGTCACGTCGTCGATCTGGACGACGACCAGATCGCCCGGCGGCTTCTGCGGCCCCCGCACCGCGAAGCGCTGGTTGACCGTGCTGAGCTCGAGGCCGTTGAACGCCTTCGTCGCGTAGGCGAGCAGGCCCAGGCTGGTGACCACGATCAGGACCGACAGGAGCAGGAGGGCTTGGCGCCCCCGCGCTCCGCCCTTCATCGCCGCGCCCCGGTGGCGGACGGGTCGCGCACCTGCCGGCCGTGCGTGGTCGCGCCCGTCACCGTTCAGCCCCCGACCGCGACCGCCAGCGCGAAGAGCGCCAGGAGGTGGAAGGTCTGGTCGACGGCCGTCCGCACGCCGGGCAGCGACTTCGGGTCGCAGCGCTTGACGCGGCGCAGGTAGAGGTCCAGCAGCCGCCCGTCGTCCTGGACGAGGTGCGGGCCGGCGACCAGCGCCGCGACCAGGAGCACGGCCGCGCCGAGGTCGTCGGCCAGCCAGGCGAGCACCGGCACGAAGGCCAGCGTGTACGTGGCGATGTGGGCGAGCAGGGCCCGGCGCGCGACCCGGTCGCCCCCGAGGCCCTCCATCTTGTGGGCAGCCTGCCAGTCGGTCTGCAGCAGGTAGTCGCCCACGAGGTGGCTGACCAGGAAGACGGTGAACACCTCGACCCACGGCACGGCGCGAGGCTACCGCTATCCTCGCGGCGTGGGTGAGAGGTCAGGGCCGGAGCGCCCGTCCCGGTTGGACAACGGAGTGGTGTTGGCGGGGCGCTACGTCGTTCAGTCACCGATCTCCCGCGGCGCCATGGGCGCGGTGCACCTCGCGCTGGATCATCAGACGGGCGAGGAGGTGGCGGTCAAGAAGCTGACCGACGTCACGCAGGTCGCGCGCTTCGAGATCGAGGCCCGCCTGCTGTCCTTCCTCTCGCACCCCCGCGTCGTCCGCGTCCTCGACCACTTCAACGACCCCAGCGGGTACTTCCTGGTCATGGAGCTCGTCCGCGGCGCGGACCTCGGCCAGGTGCTCAAGGCGGCGGGCAAGCCCGGTCTCCCGGTGGACGTCGTGCTCAACTACACCTTCCAGACGTGCGAGGCGCTGGACTACGTGCACGACCAGCGCATCGTGCACCGGGACGTCAAGCCGGAGAACCTCATCCTCGGCGAGCGCGGCGTGATCCTCGTGGACTTCGGGGTCGCCCGCCAGCTCGACGGCGAGGGCCCGGAGGACGTGGGCACGGTGGGCGTCGGGACGCCGCGCTTCATGGCCCCCGAGATCTTCGCCGGCGGCGCGGTCTCCGAGCGCAGCGACGTCTTCAGCCTTGCCGCCACGGCCTCGACGCTGCTGTGCGGGGAGCTGCCGCGCTACGGGGACCGCCGGTCGCTGCGCGACCGCGTCCCGGAGGTCACCCAGGAGCTCTCCGACGCGCTGCGCGCGGGCATGGAGTTCATGCCCGAGCGGCGGATCGCCTCGATCGACGCGTTCGCCAAGGCGATCGGACGGCCGCTACGTGACCGCGAGGGCTCCTCGTTCGTCCGCAGCCTCACCGAGTCCGAGGGCCGGCCGTCGCTGATGGGCGCCGTCGTGCGCACGGCGGCGGGGGTTTTCGACGCGGCCGCCGCCTCGATCGCGCTCGTCGACCCGGCGACCGAGGAGCTCGTCTTCCGCGCCTCGTGGGGGGCGGGAGCCGAGGAGATCGTGGGCGTGCGCCTGGCCCCCGGCACCGGTCTCGGCGGCTCGGTGGCCGCCACCGGCCAGCCGGTCTTCATCGCCGACTGCCGCAACGACCCGCGCTTCGCCGCGAGCATCGCGGCGAACACCGGGTACGTCCCGGTCACCATGCTCATCGTCCCCCTTCGGCGTGGCAACGAGACGCTCGGCGTCCTGTCGCTGCTGGACCGGCGTGATGGCGGCGCCTACGGGGGCGACGACGTCACGCGCGCGGCCCTGTTCGCCGACCTCGCGGTCCAGGTGCTGGCGCTCGGGGACGAGGGGATGGACGGCTAGCTAGCTAGCTAGCTAGCTACGGCGCGGGCGTTCCGCCCGTTCCGAAGGAGATCGAGCTGCGTCGCCGGTTCAGCCGGTCGGCGAGATCGAGGTGCTCGAGCGCCTCGAGCCCCACGCAGGCGATGCCGTACGGCTCGCCGTCGGCGAGCAGGCCCTTCCACAGGGCCGGGCCGTGGGCGCGCGGGAGAAGCAGCTCCACGCACGCCGCGCCGCGGCGCACGACGAGCACGACGGGCGTCTCGTCCTGCGCCAGGTGGGCGTCGACCACGTCGTCCGCGCGCGGGCCGATGAGGTCGATCGCCGCGATCTCGTCGCTGATGTCGGTGACGGTGACGTCCTCGGCGCGCAGCATCATCGAGGTGCAGCCGCCGACGGCGTCCCCCTCGCAGCGGACGATCGCGCGCTGCGACGCGGGACGCACCGACCAGGCACGGTCGCCGAGGGGCACGAGCTCGCCGAGCGCCTCGTCGACGGCCGCGGGGTCGCCGCGCAGCTCCAGCGTCGCGCGGTCCGAGCGCTCGGCGAGGCCGACGCCGCTGCGGCAGACGGCCGCCTCCGACGTCGGTGAGCCGAAGTGGGCCGCCACCTCGCGCCCGCTGCGCTCGATCAGGGTCGCGCCGTGCCGGCGCAGCATCGTCGTCATCACGGTCATGGCCGACCGAGTATCGCGGGACGGGGCGGGTCGCGGGCGTAGACGCGCCGGTGAGTGTCTGATACACCTACGTGCGCCGCAAGTCGCGCGCGAGTCAACCGAGGGAGGGGTCGAGGTGAAGAGCTTCGACGGGCAAGGCGCCGGTGCGGCGCGTCGTACGAACATCATCGGCGGGACCGACGGACGCATCCTGATGATCGGCGCCAGGCGCCCCCGACGCCGCGACGCGGCAGACCCCATGCTCTTTGACACGCTCGGCGGCGCCCGTGCCTAGCAGGCCGCAGAGCTGCTGAGCATGCACCTGTCGTCCGACTCGATCTCCGCGCACTCCGACGTCGCGGCGGGCCTGCTCGTGGACGGCCTCTTCGAAGAGGCGCTCCGGCGGCTGCCCGAGACGCTCTCGGTCACGTCGGAGCTCGCGCTCGCCCGCGCGGACGACACGCGCTTGGCCCGCTTGGGCTACGTGACGCGGAGCATCGAGCTCGAGCGCTTCGAGATCGCCCGCTCCGCCTCGCCCTGGCTCGTCGAGCGCCTCGTCACCCGGCCGGAGGACTCCATCGCCGATCTGGCCATCGCCCTGGCCGCGGAGGAGCCGCTCGGGGAGCCGGCGCCGGCGAGCGGGGCTCCGACCTGGCGGGTCCCCGGCCCGGGGGGTCACGTGCGTCATCGCCTGGCGCTGCGGGGGATCGGGGACGCCCCGCCCGAGCGCAAGCGCTCGTGGCTGCTCGGCTTCTTCGTCCGCTGCTGTCAGGACGCGGCCGACGACCCGGCAGGGGGCGCCTACCCCGAGATGGAGCTTCTCGAAGGCGCCGGCGGCGGCCGCGCGAACCCGGCTTCTCCCGGCGGGCCGCCGGAGCGCGGCGGGCTCGTCGTCGTACCCGTGCCGCGCTGACGTCTGAAGTTCTAGGCGCCCACTACCTGCGAACGAGTTGCAATTGCGTTCCACCGGGTGCTTGACTCGGCGGGGATGCCGAGCGCCTCGTCCCCCCGCCGCCTCCCGCTCGCCGGCCGCCGCCCCGCGGGCGCGGCGGCCTCCCGAGGCACCGGGTGATGGCGCGCTGGCGGCAGGTCGCCGCAGCCCTGACGCCCGCGGAGTGGCGCCGTGCCGCCGCCCTCGCCACGGTGATCGTGGGCCTGCACCTGGTCGGCTTCGGCGTGCTGTTCCTCGTCGTCGCGCCGCAGGACTTCGCGCTGGGCAGCGGCGCGGTCTTCGGCGTCGGCCTCGGCGTCACCGCGTACACGCTGGGCATGCGCCACGCCTTTGACGCCGACCACATCGGCGCGATCGACAACGTGACCCGCAAGCTGATGACCGACGGGCAGCGCCCGTTGAGCGTCGGGTTCTTCTTCGCCCTCGGGCACTCGACGGTCGTCTTTGGCCTCGCGGCCCTGCTCTCCGTCGGGATCCGCGGGCTCAGCGGCGCGGTCGCGAGCGACAGCTCCACGCTGCGCACGGTCACCGGGCTGATCGGGCCGGGCGTGTCCGGAGTCTTCCTCCTGGTCATCGGCATCCTCAACCTGGCGGTGCTCGTCGGCATCGTCAAGGTCTTCCTGCGCATGCGCCAGGGCCACTTCGACGAGCAGCAGCTCGAGGACCAGCTGAACTCGCGAGGCTTCCTGAACCGATTCCTGGGCCGCGCGACGCGCGCGATCACCAAGCCCTGGCAGATGTACCCGCTCGGGTTGCTGTTCGGGCTGGGCTTCGACACCGCCACGGAGATCGCCCTGCTGGCCACCGCCGGCAGCGCCGCCGCCGCTCAGGGCATCCCGCTCTACGCGATCTTGTGCCTGCCGATCCTCTTCGCGGCGGGCATGTCGCTGCTGGACACCATCGACGGCGCGTTCATGAACTTCGCCTACGGCTGGGCGTTCTCCAAGCCGGTGCGCAAGGTCTTCTACAACATCGCGATCACCGGGCTGTCGGTGGCGGTGGCGCTGATCATCGGGACCATCGAGATCGTCGCCGTGGTCGGCGAGAAGCTCAGCCTCACGCACGGGATCTTCGGCTACGTCGCGCGCATCGACCTCAACCACGTCGGCTACGCGATCGTCGCGCTCTTCGTGATCACGTGGGTGGTCGCCGGGTCGGTCTGGCGCTTCGGGCGGGTGGAGGAGCGATGGTCGGCCAAGCTGCAGCCGACCGAGCCGGAGGTGAGCTGCTGAGCGGGGGTCAGTGTCGCGGGCGCCGCCGCATCTCCGACAGGACGAACCCGTAGAGCGCATGGTCGGCCGCGAGGGCGACGCGCTCCACCGCGCGCGGCGTCCTGGCCTCCTCGAGGCCCAGTCGGGGCGCGACCACCGCTTCGAAGCCCAGCCACAGCAGGAGGCCGTAGACGGGCCCCGACCACGAGCGGCGGCGGAGCCGGTCGGGCAGCAGGCCGAACACCGCGCCACCCTGCGCCCCGTAGCTCCAGTGCATCAGCTCGGTCGCGGCCCGGCGCCGTTTGTCGGGGACGATCCGGGAGAGCCCGGACTTGTCGCTGATCGCGCGCGGCGGGGTGGCCCTGACGAGGCCGAGGCTGGTGGTCAGCGCGCGCATCCCGGTCATCGCCGCCGCCGCGATCATCCCGCGCAGCGACGCGTGGAGCACCTCCCGCCCGCGATCCTGGGGTCCGAGCGTCGCCTTGGAGGCGTAGTGGGCCGGGCCGAGGCCGTTGCCCTCGACCCACTGCGTCGACTGCGCGGTCGCCGTCATGATCAGGCCGTCCTCACACGACGGCTTCGACCCGCGCGGGCACGCCCGCCAGCCACGCGCGCAGCTCGTCGATCCCCTCGCCCGTGTAGGCGCTCGTCGCGATGACCTGCACGTCGGGGTGCACCTGGTCGAGGTAGTAGCGGAACTTGTCGAGGTCGAAGCGCACATGCTCGAGCAGGTCGAGCTTGTTGACCACGACGAGCTCGCAGGCCCGGAACATCAGGGGGTACTTCAGCGGCTTGTCCTGCCCCTCGGCCACGCTGGCCACCATGATCCGCGCGTCCTCGCCGATGCGGAACTCCGCCGGGCAGACGAGGTTGCCGACGTTCTCCACGATGAGCAGGTCGAGCGCCTCGAGGTCGAGCGCGGGCAGCGCGCTGCGGACCATGTTCGCGTCGAGGTGGCACTCGCCGCCGAAGCCGCCGTCGGTGTTGAGCTGCACCACCGGGATGTGCAGGTCGGCGAGGCGGTCGGCGTCCAGCGAGCCCGCGACGTCACCCTCCAGCACGCCGGTGCGCACCCCCTCGATGCCGGGGCCGAGCACGGCCTCCAGCAGCGTCGTCTTGCCCGCGCCCGGCGCGCTCATCAGGTTGACCACCGCCACGCCGGCCCGGTCGAAGTCCGCCCGGTTGGCCTCGGCGATGGTGGTGTTGGCGTCCAGGGCGTCCTCGACGATCCGGACCTTCACGCGGTGCATGCTGCCTCCTCGGCCTCGACCTCGATGGACTCGACTTCCAGCTCCTCGCCACTGAGCACCACGACACGGGCGCCGTCGCACTCCGGGCAGCGGAACGCGGGCTCGGTGACGTCCCACTCGTACCGGCACGGCGTGCAGCGCAGCCGCGCTTCGACGACCTCGTACTCCAGGCGCGCGCCCTCGCAGACGGTGTCGCGGGCGACGAGGTCGAAGTAGAACGCCATCGAGTCGGGCACGATCTGGCGTAGGTGGCCGAGGCGCACGCTGACGAGCGTCACGCGCCGCCCCGCGGCGTGCTTGACGGCGGTGTCGACGATCGCCGAGCTGACGGAGAGCTCGTGCACTACGCCTCGTTGCTCGCGTAGGCCGCGTCGGTGCGCAGCTCGGCGATGGTCTGCAGCACGAGCTCCATGGCGCCTGCGACCGCGGCCTCCACCGCGGGGCTCAGCCCGAGGCCCACGTCGTCGATCTCGCCGGGCTCGCAGCCGATGACGAGGACCTTGCCGGGCCAGCCGCCCGTCGTCTTGACGAAGCGCAGGACGGTCTGCGGGTTCATGTCGTGCGGGTCGATCATCTCGCCGTCCTCGATCGTGCCGTCGACGTCCTCGCGGGCCGGCTCCATGACGTAGAGCGTCCCCGGCGCGCCGCCCTGCCGCGTGGCGTCCACGAGCAGCAGCGCGTCGTAGCCGCGCATCACCTCGTAGGCGAGGTCCAGGCCGCTCGTGCCGAAGTCCAGGACGGTGACGCCGGAGGGGACGCCCTGCTTCTCCAGGCGCCGGGCGACCTCGCCGCCGAACGCGTCGTCCTGCAACCAGGCGTTGCCGACCCCCGCGACGAGGATCTGCTTCTCGGGGGCCTGGGGGTTCTCGCTGTGGCTCATGCCGGGCTCCGTTCGTCGATCGTCTCGACCTCGTCGGGCTTGAAGTACAGGTAGCGGCCGATGTCACGCATGAGCACCTGGCCGGGGTCGTCGTCCACGGTGACGCAGAGGTGGACGATGTCGGAGAAGTCGATGTAGATGCGCTCGATCGTCGCGGGGCGCCCGGCGAGGAGATGGTCCTGGGCGCTCCGGCCGGCCTCCGGCCGCAGGCGGACGTGGTCGCCGAGGCGGTAGGTCGTGCCGGAGACGTGGACCTGCTGCTCGCCGCGCAGCTCCTCGCCGAAGGTGGGAAGACCCATGAGGCTCTCGCGCGGGGGCGCGTCGGGCACGACGTCCTTGATCGTGATCCGTCCCCGGAGCTTTGCGAACTCCTCGGGCGTCGTGGCGGCCGCGCGGCGGACCATCTCGCGGATCGCGGGGTCCTGCTTGGCGATCTCGTCGACCTCGCCGTCGGAGAGCGCGAGCACGTGCAGCAGCAGCGCCTCCTCGATCTCCGTGCCGTCGAAGAGGTCCCCGCGCGACTCTGGCGCGAGCTGCGGATGGTCGGGCAGCACGATCGCGCAGCCGAGCACCACGTCGTCCTCATGGCTGGCCAGGACGGGGATCGTGTTGACGTTCGCGCAGGCCTTGTTCGCGGTCACCGCGTGCGGCGGCGGCGCGGTGGGGGAGATGTGGCGCGCGTCGAGCGCGGCGCCGGCCCCGCCGGCGACCCGCGCGATGTCGTGGGTGGAGAG
>JBBQEV010000016.1:0-54341 GCA_038321325.1 Solirubrobacterales bacterium
CAACCTCTCGCGCTGCATCTTCTGCGGCTACTGCGAGGTCGCCTGCCCGTTCGACGCGATCACGATGGGCAACGACTACGAGATGAGCGACTACCACCGCTCCGACCTCATCTTCACGAAGGAGATGCTCCTCGCCGAGCCGTTCGAGCGCAGCCCGATCCGGGCCGAGGGCGAGTAGGCGATGGCGGCGCAGGGCAGCGGCTCGCGGGACGACCCGTGGATCCTCAAGACGCCGCCGGGCAAGGCGGAGTTCACGATGTACCGCGACGAGACGGCCGACCCGCCGGCGCTCGTGTGCCAGGTCGGCGCGACCACGCTGAGCTACCGGCTGCGCTGCCTGGACGATCTGCACACGATGCTCACCGAGCACGGGGACTGGATGGCGCTCGGTGCCGCCGACGAGCAGAAGCCCGCCGCCGAGGGCACCGTCGAGGCGTGGGCGCGCGCGGAGGACAACCCGGTCGGCGGCTGGTACGGCCTCAAGACGGGGCTGCGCGGGCGCTTTGGCATGTACGTCCCGCCGCTGATGGAGGCGCTCGGGCGGGCGGAGCTCGAGCACCACGCGCGCAACAACCGCATGCGCGCGCTCTGACCCGTGCCGCGCTCCGAGGTCATCTCGGTCGGCGCGCTGACGATGGAGTTCCTGCTCGAAGGCGCCGACACCGGAGGCAGCGTGGCGCAGTTCCTCGTCGGCGTCCCGCCCGGCGCGCGGGTTCCCGCTCCGCACAGCCACGACGGCTACGAGGAGACGCTCTTCGGCCTCGAGGGGACCGTGACCTGGACCGTCGACGGAGTCGACCACCGCGTCGGGCCGGGCCAGGCGCTGCCGATCCTCCGCGGCGTCGTGCACGGCTTCACGAACCCCGGGCCGGACCATGCGCGCCAGCTCGTGACCGTGACCCCCGGCGTGCTCGGCCCGGACTTCTTCCGTGAGCTGGGCGCGGTCTTCGCGGAGGCCGGCGAGAGGCCACCGGAGCCCGCGGCGATCGGCGCGATCATGCGGCGGCACGGGCTGACGCCGGCGGGCTAGGCCGGTGGGTCAGCCGACGCGGGCGTTCGACTCCTGCTCCGCTGGCTTGGCGCAGCGTCGCGGAATCCGGCGCCCGGCGAGCGCCACCGCGGACTCGAGAAGGCCGATCCGGCTGCTGTACGACCGGTTCCGCCTGCTCGCGGGTCACGCCGCTCCGGGCCACCTCGCCCGGGCGCCGGGCGACGTCCGGAAGGTCCTCGGGCCGCTCGACCGCCGCCGGCGTGCCGTCGACCGCGAGGAGGAGGACGGAGTCGGCACCGGGCCGGGGAACCGGCCGGAGCGCGGGGCGCACCGGGAGCGGCCGGACCGGCGGCCAGCGCCTGCCGGGCCTGCGCCGCGTCCGCACCGTCGACGAGCGACCAGCGGCCCTGGGAGCGTTTGGCGTAGCCGACCGCGTACCGCTCGTCCAGGCCGAGGAGGTCGGGGTCGGGCGGGAGGTCGGGCGCCGGCGACCGCGGCTCAGGGCAGCGACGATGAGGACGTCGAGCTTGGACCGCTGATCAGGGAGCAGCCAGCCCACGACGGCCACGCCGCACGGTTGAACACCGTGGGATCCGATCACGGCGTCTACGTGGAGTCAACGCCGCACTTCGATGCACGAGGCGGCGGCGCTCTGACAACGTCCCATCCTCCCGTCCGCCGCCTGCATAGACTGCCCGTGCCCATGGCCGAAGTCGTCTTCTTCCTCGCCGCGATCGGTGCCCTGGCCGGCGCGATCGGGACGGTGGCCCTGCGCAACCCGTTCTACTCGGTGCTCGCGCTCGTCTCGCACCTGCTCTCGCTCGCGCTGCTGTTCCTCCTCCTGCGCGCGGAGTTCGTCGCGGCGGCGCAGGTCGTCGTCTACGCGGGCGCGGTGATGGTGCTCTACATGTTCGTGGTCGCCTACGTCGGCGGGACGGAGATGCCGCTCGGGCCCGGCGGCACGCGCTCCATGCGCATCGGCTCGGTGGTCTTCGCCGCCGTGCTCTTCGTCGAGCTGGCCATCGCGATCCTCGGCACGAGCCTGAAGGCGCTCGGCACCGACGGCGCGGGGATCGGCGCCGACGGCGTCGCGCGCGCGGGGGAGGCGCCGTTCGGGACCCCGGAGCAGATCGGCGAGCTGCTGCTGACGAAGTTCCTGCTGCCCTTCGAGATCGCCTCGTTCCTGCTGCTGATCGCGGCCGTCGGCGCGGTGACGCTCGCGCGGCGCCGCGGCGGCCTGCAGGACGGCGAGCAGGCCATCACGCCGCTGGACCTCGTGCGCCCGCGCAGCACGGGCACGATGGCCGAGGGCGTCGGCACCCGCACGAAGGCGCTGCGGGAGCGCCCCGGCCTCGAGCCCGGCCCCGCCACCCTCCCGGAGGGCGGCTAGATGGCGATCGAGTGGTACCTGGTCGTCTCCGCGCTGATCTTCTCGATCGGCGCCGGGGGTGTCCTCACGCGGCGCAACCCGCTGGTGATCCTGCTCTGCCTCGAGCTCATGCTCAACGCCGCGAACCTCGCGCTGATCGCGTTCTCGCGCCTGCACGGCAACGGCGACGGCCAGGTCTTCGCGATCGTCGTCATGGTCGTCGCGGCCTGCGAGGTCTGCATCGGCCTCGGGGTCATCGTCGCGATGTACCGTCGCCGCCTGCCCATCGACGTCGACGAGCTCCGCGAGCTCCAGGGCTAGGGGGGCCGCGGCATGCAGACCACCGCCTGGCTCGTCCTCGCCTTTCCGCTCGCGGGCGCGATCCTCATCGGGCTGCTGTCGCGGGCCGTGCCCGCGAAGGTGACGGGCTACCTCGGCACGCTGGCGATCGCCGGCGCGTTCGTGTCGGCGGTGCTGACGTTCCTCGCGCTGCAGGACCGCGCCGAGGACGCACGCCAAGTCGTCTTCGTGGGCTGGGACTACGCCCGGAGCGTGGGGGTCGACGCGCAGATCTCGATCCTCGTGGACCCCCTGAGCGTCCTGATGATCCTCGTGGTCTCGGGCGTCTCGACGCTGATCCACGTGTACTCCGTGGCCTACATGGAATCCGACCAGGGCTACGCGCGGTTCTTCGCCTACCTGAACTTCTTCGTCTTCTCGATGCTCCTGCTCGTCCTGGCCGGCAACTTCCTGCTGCTCATCGTCGGCTGGGCGTTCGTGGGCGCGGCGTCCTACCTGCTGATCTCGTTCTGGTACCGGCGCACCACCGCCACGAAGGCCGGGATCAAGGCGTTCGTCATCAACGTCGTCGGCGACATCGGCCTGGTCCTCGGCACGTACTTCCTGTTCAAGCACGCCGGGACGCTCGACTTCCTCCGCACGTTCGACTCCGTCACCCAGGACTTCCGGGGCGCCAACGGCGACCTGACCGCGGGCTGCCTGCTCCTGCTCGTCGGCGCCTTCGCGAAGTCCGCGCAGATCCCGCTGCACACGTGGCTGCCGGATGCCATGGAGGGCCCGACGCCGGTCTCGGCGCTGATCCACGCGGCGACGATGGTGACCGCGGGCGTCTACCTCATCGCCCGCATGCACCCGCTCTTCGAGCAGGCGCCGGCCGCCGCCGACACGGGCGCGGTCATCGGCGCGGTGACCCTGCTGGTGGCGGGCACGATCGGGCTGGTCGTCACCGACCTCAAGCGCGTCATCGCCTACTCGACGATGTCCCAGATCGGCTACATGATCATGGGCGTCAGCGCGGGCGCCTACGTGGCGGGGCTCTTCCACCTCATGACCCACGCCTTCTTCAAGGCGCTGCTGTTCATGGCGGGCGGCTCGGTCATCGGCGCGATGGGCGGCCAGCAGGACATGGACAAGATGGGCGGCTTCCGCAAGGCGATGCCGTTCACGTTCGCGTGCTTCTGCATCGGCGGCCTGGCGCTCGCGGGCATCCCTCCGTTCTCGGGCTTCTTCTCCAAGGACGAGATCCTGCTCGACGTCGGCGCGCAGGGCGGCTGGCACTGGGGCCTCTACGTCGCGGGCTACGTCGGCGCCTTCCTGACCGCGATCTACACCTGGCGGATGATCTTCCGCGCGTTCTTCGGCGCGCCGGTGCCCGAGGCGCTCGAACTCGAGGGCGGGCACCTGCACCACCCGACGGAGCACACCAACCCCGCGACCGGCGAGACGGAGGACACCGGCGTGGGGTTCCCGGGCGCCGAGCACCACATCGCCGAGCAGTCGCCGCTCATGCGCGTCGCGATGGGCATCCTGGCGCTCGGGGCGATCGTCGGAGGGTTCATCCAGATCCCGAAGGTCACCCACGGGCTGGAGACGTTCCTGGACCCGACGTTCGCCGACTCGCAGGTCAGGATCGAGCCGAGCGACGGGCTCCTGTACTTCGGCCTCGCGCTCGGCGCGGTGGCGGGGCTGCTCGGCATCGCGATCGCCTACCGGGTCTGGGTGCAGAAGCCCGAGACGAGCGCCGCCGTCCAGGCGCGCCTGGCCCCGCTGCACCGGCTCTTCGCGAGCAAGTGGTACTTCGACGAGCTCATCGACCTGCTCGTCGTGCGGCCGTTCGGCTGGTTCGGGCGCTTCGGCCAGCAGACGTTCGAGCGCATCTTCGTCTCCGGCACGCTGATCGGCGGCACGACGGGGCTCGTACGCGCCGGCTCGGCCGCCGTCCGCGCCGTGCAGTCGGGCTACCTGCGCTCCTACGCGGCGTTCCTGCTCGTCGGCCTCGCGGTCGTCGGCTTCTACTTCCTCCTCCAGGCGTGACCCTGCATCTCTCCTTCCTGCTGTGGCTCCCGGCCCTGGCCGGCACGCTCGGCCTGCTGCTGGGAGGCCGCGCGCCCGCGCGGGTGCTCGCGCTGATCGGCTCCGCGGGCGCGCTGGGGCTGGCGATCGCCTTGGTCGTCGGCTTCGACCGTGGTGCGACGGGCCTGCAGTACGTCACCGATCAGGCGTGGATCAGCACGCTCGGCATCCACTACAAGCTCGGGATCGACGGGATCAACCTGTTCCTCGTCCTGCTCGCGACGGGGCTGTTCACCGCGTCGACGCTGTGGGCGGCCGGGCGGACGTGGGGGCGCGACAAGCTCTTCTTCTTCCACATGGGCCTCGGCCACACCGCGGTCCTCGGCGCGCTGCTGGCGCAGGACCTCGCGCTGTTCGTGATGTTCTTCGACCTCATGCTGATCCCGTTCTTCTTCCTGACCGGGATCTGGGGCCCGCCTCAGACGCGCGTGCCGGCGGTGATCAAGCTCGTCATCTACACGCTCGTCGGCTCGCTGCTGATGCTCAGCGCCGCGATCGCGACCGCCGTGCTCGCCGCCCAGCAGAACGGCACCGAGCTCTCCTTCGTGCTCACCGATCTGCAGGAGCTGCGCCTCGGCAAGGGGTCGCAGGACTGGATCTTCCTGTTCTTCGCGGCGGCGTTCATCGTGAAGATGCCGATGTTCCCGGTCCACGGCTGGATGCCCGACGGGTACCGCAACATGCCGCTGCCGGTGCTCGCCGTCTTCTCCGGCGTGCTCAGCAAGGTCGCGGCGTACGGGTTCCTGCGCATCGCGCTGCCGCTCTTCCCCGACGCGGCCGTGCACTTCCAGGACCTGATGCTGGTCGTCGCGCTCGCCTCGATCCTCTACGGCTCGGCGATGGCGTTCACGACGACGGAGGCGCGGCTGATCCTCGGCTACTCGTCGGTCGCGCAGCTCGGCTTCATCGTGCTCGGGATCTTCGCGCTCAACGAGCGCGGCGCCCAGGGCGCGGTGCTGCAGGCCTTCAACCACGGGCTCGTCGTGGCGCCCGCGTTCTTCCTCGTGGCGCTGGTGGCCGCCCGGTCCGGAGGGTCGGAGGACATCCGCGACATGGGCGGCGTGGCGCTGCGCGCACCGGTCCTGGCGGTGCTCTTCCTGATCGTCGCGCTGGCGAACCTGGCGATGCCCGGCTCGGCGAACTTCGTCGGCGAGTTCTACATCCTGCTCGGCGTCTTCGCGGACAAGCCGGTCTACGCGATCGTCGCGTTCACCGGCGTCGCGCTGGCCAGCGTCTACACGCTGCGGCTGTTCATCCGCGCGATGCACAACCGCGTCGGGCCGGCGGTGGAGTCCGCGGAGCTCAAGCTCTCCGACGGCCTCGTGCTCGTGCCGCTCGTGCTCGCGATCCTCGCCGCCGCCCTCTACCCGCAGCTGCCGCTGGAGAAGGGCGAGAAGACGGTGGGCACGTCGATCGCCGCCGCGCGCGAGGTCGTGCACCCGCCGCCGCCGGAGGCCGCGCAGGCCCCCGCCCCGCTCCCCGCTGCCCCCGCCGCCGCTGCCGCGCCCGCGGAGCAAGCCGCCCCCGCCGCCGCGACGGCCCCGCAGACCGACCCGAACACCGGCCAGCCGGTCGACCCCGACTCCCCGGACGCGGTGCAGATCGACCCGAAGACCGGCGAGCGCCTGCCCTCCGGCGCCGCGGGCGGCGCGCCGGTCGACCCGAGCACCGGCCAGCCCGTCGACCCCTCCGCCGCGCCCGCCCCCCAAGAGGTGCCGACCCCATGAACGGACGCACCGTCCCCGATGCGCCGACCATCGACTTCGCGGGCCTCTCGCCGCTCATCGCGCTGCTCGCGGGCGCGGTCGTCGTGCTGATGGTGGGCCTGCTGCGCAGCCGCGTGTCGCGCGAGCACGGCGTCCCGCTGGTCTCCTTCGCCACGTTGGCGACCGCGCTCGGCCTGACGATCTGGCAGCTCGACACGTCGAAGGAGCTCGTCGCCGGCGCGCTGGCCATCGACGGTCTCAGCACCGTCCTGGCCATCGTGTTCGTGAGCGCGGGCATGGCGACCGTGCTGCTCGCGTGGCGCGCCCTGGCCCCGCGCGAGTCCGCCCACGGGGAGTTCCACGCGCTGCTGCTGACCTCGATCGCCGGCATGCTCGTCCTCGCCTGGTCGACGAACCTCGTGACCGTCTTCCTCGGCCTCGAGCTGCTCTCCATCCCGCTCTACGTCCTCTGCGCGACCGAGATGCGCCGTGCGACGTCGCTGGAGTCCGGCCTGAAGTACCTGATCGTCGGGTCGCTCGGCTCCGCGGTGTTCCTCTACGGGCTGGCGCTCATCTACGGCGCCACGGGCTCGACGGACTTCTCCGGCATCGCGGCGGCCAACGGGGCCAACGGGCTCAGCAGCGACCCGCTCATGCTCGCGGGCATCGCGCTCGCCGTGGTCGGCCTCGCCTTCAAGGCCTCGGTGGCGCCGTTCCACCAGTGGACGCCCGACGTCTACGAGGGCGCGCCCACTCCGGTGACCGCCTTCATGGCCGTCGCAACGAAGGCGGCGGCGTTCGGGATCTTCCTGCGGCTCTTCGACGTGGCGCTCATCGACTCGTCCACGTCATGGGCGCCGGCGCTCGCGGTCCTCGCGACGGTCACGATCATCGCGGGCAACGTCGGCGCGCTCGGGCAGTCGTCTCTGAAGCGGATGCTCGCCTACTCCTCGGTGGCGCAGGCGGGCTACATGCTCGTGGGCGTGGTCGTGACCTCCGAGCTCGGCGTGCGCGCGACCGTCTTCTACCTGGCCGTCTACCTGCTGATGAACCTCGCGGCCTTCGCGGTGATCATCGCCCGCGAGCGCGAGACGGCCCTCGGCGACGACCTCGAGGCGATGCAGGGCATCGGCGCCACGCGCCCCGTGCTCGCGTGGCCGATGACGATCGCGATGCTCTCGCTCGCCGGGATCCCGGCCACGGGCGGGTTCATCGGGAAGTTCTTCCTCATCCAGGCGGCCGTCGACGGCAGCTACGCGTGGCTCGGCGTCGTGATCGTCGTCGGCTCGATGATCTCGCTGGCGTACTACCTCCGGGTCATCGCGGCGATGTGGATGCGCGACGTCGGGGTGGGCGCGCTCCCGTCGACCGTGCGCGCCGGCCCGCGGCCGGCGCTCGCAGGCGGTTCGCCGGAGGCGGACGCCGAGGGCGGCTCCGACGCCCCCGCTCCCTCGCCCGCCGCCGGCCCCGTCGTCTACGGCGGCGAGCCGGGCAGCGGGAAGGCCCATTGGGAGGTCGCGACCGTCGGCGTCGTCTGCGCCGCGCTCACCGTCGCGGCCGGCGTCGTCCCGCAGCCACTGTTCGACCTCGTGCAGCGCTGCGGCGAGGCGTTCACGAACCTCGTCTGAGCGCCGGGTGGCGCCGGGTAGGCTCACGGTCCCGCGCATGCGCTATCCCGACGACCAGCTCAGCGCTGCGGAGCGCGACTCCCTCCGCCCGTACGTGACGCATCTCGACGGCCCGGTCTTCGCGCTGGTCGGCCTTCCGGAGACCGTGAAGGGCGCGCTCTTCGCCCGCTACTCGCGCTACCGGGGGACGCTGCGGCGCCTGCTGACGACCGAGTTCGCCGACTCGCTCGACCCGCATGCGGCACCGTTCGACCCCGGCTCGGGCTCTCGCGCCGAGCAGCTCTACGAGCGCATCTTCCTCGGCTACGGCGACGACTCCGTCGCGCAGCTCGGCGGCGCCCACGTCGCCTGCGAGTGGAGCTCCAACGTCCTGACGAAGATCCTCCAGCGCCCGCGGCTCGGCGCCTACCTCGAGCAGTCGACCCGCTACATCGCCTACGACGACGAGGTCCCCGGGCTCGGCCACCGCTACTTCCGCGATCCCGAGCTCGGCCCGGGCTACGAGCGGGCGCTGGACGCGATCTTCGGCATCTACTCGGAGTGCCTGCCGCGGATGCGCGCCTGGGTCGACGACTCCTTCCCCGGGACGCCGGGCACGGCCCGCGACCGCGCGATCGCCGCCAAGGCGCTCGACCTCCTGCGCGGCCTGCTGCCGGCCGCGTCGCTCTCGCACATGGGCATCTCCGCGACGGGGCAGACCTACGAGCAGCTGGTGCTCCACCTGCTCGCCCACCCGCTGCCCGAGGCGCGCGAGTGCGGCGGACGCATCCTGGAGGCTCTGCAGCGGGTCATTCCGAGCTTCGTGGTCCGCGTGCCCCGGCCCGACCGCGGCGGTGAGTGGATCGGCTACTTGCAGGAGCGCGACCGGGCGGCGGACAACTGGGTCGCGCGGCTCGGCCTCGACCGCCCTGCGGGCGAGCCCGACGCCCGCCCGAGCGTGCGGCTGCTCCACGTCGACGGCGACGAAGACCGCCTGCTGGCGGCGCTGCTCTTCGAGGCGGCGGGAGTCTCGGAAGAGGATGCGATCGCCCGCTTGGGCGCCCTGAGCGACGACGAGCGCGCGGAGCTGCTCATCGACCTCGTCGGGGCGCGCACGAACCGGCGACACCGCCCCGGCCGGGGCTACGAGGCGCTGCGCTACCGCTTCGAGATCGTCTCGGACTACGGCGCGTTCCGCGACCTGCAGCGTCACCGGATGCTCACCGTGCAGTGGCAGCGGCTGTCGCCCGAGCTCGGTGCGGGCGTGCCGGAGGAGGTCGACCTCGCGGGCTGCGGGGAGAAGTACCGCCGCGCACTCGAGCTCTCCGAGCGCGAGTACCGCCGCCTGGCGGGCGCGGGCCACGATCGCCGGATCGCCAGCTACGCGCTCTGCCTCGGCTTCCGCGTCCGCTACGTGCTCGACCTCAACGCGCGGGAGGCGATGCAGCTCATCGAGCTGCGCTCGGGGGCCGAGGGCCATCCGTCCTACCGCGCCGTCGCCCACGAGATGCACCGTCAGATCGCCGCGGTCCATCCTGCGGTCGCCGCGACGATGACCCACGTGGACACGACCGCCGAGCCGCGCCTGGAGCGCATCCTCAGCGAGATGCGCACGCAGGCCCAGCGCGACGGGCCGCAGCCGAGGTAGCCCCGGGGCGCTCGCTCGGGGCTCGCGCGAGAATTACTGCCCGGGTTTGGGTGCCGGATCGTGGATGCCCGGGGCCGCGCGATTCCGCCGTCAATACTGGTTGTATTGACAAGGGATCGGGTGGCTCCGGGTGCCGCGAGGCGGTGCCGAAACCCAGCAGGAATTCTTGCGCTAGCCCTCAGGGGCGGGCGAGCCGCAGGATCCGGTCGTCGTCGCCCGTCGGGGAGCCGCGACCGTCGCGGTTGGAGGTCGTCACCCAGAGCGATCCGTCGGGGGCCGCCGCCGGGGAGCGCACGCGGCCGTACTTGCCGTCGAGCAGCTTCTGCGGCCTGCCCGCCGAGGTTCCGTTCAGCGGGATCTTCCACAGCCGGCGGCCGGCGAGCGCGCCGACGAAGAGGTTCGCGCCGACGATCGCCGCGCCGCTCGGCGAGGACTCCGAGGTGCGCCAGACGACCTTGGGCGCGACGAAGCGGCCGTCACCGGTGCCGGGCCCCTCGACCGTCGGCCAGCCGTAGTTCTTGCCCTTGCGGATCAGGTTGACCTCGTCGAAGGTGTTCTGGCCGAACTCCGGCGCCCACAGGCGACCGGCACGGTCGAACGCGAGCCCTTGCACGTTGCGGTGCCCCAGCGACCAGACGGGGGAGCCGCGGAACGGGTTGTCCGCGGGGATCGAGCCGTCCGGGTTCAGGCGCAGGATCTTCCCGTTCGGGCTGCTGCGGTTCTGCGCGTTGGACGTGTTCCCCGCGTCACCCGTGCCGGCGTAGAGCTTGCCGTCGGGACCGAACGCGAGCCGGCCGCCGTTGTGGATCTGCGCGGCCACGATGCCGGAGAAGATCACGCGCGGGCGGCCGCCGAGCGTGAAGCGGGCGATGCGGTTGTCAGTGCCGGTGGTGAAGAAGGCGTAGACGAGCTTGTCGGTTGCGTAGCGCTTGGAGACGGCGAGGCCGAGCAGCCCTCCCTCTCCGGCGTCGGTGTTGACGCCGGGCACGCGCATGACCACCTTCTTGGTGGCACCGTCCCTGGCCACACGCAGGATGCGGCCGGTGGTGCGCTCGGAGACGAGGGCGTCGCCGCCGGGCAGGAACGCGACGCCCCACGGGACCTGCAGCCTCGTCGCGAGCGTGGTGGGCGCCGAGGACCGCGCGGGCCGGGCGGCCGGCGCGGCGGACGCCGCCGCCGCCGGGTCGGCGACCGCGGAGTCGGTGGCGGCCGGCCGCGACGACGGGGCGCCGGCAGCGGGCCCCGCGTCGCTCCCGCAGCCCGCCAGTGCCGCCGCGCCGAGCAGCGCGAGGGCCGGGGCGCTCATGCGTCGGGACATGACTCAGAATCTAGTGGGCGCGGCCGAGCGCAATCGTGCCGCGGGCCGGCCGGGAGGCAGCGGGCTCGACCGTGCGGGCCGGGCGCAGCACGACGACCTCCTCGCACGCGCGCTCTAACAGCCAGGCGATGTCGGCCGGGGAGAAGCCCTCCCCGGGGCGGGTCTCGGCGGGAACCACGATGCGCCCGAACCGCTCGTGCCGGAGCGCCTCGGTGAGGGCGTGGCGCGGGGTGCGCCCGCGCTCGATCCGGGCGTCGACCGGGACGCCCGCGCGCGCGGCGCGCTGCTCGATCGCCTCGAGCAGGTCGAGCGCCTGCGCGGACTGCCGCGGCAGCGCCGACTCGAGCGTCAGCCGCAGCGGGACCACCGCGAGGAACACGGGGACGAGCGTCGCCGACTGCGCGTGCGCGAGGCGCAGCGCCGCGTCGAGCGCGCGCTCGGACAGGCAGTGGCCGATGAACGGGAACGCGATGCGGACGCCCGAACGCGGCGCCGCCCGGCTCCTCGCCCGTCGCCGGGCGGCAACGAACGCGACCGCGGTGACGAGCGCGCCGAGCGCGGCGGCGAGCGCGAGGCTCATGCGCGCCGCGGCCGCCCGCCCGCGTCGAGCGCCCATGAGCGCCCAAGGGGTGAGCCCCGATCGCCGCTCGACGGGGTCACTCCTCCTCCGCGCGGGCCGTCCGGTCGGCGACGACTCGGAGGTCGACGCCCGGGAGGCGCCGCAGCAGCGTCATCGGGAGGACCTCGGCGAGCCGCCCGAGGCCGCGCGGCGTTCTGGGCATGCCCATGAGGACGTAGGTGGTCCCGCGTTCGCGCGCGACGCGTACGGCGACGTCCGCGACGTCGTCGCCCTCCTCCACCAGCAGGTGCGCTCCGAGGACCGAGGCCAGGCGCCGCAGGGACTCCAGCGCGATCCGGTCGGCCTCCGAGGTCCCCGCGCCCGGCGTCCGCACGCAGAGCAGGTCGAGCTCCGCGCCGAGGCGCTGGGACGATCGCCACGCGCGCCGCACGACGCGCTGCCCCGCCGGCTCGGGACGGACGAGCGCGAGCAGCCGTTCCCCCACCGCCTGCGGCGCGCCGCGGTCGGCCAGGCGGTCCTCGCGACGGGTGGCCGAGAGCGGCGCCGGCCCCTCCCGCACGAGCCGCTGCGAGCCGACGCCCTCGGCGACCTGGCGCAGCGCGACCTCGCGCAGCACGCCGAGGTGCTCGATCTTGAAGAAGCCGTTGAGCGCCGCCTCGGCCCGCTCGCGCGCGTAGACCTTCCCGGCTCGCAGGCGCGCGGTGAGCGCTTCCGGCGTCAGGTCGACGAGCACGACCTCGTCGGCGCGGACGAGCAGCGCGTCGGGAACGGTCTCGCGCACGCGGGTCCCGGTGAGCTCGGAGATCCGGTCGTTGAGCGACTCGAGGTGCTGCACGTTGACCGTCGAGTACACGTCGATGCCCGCGTCGAGCACGGCCTCGACGTCCTCCCAGCGCTTCGCGTGCTCCTGCCCCGGCGCGTTGGTGTGCGCCAGCTCGTCGACGAGGCACAGCTCCGGCGCCCGGAGCAGGATCGCCGGGAGGTCCATCTCCTCGACCTCGACCCGGGCGGCGCGCGTGCCGTGGACGACCCGCCGCCGCGGGACCAGCTCGAGGCCGGCCGCTTGGGCGGTGGTCTCCGGCCGGTCGTGAGTTTCAAGGTACCCGAGGACGACGTCGCGGCCGCTCTCGGCCTCGGCCTGCCCCTCCTGGAGCATCCGGTAGGTCTTGCCGACCCCGGCGGCCATGCCGAGGAAGAGCTTGTGGCGGCCGGCCATCGTGATCGCCGACGCTACGCCCCGAGGAGGTTGTGGACGATCAGGTCGACCAGCTTGATCCCGGCGAACGGGGCGACGAGCCCCCCGAGCCCGTAGACGAGGAGGTTCCGGCGCAGCAGCGCGGTCGCCCCCATCGGCCTGTAGGCGACGCCGCGCAGCGCGAGCGGCACGAGCATGGGGATCAGCAGCGCGTTGAAGACGATCGCCGAGATGATCGCCGAGCGCGGGGTCCCCAAGGCCATGACGTTGAGCTGGTCGAGCGGCCCGGATCTCGCGCCGCGCGCCGCGTACGTCGCCGCGAAGATCGCGGGGAGGATCGCGAAGTACTTCGCGACGTCGTTGGCGATGGAGAACGTCGTCAGCGCGCCGCGGGTGATCAGGAGCTGCTTGCCGACCTCGACGATCTCGATGAGCTTCGTCGGGTTGGAGTCGAGGTCGACCATGTTGCCCGCCTCGCGCGCCGCCTGGGTGCCCGTGTTCATCGCCACGCCGACGTCGGCCTGCGCGAGCGCGGGCGCGTCGTTCGTGCCGTCGCCGGTCATCGCGACCAGCCGGCCCTCGGCCTGCTCGTGGCGGATGAGCTCGAGCTTGCGCTCGGGTGTCGCCTCGGCGAGGAAGTCGTCGACGCCCGCCTCGTCGGCGATCTTCGCCGCGGTGAGCCGGTTGTCGCCCGTCACCATGACGGTCCGGATGCCCATCGCCCGCAGCTGCTCGAAGCGCGCGGACATCCCGTCCTTGACGGTGTCCTTGAGGTAGACGACCCCGAGCACGTGCTCGTCCCGGGACACCGCCAGCGGTGTGCCGCCCTCCCGCGCGACGCGCTCGATCGTCGGCTGCAGCTCGGCCGGCGGCCGGCCGCCCGCGGCCTGCACCCACGAGACGATCGAGTCGCCGGCGCCCTTGCGCAGCCGCGAGCCGTCGAAGTCGATCCCGGACATGCGCGTCTGCGCCGTGAACTCGACGAACGCAGCACCGGCCGGCGCCATGGCGTGCTCGCGGATGCCGTACTGCTTGGCCAGGACGACGATCGAGCGCCCCTCGGGCGTCTCGTCGGCCAGCGAGGAGAGCTGCGCAGCCTCGGCCAGCTCGCCCTCGGACACCCCGGGCATCGGCAGGAAGTCGAACGCCTGGCGATTGCCGAGGGTGATCGTGCCCGTCTTGTCGAGCAGCAGCACGTCGACGTCGCCCGAGGCCTCGACCGCGCGGCCCGACAGGGCGAGGACGTTGCGCCGCACGAGGCGATCCATCCCGGCGATGCCGATCGCCGAGAGCAGCGCGCCGATCGTCGTCGGGATGAGCGCCACGAGCAGGGCGATCAGCGTGGTGATCGAGATCTCCGTGTGCGCGAACTCCGCGAACGGCTTGAGCGCGACGACGACCACCAGGAAGATCAGCGTCAGCGCCGCGAGCAGGATCCCGAGGGCGATCTCGTTCGGGGTCTTGCGGCGCTCCGCGCCCTCGACGAGGTTGATCATGCGGTCCAGGAACGACTGCCCCGGCTCCTGGGTGATCTCCACGACGATGCGGTCGGAGAGCACCTTGGTGCCGCCCGTGACCGCCGAGCGGTCACCGCCGGACTCCCGGATGACCGGGGCCGACTCGCCGGTGATCGCCGACTCGTCGATCGACGCGATGCCCTCGACGACGGTGCCGTCGCCCGGGATCGTCTCCCCCGCGACGACCACGACCCGCTCGCCCTTGCGCAGCTCGGCGGCGGCCCGCGAGGAGCCGTCCTGCATCGTGGCCATGGTCTCCGAGCGCATCGCGCGCAGGGCCTGCGCCTGCGCGCGGCCGCGGCCCTCGGCCAGCGACTCGGCGAGGTTCGCGAAGACGACCGTGAGCCAGAGCCAGATCGCGATCGTGATCGTGAACCAGCGTGGGTCCGCGGACCCTGTCGCCACGGCGATCGTCGTGACGACCGCGCCCACCTCGACCACGAACATCACCGGGTTGCGGAGCTGCACCCGCGGATCGAGCTTGATCAGCGACTGGACGAGCGCCGGTGAGAGCGTGGCGGCGGACAGCAGGGGCTGCGAGGGCTTCATCGGGTCTCCGAGTCGAGCGCGGCGTTGAGCGCCGAGTAGTTGACGCCGGGCTCGCCGAGCAGGCCGAGGAAGCGCCCGTCGGTGTGCTCCGCGACGAGCGTGCGGACCCGGTCGACGGGGAGCCGGCGGACCGCGGCGACGCGGTTGGCCTGGATGCGGGCGTTCGCCGGCGAGATGTGCGGATCGACGCCCGAGGCCGAGGTGGTGACCGCGTCCACGGGCACCATCGCGCTGTCGAGCCCCGGGTTGCCCGGGCCGTTCGTCGCGACGTAGGCCGCGAGGCCGTCACGGTAGAAGAACCGCGCCGAGCTCGAGTTGGGCGCCCGGTTGGAGAAGGACGTCGCGCTCGCGCTGTAGCCCGTGGCCGACGGCCGCCCCTGGAAGTACCGCGGGTCGGGCTCGGTCACGGGCGCGCCGTCGGCGTTCTGCTCTGGTTTGCCGGATGCGTCGAGAACGGGCCTTGCGAAGTCGCGGCCGATCAGCGTCGAGCCGGTCACGTTCCCCGTGTCGTCCCGGATCAGCGAGCCGTCGGCCTGCCGGGCGAAGGCGACCTGCGAGACGCCCCACACCACGACCGGGTAGGCGACGCCGAGCAGGAGGGTGAAGGCCGCGACGGCCACCAGCCCGGAGATGAGGTCCTTGCGCATAGGGACTCCCGTTCAGAAGAGCGTGTCGGAGAGGGACTGGACGATCGGACCGAGCAGGAGCGCGGGGACGAACGTGAGGGCGGCGAGCAGGACCACGACGCCGATCAGCAGCACGACGAAGGTCGGCGTGTCGGTGCGCATCGTGCCGAGACCCGCGGGCGTCACGGTCTTGCCCGAGAGCGAGCCGGCGACGGCGAGCACGAAGAGGATCGGGGCGAAGCGGCCGAACAGCATCGTCAGCCCGCCGATCACGTCGGCGAAGGTGATGCCGTACGCCCCCACGTTGTTCGGGTCGGGCTGGACGTAGCCCGTGTAGCCGGCGAACGCCGAGCCGTTGTTGTTGGCCTGCGAGAGGTAGGCGTAGATCGTCTCGGAGAAGCCCTGGGGCCCGGAGTTGTCGATCGACGGGCCGCCGTACTTCAGCCACGCGAGCGCCAGACCCGACGTGACCAGCACCAGCAGCGGCGTGAAGACCGAGCCGAGCGCGACGAACTTGATGTCGCGCGCCTCGACCTTCTTGCCCAGGTACTCCGGCGTGCGCCCGACCATCAAGCCGCCGATGAAGACGGCGAGCAGGACGAAGAAGAGCATGGTGTACAGCCCGGTCCCGACGCCGCCGAAGACCGACTCCGAGTACCCGAGGTTCAAGAATGGCGTCAGGCCGCCGAGGGCGGTGAGGGAGTCGAGCGACGCGTTGACCGCGCCGCACGACGTCACGGTGGTCACCGCGGTCCACAGCGCCGAGCCCGTGGTGCCGAAGCGGACCTCCTTGCCCTCGAGGTTGCCTCCGGTCACCCCGGCGAGCTGTTGCGCGGAGGTCCCGTGGCGCTCGGAGAAGAAGACGAGCGCGACGCCCACGAGGAACAGGAAGCTCATCGCGGCGAAGATCGACCAGCCCTGCCGGCGCGAGCCGACCATGCGCCCGAACGTGGAGGTCAGCGACGCCGGGACGATGAGGATCAACAGCATCTCGACGAAGTTCGTCAGGCCGGTGGGGTTCTCGAACGGGAAGGAGGAGTTGACGTTGAAGAAGCCGCCGCCGTTGGTGCCGAGCTCCTTGATCGCCTCCTGCGAGCCGACGGGCCCGGTGATGAGGTCGCCGGCCTGCGTGGGGAACGACTGGACGACCCCCTGGGAGACCAGGAACAGCGCGCCGACGAGCGAGATCGGCAGCAGCACGTAGAGGATCGCCCTGACGAGATCGCGCCAGAAGTGGCCGATCCGGCCGTCACCGCGGCGGTTGGCGATGCCGCGGATCAACGCGATCGCCACCGCGATGCCGACGCCGGCCGAGACGAAGTTCTGCACCGTGAGGCCGAAGGCCTGCGAGAAGTTCGTGAGCGTCGACTCCCCGCCGTAGAACTGCCAGTTCGTGTTCGTGACGAACGACGAGACGGTGTTGAACGTGACGTCCCAGGTCCCCGAGGTGAGCTTGCGGCCGTTGCCCGGGTGGAGCGTCTGCGTGCGCAGGATCAGGTAGAGGAACAGCCACGACAGCGCGCTGAACGCCAGGAGCGTGCGCGCGTACTGCTTCCAGCTCTGACCCTGGTCGTCCTCGACGCCGAGCAGGCGCAGGACGCCGCGCTCGACGGGCGCGACCACCGGGCTGATCAAGACGCGCTCGCCCGTGAAGACGCGGGCCATGTAGCCCCCGAGCAGCGGGACGACGGCGACAACGACCGCGACGAAGATCGCGATCTGGAGCAGGCCCTGGGCCACGGCCTAGAACTTCTCGCCGCGCAGGAGCGCGGCGATCAGGTAGATCGAGAGCCCGAGCGCGACGATCAGGGTGAGCAGCACGCCGGTGGTCATGCGCGGTCGAGCAGCTCGATCGCGGCGAGCAGCACGGCGAACGCCGCGACGCCGAGCGCCACCATCGCGAGGTCGTAGAGGAAGTCCATGGCGCCACTGTGCGCCCGGGCCCGTGACGTTCGCGTGACGCTCGGGGCGCCCCGCATGACGATGTCGTGACGATCGTCCTACCGCACCCCGGGCGCCACCCACTCCATCAGCAGGTCGTCGCGCCACACGCCGTCGGGACCACGCCAGGCGGCGCGCAGCACGCCGACAGGACGGAAGCCGGCGCGCTCGTAGCAGGCGACCGCCGCGCCGTTCTCCGCGCACGGGTCGATCGTGATGCGGTGGTGCCCGCGTTCGTCGGCGAGGTGGCCCATGACGGTCGCGATCGCGTCGGAGGCGACGCCGCGCCGGTGCTGGGCGGGGTCGACGAAGAGGTCGATCGAGGCGTGGCGGTAGTCGGGCTCCGGCTCCTCGTGGAACTGAATCCAGCCCGCGGGGTCCTCCTCGACGAGGATCACCAGGAACGTGGTGTCCGCCTCGGCCTCGAAGGGGAACCGCGCGTCCGGGTCGCCCCACCAGCGGTGGACCTCGGGGGTCAGGTGCTGGCGACGCAGCTCCGCCGCGTCGCGCTCCTCGGGAGCGCGCAGCACGACGCGCTCACCCCGGAGCACCACCGGCTACAGCCACCCGGCGCGCTTGAAGCGCCCGTACAGCGCGCCGCAGACGGCGAGGACGATCGCGAGCACGAGCGGGTAGCCGAGATCCCAGCCCAGCTCGGGCATCGTGTCGAAGTTCATGCCGTAGATGCCGAAGACCATCGTCGGCACCGCGATGATCGCCAGCCAGGCGGAGATCTTGCGCATGTCCTGGTTGTCGCGGATGGAGAGCTGCGCGACGTTCGCGTTCAGCACGCTGGTCAACAGCTCGGAGAAGCCCTGGACCTGCTCGGAGTCGCGCAGCAGGTGGTCGCAGACGTCGCGGAAGTACTCGCCGGTCCGGGGGTCGAGCGGGGCCACCGTTCCCGCGGCGAGCTGATGGAGGGGGCCGGCCAGCGGCGTGACCGCGCGCTTGAACTCGAGCACCTCGCGCTTGAGCCGGTAGATGCGCTCGGCGGGGTTGCTCAGGGTCACGGAGAACACCTCCTCCTCGATCTGCTCGATGTCGACGGCGAGCCCCTCGAGCACGACGGCGTAGTCGTCGACGATGCGGTCCGCGACCGCGTAGAGGACCGCGCTCGGCCCGATCTGCAGCAGGTCGGGGTGCGCCTCGAGGTCGTCGCGCAGACCGGCGAGCGGGCTCCCCTCGCCGTGGCGCACCGTGATCACGTACCCCGGCCCCATGAAGAGCATCAGCTCTCCGATGTCGACGAGCTCGTCGGCGTCGACGTAGCGCACGGTCTTGAAGACCACGAAGAGCACGTCGCCGAAGACCTCGAGCTTCGGGCGCTGGTGGGCGTGCACAGCGTCCTCCACCGCGAGCGGAGGCAGCCCGAAGCGCTCGCCGAGCGTCTCGACCACCGAGGGCGCCGCGCCGTGCAGGCCGATCCAGACGAAGCCGTCCGGGCGGGTCTCCGTCTCGCGGCGCGCGTCCTCGACGGTCAGCCGTCCGCCCTGACGGCAGCCCTCCTCGTAGAAGGCGCAGTCCACGACGGCGTCTGCGAGGTTCATCGTGCCGTGCTCGCGCGCGCCCGCCGGTGGGGCCGACGCGGGGGCCCGCGCGTCGCCCGCGAGCGGCGCGCGGCGCGGCAGCGGGAGCGCGAAACGTCGGTGATCAGGCGCCACGCCCCGATCGTACCCGCGCCGCGAGCGGGTGACCTAGGATGCGATCGGTGCCGCCTTCCGCTCCCGACCGCAGCCCGCGCCGCGTCGCGCTTGTGGCCGTGACCGTCGCCTTCGTCGCGGGGCTCGTCGCGATCCTCGCGACCGGCGCGAACCTCGCCTACTTCGGGACGCTCATGGTCGGCTGCGCGGCGCTCGGGACCGTGCTGGCCACCGCGCTGGACCGCCGGACCGATCCGTCTCAGACCGCGAAGCGGTAGCCCACTCCCGGTTCGGTGCGCACGTAGCGCGTCTCCCCGGAGGGCTCGATCTTGCCCCGCAGGCGCGCGACGTGCGTGCGCAGCAGCGGCACGTCGTCGCCCCACTCGACGCCCCAGACCTCGACGAGCAGCGACCGGTGGGTCATGAGGCGGCCGCGATTGACGGCGAGGACCTTCAGGAGCGAGAACTCGAGCGGCGTGAGGTGGACCTCCCTCCCGTTGCGGCGCACGAGGCGGGCGGCGAGATCGAGCTCGAGCCCTTCGGCGGCGATCAGCGGGGCGCCGGCTACCGCGCTCGAGCGGCGCAGAGCGGCCTGAACCCGCGCGACGAGCTCGCGTGAGCCGAACGGCTTGGTGACGTAGTCGTCGGCGCCGGCCTCCAGCGCACGCACCTTGTCGTCCTCGTCCCCGACCGCGGAGAGCACGATGATCGGCATCTGCGTCCACTCGCGCAGCGCCCGCGTGACCTCGATGCCGCTGCCGTCCGGGAGCACGAGGTCGAGGATCGCGGCGTCCGGGGGCCGGACCGCGGCGCGGTCGAGCGCCTCCTCGGCCGTGCTCGCCTCGACGACGTCGAACCCCGCCGCCCGCAGCACGACCCGTAGGGCGCGGAGGATCTGCGGCTCGTCGTCGCAGACGAGCACGCGCGGGCGGTGCTCGCTCACGCGGCGGCCACCGGTCGGCCGGGCGTCACGTCACGCCTCGGCGTCCTGGGCCCGGGCGGCGCCGACGCCGGCAACCGGAGGCGCCTCGATGGGCAGCTCGCACACGAAGCTCGCGCCCTGACCGGGGAGCGACTCGACCCACAGCCTCCCGCGGTTGGCCTCCACGAAGCCCCGCGCGATGGCCAGGCCGAGCCCCGAGCCGCGCGCGCCGCCCGTGCGCGCGCTCCCCGCGGTGAAGAACGGGGCGAAGACGCGCTCGAGCTGGGCCGCCGGGATGCCCGGGCCGCGGTCGACGACCCGCACGACGAGCCGCCCGCCCACCGCCCGGGCGCGCACGGACACGGGATGCCCGCCCGCGTGAGCGGCCGCGTTCTCCATCACGTTCGCGAACGCGCGCTCGAGCTGGGCCGCATCGGCCCGGACGAGCGGCAGCTCGCGGTCCACGGCGAACGAGAAGTCGGCCCGCGCGCCCTCGGCCGCTGCGCGCAGCACGTCGTCCACGGCGATCCACTCGCGGCTGGGCTCGGCCGCGCCCGCTTCCAGACGCGAGAGGTCCAGCAGGTTGTCGATGAGCCGCGTCAGCCGGGCCGCCTCCTCGGTCACGACGGCCCCCAGCTCCCGCCGGTCGGCGTCGGCGAGGTGCTCGGCGCTCAGACCCTCCCCTGCCGTGGCGATCGCCGTCAGCGGCGAGCGGAGGTCGTGCGAGACCGTCCGCAGCAGCGCGGTCTTGACCGTGTCGCCCCGGCGCAGCGCCGCCGTCTCGACGACCTCGCGCTGCAGCTCCTCGCGCTCCAGCGCGGCGGCGAGCACCGCCTCGAGCGCGGGCACGACGCGCCGCTGGACGCGCGCGAGCAGCGGCTCGGGGAGCTTCGCGGGAACCACGAGCGTCCCGAGGGTGCGCGCGCCGTTGCGCAGCGGGAACACGAGGCGGCGCTCGTCGGCCTCGACGGCGCGGAGCTCGATCGCGGCGCTCGGAAGGTCGAGCGCCTGCGCCAGGCGGCGCGACGCGGTGGCCACGGCCGCGGCCGGCGCCTCGGCCCCGAGCAGCGTGCGCGCGAGCTCCGCGGACAAGTCGGCCTCGCGACGACGCTCTTCGGCGTCCTGCGCCCGGCTGCGCGCGAGGTCGGAGACCGAGCTGGCGAGCACGGCGGCGACGAGGAACGCCACGAGGCCCACGACGTTCTCCGACTCGGCGATGCTGAAGCGTCCCGTCGGCGGGATGTGGAAGTAGTTGTAGGCCAGCGCGCTGGCGACCGCGGTCACCAGGCCGAGCCGGAGGCCCCAGTTGGCCGCCACGACGAGCACCGCGAGCAGGTAGACGACCCCGAGCGAGAGCACCGGGGCGATCTCGCGCAGCCCGAAGATCGCGACCGTGCAGACCGCGACGCTCGCCCCGACCGCGGCGATCCCGGGCAGCACGCCGCGCCGGGTGTCGCCGACGACGAGGCGCTGGAGGCGATGCGCGGCCATGACGCGAAGGGTAGGCGGCGCGCCGCTCACCGCTCCGAGTCGAAGCCCTCAGGTCGCGAGCGCGCCGATGACCTCGCGCCACCAAGTGCGCTCGGCGTCGTCGGTGGCCCGGCCGAGCCGGCGCCGGGCGGCCTGCTGCACGGCCTGGGCGGAGCCGGCCGCGACGGTGGTCCCGACGTACGCCCAGCGGCCGTCGGCGAGCACGACGAGCGAGCCCGGACGGTCGCGCCGGGTGCGCACCTGCTCGGCGACCGCGACGGGCCCGACGTGGTCCGGGCGCGAGGCGTCGCCGTCGACCTCCTTCCACGGGCGCTCGGAGAAGATCAGCGAGCGGCGCGCGGGCCGGGGCCGCGACGCGCTCTCCAGCGGGCCGGAGCGCCAGCGCTGCAGCAGCGCCCGGAACTCGACGGCGACCTCCTGGCGGACGAGCACGTGCAGCCGGTCGCCGGCCATGACCTGCGTGGAGCCGCGCGGGGGGATCGCCTGGTCGTCGCGGATGATGACGTTGAGCAGGGCCGCGCGCGGCATGCCGAGCTCGCGGACCCTCCGCCCGACGGCGGCGTCGCCCGCGCGCACGCCGAACTCGATGACCTCCGCACCCAGGCGCCGCGTCGAGGCTTGGTCGGCGAGCACCGCGGGGAGCGCCGCCTCGTTCGTCGTGACCTTGAGCCGGGCGGCGACCCACTCGAACGTCGTGCCCTGGATGACCGTGGAGACGAGCACCGCGAAGAAGACGACGTTGAAGAAGAGCAGGCTGTCGTCGAGGCCCGCGATGAGCGGGAACGTCGCGAGGACGACGGGGACGCCGCCGCGCAGCCCGGCCCACGACAAGGCGGCGGTCTCCGCCGCGGTGAAGCGCGCGCCGAGCGTGCCGACCACGACGCCGACGGGTCGTGCGACCAGGAGCAGCAACGCGGTGATGGCCAGGCCCTCGAGCGCGACGCCGGGCAGCTGGGAGGGGAAGACGAGCAGCCCGAGGGTGACGAACAGCACGATCTGGGCGACCCAGGCCAGGCCGTCGTGGAAGGTCTGCACGGTGCGTGCCCCGGGCGAGTTCGTGGAGCCGATCGCCAGGCCGGTCAGGTAGACCGCGAGGAAGCCCGAGCCCCCGAGGACCTGGCCCGCGCCGAACGCCGTCGCGGCCGCCGCGATCGACGCGACCGGATAGAGCCCCGCGGTGGAGAGCGAGACGTTGCGCAGCGCCCACCCCGCGCCCTGGCCGACCGCGAGGCCGACCGCGCCGCCGACCCCCATCTGCACGACGAACTCGCCGAGGAGGTCCACGATGCCGTAGCCCGGGTCGTCGATCCACGCGATGAAGCCCAGGACGAGGAGCACGGCGACGGGGTCGTTCATCCCCGCCTCACCCTCGAGCGTGTGGGCGAGGCGCCTGCGCAGCGTGGAGCCGCGAAGGATCGAGAACACCGCGGCGCCGTCGGTGCAGGCGAGGATCGAGCCGAGGAGGAAGCCCTCCAGGAGGCTGAAGTCCAGGATCATCGCGGCCCCGGCGCCCGTGATGAGCGCAGTCGCCAGCGTGCCGATCGTCGCGAGCCCGAGCGCGGGCCTCAGCACCGCGCGGATCGGCGACCAGCCCGACGCGAGGCCGCCCTCGAAGAGGATCAGCGCCAGGGCGACGACCCCGACGTCGCGGGCGAGCTCGTAGTCGTCGAGGGCGATGAAGCCCGTGACCTCGCTCCCGGCGACCATGCCGAGGGCCAGGACGAGCAGCAGGCCCGGGACCCGCAGGCGCCCCGCGAGCTGGGAGGCCAGCAGGGCGAGGATGAGCATGCCGCCCAGGGCGAGGAGGAGACGGCCGTCGTCCACCCACCCATCCTCCCCGGTCGGCGCCCGGCCCGCACGGCCGCGTTCTCGCGCGCGAGGCGTCAGGATCGACGAGCCGGGGGACTCTCCGTCACACGCATGGACCGCCCGCCCCGCCGCCGACTTCCCCCGCGCCCCTCGCCGCAGACGCTCCTGCGCCGCCGCCTCACGGCCGGAGCGGTGCTGCTTCTGGGGGGCTTCCTGCTCGTCAGGCTCGTCGGCGCGGTGCTCGGCGGCGGCGGGGACGGCCCGTCCGCGACGGCCGGCGCGAAGGCCGGGCCGGCGGGAAGGGCCGCCGCCCCCGCCCGCCCCAAGCCGACCCAGCTCCCGGGGGGCGGACGCCGGTTCTTCCCGGACCGCCGCGTGGTGGCCTTCTACGGCAACCCGGCCGACGACGAGCTCGGCGCCCTCGGGATCGGCAGCCCGGATCAGGCCGCGCGCAAGCTCGCCCGTGTCGCCAAGAGCTACGACCGAAGGAGCCGGCCCACGCTCGCGTGCCTCGAGCTGATCAGCACCGTCGCGGCAGGCTCCCCCGGCGACGACGGGAAGTACCGCATCCAGGCCCCGGAGAAGACGATCGACCGCTACCTGCGCGCCGCCCGCAAGGCGGGCGCCGTGCTCCTGCTCGATGTCCAGCCGGGCCTCGCAACGTTCCCGCAGGAGGTGCGCCGGCTGAAGAAGTGGCTCGTGCAGCCCGACGTCGGCCTCGCGCTCGACCCGGAGTGGCGCCTCCAGCCCGGCCAGGTTCCCGGCCGCGTCATCGGCTCGGTGAGCGCCGAGGAGGTCAACGCCGTGAGCATTGACCTCGCGGCGCTCGTCCGGGAGCGCAACCTCCCCGAGAAGCTCTTCGTCATCCACCAGTTCACGAACGACATGGTGCGCGACAAGCCCAAGGTGAAGATCCGCCCCGGCCTGGCCACCGTCTTCAACGTCGACGGCTTCGGTACGCCCGCGCTCAAGGTCGCCAAGTACCACGACTTCACGCGGTCCACGCCGAAGGGCGCCCACGACGGCTTCAAGCTCTTCTTCCGTGAGGACACGAAGCGGCTGCGCCCCGCCGCGGTCATGGCGCTGAAGCCCCGCCCGGACCTCGTCGTCTACGAGTGAGGCGCTACGCGCTTGCGGCGACCGGCACCCCACGCCGGCCGCTGCGAGGCGAAGCGGTACAGCGCCGCCGGGCGCCCCGGGCCATCGGAGCGGATCTCCCCGGTCGGCTCGACGAGCCCGGTGGCCTTGAGGTCGCGGGCGAACGTCGCGGGGTCGTAGTCCACCAGGGCGATGGCCGTGTAGACCGCGCGGGCCTCTGACAGGCTGAAGGCTTGAGGGAGCGCGCCGGCCGCGACGTTCGACCACCACAGCTTGCCCTCCACGCGGTCGACAGCGGCGCGGAGGATGCGCCGGTGGTCGTGGGCGAGTCGGTGGCGGCCGCGGGCGGGGAGCCAGCGGGCGCGCTCGGCCTCCACGGCTGCGGGGATCAGCGCGAGGTGCGCGACGGTCGGGATCCAGCCGCGCGCGTCGCGGCCGGGCGCCGCGAAGGTCGCGAGCTGCTCGAGGTGGCGGCGGCGCAGGCCCGTCTTCTCCTCGAGCTTGCGCCGTGCGGTGTCGGCGGGATCCTCGTCGGCACCGACGAATCCCCCGGGGAGCGCGGGCGGGCCTTCGCCCGGCACGGTCACGAGCACCGAGAGCTCGCCGTCGCGCACCGCCAAGACGACGACGTCGACGGCGAGGGCGACGGGCGCGGGGTACCCCTCGGAGTTCCTGGCGGTCCAGGGCACGCAGTCACGGTATCCCGAGCGTCCGAGTGCCTGTGCGCCAAATAGTCATTCTGCCTAGATAGGCGGTGGACGTCGCTTCCCGCTGCCGCTACCGTGCTTATTAGGCGTACTGACCAAAACAACGTGGGAGTCCATCATGGCCGACATCGCGAAGTACCCCGTCCTCAACCACCTCCGCACCGCACCCACCCTGCACGTCCTGCACTACCGCCGCGGAAGGCTCGTCGGCGAGGGGCCCGGACTGGCGTTCTGGTTCCGTCCCATCCACACCGCCGTGGCCGAGGTGCCGGTCGACGACCGCGAGCTCCCGTTCCTGTTCCACGCCCGCAGCGCGGACTTCCAGGAGCTCACCGTCCAGGGCGGCATCACCTTCCGGGTCGCTGACCCGGCGCTCCTGGCCCGCCGGGTCGACTTCACGATCGAGCTGGACGGCGGCCGCTGGGCGCAGGCCCCGCTCGAGCAGGTCGCGGGCCTGCTCACCCAGCTCGCGCAGCAGTTCGTGATCGACGAGCTCGTGCGCCTCGACGTGCGCCGGATCCTCACCGACGGCGTCGCGCCGATCCGCGACCGCATCACCCGCGGGCTGGCCGGCGAGGCGGCCCTGAGCGAGATCGGGCTGGCGGTCGTGGCGGTCCGCGTCGCCGCGATCACGCCGACCGCCGAGCTGGAGAAGGCGCTGCGCCAGCCGACCCGCGAGGCGATCCAGCAGCAGGCGGACGCCGCGACCTTCCAGCGGAGGGCCGAGGCGGTCGACAAGGAGCGCGCCATCGAGGAGAACGAGCTCGGCAACCGCATCGAGCTCGCGCGCCGCGAGGAGCAGCTCGTCGCCCAGGAGGGCACGAACGACCGCCGGCGCGCGGAGGAGCTCGCGGCCGCCGCGCGGGTCAACGCCGCGGCCGACGACGAGCGCGGGCGCCTGGAGGCCCAGCGCAAGGCGGACGCCATCGACCTCGTCGAGGGCGCGCGGCTGCGGGCCGAGCGCGAGCGCGCGGAGATCCAGGGCGCGATGGCGCCGGAGGTCCTCGCCGGGCTGGCCCTGCGCGAGCTCGCCGGCCAGCTCGGCCAGATCGAGCACCTCACCGTCACGCCCGACCTGCTCACCGACGTGCTCGCGCGCGTCGCGGCGGGCCAGAAGGGCTAGCACCATGCTCCCTCGCTGTGTGCTCATCGAGCGTCCGACGGAGTACTCAGACCTCCTGGCGCGGCACGGGACGCGCCAGGCCGTCCGGTTCTTCCTCGCCCAGCGGGGCCTCGACGTGAGCGAGGTGGAGCGGCGCCACCTCGACTACGCCGAGACGCGGGCCGGCGTGCTGGCGGCCGTGCCGGTCGAGTGGCGCACCTCCTCGATCACCCGCGCGGAGCTCGACCGGTTCCTCTTCGAGCCCGGGGACGTCGTCGTGGTCCTCGGGCAGGACGGCCTCGTGGCGAACGTCGCCAAGTACCTCACCGGCCAACCGGTGATCGGGCTCAACCCCGACCCCGAGCGCGTCGGCGGCGTGCTGGTGCGGCACTCCCCGCGCGCGGCGGCGGACCTGCTGGCCGACGTCGCGGCCGAGCGCGCGGCCCTCGAGCGGCGCACGATGGCCGAGGCCGTCCTCGACGACGGGCAGCGGCTGCTCGCGCTCAACGAGCTCTTCGTCGGCCACGCCAGCCACCAGTCCGCGCGCTACGTCCTCGCTGCGGGCGGCCGCAGCGAGCGCCAGTCCTCCTCCGGGATCATCGTCGCCACGGGCACCGGGGCGACGGGCTGGGCGGCGAGCATCAACCGCGAGCGCACGCAGCGGGTGGCGGTCCCCGCCCCCGCCGACGCGGGCCTCGCGTTCTTCGTGCGCGAGGCGTGGCCGAGCGCGACGACCGCCACCACGCTGACCGAGGGCCTGCTCGCGCCGCCCGGCGCCCTGGAGGTGACTTGCGAGCTCGGGGAGGGCGGCGTCGTGTTCGGCGACGGCATCGAGGCCGACCGCCTCGAGCTGGCGTGGGGCCAGCGCGCGCGCATCCAGACCGCCCGAGAGACGCTACGGCTGGTGGTCTGACGGGGCGAGACGCTGGAGGATGTCCCTGGCGGCCAGCGCGTCCTCGGGGTCGAGGTCGTGCCACACGAGGCGGAGCGTGTCGACGCCGTGCCGCTTCAGCGCGCGGTCGCGTAAGCGATCGGCCTCGAACTCGGCCCGGCGCGTGTGGTGGGCGCGGGAGTCCAGCTCGACGACGAGCTTCGCCGCCGCGTACCAGCAGTCGACCAAGAGGCCGTGGATGCGGACGTTGCGGCCGTCCGGCGCCGGGACGCCGTACTGGGCGAAGTACCTCACCGAGCGCCGCTCCATCTCGAAGCGCGCGTGGGCGTTCTCGCTATGGATGAGTCGCTGGATGCGACCCGCGCCCGCACGCCCGGGGAGGCGCTTCGCCGTGGCGATCAGCCGCTGCTTGGGCAGCGACGGCAGCTCGTCGGCGACAGCGCGGAGCTCGGCGTAGGTCAGGTGATCGGCGAGGTCAACGAGCGTCCGCACGCGGTCGGTGACGCGGAGGTCGCCGTAGCGCATGACGTCGTGGTGGTCGAGATGGCGCGTGCGATGCACCCGCACGCCCGGCTTCGACCTCACGCCGTTGCCGCGGACGGTGACGTGCACGGAGAGCCGGGCGGAGGCGTCCTCCTTGATCCACCCGTAGAAGGCGGCGGCGGAGTGATGGGAGAGGGCGGCGTCCTTCCCCGCCCACCAGACCGCGGCGAGGAACTGCGCGCGGCACGAGAGCGCGCGGTGCCCGAGCGCGTACACGTCGCGATGGAGCTCCAGCAGCCGCCCGTTGAGCACGAGGCGCCGGATCTGGCGCTGGTGGTAGCCGAGCGCGATCAAGTCGCTCCGGCGGACGAGCCCCTCCCGGCGCTCCGCGCGCTCGACCACGCCGTCCCACGCGAGGGGCTTGGCAGTTGATGACCGCATCTATGGGTCACTAGCTGCCAAACCCCCTGGGCTCGCCCCCCGCGAACGCGCCAACTACGCGTCGCGAGCCGCGGCCTCCTCGGCCTGGCGCAGCTCGATCCGGCGGATCTTGCCGGTGAGCGTCTTGGGAAGGTCGTCGACGAACTCGATCTTGCGCGGGTACGCGTAGGCGCTCAGCCGGCCGCGGACGTGCTCGGAGATCTCCTTCGCCAGCGCATCGGAGCCCTCGAAGCCGGAGGCGAGCACGATGAACGCCTTGACGACGTGGCCGCGGCGCTCGTCGGGGGAGGCGACCGCGGCGGCCTCGGCGACGGCGGGATGCTCGAGGCAGGCGCTCTCCACCTCGAACGGGCCGATGCGGTAGCCGGCGGCGATGATGAGATCGTCCGCGCGGCCCTCGTACCAGTAGTAGCCGTCCGCGTCGGCCGAAGCCGCGTCGCCGGTGTGGAACCACTCGCCGCCGAACGCGCGCTCGGAGTCCTCGGGGCGGTTCCAGTAGCCGAGCGGGTAGTGCGGGTTCGAGCGCGCGCGCAGGCAGATCTCGCCGCGCTGCCCCGGCTCGGCCACCGGGTTTCCGTCCTCGTCGAGGATCTCCATCTCCCAGCCGGGTGTGGGCTTGCCCATGGAGCCCTCGCGAACCTCCATGCCGGGGTAGTTGGCGACCATCGGGTAGCTCTCGGTCATCCCGTAGTAGTCGAGGACCGTGATGCCGTACTGCTCGCGGAACCAGCGGATCGCCTCGGGGTTCAGCGGCTCGCCGGCGCTGCAGACGACGCGGAACTTCTGCGGGAACTCCTTGCCCGCGTCCTTGATCGACATCATCGAGCGCATCGCCGTCGGCGTCGTGAAGACGTTGGCGACCTCGTGGCGCGAGAGGAAGTCGAGCTGCCCGCGCGGGTCGAAGCCCGCCTTGCGCTGGAGGACGTGCTGGACCGCGCCCATCCGCCACGGCCCCAGCAGCGGCGCGATGCCCGCGGCCCACGCCCACTCCCCCATGCCGTGGAAGGACTCGCCGTCGCGCACGTCGTGGGACCAGAGGAACTCGGTGTGCGCGAGCAGGTAGCGGTGCGCGTGCACGATGCCCTTGGCCTGCCCGGTCGTGCCGCTCGTGTAGTAGAGCTGCGCCGGGTCGTCGCAGGAGGTCGGCTCCATGATGACGTCGGTCGACGCGCCGGCCAGGAGCTCGTCGTCGAGCACGAGGACGTTGTCGCGACCCGCGAACCGCGGCGCGTTCGCGGCGTCGGTGACCAGGACCTTCGGCGTCGCGTCGTCCAGCCGGTAGGCGATCCCGTCGTCGCCGTAGAGCACGCTCATGGAGAGCAGGAGCGCCCCGAGCTTCCAGGTGCCGAAGAAGATCGCGGCGGTCTCGGGCGTCGGCGGCAGGATCACCGCGACGCGGTCGCCGCGCTGCACCCCGGCCCCGCGCAGCACGTGGGCGGCCTGGTTGGCGAGGTCCTGCAGCTCGCCCCACCGCACGTCGCGCCGCGCTCCGTCGTGGCGCTCCCAGGCCATCGCGGGCTTGTCGCGCGGGTGCTTGTCGCAGACGTCGGCGGCGATGTTGTACTGCGCGGGAACGTCCCAGGTGAACTCGGCGCGGGCCTTCTCGTAGTCCATGGCCCATGCTCGCACACCCGGACGCGAGCCCCGCGCCACGCCGCGGCGGGGTCAGGCGACCCGCTTGGCCTTCGTGCGCTTGGCCGCCTTCTTGGCCTTGGCCGCGCGCTTGACCGTCGCCTTGCGCTGGTCGACGCCGCCCGGCCCGACCACCCCGACGACCGCGCTGAAGCCGCGCTTCTTCAGCGCGCGGCGCGTCGCGCCGTTGAGCTTGAGCGAGCGCGTCGCGCTCGCGCCGGCCGGCACGCTGAGCTGCTGGATCGGGGCGGCGAGCGCCTTCCCGCGCAGCGCGTAGATCGCGCTCACACACGACCCGCTCCCGGCGGGGCAGCGCACGGAGACCCGGATCTGCATGCGGCGGGCGTCGACTCGGACGGACTGGATCGTGGCCTTCGGGCCCGTCGCGCCCGGCTGGCCGCCGCCACCCGGGGTGCCGGAGAAGACGCCGGCGCCGGGCGTGCCCGGGGTCACGGGGACGACCGGCTTCGGCGGCACGGCGGGAATGCGGCCCGCGAGCGACGCACCCAGCTGGCCGAGGACCGCCGAGAGGGGCGCGGGGACGCCGGGGGCCGTCGCGATCGACAGCAGCAGCGTCCCGACGGGGGCGAGGACGGCCGCGGACGGCGCGCCGCCCAGGGCGAGCTCGGCGACGAGGGCGTCCACCGCCGCCTTCTGGTCCGGCGGCAGCTGGGCGCTGACCTGGTTGAGCAGCGCGATCAGCGGCGCGATCTCGGTCAGGGAGGGGATGCCGCCGGAAGGCAGGGCCGACAGGGTGCCGAGCAGGCCGGTGAGCCCCGCGAGGTCGGTGGGGCTCGACGGCAGGCCCGTGAAGCCGCCCGTGCCGCCGAGCGTCGCGGCGATCGGGTTCAGCACGGCCAGGAGCGGGGCGGGAACGCCGGGAGTCATCGCGATCTGCTGGAGCAGCGCCCCGACGGGCGCGAGGACGGCCGCGGACGGGACGCCGCCGGCGTTGAGCTGGCTCACGAGGGCGGCGATCGCCGCCTGCTGGTCGGCGGGCAGCTGCGCGCTCACCTGGGTCAGGAGCGCGGTGACGGGCGCGAGGTTCGTGGTCGAGACCGCCCCGCCGCCGGCGAGCGTGCCGAGCAGGCTGGTCAGCCCCGTGAGCTGATCCGGGCTGGTGGGCAGGCCGGTGAGCAGGGGAACGCCGGGCAGCGGCAGCACCGGCAGGAGGGCGCGCGACGGAGCGACCGCGGGGGCCGCGGTGCCGTCGGCGGCGCTCGCCGACGCCGTGGGGAGCACCGCGACCGACAGGGCGGCCAAGAAACCGACGGAGAGATGGCGTGGGGTGGGCATGCAGGATGCTTCGGCCGGTACGACCCGGAACCTGAGGATCTGGACGTTGTACTAACCAGAAGTCCGATCGGCGGTGGCCGGTCGAGGCCGAAAGGCCCCCGGCGCGCGCACTCGCGAGCGCGCGCCGAGGACGTGGCAGGATGCCCGTCGATGGCGCCGATCCCCCGACCCTCGCCGCGGACGGCGCCTCCGGCACGCCGGTGGGCGCAGGACGGCGGCGGCGCCGACGCGGCCGGCTCCGAGGAGGTCGAGCTCTACCAGCGGACGTACACGACGCTGCTGCGCTCCAGCGGCGAGACCCGGCTGCGGATCCTGGAGTCGGGCCACAAGGCGATGCAGAGCTCCCTGCACCCCTTGGCCGGCAGCGAGGAGCTCGACCTCGGCGCCTTCCTCTACGCCACCCAGCGCCTGCCCGTCGGGATCGGCGCCGCGCGCGTGGTCATCATGGGCCAGGAGGCCGAGCTCTTCGAGCGGGCGGGGATCGGGCCGCTGCGCGAGTGGCCGGCCGTGGAGGCGGCGGCCCGTCGCCGGCGCTGGTTCGAGGGGCCCGGCGACGATCGCGCGTGGGCGGTGCTGCTCGGTTCCGCGTCGGACCTCGACGACCTCATCCCGACGCTGGTCGCCTACCAGATCGAGTGGAACAAGCTGCGGCGGCGCCTGCGCGGCGTCGGCTGGCCGCGCGCGCAGGGACTGCCCGGCGCCGAGGAGTGCGCCCGCGTCCTCGGGGGCGCGGAGGCCGACTGGACGCGCCTGCAGGAGGTGTGGGGCACGTCCTACGCCGAGCGCCTCGGCGACGTCGCGCAGCGCGGGCTCTCGCTGCGGGTGCGGATGCTCGGCGGCTCGCAGGTCGGCTACGCCCGGATGACGCGCCGCTGGTGGGCGCCCGTCCGCGAGCAGCTCGAGCGCGAGCAGCTGCGCGACGCGCCGATGTACGTCGTGTCGAGCAACACGCACTCGATCGTCAACCTCGTCTCCGGCGACGCGCAGGCGCAGGAGGACGAGATCGTCGCGTGGCTCGACCGCGCAGGCCCCAACGACCTGCAGGCCGAGCTCGCGATGTTCCGCTCCGGCGCTTCGCAGGGCTCGTGGGAGAACTTCCTCTACTTCGCCGTCCGGGACTTCTACGCGGCGGGCGGCGACGACGACGTCCGGCGGACGGCGGAGCAGGACGTGGGCATCACCCACCTCAGCTCGCGCACCGCGCTGCGCGTCGCCGCACAGGTGCTCCCGCTGGCCAAGCTCGTCCCGGAGCGCTTCGACGCGCGGCTCGGCGCGGTCGACCGCGACCGGCTGCGCGCGTCGGGCGCGGTCATCGTCAACGTCGACTACCCGCTCGGCGTCGCCGCGTACAACATCCTGCGCGAGATCACCGAGGATCGCGACACCCTGCGCGGCGTCTACGTGCTCGGGAAGGCCGCGACGCTCAACGCCGACGTCGGCGACGTCATGCTCTCCAACGTCGTCTTCGACGAGCACTCCCAGACGACCTACTGGCTCGACAACGCGTTCGCCGTCGAGGACATCACGCCGTACCTGCGCTTCGGCTCCGGCCTGGACAACCAGCGTGCGGTGACCGTGAAATCGACCTTCCTGCAGAACCGCGGGTACCTCGACCGCTACTACCGCGAGGCCTACACGGTGGTCGAGATGGAGGCCGGCCCGTACTGCAACGCGATCTACGAGCTGACCGACCCGGACCGCTACCCCGTGGGACAGCAGGTGAACTTCTCCAAGCTCCCGGTGGACTTCGGCATGATCCACTACGCATCAGACACGCCCTACACCCAGGCCCGCACGCTCGGCGCGCGGGGACTCAGCTACTACGGCATGGATTCCACCTACGCATCGTCGATCGCGATCCTCCGGCGCATCCTGCGTCGCGAGGGTGCGCTTCGGAGTGACGCAGCGCCCGGTGGGGTAGAGGAGAACCGATGAGCACCCCGGCCCAACGCGAGCAGGCCAAGCGCGAGGAGAAGCTCGAATCGATGAAGGAGCAGATCGACGAGGGCTCGCTCACCGTGCGGCAGATGACCGACGAGGAGAAGGCGAAGTTCGCGCCGAAGAACCCGCCGAAGGAGCCGCGCACGCCGCGGCGCCGCCGCCCGCCGCGGTAGCCGGCCCGCGCGCGTCGCGGGTGAGCGCCCGTCCGCGCCGGGCGCGAGACGGGCGGCCGCGGGCAGACTGCGACGATGGAGGCCGTGACCGACGCCTCGTCCTCGCCGCGGCCCGAGCCGGCGCGGCGCCTCGCCGCCGCGGCACGGGGGCTGTGGACCGTCGAGGCGCTGGGGTGGGCGCTGCCGTTCGTGATCGGCGCCCTGATCACGCTCACCGAGAGCGAGGCGCTGCACGGAGCGCAGCGGGCGCTCGCGATCACCGGAGCGGTGCTGGTCACCGTGATCGCCGCGGGCGGCGCGGTCGTCGTGCCGCAGCTGCGCTGGGTGCGCTGGCGCTGGGAGGTCCGCGACGAGGAGCTCGACCTGCGCCACGGCGCGGTGACCGAGGTCCGCACGATCGTCCCGATGGCCCGGGTGCAGCACGTGGACGTGCGCCGCTCGTTCCTGCAGCAGCGCTCGGGCACGGCCGACCTCGTCGTCCACACCGCCGCGGGCCGCACGACGATCCCCATGCTGCCCGAGGCCGCCGCCGTCGAGGTGCGCGACCGCATCGCCGACCTCGCGCGCGCGCCCGATGAGCTCTGATCCGCCCGGCGCCGGGCCGCCGCGCGCGGCGCCGGGCGGGCCGCTCCCCGACACGGAGCTCGCGGCGGCGTTCGCGGCGCCGCGGCGCCTCCACGTCGCGGCCGCGGTGACCGACGCGGTGCTCGCGCTGCGCGGCCTCGCCCTCCCGCTGCTGGCCGCGGTCGCGGTCGGCGGCAGCGGCGGCGGGATGGCCCGCGCCGCCGGCTTCGCGGCGCTCGGCGCCCTCTTCGCGCTGGCGACCGGGATCTTCACGTGGCGCTCGACGAGCTATGAGCTTGCCGGCGGCGCGCTGCGATTCCGTCGGGGCGTCCTGTCCCCGGACGACACCGTCATCCCGCTCGCGCGGATCCAGGCGATCGACACCGTGCAGGGGCCGGTGCAGCGGCTGTTCGGAGCCGTCGAGCTGCACGTCCAGACGCCGGGCGGCGGCGCACACGGCGAGATCGTGCTCACGGCCGTCGCGCCGGCCGACGCCCGGGCGCTGCGCGCGGCGCTCGGCCATCCCGAGCCCGCGGTCTCCGGCGCGCGGCGGCGGCTCGGCGGCGGGGCACTCCTGCTCGCGGCGCTCACCGCGCCGCAGTTCGGCGTCGTGCTGCCCGTGGTGGGCGCCGCGTTCGCGGGCGCGAATGACCTCTTCGGCAGCTTCGTCGACGAGGATCTGTTCGCGCGGATCGACACGCCCGCCGAGGCGGTCACGATCGGCGCGGCGTTGCTCGGCGCGACGTTCCTCGTCTCCTCCGTCGCCGCGCTCGTCGCCTTCGCGGGCTTCGAGGTCGAGCGCGACGGCGACCGGCTGCGCATCCGCCGCGGGCTCCTGCAGCGCCGCGCGGCGAGCGTGCCGGTGGCGCGGATCGACGGCGTGGCGGTGGTGGAGGGGCTGCTGCGCGGGCCGTTCGGGCTCGCGGCGGTGCGCCTGGAGACCGCGGGCTACGCGAAGGAGCAGGCGGCGGCGCGCACGCTCTTCCCGCTCGTGCGCGCGGCCGAGATCCCCGCGCTGCTGGCCGAGCTCGTGCCCGGCCTCGACGGGCGCCTGCCCGCGCTCGACCGTCCACCGCGGCGGAGCCTTCGGCGCTACGTGATGACGCCCGCGCTGATCGGCGCGGCCGGCGGCGGCGCCGTCGCGCTCGCGGCGGCGGCGACGGTCGCGTGGCTCGCGCTCCCCGCCCTCGCCCTCCTCGGCGCCCTCCACGGGCTCGCCGCCTACCGCGCGGCGGGCCTGCACCTCGGCGCGGACCGGGTGGTCCTGCGGGCGCGACGCGGCACCGCCCGCGTGACGCTGCTGGCGCGGCGCCGGCGGCTGCAGGAGGTCAGCGTCGGCCGGAACCCCCTCCAGCGCCGGGCCCGCTTGGCGACCTTCGGCCTCGCGCTGGGCTCGGGCCGGCGCGGCCGCGTGCGCCACCTCGAGGGCGCGGACGCGGACGCCGCGCTCGCGGCGCTGCGACCGGCGGCGCCCGAGCGGCCGGAGGCCCGCGCCCCCGCCGGCGGCGTTCGGACTTCGACCGCTGAGGAGGAAGCGCGGACGCGCGGGCTCAGTCCTCCGCCGGGACCGCCCCTGACTGGATCTGCGCCTCCAGGCGGGCCATGACGTCCGGATCGCGGAGCGTCGTCACGTCGCCGAGCGCGCGGCCCTCGGCCACGTCGCGCAGCAGCCGGCGCATGATCTTGCCCGAGCGCGTCTTGGGGAGGTCGTCGCTCCAGATGATCCGCTTGGGCCGCGCGAGCTTGCCGATCCGCTGCGCGACGTGCTCGCGCAGCTCGGCGACGAGCTCGTCGGTCCCCTCGAGGTCGCCCTCGAGCGTCACGAACGCCGCGATGGCCTGGCCGGTGTCCTCGTCGGCCTGCCCGATGACCGCCGCCTCGGCGACCTTCGGGTGCGCGACGATCGCGCTCTCGACCTCAGCGGTGGAGAGCCGGTGGCCCGAGACGTTGATGACGTCGTCGACGCGCCCGATGACCGAGACGTAGCCCTCCGCGTCCTGGCGGGCGGCGTCGCCGACGAAGTACGCGCCGGGGCCGAACCTGCCCCAGTAGGTCTCCTCATAGCGGTCGGGGTCGCGGTAGAGCGTGCGCAGCATCGCCGGCCACGGCCGGGTGATCGAGAGCAGGCCCTGGGTGCCCGCCTCGACCTCGGCGCCCTGCTGGTCGACCACCGCGACCGCGATCCCGGGCAGCGGCGTCCCGGCCACGCCGGGCTTCGCGTCCTGGGCACCGGGCAGCGTCGTGACCATGATCGCGCCCGTCTCGGTCTGCCACCAGGTGTCGACGATCGGGCAGCGCTCGCCGCCGATGACCTTGTGGTACCAGAGCCACGCCTTCGGGTTGATCGGTTCGCCGACGGTCCCGAGCAGGCGCAGCTTCGACAGGTCGAACTTGACCGGGTGGCCCGAACCCCATTTCATGCACGCCCGGATCGCCGTCGGGGCGGTGTAGAACAGCGTCACGCCGTAGCGCTCGCACAGCTCCCACCAGATCCCTTTGTTCGGGTAGTCCGGCGCTCCTTCGTACATGACGCTCGTCGCGCCGTTGGCCAGGGGCCCGTAGACCATGTAGCTGTGGCCGGTGACCCAGCCGACGTCCGCGGTGCAGAAGTACACGTCGCTGTCGACCTTCAGATCGAAGACCTCGCGGAACGTCCAGGCCACCTGCGTCAGGTAGCCCGCCGAGGAGTGCAGGATGCCCTTCGGCTTCGCGGTCGAGCCGCTCGAGTAGAGGATGAACAGCGGCTGCTCGGCCGGTAGGGGCTCGGCCGGGCACTCCGCGGGAGCGGCGGCCATCGCCTCGTCCATCCAGTGGTCGCGGCCCTCGGCCATCGGCGCCGTGTCGCCCGTGTGGCGGACCACGAAGATCGTCTTGAGCCCCGGCAGCGGCTCGGCGTCGAGCACCGCGTCGAGCGCCTGCTTGATCGGCGCGGTCTTGCCCTTGCGCCGGGCGCCGTCGACGGTGACCAGGGCCTTGGCGTCGGAGAACTCCATCCGCTCGCGGACCGAGCCCGGCGAGAACCCGCCGAAGACGACGTTGTGCGGCGCCCCGATCCGCGCGCAGGCGAGCATCGCCACGACGGCCTCGGGAATCATCGGCAGGAAGATCCCGACGACGTCACCGGCGCCGATCCCGCGGGCCTTGAGCGCGTTGGCCATCCGCTGCGTGTCGGCGAGCAGCTGGGCGTAGGTCACGTCGCGCTCCTCGCCCTCCTCCCCGCGCCAGTGGAACGCGACGCGGTCGCCGTGGCCCGCCTCGACGTGGCGGTCGAGACAGTTGTGGCTGACGTTCAGCTCGCCGTCGGCGAACCACTCATAGAACGGCTTCCGGGACTCGTCGACGGCGACCGTCGGCTCCTTCGCCCAGTCGAGGGTCTCCTTGGCCTGCTCGAGCCACCACGCGGGCACGTCGTCACCCGGCGCCGCGTGCAGCTCGGGGCCGCTGACCCGGGCCGCGGCGGCGAAGTCCGCAGGCGGCGCGAACCGCTCCTGGTCGAGCAGGTGGCCCAGCTCGTCTTCGAGGTCGTGTGCCGCCGTGTCCTCCGCCATGCCGTCTCTCCTGGGTTCGACTCGTGCCCGAATGCTAGACCGCGGCCGGATTGCGCCCGGCGACCTGCGTGGCCTCCAGGACCGAGCCCTCGGCGCCGAGCCCGGTCTCCGACCGCACGTAGAGCTCGTCGAAGCTGCGGTCGCTCTCCTCGTCGCTCCCGAGCATCGTGCCCAGCCAGCAGCCGAAGAAGCCCAGCGGGATCGAGATGATGCCCGGGTTGGCCAGGTCGTAGAAGGAGAGGAGGCCGCCCTCGGCGTCGGCTCCCGGCCAGACCTTCGGCGAGATGATCACCAGGAAGATCGACGAGATCACCCCGAAGGCGACCCCCATCACCGCCCCCGTCGTGTTGAAGCGCCGCCACGTCAGCGCGAGCAGCAGGGCCGGGAAGTTCGCGCTCGCGGCCACGGCGAACGCGAGTCCGACCATGAACGAGACGTTCAAGCCCTCACCGCCGATGATCGCGATGGTGATCGCGATCGCCCCGATCGCGGCGGCGGCGATCCGCGCGACGCGGACCTCCTCCTTGTCGTTCTGCGGCCTGCCCTTGCGGATGATGCTCGTCCAGATGTCGTGCGCGACGGCACCCGACGCGCTGAGCACGAGCCCCGCGACCACCGCGAGGATCGTCGCGAAGGCGACCGCCGCGATCACCGCGAGGAAGAGGTCACCGCCGAAGGTGCCCTCCCCGCCGCCGAGGAACTGCGCGAGGTTCGGCGCCGCGAGGTTGCCGCCCGTGCCCGCCGCCTCGACGCCCCCCTGCCCGAGGAACGCGCGGGCCCCGAAGCCGATGAACGTGGTGAGGATGTAGAAGCCGCCGATGATGAACATCGCGACGACGACCGAGCCGCGCGCCGCCTTGCCGTCGGGGACCGTGAAGAACCGGATCAGGATGTGGGGCAGGCCGGCCGTGCCGAGCACGAGCGCGACGCCGAGCGAGACCGTGTCGATCGGACTCGACAAGAACGTCCCCGGTCCGAGCGAGAACGTGCTCTCCGCGGTGGTGTTCCTCTCCGCGCGGTTGAACAGCTCGACCGGGCTGAAGCCGACCTTGGCGAGCACGAAGATGGACATGATCACGATGCCGACCATCAGCAGGCAGGCCTTGATGATCTGCACCCAGGTCGTCGCGAGCATCCCGCCGAAGATGACGTAGCAGAGCATGAAGACGCCGGTCAGCAGCACCGCGACGGGGAAGTCGAAGCCGACGAGCGCCTGGATGAGCACGCCCGCGCCGACCATCTGCGCGATGAGGTAGAACGCCGCCACCGTCAGGGTCCCGGCCGCGGCCGCCGTCCGCGCCGGGCGCTCCTTCAGGCGGAACGACAGCACGTCGGCGATCGTGTACTTGCCCGCGTTGCGCATCCGCTCGGCGAGCAGGAACATCACCGTCAGGAACGCGACGAGGAACCCGACGGAGTACAGGAACCCGTCGAAGCCGAAGATGAAGATGAGGCCCGCGATACCGAGGAAGGACGCGGCGCTCAGGTAGTCACCCGAGATCGCCAGCCCGTTCTGGAACGCGGTGATCGAGCGGCCCGCGGCGAAGAACGAATCGGCGCCCGTCATCTTCTTCGAGGCCCAGTAGGTGATCCCGAGCGTCAGCCCGAGGACGACCGCGAAGATGACCAGCGCTTCGACGTTCACGGAGGCGGCCAGAACGCTCATGAGCGCCGCCCCCGGTCATGACCGGCGTCAAGGGCGACCTGCGCCGCCTTCGCGGCGAGCGGGTCGTAGACGTCCTGCGCGCGCTTGAGGTACATCACGCCGAGCACGGCGACCATGACGAACTGCGTCAGGGCCAGGCAGTAGCCGACGGTGAGCCCCTCGTAGACCGAGGAGGCCATGAAGCCCTTCGCGTAGCCGGCCAGCAGGACGAAGCCGAAGTACCAGCTCAGGAAGAAGATCGTGGCGGGAACGACGAAGCGCCGGCGCGCGGCGATCAGCGCGCGAAACTCCGGCGAGCGCTCGGCCGCCTTCCAGTCGATGTCCTGCGGATCGTGGGACGGGTCGTTCATGGACTCTCCTCCACTCGGGCGGGTGGCTGCCGGCGAACTCTCTCGCGCTATTCCCGCGCCGGGGGCGCGCCTAAACGGCTGCCGTCCGGCGGGCGTGACGACCCGATCAGCGGCGCTTGCGCTTGCGCTTCTTCGAGGAGGAGTGCGGCGTGCCGAAGGCGTCCGCCGCCGTGTCCTGCTCGTCGTCGCCGTCGTCGGACGCGTGGCGCGGCTCGGGATCGGCGTCCGTGCCGCGCTCCCTGCCTTCGCGCAGCTGCTGCTGGCTCGGCCAGGGCTCCGCGTGGCCGGTCGTCCACGCGGGCGGGGCGGTGAGGCCGCGGTCGAGGACGACCAGGCCGAGGGCGATCAGCCAGACCCCCTGGACGATCGCGGACGGGCCGAAGATCGTGGGCAGGATGAGCAGCACTCCGACGATGCAGCCGAGGAAGCCCATGAAGCGGGTGAGCAGCCCGACGCGCATCGCGTTGAGCGAGACGAACACCACGCCCAGGGCGGTCACGAGCACGCCCAGGCCGACGAAGCTCTGCGCGATCGTGATCCCCGCGCCCCTGCGCAGCGCGTCGTGCGCGCCGAGGGTGGAGAACCGGCCGTCGGAGACGTAGCTGCCGGCCTGGACGACGCCGCTGACGGCGGAGATCAGCGGGCCCATGCCGAAGAAGATCGGGCCGATGAGCGCGGCGTAGAGGATGAGGCGCGACGTCTGCGGGCGCCGGGCCTGGGTCGCCCGGAACAGGTACCCGAGCACGAAGGCGATGAGGACCGTCCCGATCGCGGCCAGCGCGGTGACGACGAGCAGCTCGAGGGCGTGATCGTCGAACCACATCGCCGACTCCGTCAGCAGGCCCTTGCGCCCGCCCGGCAGCGGCTGGCCGAGCGCGTCGCGGAAGCCGTCGGTCAGGGCGACGTTCGGCGAGTCGTCGAAGCCGACGTAGGCGTAGACGAAGGTCGCCAGGAGCAGCACGCCGGCGGCGATCGACGCGACCCCCGCGCGCGTGCGCTGCGCGGCCTCCCAGGCGAGCGCCTCATCCGCGCCCAGGGCCGGCGGGGCGTCGGCCATCAGCGGTCCGCTTCGGAGCGGCCGGCGCCGACGCGGCGCCGTCCGTCGTCGGCGCCGACGCGCCGAGCCGGGACGTAGGTGTCGGGCTCGTGGCGATCGACCCAGCGCGAGAAGCGGTCGCCCGCGGCGAGCAGGAGGTTGAGCCCCGGCTCGGCGATCCGGATGCCGGCCTCGATGCGCCGGCGCCACGCGAGCTGGTTCGGGGTCGGCGCCACGCGGCGATCCTAGCTGCCCGCGATCGCGTGCCGTCCCGGGCCGGGGCGTCCTCCCGCGGTCCGGAGCCTGCGGCGCGAGAAGGCGGATGCGGCTCCCCCACGACCGGATCCGCCTTCTCGGGACCGGGAGCCGAGTGCCGGACCGCGCCCGACCCCGCGGCTAGGCTGGCCCGCATGGAGCTCGGGGACGCTGCGCTGCCCGCGGCCTGCCCGGCGTGCGGCGGGCTGCTGGCAGCGTGGTGCCGGGCGCCGGCGGCCGAGGCGGGCGCGCCGCCCGTCGCGCTCGCGCGCTGCGGACGCTGCGCCAGCGCGGTGACGCTCGACCCGGCGCCCGCGGACGCCCACGAGGCCGGCGACTACGCGCCCGGACCACCGCGGGGCGTGCGCCTCGCGGCGCCGCTCCTGCGCGCGTTCGACCGCCGGCGCCTCACGCTCCTGCGCGCCTCGATGCCCCCGCCCGCGCGGCTGCTCGACGCGGGCGCGGGGCGCGGGCGCTTCGTCGCCGCGGCGCTCGCGGCTGGTTACCTCGCGAGCGGTCTCGAGCCGAGCACGCGCGGCGTGGTGGCCGCCCGCGAGGTCTACGGGATCGAGCTGGAGCAGGCGGGGATCGAGGCGGCCCGCGTGGCGGCGGGGTCGCTCGACGCGCTCTCGCTCTGGCACGTGCTCGAGCACCTCGAGGAGCCGGGCGCGGCGCTGGGCACCCTGCGGGGCTGGCTCGCGCCCGGCGGCGTGCTGCTCGTCGGGGTGCCGAACCTCGCGTCCTGGCAGGCGCGCCTCGCCGGCGCGCGCTGGTACCACCTCGATCTGCCGCGCCACCGGACGCACTTCACGACGACGGGGCTCACGACGCTCTTGGAGGCCAACGGCTTCGTGGTCGAGCGCGTCCACCACGTGCTCGCCGAGCACAATCCGCTCGGGATGTGGCTCGCCGGGGTCGGCCGGATCACGCACCGGCCGAACTACCTCTACCACCTGCTCAAGCGCAACGCCCCCGCGCGCTCGCCGGATCTCCTCGTGACGATCGTGGCACTGCCGCTGGTTCCCGTGGCCGCAGCGCTGGAGCTCGTCGCGGGACTCGCGCGCCGCGGCGGGACGGTCGCCGTCGTCGCCCGCGCGGTGTGAGCGCCCGCGACCGGACTTCGCTGACGCGATCAGGGCACCGTCACGAGCGCCGCGAGGCGCTTGTAGCCCGCGACGGACGGGTGGTCGCCGTCGATCGTGAGCTCCGCGCGCATGCGACCCGGGGCGCCTGGATCCTCGAGCGCCCCGTACCACCCGAAGACCGGGACGTCGCGGCGCCGGCCGATCGCACCGATCAGGCGGTTGAGCTCGTCGATCTGCGGAGCGGCGGAGGGGTACCCGTTGTTCCACGGAAGGACCTCGACCAGCGCGACCGTCCGGCCGCTCGCCTGCCCCGCCGCGACCATCGCGTCGAGGCGCTTCGCGGCGTCGGCGACCGGCCGGTTCTGCGCGATGTCGTTGATCCCGCCCTGGATGACGAGCGTCCGCGCGCGCGCCGCGCACCGCTCCAGACGCCGGGCGATCTCGTCGGTCCGCTCGCCGAAGACCCCGCAATTGCGGACCGTGCGGCCGGGGTGCGCGCGCTCGTACCAGTAGCCCCACTGCGAGCGCTCGTCGGGCTCTAGGCCCTTCGACGCGGCGAGCTGCGCGCGGAAGGCGGGATCGGGGTCCCACAGGGGGGAGCCCGCGGTGATCGAGTCGCCGAGCGCGGCCACGAGCTTCGGGTCGAGCCCGGACTGGGGGCGCGCGCCCGCGGAGGGAGTGGGCGTGGTCGGCCCGCTCGGCGCGCGCGGCGACGGCGCGCGCTCCGCGCCGCAGCCCGCGACCGCGACCGCGACCGCGACCAGCAGGATCACGATCGTCGTGCGCCTCATCGTGCGGCCGCCGCCGCGACGGGATCGCCGTCGCGCACCCGCTCGACCGCGGGCAGGAGGCCCGCCAGCGCTTCCGACGCCGCCAGGACGTGCGGCGCGACCCCGGGACGGGTCAGGACCACCGCGGGAACGGTGATCGCCCGCAGCTCGCGCCGCGTCACCGGCCAGCTCGACTGCCCCGCGTAGTCGGCGAAGAACGCCGGCGCCGCGGCCTGCGCGCGGGCCACCTGCCCGGGCCCGGCGCGGCCGCGCAAGTACGTCGAGATCGCGGCCGGCCGGCCGCCCGCGCGCAGCGCCTCCTCGAGGGCGGAGCGCTGCTCGGCGATCGCCTGCGTCGCGGCGGGCACGAACGCGTGCAGCGGCGTGTCGGCGAGCACGAGCGCGGCGACGAGGCCCGGGTGACGCTTGGCGACGTCGAGCGCGATCAGCGCGCCGAAGCCGTCACCGAGCAGCAGCGCGGGCGCCGCGCCGAGCGCGTGCAGCAGCGCGGCGAGATCCTCGGCCTGCTCCTGGACCGTCGTCGCGGCGTAGCCCTCGGGCGCGGTGGAGGCGCCGTAGCCACGGCGGTCGTAGGCGATCGCGCGGCCGCCGAGCCGGGGAAGCTCCGAGACCCAGGTCGCGGCGTCGGCGGCGAGGCCGTGCACCACGACCGCCGGGCGACCGCTGCCCTCCTCGCGGTAGGCGAGCGCCGCTCCTGCTCCCTCGACGGTCCCGGCGTCCACGCGAGGAGAGTAGGCCGTGACCCCGTCGCGGCTACGGGTCCCGACCGTCGTCAGCGCAGCAGTCGCAGCGGGAGGGTCGCGAGGCGCAGCGGCAGCGTGAGCGACGGGCGCCCGATGAGGTCGCCGCTGGCTACGCCCTTGCCCGCCGCGGCCCACAGCGCTGCGGCGTTCGAGCCCGGGCGGCGCCCCGACATGAAGTAGAAGTAGATCGCCCGCATGACCAGGTCGCCGGCCTGCTGCGAGTTCGTCCACAGCAGCTCGAGCGCCTTGGCCTCCGCGCCCACGGTGATCTCGGCGCGCGGCTTCTTGGCCATCCCCACGAGCGCCTCGGCGACGACCCGCGGGCGGTAGCCCTCCGGCGGCCGGCGCGGCCCGCGGTCCAGCGCGCTGGGGGTGTCCGAGTAGACGGGCGTGTCGATCGAGCCGGGGTGGACCATCGAGACCGTCACGTCTGAGCCCGCGCCCTGCAGTTCTATGCGCAGCGCGTGCAGGAAGCCGCGCATGGCCCACTTCGAGGCGCAGTACGAGCTCCAGGTCGGCAGTGGCAGCTTGCTCATCAGCGAGCCCGTGGCGACCACCGCACCGCCCGTGCGTTCGAGCGCCGGCAGCCCCGCGCGGACCGTGTTGACCATCCCGACGAAGGAGATCTCGACCACGCGGTCGAACTCGTCCTTGGGCACCTCGGTGAACGGCCCCCAGATCGTCATCGCCGCGTTCGGGACGAGCACGTCCAGCCCGCCCCACTCCTCCTCGATCGTCGCGACGGCGGCGTCGAGCGCCGGCTGGTCGGTCACGTCCAGGGGGAGCACGAGCGCCCGCCGGCCGTAGCGCCGGACGGCCTCCGCCGCCCGTTCGAGCCCGTCGACCGACCGCGCCGAGACGGCGACGTCGCAGCCGTGCTTGGCGAACGCCTCGGCCGCGGCCAGGCCGAGGCCGCTAGAGGCGCCGGTGATGTAGACGCGCTTGCCTTCGAGAGATGCCATCGGTCGGGTACGTGCCCGCGCGGGTGGGAGACCTACCGCGGCTACCATCTGGGGCATGGAAGGCTTCGGAGGACTGTTCGGCGGCGACCCGGAAGAGCTCAACAAGCGGATGCAGGAGTTCGCCGAGAGCATGCAGGGCCATCAGCAGGTGGCCGTCGCCGACAACGCGATCCAGCTCGCGGTGAACATGACGGTCGCGGCGATCAACCGCGTCAACGTCCAGGGCACCCCCGAGCAGCAGGGCGAGCAGATCCGGGCCGTCATGGCCGTGGTCTTTCCCGAGGCGGTCACGCTGGTGCGCGAGGCCCGCTCGGGCCTGCGCTGACGCTGCGGCCCGTCGCGCTCGTGCGGCGGGCGATCGGTCCCCGCCCTCAGGCGTCCAGCGCCCCCGGCGGCAGCAGGTAGCGCAGCGGGGCCGGCGTCCGCGACGCCTCGCGCTCGGTGACCCGGTCGGCGTAGAGGCCCGCACCCTTGGCGGGCTCCGCGGTCTCCGGCGTGCCACCCGCGCGCAGGATCCAGGCCTCGATCTCGCCGACGTCGGAGCCCTCGGCCAAGAGCGTGGCGCGCTCGACGGTGGCGCCGCCCTTGGCACCGCGGCGGGCGATGCGCTTGACCAGGGTGCGGATCTCGTCGTCGTCCATGTGGCGTGATCGTAAAGGTTCGCGGCCGAAGTGAACCCTTCGCGGCTGCGCTGCGAAAGCATCACCGAAGGTGTACCTCCGGTTCTCCAATCACGAAGGGTTCCTATGCACATGCACACGAAGCGCAGCATTCTCGCGGCGGTCATCGTCGCAGCCCTGTTCCCGTCGGTCGCAGCGGCTCAGGCTCCTGCCGGCGCGAAGTTCGCCACGATCAAGGACGGCCGCACCCTGACGGTCCTCACCGCAAGCGGTGCCACCGACGTCCCGCTCGGCATCAACGCCGTCGACGCCATGGGCAACCCGACGGGCAACACCCTGGCTCCGGGCGAGAACATCGTCGGCATCGACGTGCGCCCCCGCACGGGCCAGCTCTTCGGCCTCTCGACGACCAACCAGGTCTACGTCATCGACCCGAGCACCGGCACGACCACGAAGGTCGGCACACCGTTCGCGACGCCGCTGGCCGGGAAGGTGGGCTTCGACGTCAACCCGTCGGTCGACCGGCTCCGCGTCACGACGAGCACGGATCAGAACCTGCGCCTGAACCCGGACACGGGCGCCCTGGCCGCCACCGATGGGCCGCTCGCCTACGCCGCCACCGACCGTCACGCCGGCCTCGACCCCAACATCGTCGAGAACGGCTACACCTACCGCGCGTTCGGCTCACCGGGCACGCGGCTCTTCGACATCGACTCCGCCCGCCAGCTGCTCGCGCTCCAGTCCCCGCCGAACGACGGGACGCTCACCAGCACCGGCGCGCTGCGGGTCGACATCGCCGGCACGCGGGCGGGCTTCGACATCCCCGGCACCGATCCGAACTCCACCAAGGGCTTCGGACTCTTCGTCGTCGACGGCATCACGCGCATCTACGAGGTCAACGTGGACACGGGCGTGGCATCACCGACGGGCATCGCGGTGCCCGGCGGCAGCTACGACGGGCTCACGGGCCTCAGCGGCTTCGACGGCCCCCCACCGGCCGCGTAGCCCGTCCCGGGAGGGAGTGCGACTGGGGCCGGCGGCGCAGGACGCGTCGCCGGCCACGGCCGCCGGCCTCACTCCCCCTCGTCGAGCACCACGAGGCCCGCGGCGGCCACGAGCGAGCCGAGCAGGCCCACCGCGTCGGGCCAGCGCACGAGCGCGCCGCGCAGGCCATCCACGCCGCCGAGCCCCTCGACCTCGCACCCGCGCAGCTCCAGCCGCGAGGCGCGGGCGCCGCCGAACTCGGCCTGCCGCAGGTCGCAGCCGTCGAAGAGCACGTCTTGGAGGCGCGCCTCGACAAGGTCGAGCTCGCGCAGGACGCACCCCACGAACACGACCCGCTCCAGCCGCGCGAAGCGCAGCGCCGCGAGATCGAGGCGACAGTCGGCGAAGCGCACGTCGGTCAGCGTTCCCTCCGGCACCTGAAAGCCGGTCATGCGGCAGCGGTCGAACGTGCAGCGGCGGAGCTCGGTGCTGCGCAGCACGCGGTTCGACAGGTCCGCGTCCGCGTACGCGCGGTCGACCCACTCCTCCTCGTCGCCCTCGCGGGGCCGCGGCGGGTGAGGCGCGACGGGATGGCGCGGGGCGCGCCGGCGGCTCACGCCGCGGCCGCGGCCTTCTCGGCGGCGCGCGCGTCCTTGCCCGCGGCGACGACCTCCTTGAACGAGCGGAACTTGAAGATCGTCACGATCGCCGCGAAGCCGACGCCGAGCGAGAACGCGGCGATCGCGATCTGCTGGCCGACCGAATAGGCGGCGACCGTCGCCCCGCTCGCGGTGCCGGCGAAGACCTTCACGAGGAACGCCTGCTGGACCCCGGCGCCCCCGGGGGTGATCGGCAGCGCGCTGGCCACCGCGTTGACCCCGAGCACGAGCAGCACGTTCTTCACCGAGCCGCCGACGTTGAACGCGTCGAGCAGGAACCAGAACGCGGTGAAGCGGAACAGCCAGCCCACGAACTGCACGAGGAACACCTCGCGCAGATAGCGGCGGCGGTCGGCGAGGATCGTGAGCCCCTGGCGCACCCGGCCCCAGAACGCCTTGACGCGGACGCTGAGCAGCGCGAAGGCGACGAGCCCCGCGAACGCCAGCGCCGTGAGCAGGAAGAGGGTGAAGCGCGGGTACGCCGCGACGAGGCTCAGGTCGAAGGCGTTCAGGTCGGCCCACTCCGGCGGCTGCGGGAAGACGCCCTGGGTGAAGGCGAAGATGAGGATCGGGACGCCCATCGCCAGGTCGAACCCGGCCTCGACGAGGAACGCGGCGCCGATCGCCGGGTAGCTGGAGCTCGGGACACTCGTGCGCGTGAGGAACAGCTTGATGACGTCGCCGCCTCGCGCCGGGATGACGTTGTTGAAGCCGTAGGCGGCGATGTACGCCCCCCAGATGCGGCGGAAGGCGATGTGCTCGGCCGGGTAGGCGGCGCGGAGCACGTGGAAGAACGCGCGGGCGCGGAAGCTCAGGTAGATCCCGAAGCACGCCAGCCCCGCGACGAGCGCGAGGGGGTGGATCCGCGCCAGGTTGGAGAAGAACTGCCCGACGGCATCGAAGAAGCTCTGGATGTCGTCGCCGAGCGACGCGCTCACCCACGGCACGCGCCCGAGGCTAGTGGACGCCGTCGCGGTCACACCCCGAGCGCCGCGTGGACGGCGGGGTCGGCGAGCGAGCCCGCGCGCAGGTGGACTCCCGCGGGCATCTCGCCGCCGGGGAGGTAGGGCACGCCGATGACGAAGAGACCGGCGGCGAGGGCCGCGGCCGCCCCGGGCGGCGAATCCTCCAGGCCCGCGCACCGCTCCGGCTCGGCGCCGAGGGCCGCGGCCGCGGCGAGGTAGAGATCGGGCGCCGGCTTGGGGCGGGCCACGTCGGAGGCGGTGACCACGGCGGCGAAGGGCGAGGCGGCGCCGAGCAGCCCGGCGGCGCCGAGCACGCGCTCGACGAACGGCCGGCTCGAGTTGGAGGCAAGCCCGAGCGGGACGCCGGCCGCGCCGAGCTTGGACACGAGGGCCGGGGCTCCGGGCCGCGCGGCGACGCCGGGGAGGACCTCGTCCATCGCGAGCTCGTGCAGCTCGGCCAGCAGCGCGGCGCCCGCCCCGGGGAGGGCGAGCATCCGCTCGAGCTTGGCCGCGGCGACCGGGCCCGACGAGCCGAGCAGCTCCTGCTTGTGCTCCACCGTCCACCCGCGGTCGCGGCGGGCGAAGAGCGTCTCCTCGGCGCGGGTCCACGCGGCCTCGGTGTCCAGCAGGAGCCCGTCGATGTCGAAGATCACGGCGGCGAACGGCGCCGAGCGCCCATGAGGACCCACCCCCTGGGTCCTCATGGGCGTTCGGCTTCGGCGCGCTGCGCCCACACCCCCGCGAGGTGGACGACGACCGCAGCGGCGGCGGCCATCTCCTGCAGCGAGGCCCACTCGCGGACGGAGTGGTACTCGTGGCCGCCGGTGAAGAGGTTCGGCGTCGGCAGCCCGCGCGCGGACATGATCGAGCCGTCCGTGCCGCCGCGGATCGGCGTGCGCACCGGCGCGATCCCCTCGCGCCGGATCGCCTCCGCCGCCGCCTCGGTCACCTCGGGAACGGCGTCCAGATGCGCGCGCATGTTGCGGTACTGCTCACGCACCTCGACCTCCAGCCGCGCGCGGGGCTCGGTGGCCACGACCTCCTCGGCCCGCCGCCGCACGAGCGCGACGTGCTCGTCGAGCTGCGCGTCGTCGAAGTCGCGCACGATGAGCTGCACGACGGCGCGGGTCGACGTCGCCCGCACCTCGGTGGGGTGGACGAAGCCGTCGCGGCCCGTGGTCGTCTCCGGGCTCAGGCGGTCGGCGGGCAGCGCCGCGACCAAGCGCCCGGCGAGCTTGGCGGCGTTGACGAGGATGCCGTGGGCGGTGCCCGGATGGACGTCGACGCCGGTGATCGTGAGCGTCATCTCGACGGCGGAGAACGTCTCGTCCTGCAGCTCGCCGAGGGCGCTGCCGTCCAGGGTGTAGGCGCAGCGCGCGCCGAAGCCCTCGATGTCGAAGCGGGTGGCGCCGTCGCCGATCTCCTCGTCGGGGCCGAACGCGACGCGCAGCTCGGGCCGCGGCAGCTCGGGGTGGGCGGCGAGGTGCGCCAGCGCGGTGACGATCTCCGCGACGCCCGCCTTGTCGTCGGCGCCGAGCAGCGTGTCGCCGCTGGAGGTCACGAGGTCGTGACCCACGCACGCACGCAGGGCGGGCATGCGCTCGGGGTCGAGCGTGGTGCCGCCGCGCGGCAGCGCGAGCACGCCGCCGACGTAGTCCCGGTGGACGACCGGCTCCACGCCGGCGCCGGGCGCGTCGGGGCTGACGTCGACGTGGGCGCTCAGCCCGATGACGTCGGCGCCGTCGACGGTCGCCCCCAGCGCGCCGTAGACGAAGCCGGTCTCCGCGAGGCGCACCTCGAGCCCGATCTCGCGCAGCTCGTCGGCCAGCAGCCGCGCGAGGTCGAGCTGGCCCGGCGTACTCGGCCGCTCGGCGCTCTCGCGGCTGGACTGCGTGTCGACCCGCGCGTAGCGGACGAAGCGCTCGAGCAGCCCGGGCGCGAGCGCCTCGGCCAGCGGCGACGTGTAGGTGCTCATGCGCCGGAGCCTAGACCGGCGCCCGAGCGGGTCGCCCGCGCCGGGAAGCACGCGCGGCGAGATCGGCCCGCGCGCCGCGGCGGGATCTTGCGTCGTTCAACGGAGAACCGGCGAGGTCACCCCGGTGACGTCGCCGCGATGACCCATCGACACCGATCGGGAGAACGAGTGCCCGCGACGCGGGCGTCGAGTTGTCCCGCGTCGCGTGAACGGGCCCGCTGAGCTTCACGCCCAGGCCCTGAGCGGACGCCGCCGGACGCGCTCAGGCGGGCGCGCCCGTCAGCTCGTCGAGCACCTTCAGCACCTCGGCGTCGTGCGTCTTCGGCGACACCTTCTCGAGCACGTGGGCGACCGTGCCGTCCGGTGCGATGACGAACGTGCTGCGCTGCACCCCCCAGTACGTCCTGCCGTCCCGGGACTTCTCCACCCAGGCGCCGTACTGCTCGGCGACCGCGTGGTCGGCGTCGGCCAGCAGCGTGAAGTTCATCGCGTGCTTGTCGTGGAACGCCTTCACCCTGGCCACCGGGTCGGGCGAGACACCGAGGACGACTGCGTCGTGGGCGGCGTAGGCGTCGGAGTGGTCGCGGACCGAGCAGGCCTGAGTCGTGCACCCCGGCGTGTCCGCTTTTGGATAAAAATAGAGAACCACCGTCTTGCCGCGCAGGTCCTTCAGCGCGACGAGGCTGCCGTCCTGGTCGGAGAGGGTGAAGTCGGGGGCGGCGGTTCCGGGCTCGAGCATCCGGAGATCGTACGGGCTGCACTCGGGATGTCTCGCCTCGACCTCGGGCGTACTCTGTCGGCATGCCTCTTCTCGAGCGCATTACGGTCGACCCGGCTGTCGTCCACGGCCGACCCGCGATCCGCGGGCTTCGCATCCGTGTCTCTGACGTCCTCTCGCTGCTCGCCGACGGCGCGACGGAAGCGGAGATCTTGGAGGACTACCCCTACCTCGAGGCCGACGACATCCGAGCGTGCCTGGCGTACGCCGCGGCCCAGGCCGACCACGCCGTTCTCCTGACGGGGTAACGCTTGCGGTTCCTCGTCGACGCGCAGCTGCCGCCTGCGCTCGCGCGGGTGCTCGCCGAGCACGGGCACGATGCCGAGCACGTCCACGACATCAGCATGGCCAGTGCGCCGGATCACGACCTGTGGCGCTACGCGCTCCAGCATGAGGCGGTCCTCGTGACCAAGGACCAGGACTTCGTCAACCCGGGTCCGCTCGGCGAGCCAACCCCCGTGGTCGTCTGGGTCAGGCTCGGCAACACGAGTCGAGCGTCGCTGCTCGCGTGGTTCGAGCCACTGATCGAGCAGCTCGTCAGCACCATCGCGGCGGGCGAGCGTCTCGTCGAGCTGCGCTGAGGCCATACCGAGCTACTGCTGTTTTACCCTGGCGTGTCGGTTTTTGGGTAGAAAAAGAGGACGACTGGCTTGCCTCTGAGCGACGACAGAGTCACGGGCTCTCCATCCTGGTTCGACGGGGTGAAGTCTGTGGCGATGGATCCGATCGCGAGCATGCGCGCATCGTATGAGCGGGGCAGATCGAGCCACGCCGGCGACGGCGTCTTCGCCGCCGACCGCAGTCCGCGCGCGCGATCAGGCGCGCCCCTTGCCGGCGCTCGAACCGCTGTAACCGCGGGCTTGCATTCCCACGAGAACACGCGCGCAATACAAGTTCGGGGCCTCGGCACCCTGGAAGACCTTCTCGAGGCGGAGATGGAACCGGAGCGTCCTGGGCGCTTCGCCGACGTGGGAGACATCGTCAACTACATCAGCGCGATGAACTACGGACTCAGCCAGCTCGACGATCTGCCGCTGTCGCTCCGGTTGATACGCGAGATCCATGGCGAACTCCTCAAGGATGGACGAGGGGCGCACGCCACACCCGGAGACTTCCGGACGACGCAGAACTGGATCGGTCCCACTGGGGCCGGACTCGCCCGAGCCACGTTCGTCCCGCCACCGGTACCGGAGATGAAGGAAGCGCTAGCCGCCTTCGAGTCATTCCTCCACGCTGACGCGGACATGCCCATGCTCTTTGAGGTAGGGCTGGCGCACGCCCAGTTCGAGACGATCCACCCCTTCCTCGACGGCAACGGGCGCGTGGGACGACTGCTCATCACCTTCCTCCTCGTTCATCGCGGCGTTCTCGGTCGACCGCTGCTCTACTTGAGCTACTTCTTCAAGCTGCACCGGACGGAGTACTACGACCGCCTGACGGCTGTGCGACGCAACGGCGATTGGGAAGGCTGGCTGACGTTCTTCCTGCGAGGTGTTGCCGTTACCGCCGACGAGGCAGCGGTCACGGCCGAGCACATCTTCGACCTCCGCGAACGGCACCGTAGACTCGTCATGGAAGAAGCAGGCGGGGCGAACGGCCTGAAGCTGCTCTCTGCCCTCTACCGGCACCCGGTCGTGAACGTCAACTACGTGGCCGCGGAATGCGACATCACGTTTCCCACGGCCAACCGATTGGTGTCTCGCTTCGAGGAACTCGGCTTGCTGCGCGAGATCACCGGGCAGAAGCGCTCGCGTCTGTACCGATACAGCCCGTACCTTGAGCTGTTCAACGAGCCCGACGCGGAGCTCGACGAGGGACCGACCGAGGTCACGGCCGGGAGTTGACGAGACCCCCGTAGCTTGATGATCTACTGCGGTTTGCCCACGGCGTGTCGGCCTTGGGGTAAAAGTAGAGGATGACAGGCCTCCCTCGGAAGTGGGACAGGCCGACCTCGTTCTCGTTCTGGTCGGGCAGCGTGAAGTCTGGGGCCGTGATGCCGATGCGGAGCATGAGCGAGACGCTAGCTCGTGGATCAGCGCTGTCTGCGACCCGCATCGCCCCGCCGCTCAGCTGGCGTTCGAGATCGTCGACGAGGGCGACGAGTCCCACGCATTCCCACGCGCGGTTGCGGCGCCCGAGCGTGACCTGCGCGAGAACACCGTCCTCCTCTGATGCGGCAACGGCCGCGTGGCCCGTCTCGCAGGCATGGCCGAGCACGCCGGCGGCGGTCTCGGAGGTGACAATGGGAGTTCCGGGGAGGTGCTCGATGAGCGCGCGCGGAGCTGTCGCCCCAGCGGTGAGCTGCTCATGGCGTGCCACCGCGCCTTGAGGTCGGCGACATCGTCCGCCAACCCTTGTGACGCGCGAGCCGCCGCTTCGACGGCTTCGCTCAGGAAGGTGATCCAACGATCCGGGCCGCCGGGCGAGAAGCGCCAGGCGCTCAGCGCTTCGACGTAGCGATCGCGTTGGCCGGCGAGGACGAGGCGTAATGCGTTAGCGGGTCCTTGAAGGCGCGGGGTTCGTCGGAAGGTGGTGCAGGGTTCCTGCTGGTTGCAGGGAATCTTGCAGGTGGTGAGTCGTCGTGGTTCATGTCGAGTCGGTCGTGGCGAGCGGCGTTTGGGCCGGTTGCGCGCGACGCGGACGGACGCCGGTGCGGCGGGGTTGGGGGCTGAGAATCAGCGCTTGTTGGCGGAGAACACCTTGTTGCGGGTGCAGCTTGAGGCCGCGCGGCGGGCCGGGAAGCGTCAGGCGGCGCCGTTCTCCAAGGGCGACCCGAAGAAGGATCCGCAGCGTCCGGGGCGCAAGAGCGGCCCGGAGTACGGCGCCAAGGCCCACCGGCAGGTGCCCGATCATGTCGATGAGGAGATCCGGGTCGGGCTGCCGGAGGCGTGCCCGTGCTGCCGGGGTGAGCTTGCGTTCGAGGACGAGGTCGATCAGTACCAGCAGGATCTCGTCTGGGTGCCGGGGCATGTGCGCCGCTTCCGGATCAGCCGCGGGCGTTGCAAGAGCTGCGGCAAGCCCGCCCAGGCCAGGCACCCAGGTCAGAGCAGTGACGCGATCGGCGCGGCCGCCTCGCAGATCGGGCCGAACGCGGTCGCGACTGCGGCGTGGCTGAACAAGGAGCTCGGGCTGCCGATGAGCAAGGTCGCCCAGGTCCTTGATCGGCTCGGCGTGTCGGTCACGCCTGGCGGGCTCTATCACGCGATCGGCCGCCTCGCCGCCGCCGCTGCGCCGACCTGCCAGGCGCTCACGCTCGCCGTCCGCGCCAGCGCGGCCGTCGCTGCTGATGAGACCGGCTGGCGCGTCGGCGGACGCCGGCAGTGGCTGTGGGTGTTCGTCGGCGACGACGTCACCGTCTACCTGATCGCCCCCGGCCGCGGCTACGAGCAAGCCGCGGGCGTCCTCGGGGAGGGCTTCACCGGTGTGCTGGAGCGCGACGGGTGGGCGCCCTACCGGCGCTTCGCAGACGCTCGGCACCAAACCTGTGTCGCTCACCTCTTGCGCCGGGCCGGGGAGCTGATCTGCGACTCCGTCGCCGGGCAGGCCAAGATCCCGCACGCTGTCCGCCGGCTGCTGCTGGACGGCCTCGCCGTCCGCGACGGCCACCAGGACCTGCTCGCCAGCCGCGGCGGCGACGTGATCGACGCGACCTGCGTGGAGATCGCCGACAGCCAGCCGCTGCTGGCCGCCGGCAACACCGACGACCGCGACGACCGCGACGACCGCGACGACCGCGACGAGATCATCGCCGCAAGACCAGACTGCGAGGGCCGCCAGGCGCACCTGGACAGCGAGATCGCCCGCCTGGACTGCCAGATCGACGCGCTGCTGGCCCGCAACCCGACGCACGCCCCCAACCGCAAGCTGCTCAAGCACCTCGCCAACGAGCGCGAGCACCTGCTGACCTTCCTGAAGACCCCTGGGATCGCGGCGACCAACTGGCGCGCCGAACAGGCGATCCGCCCCGCCGTCGTCAACCGCAAGAACTGGGGCGGCAACCGCACCCCCCACGGCGCCGACGTCCAGCAGACCCTGATGAGCGTGATCCGCACCAGCCGCCAACAGAACGTCGATCCGATCAGCCTGCTCGCCGACCTGCTGCGCCAGCCGACCCCCGCGCCGAGCCCGATGCTGCGCCTACCAGCAACCGCGGGCGACCCCCGCGGCCCATGACCCCGAACCGTCCACCGCGCTACCGCGTCCTCGTCTACGAGCTCCAAGGCGGCAAGACCACCGAACTCGTCGACGTCTACGGCAGCGGCTTCATCACCGCCGTCGCGACCCACTTCGACGGCGACGACCTCGACGTCCAC